>PCUU01000013.1:0-355 GCA_002786855.1 Cytophagales bacterium CG12_big_fil_rev_8_21_14_0_65_40_12
CCCAGCTTATCTAAAAGCTTGATGGCAGTTTGCCCGATTTCTACATCATTGTAATTGGTAAATTCATCACAAAAGAAGTAGACCTTTTTAGTTGAAGTCGTGGCTTTGAATTCTGTCTTAATCCACCTTTTCAATGTGGTTGAAGAAAGGGAAGGCATGCTGCGCTCCTTGGCAAAACCAGCTATTGATTTGGCGATATTTCCCGTTATTTTATTGCTAAAAATGAAGTTGTATGCCCAAGGTGCTTTGCTTGCCAATTCCATACTTTTAGAAAAGTTGGCGATTTGCTTGGCGCGAAACGGAACTCCTTTTTCCTTATAATACTGATATTGCCATTCTGCTTTCAACTTGGCCA
>PCUU01000013.1:448-16186 GCA_002786855.1 Cytophagales bacterium CG12_big_fil_rev_8_21_14_0_65_40_12
AATCGGAGGAATGCGTTAGAATTTCTCGAAGAATATTGGCCCTGGCTCTTGTCGTGTCTTTCTCATTTCGAGTGGCCATATAGCTCGGACACATGGTTCCACCGCTCAATTCTGTCTTTCTGCAATCCCCTGAACCGTTGCATAATTCGGCCGATCTGAGAATGCCTTCGTGTTCAGTGAAATCAAACACTGTATCAAATTGAGGCGTATCTTGACCAACCGAATACCTTAAAAAGGTATCCATGGGAGGCGTATTCACAATTTTACCCGGGTTAAAGATGTTTTCAGGGTCCCAGATTTGCTTCATACGTTTCACCAAAGAATAATTGTGCTCGCCAATCATTTTAGGGATGAATTCTCCACGCAAACGTCCATCGCCATGTTCTCCTGAAAGAGAACCTTTATATTTCTTTACCAAATCGGCAATTTCTTCTGCAATAATTCTAAAGAGTTTTTGGCCTTCTGCAGTTTTTAAATTCAGAATGGGTCTAAGGTGAATTTCACCCGAACCTGCGTGGGCATAATGCACTGCAAAGAGTCCGTGCTTTTTAAGAATTTCGTTGAATTCTCGAATGTACTCAGGTAAGTCTTTTACATCAACTGCCGTATCTTCAATTACTGGTGCAGGTTTGGCATCCCCGGGTATGTTGGATAGTAAACCCAAACCTGCTTTGCGCAAGTCCCAAACCAGCTTTATATCTTCTCCCTTGACAACAGGGTAGGCATAGCCATGATTTTGATTTTTAAGATCATTGATCAAATCCTTGACTTTTTTATCCGCCTCTTTGTCACTAGCCCCATTCAATTCAATGACCAAAATGGCTTGAGGATCACCTTGCACGAAGAAGCGATTGGCCTTATACATGGCATTCCGCTTGGTAGCCTCAAGAATGTAATGGTCCATTAGTTCGCAGGCGGAAGGTGCGTATTTGAGCGCGACCAAATTGGCCCTGAGCGAATCATCAATGGTTTCGGAATGGATACAGACCAATCTTTTATGGTTCGGAGGAATGGGAGTGAGCTTGATTTTAGCTGCTGTGACCAAACAAAGGGTACCTTCAGAACCAGCAATCAAGCTGCTGAAATTGAACATTTCACCATTCATGTCAAAGGGCTGTTGCCGAATGAGCATGTCAAGAGCGTAACCTGTATTTCTTCTTGGGATATCCGCTTTGGGAAAACCATTGACAATTTCCTTTTGATTGGCTGCATCACCGAGCATTTCACGTGTGTCGAAATAGATCTGATTGTGGAGCAGTCCAGTGGTGGAAAGGCCATTGCATCGATCTAAAAAAGCGCTATGATCAAGGGGGCCAAACCAGGTTTCAGAGCCATCGGCTAAAATAGTTTCTACTTCAAGCAAGTGTTCTCTTGTACTACCATAAACTACTGAATTAGAGCCACATGAATTATTACCAATCATACCGCCAATCATAGCACGATTGGCAGTGGAAGTTTCAGGCGCAAAGAATACACCGTGAACTGCCAAAGCTCTGTTTAGGTCGTCCCTTACTATTCCTGGTTCTACCCAAGCATAACTTTCTTCAGTATTGATTTCTATGATTTTATTGAAGTGCTTAGAAATATCTACTACTATGCCACCCCCCACGACCTGACCTGCCAACGAAGTGCCAGCCGTTCTTGGGATGATTGAAGTTTTGTTCTCCCTCGCAAATTTTACCAGTTCCAATAAGTCCTTTTTCCCATTGGGAATGGCAACTGCTAGGGGCATTTCTCTATAGGCAGAGGCATCCGTAGCATAAAGTTTTCTGGTGGTTTTGTCTGTAAATAAATCGCCTTTGAGCAAGGCACCAAGTGCGTTCCAATTCATTGAGCGTAAAATTATTCATTTAGGGCGATAGTTGAATTTTGCAGCGGTTTAATTTTCGTGCAATCGAATTTAGTTCAAGTAGAGCAGAGGCTTGATGGGATTAAAAGGTAATCGATTACAAAAATTAAACAATTCAAGTTACAGATGGTTATTCCACAACAACTATAAAACCTTGTCTACCCAGCTTCATTATATTCATAAGGACTCGTCCATCGAGGACAGGATCATTTATCTTTTGGCCGATCAAGATAAAGGAGCAATAAGATTGATTTATGAGAATTATGCCGTGGTCTTGTTCAACGTGATACTCAGGATAGTGAAGCACGAAGACATTGCCAAAGATGTGTTGCAAGAGGCATTGATTAAGATTTGGAAAAAATCTGCTAAGTTCGAACGGTCAAAAGGAGGGCTCTACACTTGGATGGTTACGATATGTAGGAATTCAGCCATCGACAAGACAAGGTCGCGGGACTTCATGGATCGTCAGAAATCTGAGAAGGCATTAGACATCGTATTTGTTTCTGATGGTTTGGGTAGAGAAGCCAAAGGTGAGGATGATTATTTTCAGGAGTTGTTGCAAGAATTGCCAGCGCATCACCGACAATTGATTAATTTATCATTTTTTGAAGGCTACTCACATCCTGAGATTTCGGCACAACTTAATATCCCTCTTGGCACGGTAAAAACAAGGATAAGAACGGCAATACAACATTTAAGGTCAGTAATTTAAATGAATATCAAGGAGTACATAGCATCTGGGATTTTAGAATCTTATTTGGCTGGAGAGTTAGATAAGGAAGAGATGCGCACTGTGGATAGCATTGCAAGCTTATATCCAGAGGTTCAAGATCAATTAAATGAATTAAGGGTAAGCCTGAATCGTTATGCTGCCGCCACTGGAAATTTGCCCGATGAAGAAACATTGAAAGTAGTTTTGCAAAAGATTAAAGAAGACGAAAAGGAGCATTTCCTCAATGCGATCGATGGCTCCGAAACCAATTTTAGAAGGGTAAATATTGTACCCAGATGGACTGTTGCGGCATCTATTCTACTTTCTGTGAGCATTGCGTTCAATGTGTTTTTTTATGCCCAAATGATGGAGCAAAGCAAGAAAGTAAGACTGATTGCTCAAGAAAATGCTTTAATGGCGCAAAATATCGAGAAAGTAGATCAGCAATTAGACTATGCTGAACTGAGAATTGCTCACTTCCTGAACAAGGACAACGTACATGTGCGCATGGAAGGCTCAGACTTATCTCCAAAATCTTATGCGAATGTTTTTTGGAACGTAAAGTCGAATGCCGTTTTCATCAGCGTAGATAATTTACCAGAGCCACCAGCGGGCCATCAATATCAATTGTGGGCAATTAAGCCAGGTCAAGCACCAATAGATGCGGGTATTTTCGATCATTCATTACTGGTTCAGGAATTGAAAGTAATTAAGGGAGATGTAATAGCCTTTGCAGTGACCCTTGAAAAGGAGGGTGGAACACCGATTGCCACTGTCGACCAGACTTATGTAAAAGGTTTTTTGAAAAAAAGTTAAGGTCAAAAATCTAAAGGCCTATCTCGGGTCGTATCTGAGTTAAATTTTAAATAAACTCATTTCACTCAAAATCAAATTATGAAAACTCAAAAATTAAGAAACCTATTTTTAGGAGTTGTAGTAGCCCTTTTCGCTTCGTTCAACACAGTAAAAGCTCAAGACATTGTAGATCTTGCAGTAGGACAAGACAACTTGAAAACGTTAGTAGCTGCTGTTAAAGCCGCTGGCCTTGTTGATGTATTGAAAGGAAAAGGTCCATTTACGGTGTTTGCTCCAACTGATGCCGCTTTTGCAGCCTTGCCTGCTGGTACTTTGGAAATGCTCTTAAAACCTGAAAACAAAGACAAATTGGTAGCCATTTTAACTTATCATGTAGTTGCAGGTCAAGTGATGTCGACTGACCTTTCAAATGGTCAAGAGGCAGCTACTGTACAGGGCGAAAAAGTAAAAGTTTCTATTTACGGTGGAAAAGTTAAAATTAGCGGAGCCAATGTAATTGCTGCTGATGTAAAGGCAAGCAATGGAGTTGTGCATGTAATCGATGCTGTTATCCTACCTCCAACAATGAAATAATAGTTTTCTATTCAAAAATGAGGCTTCTTGATCTATATCAAGAAGCTTTTTTTATGCCCTTTTCCTGTTACTTTTTCCATGGCTGTACTAAAAAGAACGGCAATTCATGAATGCTAATTGATAAGTCTTGTTATTTTTGCGCCACCAATAGCAATCGATTTAAAACTTATTCTAGTGCGCTATTAGCACTTAAAAAGATAGAATTTTATGGGAAGAGCATTCGAATTCCGCAAGGGCAGAAAAATGAAACGTTGGGATCAAATGTCCCGAATTTTTCCAAAACTAGCCAAGGCCATCACCATGGCGGCCAAAGAAGGCGGGGGCGATCCTACGATGAATGGTTTTTTACGCACTGCCATCCAAAATGCCAAAGCTCAAAACATGCCCAAGGACAATATCGATGCGGCCATAAAAAGGGCCACAAGCAAAGATGTTGATTCTTACATCGAAATGAACTACGAGGGCAAAGGGCCTCACGGAGTGCTTGTTTTTGTTGAATGTGCTACAGATAATCAAAATAGAACCGTAGCAAACGTAAAATCATATTTCAATAAAGCGGGAGGCGGAATTGTACCGAATGGTTCTTTGGAGTTTATGTTCAGTAGAAAGTCGGTTTTTGAATTTTTGAAAACTGATGATATGGACTTAGAAGAACTGGAGTTCGAATTTATTGATGCTGGTTTAGAGGAAATTGAGGAGTTCGAAAATGAAGAAGAGCAAATGGTAGTTGCCATTTATGGCGATTATACCAATTTTGGTCAACTCCAGAAGGCCTTAGAACAAAAGGGCATTGATGTAAAAAGTGCAAGCCTAAAACGTTTCCCAACGACTCCTGTTGAGTTTACTGATGAACAAATTGAAGAGATCGAAAAAATGCTTGAGAAGATCGAAGATGATGATGATGTGCAGGCAGTGTACACGAATATCGCGTGAGCATTTTAAAATAAGAATTGAAACCCACGTTTAGTGGGTTTTTTTTATGCCTGTTCTACTTTAAAATTGAAAATGTTGCCTCTTGGTGACTATTCTTTCTTGTTCTTATAGGGATCATGAAAGTTGTAGAATGATTCATAAACAACCATGTGAGGCATTGTTACCAAGGAAATGGCTATTAGAAAAAGCATTTCAAGTTTCATATTACTCTCTATCAATGTGCTAGCAGCTAGCAGAAGCGATATTCCAACGATGCTGATAATAGTAAAGGGTGCAGCACTTTTTAAGAAATCTTTAAAAGTAAACTGATGAACTAAATTGATCTTTTTTACCTGCACTTCAATGGCCCTAAGAGAATGCCATAAGCCGAAAAATAGTCCGAATGAGCTCAGCAAATCAAGTTCCGTTGAGAAGATGTAGATGACAAATAGCTCTATAATTTCAAAGCCTATGGCCTTCCATGACGAGTATTTTTTGGTGGCGAGCATGACCAGCATTCCTAAGCCTACAGCAATGATTGGAATATACGGTAAGTACAAAATGTCACTTTGAATTGCGAATGATGTTGAAATTGAGTTGATCAGCGCGATCGATGATTGATAATTTGAGAATACAATAATGACCAGGACCATGAGTCCCCAAACAAAATAGATGGCTTTTTTTCGAAGGCTCCGTTCAGATAGTTTTAAGTATTGTAGCTGTGTTTGTCCAAAATGATAACATGAAAGCACAATAAATAGAACAAACGCAGTTATCGGTAGAGCCAACCAAATAACAGACATGCCTGCAATACAGAGTAGGTACCTTTTTATGAATCCAGCCAGTGATTGTGAATTGCCAGTTTGGACGTTGAAGTGAAGAATGTGATCTGTGGCGCCATGCATTAAACCTAAAGTGACTATGAGTAACAAAGCAACGCTCATAGCGAAGTAGTCATACAATGGCAGGAATGTCACCAAAAGGGCCGCGAGAATTATAAAAATTCTGGAGCGTCTAAAAAAATATTTCAATCCTTGAAAAGTTGCTTCAGAAATGGTTTCCATGGAATAGAAAAAAAGATACGGATTTCTTCACTAATGCTACTTTCTTCATCAAGAAACTTAAGAATGTGGGACATTTTATTTTTCAAGAAAAGCTTCGTCATTATAATTTTTACCATTTGAGGCTCGCTTTCTATGATGCCTAAAAGAAGCTTATCGTAGAATTTAAAGCGCTTATTTGTAGAAAATCTATTTATAAACGGGTCTGATTTTTTTAATGATTTAACGATCTTTTGCGAATCTATTTGAATGTTTCGGAAAGTGTACCCAGTTGTGGGTTTAGTAAGCCCGCCAGCAATACCAATGTGATGGATTCTTTGATTTGGAGTTTCAACCCTAGTCCTAAAATTGAACATTGGGATCCGCCCAATCTCTTCTTCAATGATCTGATAATCAGCAATTCCTTTTGATTTCAGGTAGTCAGTCAAGAGCTCCAAATACTCTTCTCTTGAATGGATTTTTGAAGAAAATTCCGTGTATTCAAAAAGTACCTCTGTTGAAGTAAATGGCAGAATGTAAGCAAACTGAACTTTGTCTTTGTTGGAAAAGGAAAAGTCCATGAGTGTAATATGATCTGAACCAATATTGTGTTTTGGGTCAATCCTCAGTTTCATACCAAAGAAGTGTTGGTACATGGATACTGCTGGGAAATCTGTTGCAGCTAATTTTATTATACTGTTAAAGACATGTTTCGCTCTAAATATGCCTTCGCTCGTAGATACTATACAAACGTTCTCTTGAACTCTTAAATCACTTATATCGGCTTTTAATATAGTGCAGCTAGGGTGCTGTTTGATCTTCTGTAATATTTCGTCATAAAAGTCGATCGCAGCGATATGATAGTATTGATAAGGCTTTAGTTGATCAATTCGAATTTTGCTTTCTGTTCGGAAACAAGCTTTATTCCAACTGTGCTTTTGAGCTGATTTATATCCAAAGTCAGTTGTTGACCAAAAACACCAATTGTGGTCATTCGTGTTTTTCTCAGTATTGTCTATGATCAATATGGTCTTACCGTCCTCAAGACTTGGAAGCAAATGATGCAATAACGAGAGCCCTGAGCAGCCTGCACCCGTGAAAATATAGTCGAAGCTGTTCATAAAAAAGGGGAGAGGTTTTACACCTCTCCCAGATTATTATTAAGCTTTCGCTGCTTTTCTTGTTTCAGATATTGCAACAGAATAGATCACTAAACCAAAACCGATTTTGTTAATAGCATCAGCAAGGTTGTAGAATAAGTCAATACTACTCACTTCGAATACTCCTGAAAGCAAGTTGCCTGGCAATACCATGTAACCGATTGGGTAAATGGACCATCCCAGGGTGATAAAAATTTTCAAAAGAAACATCGCTTTGTTCAAAGCCTCACTGTTTGATCCTTTAGCAAGTTTTGCGATGTCGCCCATGAATACTTCATAAACAATGTACAGATAACCTAAAGTCGAAATTACACCCCACATTACATTGTTGTCGATGCCTGAAGTTTCGCCTATGAAGCCAGTAACCAGCATAAATACAGAGGCAATAATTAATTTGAAGAGTGTGGAGCCTTTAGCACCGAAAGGCTTGGTTAATAAATAGAATTCCACGCACATTAATGGAACGGTCAATGTCCAATCAACGTAGCGGAATGCTGTTGGAGTGTTACCCGTAGCCAGGTAAAAGTCTCTCATGTAATAATAATGTACTGCTGCAATTCCCGTAATAAGCCCGGAAACTAATAAGGAAGTTTTCCACTTCCCATCAACGCTGCTTCTTTCAAAGAAAAAGAAAACAGCTGAGGCGAACATTGCCATGTAACCTATAAAAAAGGTAATGGCCACTGGGTCTCCGTTAATAATTTTATCGAAGTCCGCGATTTCAGTTGCGTAGATCATAGAGGTTTTTTTTTATGGCGACATAAGCAGAAGGTTAAATATTTTGTTTAATAAAAATTTAAAAAAATTAAACAAAACAAAACTTCAACTAATAAAACCCCTCAAATTTGATTCAGGAGTATTTTATATAGGTAATTTTTTTTTCGAGAATATTAAATTTTGTAAGAGACTACTTCGACAATTTCCAACAAAGTTCAACAATATTCATTCAATCGGTTGCAAACCAGAGTTATGATCTTGGCCCTCGTGTCTTGAAATGTCCAAATTTAGATACTTCGATTCTTCAGATTATCAATCACGTGAGCTTTCTATTATTAGATTTAAGTACCCCTTAAACCAATCATTCTTTCGACTTCAATGCCGCTTTTATGAATTCAGGTCAGTAGTAAATTTTGTTTTGGCACGCTTTTGGAAAAGTCATGGTCACAACAAACAATGGTCAATATGAAAAATCTCTTACTCTCAATCGGTTTAATCATCGCCCTATCGAGCTGCGATGTAGTTTATGTAGAAGAAGTAATTGTGGATGATCGTGAATTTTTCACTGGTCGCTACGATGTCGAAGAATACAGCGAAACGCTGAATCAGACTACCTCTTATAATTTAAGGGTTTTAAAGGAAGGCAATAGTAGAAGCAATGTGGTTTTCTTAGATAATTTTTACGGGGTGGGAATCGAAGTCTTTGCCGAAGTTTATGGTGGTGGGCTAAGAATACCACGACAAATTGTGAATGATTATCGAATTCAAGGTGTTGGTCATATAGATCGTGGTGATTTGGTGATGACCTATTCAGTGGAAGATTTAAGGAGCGTGAGTGGTTTTACGGATTTCTGTAATACCATCGCCTATCGAAGATAATTGTTGTTTTGAGTTTTTGAATGGGCCAGCTGCTCCTCGGGGCAGCTGGCTTTTTTTTGTTTTTTGGCTATTCAATCAATCGGTGAATAGACAGATGGATTATTCATTGAGCTTGAAAATGCTCACAGACTTGGCTGGGAGTTTCAACATTTCATCTAAGCTCAATTGCTGTTCGGTCATTATGTTGGTGGCCTTAGAATAACCATCTAGCATTTCGATGTACTTCGTCAAGTCGTGATTCACTTCCTGCTCATTGGCATTCATTATGATCATAACTCGTTCATTTTCAGTATATCTAAAATACGTGTAGATGTTATTTTCCGGAAGAAAGTGAAGCATTTTACCGTCATGAATCGCCTTGCTGCCTTTTCTCCAATTGGTAAGTTTGGCCACGTAATCGAACATATCGTTTTCAATAGGTGTTCTCCCTTCTTTTGTGAAAACGCTTCTCGGATCGCCTGGCCATCCGCCCAACATATCGGCCCGTTTATAGCCATCGCCATTAAACTGGGTTTGGTCCAAGGCCAGTTCTGTTCCATAATACACTTGTGGAATTCCGCGCGTAGTGAGTAAATAAGCATAAGCCATTTTAAACTTATCCATGTCTCTGTTTACAGTAGCAAAGAAGCGGGAGATGTCATGATTGTCCATGAAAATCACATTGTTCTTTGGGTCTGAATAAAGTCTGTCTTGGCTTACAGTGTAGTAAAGTTTCATGATTCCGCTGTCCCAACCAAAATTTTGAGTCAAGCCATCACGCAGAGCAAAATGAATTTGAAAGTCTGTGACACTTGGTAAATGTGAATTGTAGCCATCACCTTCTCCTTCTTTATCTTTTTGCCAATAAGCTTCATGCGGTACGGTTTCTACCCAAGATTCACCCACAATATTGAAGTTGGGGTAAGCATCGATTACGGTTTTCGCCCAGCGGGCCATATAATCAGGATAAGGATAAACGTAAGTATCCATTCTTATGCCATCCACCCCAGAGTATTCAATCCACCAAAGGGTATTTTGAATCAGGTAGAAAGCCAATTCTTCATTGTGCTGGTTTAAATCCGGCATTTCGTTCACAAACCAGCCTTTTTGAAGTTTGTCTGTATCGTAAGAAGATGCATATGGATCGGAACCCACCACACCTCTGAAGTTGGTATTTCCATAAACCGATTGGTCATGGACCCAATCCTTGAACGGCAAATCTTTCATCCACCAATGTTGGTCTCCAATATGGTTGTGTATCATGTCCATGATCACTTTTAAGCCTTTGTCGTGGCAGGCTTTTACGAACGATACAAACTCTTCATTCGAACCAAACCTTCGATCGACTTTATACATATCTGTGGCAGCATAGCCATGGTAACCATGGTATTCTGTTTTCATGTCATTTTCGAAAACAGGAGTGAGCCAAACAGCGGTCATTCCCAATTCTTTGATATAATCAAGATGCTCTTGAACCCCTTGTAAATCACCTCCGTGTCGCCCGCTAGGAATGGTCCTATCGGCAGCTTCCAACATTCCTTCAACGGTGTCATTGTTTGGGTTTCCATTCGCAAAACGGTCGGGCATAAGCAAATAAATAACGTCTGAACTATTGAAGCCAAGGTTGCGGCCAGTGGATGAAAGGCGGTTTTTGAGTTCATACAGAATGGAAGTTTCCTTTTTGCCATTTTTGAGGTTGATTTCCATCATACCTGCTTCCACGTTTCTGCCAATTTCTAAATAGATAAATAGATAGTTGGGCGAGTCACCAGCGACCTGTTTTTGGATCTTGACATCGCTGTAATCAATTGATGCCCTGGAATAAGCAATGTCTTTTCCATAGAGCATAATCTGAAGTTGATTGGTTGGCATGCCCACCCACCAAAAGGCAGGTTCAGCTTTTATGGTAGGTTGATTCTTCTGTGCATCAAGCGATTGACCAAAGAAGAGTAAACTTATGATTAGGGGGAGTATTAACTTTCGCATATGAATGGAGTTATCGAATTTGAAAACTAATCAATTAAGGCTTCTCGAGGAAACGATTTCTGCTTTCAATCATTTTGATGATGTTACAAACGTTTGCATACAACAGCGCCTGTCGGTAATCATGCCTTTCAAATTCTTTCAGTCGCCAAAAAACTGTGTTCAAGGAAATATTCTCAGGCTATCGTAGAAGGATATTTTGATAGGTTGCGATAGCCAGTTATATTGGTTCACCTTAGACCCACTTTTAACTATGAAACTACATTTTCTAATTGCCTTTTGCTTTATTTTTTCCCAATCGATTTTTGGGCAAGCCAACGACACGCATATCCTTTCTATGAAGGAAAGGGCTGAAACTATTGACCGACTATTGGACGACAAGGTTCAGAACTATTTGCCCAGTATCATGCGCAGAGAGGGCATTGACATGTGGGTTGTCATGTCGAGAGAGTATAACGAGGATCCAGTGATCAAGACTTTGTTGCCCGCAACATGGTTGGCTGCTAGGCGCAGAACAATTCTGATCATGTTCGATCAAGGAGCCGAAAAGGGGATAGAATCCATAGCGGTATCGAGATATGATGTGGGCAAAAGTTTTAAAAGTGCTTGGAATCCAGAGGAAGAACCCGACCAATGGGCGAGAGTGGCCCAAATCATTAGAGAAAGAAACCCTAAGAAGATAGCCGTCAATAAGTCTAAACATTTTGGGATTACCGATGGAGTAGTAGCAACTGATCTCGAGGAATTTACAGCTGCTTTAGACAAAAAAGATCAAGGAAAAATCGTGTCTTCCGAAAAAGTGGCCATTGGCTGGCTAGAAACAAGGACTGAAGCCGAAATGGCCATTTACCCTCATATTGTCCGAATTTCTCATATGATTATTGCAGAAGCGTTTTCCAATAAGGTCATTACCCCGGGAGTTACGACTACCGAGGATGTTGTTTGGTGGATGCGGGAAAAAGTGGTTGAGCTAAAGTTACAAACCTGGTTTCATCCGACCGTGGATGTACAAAGGGCGGATCCCGAAAACTTCGATCACCTGAGGACTTTCTCCAAAAGGCCAGAACCCAATGTGATCATGCCTGGTGATCTTTTGCATTGCGATTTTGGGATTACTTATTTAAGGTTGAATACCGATCAGCAACAACATGCCTATGTACTGCGACCGGGAGAAACAGAAATGCCAGCTTATTTAGCCGTAGCTTTCAAAAATGGCAATCGACTTCAGGATATTTTTACTGGTAATTTTAAAGAAGGAAGGACTGGTAATGAGGTTTTGAAAATGTCGCGAGAGCAGGCCATTGCAGAAGGCATTAAACCTTCCATTTATACACATCCTATAGGTTACCATGGCCATGCTTCAGGTACTACTTTGGGCATGTGGGACTCGCAAGGCGGGGTGCCCGTTACGGGCGATTATCCCTTGCATTTGAATACAGCTTATTCTATTGAACTTAATGCAGCCACATTCATCAAGGAATGGAACAAGGAAATTAGGATTATGCTCGAAGAAGAGGCATTTTTTGACAAAACGGGTGTTTGGTACATTGATGGCAGACAAGAAAAGGTAATTTTGATCAATAAATAGGCTCGGGCATTTATGAACCATCGGCTGCTTTTTGCCTGCTTTGCTTTGGCATTTTGCTTTCCACTCAAAGCACAACAAAACTGGCTGGATTTAACTCAAGCGACTTTTGAGTCAGCAGTTAGGCTCGATGGTACTTGGCATTTTTATTGGCAAGAACTGATTAAATCCGAAGCGGAAGCCCTTTCAAAACCCACTTTGGTCAATGTGCCGCATGATTGGTATGATGAAAAACCAGCTGATACCGCAGCTTATTTTCCTAAACATGGCTTTGCCACTTATGCACTGAATATCATTTTGCCTAAAAATAGGCCAGATTTGGGTTTGGAGATCTCCCAAATTTTCTCTGCCTATCACCTTATCGTCAATGGAAAACTCACTTATCAATCAGGTCAAGTGGCACAGTCAAGGCATGAATATACGCCTTATCGCGAGCCTAAAGTCCATAGGATTGATGCTTCGGCAAGCGATACCCTGCGCATATTAATTCAAGCGGCCAACTACGACCACTTCAATTCTGGCATTCATTACAGCCTTAAATTAGGCAATTATGAACAGCAACAGAAAGGCCTCACTTCAAAGCAAAGCACCAATATGTTTTTGGCAGGGGGGCTTTTTATTACAGGATTTATACTTTTGTCTTTTTCATTGGCTTTCAGGCAATTAGCACTACAAGTGCCATTCTATGCTTTGTTTTCCCTGAGTTTAATGTATAGAATGGTCGGCTCTGAGCCTTATGCGCTACATACATTGCTCAATCATTTTAATTATTATTTGGCCATTAAGTTGGAGTACGGCACAATACATACTGCAGCGTTATTTGGGGGTTTGTTTATTTTCTTTTTGTATCCGAAGCAAAGTGCAAAATGGGTGCGGGTTGTTTTTTATTCGATCACCGCCCTGAGTTTATTGATCGTGTTGCTTTTTCCACCAGTAGTGTTTACCGCTACATTGAAATATTATTTATTCTTCATCATCACTTATGTAGGCGTTTTTATATATATCCTTTTCAAGGCAAAAATGGCGCAGGAATATACTTCTGGATACTTGATTGCGGCTTTGGCCATAGTGCTTATATGGACGGTTTTTCAAGCCACCACATTTTTAGATTATGGGTCTGTTCCACATGCTTTCAATGTCGTGCTCGTCACAGGTATCATCATTGCTTGTAACTTGGCGCTTTTTAGAACACTTTTGCTTAAGGTAAACCAAACCAAAATGGCCGAGGCCGAAATGGACTTTCAGCGGAGTCGGCAGACCATGCTCTCGCTGATTTCTCATGAAATCAAGATGCCAGTGGCCACGCTTCAAATGAACATGGAAATCATGAAGGCCTCCATCAATAACACCGAGAAGTTCGATGAAATAAAGGAAAAGCTTATCCGAATTTCAGCCGAATCGGTCGAGTCAATTAAACGTATGCTGAATGATTTCCTCTATTTTATGTCGACAAAAAAGGAAATCAACGACAGCATCGCTATGGCCGAGATGGGAACCTTTCTTGCCGAAAACTGGTCATTGAAACTGGTATTAAAAGAAAGTGCTCAGGGAAAAGATAACCTGTATTTGACGGAAAAATTAGCCCTAAAATACATCATTAATACCCTTATTATCAATGCTCAGAAATATTCTGACGAGCAAGACGAAAGGCCTGAACTTATATTGAGCCAAGTGAACGAGGATATGCTGCTTGAAATTCGTGATTATGGCATTGGTATTTCTGCCGATCAATTGAGTAATTTAGGTAAACCTCAGGCCAAGATCAATCAAGACCAAGAAGTTTCGGGTATGGGATATTATTTAGCAAATGAATTGGCCAAAAGGCTCGGTCACCATATATGGGTAATTTCTAGGGGTAAAGAGGGGACAAGCGTATTCATTCAAATGAAAAGGAAATGATGAAAATTTTGATTGCCGAAGATGATTTTGGAGTGCGCGATACGCTCAAAGATTTCCTTGAGTTTTTTTACGAAGGTATCCAAATAGACCTTGCCGTGAACGGACAACAGGCAATAGACATGGTAAATGCTGGGCGCTACGATATATTGATTACCGATCAAATGATGCCTGATATGACAGGAATTGACTTTATTCAGGCGAGCATTGAAAAACTGAGGTCTGATGGTACCTGGGTATATGTTTACAGTGGGCAGCTATTAGAAGAATTGACTGTGAAACTCGAAGGGCTCAATGAGGTAAAGATTATAGATAAGTTTACCAATCCCATGTTTTTCAAAGAAATAATAGATAGTTATAAAGCCGCTAACAGCTAAATTTGAATTCTTCAGCCCAAAGGAGCAAATGGAAAAGGACAACAAGGATTTTTACAATTATTTTTCTCAAAACCTGATCAAAGGTTTTATTTATTTGGCGGCTTTGATCGTACTGATTGTCCTTTTTAAAAACTATTTCAAAAATCAGTATGATGTTATAGAGCATTGGGTATCTGATGATTATGTGCTTATGCTGGTCATTTTTTTGACCTCCGAAATTTTCGTAGGTCTTTTGCCTCCTGAGCTTTTTATGATTTGGTCAATTGACGATCCGGGCTTGGTTTATGCCATCATCATAATGGCCATGGCCATCATTTCTCTTTTTGCGGGCCTTATCAATTATTGGATCGGTAAGGAAATTAGCACCAAGGCGTTTTTCAAGCGGATTTTCCTCAAAAAGCGCCTCAAGAAATACCAAAAGCAGTATGATCAGTATGGAGGCGGACTCATTATTGTGGCTGCTATTACTCCAATTCCTTACGCGCTTATCTGCCTGTTGACAGGTTCATTATCTTATCCCATCCGTAAGTTTTTAATTTTTTCTTCCTTTAGATTGCTGCGTTTTATTGTCTACGGCCTGGTGATATGGAATTTAGAAGGGGTGATTTAAGCTTGGCTAAGTTACTGAAATAGGCTTTAATATCAGGCCTTCGGTGGCCAGTTGGTGAAGAACACCAACTAGGGAGGAATGGACTAAAAAACAATTTATGGACTTATATAAATTATTGTTGGGAGCAGGGCTAATATTATTGTCTCTGCTCTTTGTTATTTATCAAATCAATAATGGTGTTTTTAGTAAAGAACATAAATACACTCAGAATGATGTGAGGTTGTTTTTTGCAACTGGAATAGGGTTAGTCCTAGGTCTATACTACTTGATAGCTTCGTTCTGAGTAATTTATTTCAATCACCATCAAGTTTGAAACCCACCTGACGCTCACTTCTTTTTTACAATCGATCGGCTTTGTCGAGTTATGCATATAACTTTGGTTTCTAGCCAACTTTGAGATCTGCGCGCACTTTGCGGTGAAATTTCTGCCCCACTGGCGCTCACATGCCCACAGTGGTAACTTGTTTACCCCTCTGTCGCTCACTTCTCCACCGTTGTAACTGGTGCTTGCCTTTGGCGATTACCTATTTTACTAAGCACTTTTTGTGAGGTAAACGAGAAGTGAATTTTTTTGGTAATGTGGCCAAAAATAGTTGGTGACTTTGTAATGAAATTTGCATTATTTGGATATTGTAGATCTAAAGAGGAAG
>PCUU01000004.1 GCA_002786855.1 Cytophagales bacterium CG12_big_fil_rev_8_21_14_0_65_40_12
ACTCTTACCTTCATCTTTTGGGTCGAAATCTTCCATTTCTGGCAAAGCAGCGGTCGATGCCCAAAGTGTATTCGTTATTTCATCCATATGCATACCTAAAACCGCATAAGGCGTTTGTACTAGATCAATCCGATTTCCTTCGGGGTCGATTCTTACAATTTTCTTTTCGCGGATACTCCCCAGCAAAATGTCGCCATTATCTAAAATCACGAAGCTTTCAGGATGCAAAGCACCGACATCAAGTGTTCTAAAAACTTCATCGTGCTCTTCTACCCTCGCCAAAATTTTCTGCTTTTCTAAAAGTTCTGCAAATGGCTTAGTAGATTTTATAGATTCAAAATCAGGGTTCGAAGCAAATTCATAAGTGGCATCCATCAATAGCAATTGGTTGAGTTTTTCTATACTCTTGGCCCTTTTGCCATTCAAGGCATAAGCCCCTGCCAAACGATAAACTACAATTGGATAGTTGGGGCGCATTTCATCAATGGTTTCCATCTTGTCTAAATACTGCTTAAAGTCTTTGGCTTCATAGGCTGCTACGCCTTCAGTATAATATTCATTGATCGTTTTTTGGGCAAAGAGGCAATTTCCTAGCAGCAGGAAAATCAGTATAAGCGTTGACCTTTTCATAATTTGAGTGGGATTCAAAAAAAAATTCCAGTTTTGGGCTGGAATTCAAGGTAGTTAAAGTGAAGATATTTTCCTCAAAACGTCTGCTGATCAAACAATCCTGAAAAAGAATACCCTTACATACTTTTAAATCTTTCGACCGCTTCGCGATCTAAATGCTCTCTGTGGTCTGGATGAGCAATATTGATCAAAGCCTTCGCTCTTTGCCTTAACGATTTACCATAGAGGTCTGCTACTCCATACTCTGTCACTATATAATGCACGTGAGCCCTAGTCGTAACAACTCCCGCTCCTTGCTTCAGAAACGAAGCGATCCTGCTTTCTCCACGGCTAGTCACAGATGGCAGCGCAATGATTGGCTTACCTCCTTCTGATAGCGATGCACCGCGGATAAAGTCCATTTGTCCACCAACGCCTGAATACATTCTAGTACCAATGGAATCGGCACAAACCTGACCCGTAAGGTCAATTTCAATTGCGCTGTTGATACTGATCACTTTTGGGTTTCCACGAATAATCCTCGTGTCATTCACATATTGAATGTCCAACATTCTTATGGCAGGATTGTCGTCTACGAAATCGTACAATTCTCTTGAACCGATCATAAAGCCCGACACTAAAGTGTGCGGATGCCTTTTCTTCATTTTATTATTGATTACTCCGCTTTTCATCAAAGGCATAATGCCGTCAGAAAACATTTCGGTATGCACACCCAAATCCTTATGATGTGTGAGCGAAGCCAAAACTGCATCTGGAATCGCCCCAATCCCCATTTGAAGGGTAGAACCATCTTCGATCATTTCGGCAACATAGGCTCCTATCTTTTTCTCAACGTCAGACAATTCGTGAGGCTTACTGGCATAAATAGGCTCCTCGCTCCATACCATGGCCGAGAAATTATCGATATGTACTAGGCCATCACCATGGGTTCTTGGCATATTCGGGTTCACCTGAGCAATCACAGTTTTTGAACACTCCACCGCAGCCAAACTTGCATCTACAGATACTCCCAAGGAAGTGTATCCATGTGCATCGGGCGGTGACACTTGGATCAAGGCTACATCTAAAGGAATAACTCCTCGTCTGAACATCAGCGGCACTTCGCTTAAAAAGCAAGGAATGAAGTCGGCATAGCCTTCATTAACAGCCGATCGACAATTGCCGCCAATAAATAGCGAATTGGCATGGAAGCTTTTTTTAAACTCTGGATTGCAATAGGGTGCTTCTCCCTCGGTATGCAAATGATATATTTCCACATCCCTAAGTTCTTCCGCCCTATCCGTCATGGCCTTTACCAAGCCAACCGGAGTGGCTGCTGCAGTATGGATGAAAACATGATTCCCAGATTTGATTTTTTTTACAGCCTCGGCTGCCGAAATGTAGTTGGTCATTGTTCTTAAATTTTAGGCAATGTTACTAGTTACAAAAATTCGTAGTGATGACATGCATTGGATGAAAAAATGAGAAAGATCATAAAAACCACTCATGTAAACTTCGTACCAGCTATTTGCTAACGGCTTATTTTGCATTAATTTGACATTTAGCTCAAACCATCTTTAACAAAACAAACGCATGACTAAAAACATTAAAATAGCCAGTTTTATGCTGGTGCTTATTGGCTTGTCGACCCATTTTTCGCAAGCTCAGAAAATACCCACGAATGTTGCTGATAAGATATACTTTAGGCAAATAGGCCCAACTCGCCAAGGTGGAAGGTATGTAGACTTTGCCATAGTAGACAAAGCCACGAAAGTGATTTATGCAGCTACTGCTTCTGGAGGTGTATGGAAAACAGTAAACAATGGTATTTCTTGGAAATCCATTTTCGACAATGAAAACATCATTTCCGTTGGTGCAGTGGCGGTTGACCAACAAGATACCAGCACTGTTTGGGTGGGTTCTGGCGAAGCCAACAATTCTAGGAGCTCTTATTGGGGAAATGGTGTGTACAAATCCACCAATGGAGGAAAAACTTGGACCAATATGGGGCTACCTGAATCTCATCATATTGGAAGAATTCTAATTGATCCGAATAATTCAAATACAGTTTATGTGGCAGCTTTAGGCCATCTTTATTCCGATAATCCAGAAAGAGGTCTTTACAAAACCACCAACGGTGGCAAAACTTGGAGCAAAGTACTCGAGGTGAAGAAAGCAGATGGCAAGTTCATCGGAGTGGTAGATGTAAGTATGGATCCTAAAGACCCAAACACCTTGGTTGCAGCTGCCTACGATAAAATCAGAACGCCTTGGACCTTTAATGAAGGTGGAGAAGGAAGTGGCATATATAAATCTACTGATGCTGGCAAGACTTGGAAAAAATTAGGCGGTGGTTTACCAACAGGATTTTTAGGTAGAATCGGTGTGGCCCATGCTCCAAACAATCCAAAAGTGGTTTATGCAAACATAGAAAACGTAAACGTAGATGGCATTTCCGTTGAAGAGCGCAGAAAAATGTTAGAGATTGGCATTCCTTTAAAAAGAGGGCAATCTGTGAAAGGTGTAGAAATGTACCGTTCTGATGATGGCGGTGAAACTTGGGGGAAAATAAGTCCAGATGGCGTAGATATTGGAGGAGCTCCCTCCTACTATTATCAGCAAGTACGGGTAGACCCGAAAGATGCCGACCATGTTTATGTAGTTGGAATTCAGGTTTGGGAAACCAAAAATGCAGGAAAAGATTGGGGACGAGCTTTCAATTTTGGAGGTGATAATCATGCCATGTGGATCGATCCAGCAGATCCTGCCCATATTGTACTTGGTTACGACCACGGAATGGGCATTACCTATGATGCTGGCAAAAACTGGTATCATCCTGACGAAATTCCTTTGGCACAATTCTACGCAGTTGATGTAGACATGGCTTATCCATACAATGTTTATGGAGGCTTACAAGACAATGGTTCTGTTCGTGGGCCAAGTTCTAAGCGTAGTGGTAGCATTGGTTTAGAAGACTGGAATCGAACAGGGGGCGGAGATGGAATGTACAATGTGGTAGATAGGACAAACAATCGCTATTTGTACAACGAATCGCAATTCGGGCCTTTGCAAAGAGTGGATATGGAAACAGGCGAAACTAAAGGTATCCGCTATAATGGTGACCGTACAATGCGCTGGAACTGGAATGCTCCGATTGCAGTATCACAACATGATAGTGATGTTATTTATCATGCCGGAAACAAGGTGTTGAAATCAACATTCAGAGGAGAGAACTGGCAAGAAATCAGTGGTGACCTGACTAAAAATGACCCCATAAAAGCAGAAGGTACCGGTAATATTCAATATGGTACGATTACCACTTTTGAAGAATCTCCGATCGATGCCAATGAACTTTGGGTTGGAACAGACGATGGTAACGTGCAATTGACAACAGATGGAGGCAAAACTTGGACCTTATTGAATGCTAATATTCCTAATAATCCAGAATATTGGGTAACTCGAATCGAAGCCTCTGCGCATACCAAAGGAACGGCTTATGTAAGTTTTAATGGCATGAGAAGAGATGTTTTCGAAGCCTACCTTTATAAAACAACTGACTATGGTAAAACTTGGACTTCAATTGCTGCTGGCCTTCCAAAAGAACCAGTAAACGTAATTAGGGAAGACCACATTAACCCAAATTTGTTGTTCGTTGGTACCGAACTGGGTATTTATGCCAGTATAGATGCGGGTAAAAATTGGGCAGAGCTTGACAATAACTATCCAACCAATCCCGCTTATGACATGGTGATCCACCCAAGAGAGAATGAGTTGGTAGTCGCTACTCACGGAAGAGGGATTTTTATTGCCGATATTGCTCCTCTGCAAGGACTTACAGCAGCAGTAACCGCAGCAGATATGAATCTATTCGATATTCAGCCTGCTGTTAAATGGGTTGAGGGTTTAGGAAAAACTTCTCCTTACATCAATTTCGATGGCGAAAGCAGACGACCAGGCATTCACGTTCATTTCCATGCAAAAGCAGCGGGAGCTGCGAAAGTGAGGGTTTTCAAAGGACAGCGTGAAATTTATCATGCCGATATTAAAGCAACTGCAGGACTGAACAGCATGGTTTGGAACATGTCGGAAATCGTGAGTGAGCGCAGCGAAGAACAACTAAAACAATTTAGAGCACGCTTTGAAAGATTCGGAATGAGTGGTGCAGATTTGGAAGAACGAGTCGCGGCTGCCAAATACATTACTGCCCCAGTTCAACCAGGAGAATACTCGGTTGTGCTTGAAATGAATGGAAAAACACAAAGCAAAACAGCGACTATTTTGCCTGATCATTGGTATAAATAAGCTGATCACTTAAACTATCAATTAAAAAGGCATCCAAATGGGTGCCTTTTTAATTGAAACTCAGGTCCACTAAGAAGTTAAATTATGCTAAAACAAGGGCCTTTATCAATTACAAAGTCCTAGCCGCGTTATAAATCAAGGTTTGATCAAATAATTTTATTTACTTCGTGGCCTCAAAAAGAGATTTCAATGCGTATTAAAACCTTACTTTCTGTCTTCATAATTTTCGCTTTATGCCTTAGCTGCAAAAAAAAGGATGCTGAGAAGCCAAGGAAAGTGTATTCCTTTGATTACCGGGTAAAAATCTCAAATCGAATCAATGAACCTACCATCATAAGTGGTTACTATGGTCATGTCATGGAATACAAAGGCAATTTTATGCCTAGTCCAGACAAGGAGCCTAACCAACCCAAAATTGCTCAAAACAAAATATTGCTTTTCCTTGCGGAGCACAAAGAGGCAATAGAGACAGCCGCTTACCAAGAAAATGGGATTACTTTCTACAATCTTAGAAAGTTGAAAAAAATGGATATCGAACCCAAATACACGATCCTTCCCAACAAACAAGGCTACTATCAATTCGATTTAGGTGACAAAGAATACTATGCCATTCTTGAAATCAAAAAGAGCAAAGGATACTTCAATGGCGGTGCTATGTTGGTAAAAGGAAGCGTCAGTTCTTTGGTGGAACTTGAAATGCGCATCGACTACGAAGCTACATTCTAACCGCACCAATTTCATTTTATCGCTTTCAGTTGTGCTAAAAGCTAACACCATAGCTTTAGTGTCTTTACTGTTCAAAACTTTCTAAATCTAATGTTTTGGTAGAGCCGAAAATAGTTTAAAATTGTTTTCTGCTCTAGCCCATGAATCCTGATCTAAGTATTGGCCAAAAATGGTTTGAATCCAAAAACTGGAAATCCTTTGATTTCCAGAAGCAAACTTGGTCGGCATATCTGAAAGGAAAAAGTGGTCTGCTCAACGCCCCTACTGGCAGTGGAAAAACTTATGCGCTTTGGCTTGGTGTGGTCATGGAGCATTTACAATCCAATCAAAAATCAACAGGCCTTCAAGTGATTTGGGTAACTCCTTTAAGGGCCTTGGCCAAAGATATTCAACGGGCAATGCAAGAAGTTTGCGATGATCTAAAAACAGGCTGGGAAGTCGGCATGAGAACAGGAGATACTACCCAAAAAGAGCGAACCAAGCAGAACAAATCCATGCCTGCTGCTATAGTCACCACTCCTGAAAGTATTCACGTTTTACTCGCTCAAAAAGAGTCAGAGAAAATCTTCAAAAATGTTAAAGCCATCATTATTGATGAATGGCACGAGCTATTAGGGAGCAAAAGAGGCGTACAAATGGAACTTGGTTTATCTAGGATCAAGCATCTCACCGCACACCCACTCAAGGTTTGGGCAATTTCAGCGACTATTGGCAATTTAGAAGAAGCTGCTCAAGTACTGCTCGGCTCTGATTTCAATCAAGCAGAAATCATCAAAGCCAAAGTGAACAAGAAGATTGTGGTCGAAACCATCATGCCCGATTCGGTTGACGACCTTCCTTGGTCAGGGCATTTGGGGCTTCATATGCTTTCTAAAATGTTGCCGATTTTGGAAGAAAACACTTCCACTCTACTCTTCACCAACGTTCGCTCACAAACCGAGATCTGGTACCATAAAATGATAGAAAGTGTGCCTGATTTGGCAGGCCAAATGGCCATGCACCATGGCTCGCTCGACAATGAAGTTCGCCAATGGGTTGAAGAAGCTTTGCATGCTGGAAAACTAAAATGCGTGGTTTGTACTTCGAGTTTAGACTTAGGAGTGGACTTCCGGCCAGTAGATGCTGTTATTCAAGCAGGCAGCCCAAAAGGAATTGCTCGCTTTTTTCAAAGGGCAGGCCGAAGTGGACATCGACCGGGCGCTATTAGTAAAATCTATTTTCTCCCTACCCATTCACTCGAATTGATTGAATCGGCTGTTTTGCAAGAAGCCATTCAAAATATGCAGTTCGAAAGTAGGGCACCATTGACCAAATCCTTTGATGTATTGGTGCAGTTCCTAGTGACATTAGCTGTTGGCCCTGGCTTCTATCAAGAATCTCTTTTTAAAGAAATCAAATCCACAAATGCCTATAAGGATGTTACCATTGATGAATGGCAATGGTGCCTTGAATTCATCACTACAGGTGGGAATTCTTTGAGTGCTTATGATGAATATGCCAAGGTAGAAATCGAGGCAGATGGCAAATTCAAAGTAAACAATCGAAGAACGGCAATGCGCCATCGGCTTTCTATGGGCACCATCGTCTCCGATCCTGCTATCAAAGTCAGATATGTCACAGGTGGCTTTATTGGTACAGTTGAAGAATCATTCATTGCGAAGCTTAATCCTGGAGATTCCTTCTGGTTTGCAGGAAGAAACCTTGAATTAGTCAGAATTAAGGACATGATGGCCCAAGTAAAAAAGTCGACCAAAAAGAACAGCGTAATACCCAGTTGGGGCGGTGGAAGGGCTTCCTTCTCTTCTTTAATCTCTGACAAAATTCGGAAGAAATTGCAAGATGTTGCTCAAGGCAGATTTGAAGGCCCCGAAATGCAGAAACTTCGCCCTTTACTAGAAAAGCAAAGCAGGCGATCACTTTTACCCACCGAAAATCAGCTGCTTATTGAACAAATCAAAACAGGTGAAGGCACTCATATTTATGTCTACCCTTTCGAAGGAAAATATGTGCATGAAGTACTGGCTGCGCTCATGGCCTATCGCATCAGCGTAAGCCAGCCCATTACCTTTTCAATCGCTACCAACGACTATGGCTTCGAGTTGCTTACAGATCAGGATATTGAGATTGAACATTACCTTGAGTTGGATTTATTCTCCACTGAAAATCTACTTGAAGACATTTATGCGAGCATCAATAACACCGAAATGGCCACTCGCAAATTCAGAGACATCGCTTCCATCGCGGGATTGATTTTTCAAGGCTATCCTGGCAAGGGCATTACCTATAAGCACTTACAAGCTTCATCAAGTATGATTTTCAAGGTTTTTAAGGATTATGACCCTGAGAACCTACTTTTAAAGCAAGCCAATGAGGAAGTGCTTACCCTTCAGTTTGAAAAGACAAGGTTGATTGCCGCTTTAGAAAGAATCAATAAGCAGGAAATTATCTTAAAGAAACCGCTTAAAGCCACGCCTTTCTCCTTCCCTATCATGGTCGATCGTCTTCGCGACCGTTTTACTACCGAAAAGCTTTCAGATCGGATCGAACGCATGCAAGCGCAGTTTGATGATTGAATAGTGATTAAATAGACTGCTTCGTCCCTCGCTGTGACGGTTCGAACAGACAACGTCAAGTACCGTCATTGCGAGCCTAACACCATCAATACTTGCAAAATGTCAACGCGAAGCAATCTAAAAACCTATAAGTCAAGTGACTCCTCGCACTGGCTACTTACTTTGACCCAAGTAATTTTCCATCAAAGGCAAAACATTATTTAAGGAAATGACTTAAATTAAAGCTTGTGAAATCTGCCATCACTATTCAGAATATCCACCTCGGTGTTATTGGCAAATTCCAACTCACCCGCTAAAACCAGTAAATATTAAGCCATGAAAGACATTAAGAAAGAAGACATTAGCCAAGAAGTTTTCGATTTATACGATGACTATGCACACAACAAAATCGACCGCAGAAACTTCCTAGAAAAACTCTCCCTTTATGCCATCGGAGGCATAACAGTAAGTGCCCTGATGAGCGCTATGATGCCCAATTATATTGACACCATCACGGTTAAGCCTAACGATGAACGCATTAACTCAGATTACATTCATTATGATTCTCCAAAAGGAGGCGGAAGCATCAAAGGCCTCTTGTCCACCCCTGCTGACATGACAGGCAAAAGACCAGGGGTAATTGTCGTACATGAAAACAGAGGTTTAAATCCGTATATCGAAGATGTAGGCCGCAGAACGGCCGTTGCTGGTTTTATCAGTTTAGCACCAGATGCACTGACTCCATTGGGCGGTTACCCAGGTAATGACGATGAAGGCAGGACCATGCAAAGTAAACGCGACAGATACGAAATGCTTGAAGATTTTATTGCTGCCTATGAGTATGTAAAAAACCACAAAGACTGTAATGGAAAAGTGGGTGTTGTTGGCTTCTGCTTTGGCGGTTGGATTGCCAATATGATGGCCGTAAAAATACCAACCTTATCCGCTTCGGTGCCATTTTATGGAGGCCAGCCTTCAGTAGAGGAAACTGCGCAAATTAAGTCGCCATTGATGCTTCAATATGCTGGATTGGATACGCGAGTAAATGCTGGTTGGGAAGCTTATGAGGCAGCGCTAAACGCTAATAAAATTGAAAACACCGCATATTTCTACCCAGATGTAAATCACGGTTTTCATAACAATACTACCGCCCGATATGATGAAGCTGCGGCCACTTTAGCTTGGGAACGCACCATTGGTTTCTTTAATGAGAAATTAAAGGCCTAATGGATTCAGTCTGAGTAAATACAAACCAGAAATGTCGACAAAGGCCTATTCCTTTTGCATACTTCTCTTGATTTTGGGGAAAATAGCTTTTTCCCAAAATCAAGTAGTTGAATATCGTGACTTACTTTATGTAGATGATCTAAATATTCAGAATGATAGTCTGCAACGTTTGAGTCTATGTCTCCCATCAACCACTGACAATTACCCCCTACTCGTATGGATTGGTGGTGGGGCATGGTCCTATGTCGATCGAAATTTAGAGATGCCCTTTGCTAGAAAAATGGCGAAAAAAGGTATTGCTGTAGCCAGTGTTGGTCATCGGTTAAGTCCTGCTGTATGGCGTGATCCTAAACTTTCTGAGGGAATACAACACCCAAAACATATAGAAGATATAGCCTCAGCTTTACGATGGTTGGTAAATCATGCTTCAGACTATGGTTTTAATCCCAATTACATCTTTATTGGTGGCTATTCGTCTGGTGCACAATTGTCTATGTTAATTGATTTAGATAAACAGTATTTAAAAAGTAAAAACCTAGACCCTGACCTTCTCAAAGGTGTAATAGCCTTTTCTGGCACCTATGATATCGAACATTATTATCAAACTTTTCTTAATGGAAATACTCCAGAATTAGCAGAAACTCATGTTAAAGCAGTATTTGGAAATCAACTAAAGCAAGCTTCTGCTACTGAGTATTTGAGCAATCTTAAAACTCCGATCCTATTAGTAAGTGATAACAATGTGATTGCCTACACACAATTGTTTGCAAAAGTCTTAGAAGATAAAGGCTTCGATAGTTTTAAAACAGAGTATGCCACTGAACTTACTCATGGTCAACTTTGGCGCAGTTTATCGTTTGATGACGAAAGTAAATATCGCGACCTAATTATAGAGTTCATTTTCAATAATATTCAAGACAATAAGAAAGGACTCTAACAATTCAAGAACTTTAGATGTGCAGATACGGAACCAATAGCTATAAACAGCATTATGCCTGTTTTGATTGTAGAAAGACTTTCAAACGAAGGCTTCTAATTGACATTGATGGCAATGTGGCTTACACGAAAAAGTGGGAGAATTCGCCAGCGAAATGCCCAGAATGCGCTGGCTTAATGGCCGATATGGGTTATGATTTTGAAGCTCCTAAAAAGAACGACATCAAGGCTTGGCAGCATATAAAAAGTCTTTACTCAACAGGAATCACTTTCCATTCTTGCGGATGTACTGGTCCTGGTTATATTCCTAAAGACCATGAAAGTCATTTGGCTTATCTTAAAGAGAAAAGAGATATGTATGTAGCAAATTTGAGATTTTGGTCTAATCGAGTTGAACCCAATTCTGAAGGAGAAAAACAGAAGGACTGGGATAAGAATGCTAATTTCTTAGTACGATTGCCCAATTCCACCAGAGAAGGCACTCGGAAAAACAGAACCGTTAATCTTGAAAAAGCCGTAGCCTTCTGGAAAGAAAAAACAGAAGCTATTGATCAACACTTGGAAAGTCTTCAGGCTAAATAGGACAATGAGTAAACTGATTCATCGCCTAAACACTTGATTTAAAAAATCTTTTGAAAAAGAACTTATTTACCCTTTAACACATTCATAGGGAATATTTCCATTCATCAACGCAGCATCTAAAATGGCAAAACAATTCGGAGGAAAAATCTCTAAAGAGGACATCACAAAGTACGAGAGCTCTCCACAGTGGGATGGTAAAAAATTCCTGAATTTAGAGGAAACTACAATGGACATCAGTCTGGCCAGTTTGCCTAAATTGCTTTATAAGCAAATATTTGATCGTAAGGGACGAGAACCCAAGACCAAACTCCCTATTCTGCCTTTTGATAAAAATGCTTTCTTAGCACCTTCCGATAAAGCCAAATTCATTTGGTATGGCCATTCCGTAGTGCTTATGCGAATGAATAACAAGACCATCCTAATCGACCCGATGCTGGGAAATGACACATCTCCCATCGCACCTTTCGCCACCAAACGATTTAGTGAAAATGCTTTGAGTGTGATTGATGATTTTCCTGAAATTGACTTGCTGATTCTTACGCACGACCATTATGATCATCTTGATTTGGACAGCATTGAAAAATTGAAGCCGAAGGTGAAGCAGTATTTTGTAGCCTTAGGAGTGGAAAGACACCTTGTGAAATGGGGAATTCCTGAAGCGGAGATTACAGAATTAGACTGGTGGGATATGCAAACTTTCGGGGAAATCAGCATCACTTTCACCCCAACTAGGCACTTCTCTGGAAGAGGCCTTACGGACAGAGCGAAATCGCTTTGGGGAGGTTGGGCCTTCAAAACGGAAAGCGAAAATATCTGGTTCAGTGGAGACAGCGGTTATGGAGAACATTTTAAAACGGTAGGCGAAAAACTAGGGCCATTCGATTTCGCATTTATGGAATGCGGGCAGTATAATAAACTGTGGCATGCGATTCACATGTATCCCGAGGAAGCCATTCAGGCGGCAATAGATGGAAAAGCAAACAAAATAATGGCGGTACATTGGGCAGGCTTTGCGCTTTCGCTCCACCCTTGGAAAGAACCAATAGAACGATTTGCAGCAGAAGCCGAGCGACTCAAATTTCCTGTGATTCACCCGAAGATTGGAGAGTTGTTCACCTATTCCGATTCCAAAACCGAACAATGGTGGAAAGAAATTGAATAGACATATGAATTAACTAAGTCTTATATCGCACCATCAGGGCTTATTTTTGTGATTCTTCATAAATAAGAAAGGACTACAGCCTTTTTTAAGATACTCAGTCCTTTCAGGGCAATGTTGTTTCATGACAAATCCATCATAATTCACTCACTAACTTTTCATCCTGAGCATGGCGAAGGAACTAGGACTTTTTTGAACTTTCGTGCCTCAAGAAAAGAAAGGTTTATGTAATCATTTAAATCTTAGAAGCCCTGAAGGGGCGTCCTACCACAAAGAAGGATGAAGTCCTTCTCTAGAACGACAACATAAAATCTAAGCCCTGAAAGGGTGAAATATTCTTGCACTCCTCCTTGATTGTATCGAGGTTGGATGGCAAGTCGGTTTTTAACCGACAAAACCCATTTCTTGCTTCTGAAAAAGACCTCTGCGAGGTGACTTAAATAATGGATAATGCTTTTTCTCAAAACTCATTGCGTTGCTCTGCGTGCTTTGCGGTAAGATCAAACAGTACAGTATTGAGGTTACTTTGAGCAACCTCAATACTTCTAATCGCTCCACTCCTCCTTGATTGTATCGAGGATGGACGATAAGTCGGCTTTTAACCGACAAAACCCTTCTTCCGCCTCTGAAAAAGACCTCTGCGAGGTGACTTAAATAATGGATAATGCTTTTTATCAAAGCCCTTTGCGTTGCTCTGCGTGCTTTGCGGTAAGATCAAACAGTACAGTATTGAGGTTACTTTGAGTAACCTCAATACTTCTAATCGCTCTACTCCTCCTCGATTGTATCGAGGATGGACGATAAGTCGGCTTTTAACCGACAAAACCCATCTCGTGCTTGTGAAAAAGACCTCTGCGAGGTGAATTAAAAAATGAGGTGGCCATTCCTCAAACCCCTTTGCGTTACTCCGCGTGCTTTGCTGTAAGATCAAACAGTACAGTATTGATGTCCCTTTGAGTAACCTCAATACTGTCTGCCATCGAGTTAAACAGACTTTACATTAAGACAACAAAGCGTAAAATATTCTTCTGGCATAGCTTCACAAGCCAAAATCAAATCACTAACTTATTCATTCTAATCAACCTGAGGCTTCTACCCTTGTGCAATACAAGAGCTTCAAAAACTAAACAGTGATGGAAATTACCTTTACCATAAATGGACAAAGCACCACAGTAGATGTGGATGGCAATACCCCTCTCCTTTGGGTAGTCCGTGATGTGCTTGATTTGAAAGGCACAAAATTCGGATGTGGAAAAGCAGCATGTGGCGCGTGCACATTGCATATCGATGGAATGGCAATAAGATCTTGCTCCTATCCTGTTCAATACGCCAGCGATAAGCAAATTACCACCATTGAAGGACTTTCTAACGGAAGCGAACTTCATCCTGTACAACAAGCTTGGGAGGAAGAAATAGTACCTCAATGTGGTTATTGTCAGCCTGGATTTATGATGGCCACGGCTGCGCTGCTCAACCAAAACCCAAACCCAACAGACGAGGACATTGACAATAATATCAGCAATGTTTGTCGCTGTGCTACCTATTATCGCATGCGCAAAGCCATTCATCGCGCTGCTGAAATCACCAATCAAAACGCTTAAGCCTTAACCCATGAGCAAAGAAGAAACAAACAATAAAAAAGGCTGGTCGAGGCGTAAATTTTTGATCAGATCATCGGTTGGTGTTGGTGTAGTGATTGGCACTGGTTATGTCACTAAATCCATCTGGAGAAGGTACCTCACTGAATTCGCAAATACGGTGGAAGCGCCATATCAAGGGAGTAAAGTGCCTAGTCTTTGGTTCGAAATTGACGCACAAAATATGGTCACTCTCCATTCTACCAAAGTAGAAATGGGGCAAGGTGCCTTTACTGGCTTGGCGCAAATTGCAGCAGAGGAATTTGATATGCCATTAAGCAACTTCCGAGTGGTTCATGCAGAAAGTATTAGCGGCAATATCGATGCCTTTGGAACGGGCGGAAGTACTTCCATTTCTTCTTTATGGACACCCTTAAGAGAAATGGCTGCTACCATGCGCGAAATGATTAGGCTGCAAGCTTCAAAGCAACTGAATGTCGCCTTAGACGAAGTCAAAGCAGCCAATGGTATTGTCACCGATGGAAAGCAATCTTTTACCTATGGCGAAATTGTTCTCAAAGTTGTCGAATGGGAAGAAGTAGACACCCCAGAATTGAAATCAGTAAAAGACTTTAAAGTCATCGGAAAAGCCCTGCCACGTGTCGATTTAAAGGAAAAAGTTTCTGGTGCTCCCATCTACGGAATGGATGCCCAAATGCCTGATATGGTTTTCGGTGCAGTGCTTAGACCGAATACCATTGATGCCATCTTGACCAGCGCTGACACAAGCGAAGCGGAAAATATGCCTGGGGTAATCAAAATCGTAAGAGAAGATGATTTTATCGGAGTCATCGCCAATACTTATTTTGAAGCGGAAAACGCAAAAAATGCTATCAAAGCTGTCTGGACGCCTAATCTATTGTGGCAATCCAGAGACATTGTAGAGAAAACTAAAGTCGGTAAAGGAAAAGCTTCCTCCATTCAGAAAAGTGGTAATCCAAGTAAATATTTGAAAGACGATGAAGGAATTATCACTGCAGAATATTCAAGTCCAATTGGAGCCCATGCGCAGATAGAACCAAACGGAGCGGTTGCTTTTGTAAAAGAAGACGGTGCCGAAATCATCCTTTCCACACAAGTGGTTGAAATCACTAGAAAGGAAGTTGCCAAAAGACTCGGTTTCAAAAAAGACCAAGTCAATATTATCCCCACATTTTTGGGCGGTGCTTTTGGACGAAGACTTCACTCAGCACATGCTGTGCAAGCTGCGGTAATGTCAAAAGCTGTGGGTAAGCCTGTAAAATGCTTTTTCAACCGACAAGAAGAATTTCAAAACGATACCTTTAGGCCACCAACGCATCATGTTTTAAAAGCCAAACTGAATGAAGACGGCTTAATCGAAGCCTTGGAACATAATGTTTCAAGCGGTGCAGTGGCGGTGGGTTCTCCCCTTCTTCCCTCCATAGTTCCTACTTTAATGGGTTCTGATTTAGGTGCTTGGCGGGGTGGTATGATTCAGTATTCAGGCATACCGAATTACGAAGCCATTTCTTGGTTTGTGGAATTGCCTTTCGCGACTAGCTGGTGGCGCAGCTTAGGTCTTTTGGCCAACACTTTTGCTATAGAAAGCTTTATGGATGAATTGGCTATTAAAGCAGGAAAAGACCCTATCGAATTCCGTTTGGCACAGATTGACGACAGCAAAGCAGGTTATCGCTTAAAAGAAGTGATTATAGCAGCTGCGCAGAAATCTGGCTGGACAAATGAAGTAAAAGATGGTCGAGCTATGGGCTTTGCTTGTTCTACCGATGTCAATACCCCAGTTGCGCAAGTGGTAGAAGTGTCAATCGAAAACGATGAAATCAAAGTGCATAAAGTAACCTGTGCCATGGATCCAGGGTTGGTCATTAATCCAGACCAAGTAAGAGCACAATGCGAAGGCGCGATTATCATGGGCATGAGTGCGGCTATGTTCGAGAAAATGGATGTGGTGGACAGCCAACTCAAACCGATCATTTATGGCCCTTATAAAATGGCTTTGATGAAACACGCCCCTAAAGAAATTGATGTGGTACTGATTCAAAATTCCGATACCCCCGGTGGTGTTGGTGAACCTCCACTCGGCCCAATTGGTGCGGCCATTGCCAATGCCGTTTTCCGCTTAACTGGCCAACGATTAAGAGACATGCCATTGACTTTGGCTTGAGGAAGATGAAGTCAGAAGACCGAAGTGGGAAGTGCGGGGTTAAGATATGTCCATCCCTAAATAGCATTGACCGTTTTGGTTTACTATTGTTTTAAATGTCCATCGGGCAAATATG
>PCUU01000056.1:0-507 GCA_002786855.1 Cytophagales bacterium CG12_big_fil_rev_8_21_14_0_65_40_12
GATGATTTTCAAAATCAAAACTTAGTTATCCCTAAAGGGAGGCCTGTTTTATTGAAAATTAGAGCCAGAGATGTATTGCATAGTGTTTTCATTCCTCACATGAGATTGAAAATGGATGCTGTACCGGGCATGCCTACTCAGTTTTGGTTTGTAGCCAATAAGACTACAGAGGAGATGAGAGTTGAAGAAGGAAATCCAGATTTTGATTATGAATTGGCATGTACTGAGGTTTGTGGAAGAGGTCATTTCTCTATGAAAAAGACTGTGATTGTTCTTGAACAAGCCGAATACGATAAATGGAAAGCGGAGCAAAAATCTTGGTTGTCAAAAAACCCAGATTACATGTCTCAGGTACCTGAGAATTTGAAGGAGTTGGCAGTAGTAACAGCTGGCATTAACGAATAATTAAAAAAATACAGATACAGACAGATGGCAACAGCAGCAGCACACATTGATGCACACGCACATGATGATCACGATCACGAGCATCATGAAACGTTCATCACA
>PCUU01000056.1:518-69072 GCA_002786855.1 Cytophagales bacterium CG12_big_fil_rev_8_21_14_0_65_40_12
CTCAATTGATCACAAGACTATCGCTAAACAATTCTTGATTACAGGGATTTTATGGGCGGTTATTGGAGCGGCAATGTCGGCCATTTTCAGGCTGCAATTAGGTTTTCCAACTTCATCAATGGAATGGTTAAGACCTTTGCTAGGAAGATGGATTGGAGCAGACGGAGCGCTTGATCCAAATTTCTATTTGGCCTTGGTTACAATGCACGGTACCATCATGGTATTCTTTGTATTGACTGCTGGTCTAAGCGGAACTTTCAGTAATTTCTTGATTCCACTACAGATTGGAGCGAGAGATATGGCATCGGGTTTTATGAACATGTTGTCTTATTGGTTCTTCTTCCTTTCAAGTGTAATCATGTTTACGTCTCTGTTTATTGAGACAGGTCCAGCATCTGGCGGTTGGGTAGTTTATCCACCACTAAGTGCATTGCCTCAAGCAATGCCAGGTTCTGGATTAGGAATGACGCTCTGGTTGGTGGCAATGGTATTCTTTATTGTATCCTCTTTATTGGGAGGTATCAACTACATTACAACGATCATCAACCTCAGGACTAAGGGGATGACATTCTCAAGATTGCCACTTACAATTTGGGCTTTCTTTTTAACCGCGGTGATCGGGGTGTTGTCGTTCCCAGTATTGTTCGCAGCTGCCTTATTACTTGTATTCGATAGAAGTTTTGGTACTTCATTTTATTTATCTGAGATATACATCGGTGGTGAGGCCCTTCCTAATGTAGGAGGTAGCCCAATCCTATATCAGCATTTGTTCTGGTTCCTAGGTCACCCTGAAGTTTATATTGTTCTTTTACCTGCACTGGGTATTACTTCTGAGATTATAGCCACCAATTCCAGAAAACCAATCTTTGGTTATAAGGCAATGATCATCTCGATGTTAGGTATCACGGTACTTTCGTTCGTGGTTTGGGCGCATCATATGTTCGTATCTGGTTTGAGTCCTTTCTTAGGATCAATCTTCATGTTCTTGACCCTTATCATCGCTATTCCATCGGCTGTAAAAGTGTTTAACTACTTGACCACACTTTGGAAGGGCAATATCATTTTCACACCAGCGATGTTGTTTTCAATTGGTTTGGTGTCAGTATTTATTTCGGGAGGTATCACAGGTATTTTCTTGGGTAATTCGGCTATTGATATTCAATTACACGATACATATTTCGTAGTAGCTCACTTCCACTTAGTAATGGGAGCAGCGTCTTCTTTTGGATTACTAGCAGGTGTTTACCATTGGTTCCCTAAAATGTTCGGTAGAATGTTAGATAGAAAATTAGGGTATATCCACTTCTGGTTGACATTTGTAGGACTCTATGCAGTATTCTTCCCAATGCATTACATCGGTATTGCTGGTTTCCCAAGAAGATATTATTCATTCACAGGATTTGATGCCTTTAGCGGTTTCACTGATTTGAATATGTTCATAAGTATTGCTGCCATCTTAACTTTCTTTGGCCAGTTTATTTTCTTATTCAATTTCTTCTACAGCATATTCAGAGGAAGAAAAGCTACTGCTAACCCTTGGAACTCGAATACATTAGAGTGGACTACTCCAATCAATCCGGGGCATGGTAACTGGCCAGGTGAAATTCCTACGGTGTATAGATGGCCATATGATTACTCTAAGCCTGGTGCGGAAGAGGATTTCATTCCTCAAACTGTTCCTTTCTCTGAGACTTTAGATTCAAATCTTCCACATGAGAATGATTTGGTGAAAATAGAAAAGCAGGAGAGAGCAAGGGAGGTTGTGGTTGATGAAACAACAAGCCATTAAGGGGAAATTATTCAGGCAGTTTTCAGCTGTCACAGTAATTGCAGTATACCTTCTGATTTTGATCGGAGGTATAGTAAGAAGTACAGGGTCGGGAATGGGTTGTCCGGACTGGCCTAAATGCTTTGGAAGTTGGGTACCACCTACGGATGTTAGCCAACTTCCTGCAGATTACAAAGCAGATTATACTCAGCAGAGGGTTGAGAAGAATAAAAAGGTAGTGAGTTATTTAACCGCATTTGGTTTTGACGATTTAGCATATCAGATCGAAAACGATCCGAATATTCTAAAAGAGGAAGACTTTAACGCGGTAAAAACTTGGATCGAATATGTTAACCGCTTGATTGGTGCGGTAATTGGTTTGCTCATTTTCGGGACATTTGTTTTGTCTTTGAAATACTGGAAAACTGATAAAGCCATCACCGTTCTTTCATTTCTTGCATTTGTATTGGTTGGCTTTCAGGGCTGGATAGGTTCTATTGTGGTGAGCACCAACTTGTTGCATTGGATGATTACCATTCATATGCTGTTGGCCTTGTTCATTGTTGGTTTATTGATTTACGTGTATTATAGATCGAAGCGCAGTGATTTAAGAATTTCTCTTGAGCATCCAAAAAGAATCTATGCCTTGCTCATTGTTTGTACTGTTTTAACTACAATACAGATTGTATTGGGCACTCAAGTAAGAGAGGCCATCGATGTTGCTTCTGAGAGTTTGGCACGCGTGGATTGGATAAAAAATTTAGGTTTTGAATTCAAGATTCACAGGTCCTATTCTATTTTGCTTCTTGTGCTACATGTCATTGTAGTTCAAAAACTGGTTGTGAGAAGTAAGGTGGAAACGATTCTTAAGTTTCCAGTAAGATTCTTATTCGCTATTGTGGTAATAGAAATCTTGACGGGAGTGATCATGGCTTATTTTGGTGTTCCTGCAGCTATTCAACCAATTCATTTGTTGTTAGGAACCTTAATTGTAGGTGTGCAATATTATGTTGTGCTCCTTATTGGGAATAAAAATTTAAAGTCAAATACCGCTGAATGATATCAGGTAATTCTACAAATCTCACTTTCGGTAGCTTGTTAGCACTAAAGGCCAAGGCCTACTTGGAGCTAATGAAAATGAGATTGTCGCTTCTTGTGGCTTTCTCCTCTGCCTTCGGCTATTCTCTGGCCATGGGAGGGAATGTAGACTGGGCTCAGTTAATTATGCTATTCATTGGAGGTTGGTTGATTTCGGGAGCATCGTGCACAATCAATCAAGTTTTGGAAAAGGATTATGATCTTTTGATGAAAAGGACGCAATCTCGCCCTTTACCTACAGAAAGATTAACCAAGCAAGAGGCAATCACTTTCGCTGGTTTTGTAGCCATGGCCGGTATTCTGATCCTTTTCCAATGGACGAATCTTTTGACGACAGCACTGGCCGTGCTTTCAATGATCCTTTACAGTTTTGTGTATACTCCTTTGAAAAGAGTAGGGCCGATCGCGGTTTTTGTAGGCGCTTTCCCTGGGGCTTTGCCTCCATTATTGGGTTGGGTTGCGGCTACTGGCGTAATCAGTCATGAGGCGATGATCATTTTTGGCATTCAGTTCATTTGGCAGTTTCCTCATTTTTGGGCAATTGCTTGGGTGGCAGACGAAGATTATAAAAAGGCGGGTTTCAAATTACTTCCTGTGGCAGGAGAAAAGGATATGAAAACAGCTTTTCAAATAATGACTTATACACTTTTCCTTATTCCTCTAGGTTTATTGCCAATGTATTTTGGGATTACAGGGATCAATTCGGGAGTGGTAGCCACCATTTGTGGGGTTTTGTTTTTGGCGCAGACGATTAAGTTAATGCGGGATCAATCAAGAAAATCAGCATTGAGAATTATGTTTGGTTCATTCTTGTATTTGCCGATCGTGCAGATTGCTTATTTATTGGACATGGTGAAATAATGACAGAGAACTATCAATTTGTTGATCAAGGAGTGGAGCAGCCACTTTCAATGCATCCAAAGAAATTTGCGATGTGGTTGTTCATTGTCACCGTAATCATGATTTTCGCTGCTTTTACAAGTGCGCATATTGTGAGACAAGCCAGCGGTAACTGGTTGGAATACGATTTACCATCTTTGCTATGGTCTACTTCGGCCATAATCCTTTTGAGCAGTGCTTCGATGCATTGGGCTTATTTATCTGCCAAAAGGGATGAATTTCAGAAAGTTAAGATTGCTTTGGCGATTACGTTTGTTTTGGGCATCATGTTTTTAGTAGGGCAATTTTTGGCCTGGGGGCAAATGGTAGACGCAGGAGTTTTCTTTGTAGGCAACCCTGCGGGAAGTTTTTTATATGTTTTTACAGGTTTGCATGGATTCCACTTGATTGCGGGTGTGATTTATCTATTATATCTATTAATTTCGTCCTTAAGACTTAAGGTACATTCAAAGAATATGTTGAACATGGAAATGTGCGCAACTTTCTGGCATTTTTTGGGAGGCCTTTGGATTTACTTATTTATATTTTTATTACTTAACCATTAATTAGAACCTATTAAAATGGCTAATACGGCTACAATCAGCAACAAAAGCTTATGGTCAGGTGGGGTTGAGCCTTTAAAGGCGAGCTATGGAAAACTCATGATGTGGTTTTTCCTACTCTCAGATGCTTTCACTTTCTCAGGCCTTTTGATCACTTACGCATTTCTTAGATGGAGTGCGCCAGCTTATAAGGGAGATCCAAGCGATTTCGTTTTTTCAACTGAGTATTGGCCAATCCCTGAAAAGGTCTATGATGCCTTCCCTGGATTTCATGGGGTTGAGCTTCCTTTGATCTTCGTAGGTCTAATGACTTTTATCTTGATTTTGAGTTCTGTGACTATGGTTTTGGCCGTAGAGGCTGGACATAGAATGGATAAAAATGGGGTGGTGAAATGGATGCTATGGACGATTATTGGTGGTATAGCCTTCTTAAGCTGCCAAGCTTGGGAGTGGTCTCACTTTATCACGGGTGGAGATGTAGCAACAATCGGTGATATTTTCAAGAATGGTCGTTGGGTAGAAAACGCAGAAATTTTTGGAGCGAACTTGGGCTACAACCAGTATGGCCCGCCAGCTTTTGCAGCACTTTTCTTCTTCATTACGGGTTTCCACGGATTCCATGTATTCTCTGGAGTTGTGATTAATATTATTACTTTCTTCAATGCCGCTAACGGTATGTACGAGAAGAGAGGGCATTATGAAATGATTGAGAAGGTTGGTTTATACTGGCACTTTGTAGACTTAGTCTGGGTATTTGTTTTCACCTTCTTCTACTTGATCTAAAGAAAAAATACTATGGAACAAACAGTAAACGTGGTTGTACAACCAGTAGATAAAGAAAAAATTAGAGGTATCTGGAAGATTGCATTAATCCTTGCGGTAATCACTGGGATAGAATATGCTTTTGCATTCATGATGGACGCAGGAACACTAAGAAATGTAATCTTCGTAGGATTGACCATTGTAAAGGCATTTTATATTGTTAGCGAGTTCATGCACCTTGGGCACGAAGTAAAAGGGCTCATTTATTCCGTCATCCTTCCAATGATATTTATTGTATGGCTGATTGTCGCCTTGGTAAACTTAGAGGGTGGCGCGGTGAAGAGCAGCAGAGGTATTGTTGATTACGCACCAGCAGGATCGGAACAAGTAGATGATGCACATTAGCATTAGTCGTATTGGAAAAATGAATTTTAAAAATCAGACAGAGCAATCAGTCTGATTTTTTGTTGCTACAAACTCGAATTAATGAAAGCCAAAGGCATCTACCTATTTCTTCTTATTCTTCTGCCCGTTTTGATTTTCCTTTTCTTAAAAGGATTTGGCAAAAATCAATTCGATATTCCCGTACTTTATCCCAATGGGGTGATCGATACTTTGGAGCAAGTGTCGTGTATAGACAGAAGTCCAGGGCAGTATATTGCTAAGGCTCCCGAATTGGAATTGGGTGTGGTTAAAATAATTCAGTTTGAAGAAACCGATGGTCCCGTATTAAAAACTAGGCTAGAAGAGTTAGAAAAGGTGCAGGATATCTTTTATAAGAATCCTAAAATGCAATTGACCACATTCCTAAACAGTGCATCGATTCAAGCCAGTTCGATTTCCAACTATAACCGAAGGATTATCTTTCTCGATGATTTCTGGAAGTTTCAAGAATTAGATTCAGCAACTTGGTCATCACTCAAAAGCTGTGCTTTGATAATGACTGAGCTTGATAATAGAGTGGTGCTTGTTGATGCTGAGAACAAAATTAGGGGCTATTATAATATTATGGAAAGAGAAGAAACAGATAGGTTGATTCTCGAGTTAAGAATACTTCAGAGTAAAGAGAATGACTGAGATTTCGAATAAGGAAAAAACATCAATGCTGTGGATTAAGATTTTATCCGTAGCTATCCCATTGGCGGTGGTGGTTTTGTTATCACTTCCTCAAAAATTAGATTTGGGCGACTGGGTATACAACCTTCCTCATGTTATAGGAGGAATTAATACGCTTACTTCTTTATGCTTGATTTTTGCCCTTGTAGCCATTAAAACAAAGCGGGTAGATTGGCATAAAAAATTTAACACGGCTGCGCTGGTGCTTGGTGCGCTGTTTTTGGTGTGTTATGTAATCTATCATGCTTCGGCTCCATCTACTGCCTTTGGTGGCGAGGGAGCTCAAAAGTACTTATACTACTTCTTTCTATTGAGCCATATCCTATTGTCAATAGGCGTAGTGCCCTTAGTACTTTTGGCGTTTTATTACGCTTGGTCAGGGCTTTTTGATAAACATAAAAAAATCGTTAAGCTGACCTATCCAATTTGGTTGTATGTTTCGGTTACTGGCGTAATTGTTTATTTAATGATCAGTCCTTATTATTCCTTTTAGTGTTGAAACTCGAAAGCCATTGCTAAATTTGTAGTGTTATGAAGAAATTCAGAGGAGTATTTTTCACTGGTTGTTTTCTATTCGTTTTTAACCTCGTGTCCAACGCTCAATGTGCGATGTGCCGGGGAGCAGTAGAATCTACCGTTGCGGCAGGAGATACCTCAATGGCCTCGAATCTTAACTTAGGCATTATGTACCTCTTTGTAGCACCGTACCTGCTTTTTGGAGTCATAGGATACTTTTGGTACAGAACAAGCAAGAAGAATGGGAAAAAAATCAAAGCTTTCGGCCATACTATTGGGTAAGTGCCCACAATGCCATCAGGGTAATTTGTTTGATGCAAATCCCTATCATCTTAAAAAGATGATGAACATGAATAAAAGATGTCCCCACTGTGATGTGAATTTTGAAAAGGAACCACGTTTCTTTGATGGCGCCATGTACATCAGCTATGCCATGTCTGTTGGGCTATTTTTGGTAAGTGCCTTTATTATTTACCATACGGTTGAAGGAGCTACTGAAAACACCTATTTAATCGCCATAATTACCGAGGTAGTATTGCTCTTTCCGGTAATGTTCAGGTATTCACGCATCTTCTATTTGTATGCTTTTGGAGGCTTGAAATACAAAGGGGAAGAATAGAGTTTAATGAAATTTTGGAGATAAATCAAAACGTATAGTTGATGATCGCTGAAAAGTCTATTCTGCCGAAGTCACCAAAGTTACTAATGGTTTTAATTCTGAAGCCTGTTTGAACAGATTTAGTTAAGGTTATAAAATAATCCATTCCTAAGTGAGGAAATATATAGCCCACTCTGGATCCTTCTGACAATTCAAATTCAATATTTCCTGGAGATACTTGAATCATAGAGCCAATAAAGGATATTCTTTTCACAGAGGACAGACCAGCGAATAAATTGAATGAGTCGTTTCCATATTGCATTGATTTACCAATAGAAAAGTGAAGCGATCTCAACCAAATTTTAGTTTCCAAATCATTTTCGATAGTGTACTCCCTGTCATAAGAAGCTTGACCGAACCATCCACTCTTTAAGGTGTAATTCAAATTTACCCAATAAATGAAGGCAGTATTTGGGCTTGTGAGCTCAGTAGGAGGTGATCCAAATTTGACACGATCGTTTTTCCATTCATGCATATAACCAATACCTGAACTTATTTTAAATCCTTTCTGATAAGTATTGAGGTTATTCTGAGGAGTTTGGGCTACACTTAGAAAGCTGAATTGTAAAAGTATTAAACTAGAAATGAGAATTTTAATCATATTTGAAGTCTTGAATATTTTCGTTCTTAGCGCACTATAAATAGAAAATGTAGCTAGCAATCTTTTTATGACAACATTGCTAGCTACATTTTAGCTACTAATCATTAATATTTGAAATATCTGGTTGTAAATAAAATTCTAATTTATCAAATCGATAAATGGCCTCACCATTTCGTGTACCAAACCCTAGGTCTCTAGTATGCCGCGCAAGATACAAGCATCGATCAAGGTTTTGTTTGGTTATAATTTTCTCCTTATCCTGCTCTCCTACATTTACATCTACACTAACATTTAAACCATCTTTGTTGTAACCAACTTTTCCAGTAATAGAAATCTTGCTACTTTCTTTTCTTGTGAAAACATAAAATAATTCCACCTCAGAGTTATCCCATTTTGATTCAAAATGTGGTATGTCAGAGTTTAACCACTCTCTCTTACGACCATTTTCTCTACTAATCTGTTTTCTACCCATATGTTGATTAACGTTAGCACCTAAAACTGGGACGCCATCAGAGAAGGTTAACTGACCAGTAGCAACCCATAAAGATATGAAATTTCTGTCCCATGGAGCCCAAGAAAAGTTATCAAGAAGCCTGAACTCTGGCATTTTCAGTAGTACAATATCGTCAGTAGTTAGAGTTCGACAATCGATATCTCGGTTGTTGCCAGGAGGTGGATTATTTGAACTAGATGATCCTCCACCACTTGACCCAGCATCATCAATGATTACAAAAAGAGTTGGGTTATTATAAGCATAGTCGTCATCAACCCCACTTATTTCTACTACATCGTAATTGGGGATAGCGTTGGGCGCGTCTAGCCCACCGCTATTTGCAGTGCTGCCAGAGCTAGTCTTCGGCACCAAAATATAGCCAATGTTAGATGTTTTACTACCGTCTAATGGGTCGAATGAGACTGTAAGAGGTTTATCAGAATTGGCATGATTCTCTGCCAAGTATGGGCCATAAAGTGCCATGTTCTTATCTTTCAGAAATGCTTCTAAATCGGTGATAGTATTATCCGCAGACTGTGATTTGTTGTTGAGTTGATTACTCTCAAACTCAAGGGCCTTATTTTCAAAAAGCCTTGAGAATGTACCTTTTGAATTGTTGCTAGAAACAGCTTCTGGATTACCTTCATGCAGAAGTTTACTAAAGTGGGCGGTTACCTCTCCATCGAATTCTTGGAGGCCATAACTCAGTAGTTCTTTTTTAACGTTAGGGTTCACTGAAATTTCACTGACAGCTTGTGCCGTAAATTTCATCACATCAAGCATTTCTTGACGTGCATCAATGATTTCTGGCTGTGCTTCATCTTGCTGACTGCAAGAGAATACTATGATTGACATAGTTAGGATAGTAAGATATTTCTTCATGATTCAATAATTTGTGTTAATTAGTGCGATAAATTATAACTAAAGCTATTTAATAATTATTAAATAATAAAGTGTTTAATTATAATAAATTTGTTATGTATTTGAATTAAGCATTAGTATGTTTGAAATGCAAATTTCTTGATTTGAAAATGAGGTGGGTAACGAGTCGGTTGATGATGTGAGAGGGATTTTATGCTTTATAAGATTGATAAAATCATTCTGTTTTTTGGCAAAACTGGTCATTAAGAATTTTAAAGCTAAACGGACTACCATCGACAATTATGATCAACCAATTTCACGGCTTGTTTTTTGCAGTGAGAGCATGGGTTGTAATTATTAGTTTTGCCCTTATTTAGATCACAAACAAAATAATTAGTACTTTGAACCTGTTCATTAAGTAAGATCAGTCTATTGTCAACGCTGCATTCAAGATTCAATACTCATCGGCATTTGATCATTTGCCTCGTTTTACTTTTAGTGACGGTCGTCATTGATGAGCTGGTATTTTCAGATCAGAAAAGAAGGGTATCGCCACAAACAACAATCGCAGCCAACATTGCCAATGAACTTTCTATTTTGGACCAAAAAACCAAAGAAGTGTCGAGCACCGCTGTGGTTGATCTCAACCGTCTTTTCAATCGACTGTCTACTTCGGATGAGTATGCATTTTTTATTTACGAAAATGGTGAAATCCTTTATTGGTCTACCAATCGTTTCGTGCCTAAATACGGTACTTTGGAGGGGACGTATTTATACAAGTTTTTAGAGATCAACAAGGATCAATTCGTAGTAAAGCGAAGCGTTATCAATACCTCTCAAAATCGGCTGGTTGAAATTTATGGATTCCTTACCTTAAAATCTTCAGTACCAGTAACGAAGGACTTTACCACTACAGGCCTCAACGCAAAACTCTTTGGTAAATCGAGCTACGATCTGACGATTGATGCCACTCAGGCGGGTGATCATCAAATAAAATCTCCACAAGGAATTTACCTTTTTTCATTTTCGGGCAGCGATTTAATGAAGGTCGATTATCCCGTCTATTCATCTGTGATTGTGTTACTTTTTGTGCTGTCGATTTTTTTCTACTTCAGGGCAATGTTCTTTTATAGTGGCTTACTCAATCAATTAGGCAAGCCGTTTTTGTCTATAGGTCTTATGGCATTGATGCTTTTGGTATTGAGGGCGTTAATGATCCGCTTCTCGTTTCCCTACAGTGTGCGGCCATATGGCTTGTTTGATCCAATTCACTTTGCAGCCAGTATCGTTGAGCCTTCTTTGGGTGATTTGCTATTGAACCAGATTTGTCTCTTGATCTTGGTTGCTTATGCCTTTAGATTATTCTATAGTCCAATTGCTCAGTTAAAATGGAATGATTGGGGATTGGCTGCAATTCTGGTTTTGTCATTCTTATCGTTTTTCTACCTCACCACCGAACTACAGTCAACCCTTCGGAACTCGCAATGGGAGCTGGATATATCGAAAGACAATTCGCTCAATATTTTCAAACTGATCAATTACCTAGTCTTGTTCATCGAAGGTATTGTGTTCTTTCTGACCACTCAATTAGCGGCTTCTCGCTGCATGGTATCTGATAAGAAAGGACGCTTAAGGATTTTATTGATTGTTGTGTTCTTGGTATCTGGGTTAATGGCTTATTTTTCCGGAATTGGCCTATTTATTTATCTGTGTCTTTACCTTGTTTATCTCGCTTTGATCATCCGCCTCAAATTTCCGGATGAGATCAATAAACTGAGCTATAGTACTTTTCTTTATTTCTTTACTGCTTCGTTTGTTGTCGCCTTGGTGAGCACGCTGGTTTTGAATGAAGACATCAAAAAAGAAGACAGGCAGGATAAAATTAGCTTGGCCACAGAACTGCTAACCGATAATGACCTCACTGCTGAGTTTTTACTTTCCGAAGCTAAATCTAGTATTGAAAAGGATATTCTTATCCAGACTAATATTTCGAATCTCTTTTCTTCAAAACAGTTGATACGGCAGCGAATTAGAAGATCGTATTTAGGAGGGTATTTTGATAAGTATGATATCGAAATCCTATTGTTCAATGGATCTGGCAAATCCATTTCGAACGCAGCAGCCACAGAGTATGCCGCTTATAAAAGGCTCTATGCCCAAGATCAATTGGCCACAGAGCACAAAGGCCTTTACTTTGTCAGTTTCCAGTTTCCTTCGGTGAGCAATCAATATTACTTGTTCATTGATATCAAGCGCTACGATACGATTATAGGGCATATCATTGTGAAACTTGACAAAAAAGAGCAATTGAACAATAGCATCTTGCCGCGTTTACTTTTTGACGAAGCCAGTAAATTCACCGAACTCAATCATTTTGATTATGCCATATTTCAGAATGGACAAATCAGCTCCAGTATTGGCGATTTCAACTATGAAAGGGATTTTCCACCCAACTGGCAGAACCTGCCCGAAATCTTCACGACAGGTATTGAGGTAAACAATTACCACCATTTGGCAGTGCAAGGACGCGAGGCCAACGAGTATTTTGTGGTCAGTAATCCTGTCTATCCAATGAGGTTCATGATCACCAACTTTTCGTTGTTTTTTCTTTTTTCTGTGGTCATGATCATTTTGATTTTCTTCGCGAGTGCCATTTTTTATAACCTAAAAAAGAGCACCGTCACGATTGCGGCTAAGGTGCAAATCCTATTGAATTTTGCGTTTTTCTTGCCATTAATCATCGTGAGTATTGTCGTTTTACGATTGGTGAACAACACAGTAAAACGGAATATAGAGGACAATTATTTAGAAGTAGCAGCAAGTGCAGGCAGAAACTTGACATCGACCATGGAAGAGTTTCTTTCGGCTCAAAATGAAAATAACGAGAGCTTAGAAAATCGTGTAGCAGAAATAAGTCAATACTCACGTGCAGACATTAACCTCTTCAACAAAGACGGTGTATTGATTGCCACCAACCAACGGATGATTTTTGAGAACCAAGTGCTTTCTACATATGCGAGCCCAAGGGCAATGGCAGAAATCATAGAAAACAGATCCAGCGAAAGACTTTATGAAGAAAGGGTAGGAGAGTTGGTGTATCAATCCACTTATGTGGGCGTACGATCTGAGCAAGACAATGAGTTATTGGGGATTTTGAGTATGCCATTTTTCGAATCGGAAGCGCAGCTTAAAAGACAACAGACGGATATTGTGTCTAATATTCTGAATGCTTTTACATTTATATTTATCGTCTTTGTATTGCTTTCTTTCCTTGCCTCAAGGATCATTACTTATCCATTCAAGTACCTCACCCAACGCATTAAGGCCACCACTTTTTCAAATATTAATCAGCCGTTGGAGTGGAATGCTGAAGATGAAATAGGCCTTATGGTGCGCGAGTATAACAGAATGTTGGTCAATTTGGAGCGAAGTAAAAAGGAATTGGCCATGAGTGAAAAAGAGAGCGCTTGGCGCGAAATGGCCCAACAAGTGGCGCATGAAATCAAGAATCCGCTTACGCCCATGAAGTTGAAACTTCAACATTTAAAAAGGATTTTAACAGAAGGAAAAGACCTAAATCAGGATTTCAATAAGCCGCTCGATAGCCTGCTCAATCAAATAGAGTCGCTCAGCGATATTGCAACTTCGTTTTCCTCTTTCGCAAAAATGCCGATCCCAAGGAACGAGCGCTTGGATATAGCCGATGCCTTACGAAAGGCAGTTCGCTTGTTTAAAGCCGACAATGTTGAAATCAGCCCGAATATCCCAAGAAACCCAGTTTGGGTGGAAGGGGACGCTAACTTATTGGGTAGGATTTTCAACAACCTTATTTTGAATGCGATTCAAGCCATGCCCGAAGGACGGAAGCCCCAACTCGAAATTCAGTTGGAGGAAACACATTCCAAGGCACGAATCAGCGTTAAGGACAATGGCGCAGGAATTCCAGACGACATCCGAGACAAAATTTTTATCCCTAAATTTAGCACCAAGGTAGAAGGTTCAGGGATTGGCTTGGCCATTGCCAAACGTGGGGTAGAACATGCCGGAGGGAGTATATGGTTCGAGACGGAAGCAGGCGTTGGTACCACGTTCTTTATAGAGTTTCCATTAACAGATTAATTGTGCAGCGTGGCTTTTACGTTTTTATCTTATTGCTCAGCTTAACCTCGCTTCTCAAAGCGCAGGGCAATGAACGATGCAAATGGATAAAAACTGACGGCAAGCCTGTTGTGCTTGATTCGCTTACGGCCATTCCAGAGTCGATTCGCATAGAAAATCAATCTGCCCTACCTTTTGAGTTTATGCTCAATACGAATCAGATCAAAATCACCTCTTCAAGCATAGATTCAGTTTTGGTTTGTTTTCGCACCCTGCCTTATGATTTGCATTCTAAACGCGCCAACAAAACATTGGATATTTATGACTCAACGGCATTGTTCAAAGACGCCATTCGCTATCAACAAACCCTAGCCCTGCCAAAACGAGAAGAAGCTTTTTCGACCCAAAATATTCAGAAAACAGGAAGTATTACCCGCGGTATTTCTTTTGGAAATCGGCAAGATGTGTTTGTGAATTCTTCCCTGAACCTGCAAATGGAAGGGCAATTGACCGAAAACGTGAATTTGCGTGCCGTTATTTCTGATCGGAATGTACCTTTTCAGCCCGAAGGAAATACGCAACAGCTACAGGATTTCGATAATATCTACATTCAATTGTACAACGATAATTGGGCGCTTACGGCTGGGGATGTAGTGCTGAAAAACGGGGTTTCTAACTTTCTAAAATATTACAAAAACGTGCAGGGCGCACAGTTTAAAACCAATTATACCTTATCGAACGGATTTAAGGCCGAAACTACCGTGGCTGCCTCTGTGGCCAAAGGTCGCTTTGCTTCGATAAATGTAGATCCAATTGAAGGAGTGCTTGGCCCATACCGAGTCCGTGGGCCGAATAATGAACGTTTTATCATTGTTATCGCTGGCTCAGAGAGGGTTTTTGTGGATGGGGTAGAACTGACAAGGGGTTATGATAATGATTACGTGATCGACTATAATTTGGGTGAAGTCACTTTTACCAATAAGGTGTTGATCACTCAGTTTTCCAGGATTCGGATCGATTTTGAATTTTCTGATCAGAATTATGCGCGATCTATTTTTCAGGCCAGCCATTACCAAACGAATGATAAGCTCAACTTCTCTTTCAACTATTATGGAGAAAAGGACAACCGAAATCAGCCTTTGGCCTTTGATTTAAGTTTAGAAGAGAAACGGATTTTAGCCGATGCCGGAGATGACCTGAATTCCGCAGTAACCAGCCGAGTGGATAGCGTTGAGTTTTCCCCTGACTTTATTTTATATCGGAAAACAACGGGAATAGATGATCTGGGAGGCGAGTATGAGATTTTTCAATACTCTACCAATCCCGATAGCGCCTTTTTCAATGTGCAGTTTAGTGAAGTAGGGCAAGGCAATGGGAATTACAGGATCACTAATTCAACCACCAATGGCAGAATCTACAGGTGGACTGCACCTGTAAATGGCCAACTACAAGGCAATTATGAGCCCGTTTCTTTGCTCAATGCCCCAAATCAAAAGCAAATGGTGACGCTTGGCGCAGGGGCTAAACTGAATAAATATGATCAAATCAGTGCCGAAGTAGCTTTCTCCAAAAATGACTTAAACCTCTTTTCAGAACTGGATGCTGATGACGATCGAGGAAAGGCGTACAAACTGATTTACGAAGTGAAAGATCGCCCTGTCAAGGGTTTAGAAGCTTATAAATTCAATGCAGGCGCAGCTTATGAATACAATGACGATGCTTTTTCATTCATTGATCGGGTACGTTATATCGAGTTCGACCGTGATTGGAGTTTCAATCCGAGCGATTTTACCGAAAACTTCAGCGAAAATATTTTCAATAGTAATGTCTCTTTACAAAAAGATGGCCTTAATAATCTTGAATATAAATTGGTCAGAAGAAAGCGAGGCGAGGCCGTGGATGGCTTTCAGCAATATTTTAAAGGGATAAAAGAGCTGGGCTTTTTTCGAGTAAAAGTTGATGCTTTTTTAATGAATAATGATCAGAATCTTGTCAGTTCTTCGTGGAAGCGATTGGCAACAGATCTTTCCATTCGTTCAAAATGGTTGATTCCAGGCTATAAATATCAGGTGGATCGCAATGAAGTTACCAATAACCTGAATAGCCAAGTGGTGCGCTCTGCCATGAATTTCGAGGCGCATAGTTTTTACCTTAAAAATCAAGAAAGCCTTACCACTACATATGGCATTGAATATCAATTGAGGAAAGATAGAACACCATTTAATGGGGAATTGATCGATAACAACGAATCGGAAACTTGGAGTGCCTTTTTCAATACCTCAATCGATGAAACTCAAAATCTAAATGTACTTTTCACTTACCGAAATCTAGAGAACTTAAATAAGACAGGAGCGGATCGAAATGATAAAACCGTGATGGGTAGGTTGGATTGGCGAGGAGATTTCTTCGAACGTTCCATTCAGTCGGAATTGTCTTATAACCTGGCCAATAGCCGCGAATTGAGACGAGAGTTTATTTTTATTCAAGTCGCCACAGGAGAGGGTACGCATACTTGGCGTGACGACAATGGTGATGGAGTTCAAGACTTAAATGAGTTTTACATTGCCGTAAACCCCGATGAAAAGAACTACGCAAAGATTTTTGTTCCTACGGACACTTACGAAGAAGCATTCAATACCAATATTAGCTACAGACTTAGGTTAAAAACGCCCAGTGATTGGTTTGCTGAAGGGGGCATCAAAAAGCTGTTGGCGCGATTTACCAACACAAGTTCTTATTCAGTAAACTCCAAAATTACTGATGACGACTTGGGCAATCGGCTTTGGCCCATAGGCGTAGACAATGATTTAATCCTTTCTTCGAAAGAAGCTTTGCGTTCCACCCTGTTTTTCAATCAATCGAGGGCTGCACTTGCAGCGGATTTGGGAATTGCTCAATTGGAGAATAAGCAATTGCTGCTCAATGGTTTTGAAAGCATTAATAGCGATGAAATCAGAGCCCATATTCGTTGGAACCTCAATAACCGCCTCAATTGGGATTTGACCCATACTTCAGGTCAAAAGGCGAGCAGTTCCGATGTGCTCACCCAGCGCAATTATTTGATTGATATCAAAACTTACCAGCCCTCGATTTCATGGCAGCCCAATAACTACTTCCGCATTACGACCAGTTGTGCCCTTAAAAACAAGCAAAATATTTTTACAGAAACGAGCACAGAGAAATCGTCAATCAATGAATTTTCGATTGATAGCCGTTTTTCAAAAGCGACCAAAACCACTTTAAGCGCAAGCTTTAAATACATCAATATCGATTTTGAAGGGGAAGAGAACTCACCGACAGGCTACGAATTGCTCGAAGCTTTAAGACCAGGCCGCAACCTTACTTGGAATATCAACTGGCAACAGAAACTGGGCAATGGCTTGCAATTACTTCTCCGCTATGATGCCCGCAAATCTGAAGGCAACCCGATTGTGCATTTAGGCAGAGTACAAGTTTCGGCTTTGTTTTGATTTAGACCTATAAAGTTTCAAAAACCTTATAGGTCTAAAAGCTGCAATCAATCAACTTTAAAACCCCACTTTTGAACAGTTTTTAAATTTACTAGAGCCAAAAATTTATTCTTCATGGTTAATTCTTTTTTACCTTCCGCTAAGTCCGCCATGAATCGGTATTTATATATTTCAAGGCGTTTATTTTTCTTATCCCATTTGACAATTTCTTTAATAATATCAAGAGTTATATCTATTTCTTCTCTTGTCGAAATTTGATCGTCTTTAAAGAAGTCGTCCATATCGAAGAATAACTCAGGATTATTTACAACTATAAAATTTAAAATGGTATCCCCTTGGTTAATTTCTATGTTTGTAAGTTCTCTATTACTTTTTATTTTTGACCCAATAGTAGACGCCATGTCATATTGGTATTTACTCATACTCTTTGTTTCATAACCCCAGTTTTCTATTTTTTTCCAAGTTTTAGGGTGTATTGAGTTTATCCTTTGAATAGTTGCATTCATTTCGATCGCATCAGTTTCATCATCAGATACTTTTCTTCTTTTTTCCGAATTAACATTTACTAATTCGTACTTAATTGAATCTAGATTAATGTTGAAGTCATGCTTTTTAATCGCATCCCAACAATCTTCTTTTTTCGCCCATTCGCCATAAAGAGAGCCTGGCGCTTCTGATTTAATGAAATCTTCTATTTGCATCATTATTTCGTGAAGCTTTGTCTTAAACACATCACTGACGGTTTGTTGCTTCCATATTCTTAAAAGATCCAGTTTGTATTCTACTTTATACCCTAACCAAGCCAAGGAATATGGAACTGTAATGTAGCGCATGTCACCTATTGAGTTTGGTTTCACTCCGTATATTTTCTCAGATGTAGAGAATAATATTGCCTTGGCAATTGCATCCTCAAACCAAATACTGTCAGGTTTTTTATTGAAGTTGTAATTCAAAAATTGCGCATAATTTTTCTGACTACCACGTACTACGATGTGCGGGCCAATGACTAATTTTTTACCATGATAAACTTCTTCATATGTGTTTACATATTTAGCTAAGCTTTCTTTGGTGAACATTTGACTTCTTGGATTTTGTTTGTCAAAATGTTTTCTCTTAGAAGGAGTTATTCCAAAGCGGATTCGCTCATTTTTATATTGTCCTCTTGATCGTTCAAAGAACCAACGTGTTTGAGTAGATTCACCTGAAATAGGCGGTGCCCAAATTGTTCTTGACAGTTTTTCTATTAGGACGTGGTTCTCTCGGTTTGAGCTTAAATCAGAGGCAGAAACTCTGTTTTGCGTATTCGCATACTCAGCAATTCTGCCTACTATTTCAGAGAAATTACCTCTATTTTTTACAATAGTTAACTTAACTGGAACAAACACTTTACTAATATCAACTTTATCTTTTTTCCAAGTGTGATAAACTGATGCGGTTGTTTGGCCTCCATTTACGATTTGAAAATCTTTTACATGGGCAATTGCTTTCCCTTGATTATTGGGTAAATCTGTAATGGTCACTTCTTCGGCAGTAGCAGCAATGCCATTATTAAAAGCCATAAACATATGTTGCTCTTTCAAAATGGTGTTGCGAATGCCTTTATTTATTTTCCCTGTGAATTGAAGAAAAGAACGAACATTTTGCTCTAAAAGCCTCGCTCCGTATTGCTCATAAATATCCGCTAAAGCAAGACCTGGGATAATTGCAAGCCAAGATTGATAATCTGAATTTTCAGTCTCATTCACAATGCAAGGAACTTTATACCCCGCTTGTTCAAAGTTGATTTCAATAGGTACCCTTGATTTATCTGAAAGATTGAAAAGATAGTTTATATCAATTGTTCTATAAAAAACTGTGTAGCCCGCGACTGTATCAGAAATTTTTTGTTCTGCCTTTATCTCCCCGTTTGTGATTAAAAAGATATTCACTCGGGTTAGGTATTCTTTAACTTCAGGTACATTCGCTAAGGTTTGAGCAAGATCAAATATTTCCGAACTCTCCTCAATTTCATTGACATAATCCTTGTAAATGGCGTTTCTGAAAAATTTTACGGCTCTATCAATGGTTTTGTCTGCGTCACCTTTTGTTACATTTTGAATCGTAGCATCGCCATTATAAATGGTCACAAACAAATCAAGAGTTTCATAATTTTCATAAAGAGAATAGCCGTTGATTTTGTGTTCAACACCTCTTTTGCTAATCTTTTCATCAAAACAAACTCGATAGTTTTCAGTCTCACCGGCATCTGATAAGAAAGATAATGCTAATTCAGTAAAAACTTGTTCAGGGTTTGTTCCTTCTTCTTCTGTAATTAAGGTTGAGTTAATCTCTTCTTGAATGTCTATATAGAACTTTTGTAATTCTTTGTTTTCCATAAAAATGCTATTGTATTTCGCCAAAAAGAGTTTCTTGGTCTATTCTCCATTCCTCTGATTCGGATAAAACAATTGAATATCTCACATCCCCAACACCAATTGGAATTTGATTTTCGGTTATTCTCGGAAAATTCCCAGAAACTTGGTACAAGTTTTCTTGGCGAATGGTATAACCTCTTTCTTCATATAAAGGCCTATGTGTTTCATAAAATCCAGATTCCAATAACTTTAGCTTAAATAAATTAGAGGCCATTGTATTATCAATTAACAGTTCTGAAACCTCATCAATAAGTGAATTCAATGATTCTCCATTTCCAACTCTTATGTCAAGCGAAAGATGATACAGAAATATTTTTTCAATGATAGAATCATCCAACTGTCGTTCACTAGTGATATGAATTTTTTGATGATTATTACCGTGCGTAGTTTTTACTTCAACAGCCCAATTTGAATATTGAAAGTCTTGTATTGATTTTTCAGGACCAAGCCAGGATTTCATACAATAGTTTTTATCAGCGGTATTGTTCAAGAAAAAACGTAAAAAATAAATTTCCCCGTAAAGACCTCTTTGTGCTTCGTCTGACAACCCTTGTTTGCCAACTTTTTCAAATAAGGATTGCCATTTGGCTAATCGCTCTAACAACTTTTCTACCAATGTTTGTTCAATTGTTACTTCCGATACTCCAAAAATCAAATCTTCACATAGCGTAGAAAAAATGTCTTTGTGTTGTTTGTTGAGTAACAGAATAAGTAAAAATTTCTTTGTTTTATCTCGTTCATCAGGAAGCGTTTCAATCTTGATGTCTTTGAGTTTATTCCATTGGTTCTCATCAATAGAAAAGTCATTATTTATTCTAAAAGCAATACATCTTAATTTTTCTGGTGCTTTTAATGCAATAAAAATATCAGGTAAGACATCTGCTGAATACCGTTTGTATAGCAAACCTGAATGAGTGGAAGTATCAGATTCTAAGCCTAGCCAGATATTTTCAATTTTCGTCTCCATAATCTTCAAAATCTTCTTCAACAACATCAAATCTGTCGAGTAACTCCTCATTAACAGCATAGGAGACAGGTGCATTAAAATTACTTTTGGGGAAACTTATGGCATAGCCCACGAATGGGTTACTTCCTTCAGGTAATGAGTTTTTTGAGTCAATACTCTCTTCAGGGTCAAGCAAGTAGATTATTAATAATGGCTTTCTTGGGTCTCTTAATTCATTTCTAACTATTTGCCCATTTGGATACATTGCTTCACCTTCTTTTTTTCTGTGAAGATTTGTTAAGTTCATTGCACTCTCGTATTCTTCAGGAGTAAAATCGATAAATTCATCTGATGGACTTATGATATGGGATTTTCTTAAATAATATATCTGTTCATTTGAATTTTTATCATCTTCAGTTCTTTTCCATTGACCAATTTGAACTTCATTAGAAGTTACTTCAATGGTTGAATAATTTTTTGGGTTCGGCTTAGACATAAGTGCAATTCGCCAATTTGTTAATTCCTCATTCTTTAGTTGAGCAGTAATAAATTGAATTAATTTCCTAGGTTCTGCTTTTTTGAGATTTTCAACCGATTGAATTCCTTCAAAAAAGTTGATGACTTGTTCTCCGGGAATATCATACCACAAAAAAGCATTCGGTTTGGATGTGAAACTTGAAGGAAGGGCAGCAATGAATTTTCGAGTGTTGCGGAAATTATTGTCGATGACCTGAATATCCTTTTTAAACTCATAGGACTCAACTAGCCTACCTGCCCATGAAATCTGAACAGTAATCGCTGAGCGCATTTTATTTGTTGCCGAAATTTGAAGAACGCCAGGGTGCGTTCTAACTTTTAAAGCATATTGTTCTGGGGTGGAGCCTGCCACATCTGACATATATTCAAATTCTTCTCTAAGTTCCTCTGAAGCCTGCGTAATATGGCAGAACCATTCATTCAGCTCTCTACTTGTAAATAGTCGGCACAGGTCTACATAGCCACCTCTATAACCGAACCAACGCCCCATTTGCATAAGAGTATCATACATTCTGGATGCTCTTAAATAGTAGCTTATAGAAAGCCCTTCTAAAGTCAAGCCTCTTGAGAGTTTGTTGCCACCAACTGCGATTACGGAGAGTCCATTTTTGTGATCGAAGTAGTCAAGGGCTTCACCAGAACCACCGTGTATTGATTTGACTTCAATGCGTGAAGCGGCATCATTTAAATTTTGTAAAACTTCGCTCCATTTATGAACTTGAATTTGTGAATCTAAACTTTTGAGATTTGAATCTAATATTTGTTTAGAAACAGAAATAAATGATTTGTATCCGTTTTCATCCTGTTCAAAAGTTGATTTGAGTTCATTTAATATTCCTGCATCATTTTGGTCGATTCCTCTTCGGTAATAAATGAATTGATTTGAAACTAATTCTGCAATATGGTCTTGCCAACGCATAAAACGTGAAACGTGAATCAGCATTGAATTATGTACATTAGTTTGTCCTCTTAATCTTCTAATGGCACAAGTGATTATAAAACAGCGAATTGCCCTTTTCAAAGATTCGGGAAGTGCAGATGGTAATTGGGCATCTTTTTTATGTCTATCAGGAACAAATCCACTGTAGTCATTTATTCTGTTTACAATTGGCAAAACTGTATCTGAGGCCTCATCTTCTTCTAAGGGGCTAAACCCAAATACTTTCTCTGGACCAATATAGTTTGAGGGGGCTGGGATATTTTTAATAAAGTTTCTGGGGAATAAATTTTGGTCATCTAAAGGGATAAAAATATTGGCAAAAGGAGTTGCTGTATAACCCACATATGCATTCTTCCCAAATAAATTAAGAATTTGAGTAATCCAGCCATTTATAGAACTCTGCCTTTCAGGGTCGTTAGAGATGTTAATAGAAGCATTATCTGCTTCATCATCAATCAAAAGCAATGATTTATTGCGAATTACTCGACTGAGCTCTGTGTCTTCATCTGCCTGGGCGGCTAACCATTGATAAATTCTTCTAAGTACGTGTGGATTCTTTTTAATAACGGCAATAATTGGGTCTGGTGTTTCAAAATTTAAACCTAATGCATTTGCAGCACCTTGTGTAAAATCACCTTTTTCAAGACTTGAAGTTAATGAGTGTGCAACATTTGGCTTGCCAAAACCAGGCCTTCCAACACCAATCTTTATGCTCTTTTGATCAAAGGCTCTTGTATGTTGAGTGTCAAAACCAAGAAAACTCTCGTCAATTCGGATTTGTGTCTGACTTCTCAAATTATTGTGAATTCCAGCCATTACGATAATTAATCCGAATCCAGAATCAGCCGCTTTGCAAATAAGTCCTGTGTAATTGGCTGTCTTACCTGATTGGACTTGACCAACGACAAGCCCTTTTTTGTTGACTTTAATTTTTTCAGTTGGATCAAATAAGTTGTCTAGAATACTATCAGTTAACCTATCCAGCTTATTGACAACATCTGGGGCAAAGTTTTTTTCCTCCTCAAGGTAATGTCTATAACTACCCCAGAAACCATTTTCAAAATCAATTTTAGCTCGTCTTTCGCTCAGCCAAGGTAAATTTTCATCTGCTTTTTCAATAGATCTAAATTCGTCTTGCCGGATTGTAAAAAGTTCTTCTACCTTTCTGATTAACATTTCTCTTGAATCAGGGATAGGTAGATTCATTTTCATAAAAGTATCAACAGCGGTTTCTACCTCTTGAACAGTGACCGAGTTCTTTCCGAAAAGCAATTGCCGAATTATTTTTATGGGGTCTATATTACTCATTGGCTATGAATTCAATGTATTCTGGATAAAAATTAAATGGTTCTGTGTTGAGAATTCTGGCTTTTGCCTTTTCAACTGATAATCCAGTGGAAACAAAACCATTGAAAAGTTTTTGCATGGTTTCCTTTATTGCACTGTGATCAATTCCTTCAAACGGTTGCCCGTGCGGTTTTTCATTTTCGCTTTCTTGAAGAGTGATTAATGGGACAGGTATTGTCTCTTCAATAAACTGAATTACCTTTTCAATTTCCCTTTTTAATTCGCCTGATTTCGAATATAAATCAGTTAATAATGGGTGGTTGCGATTAATTTTATAAAAGCGCTTGCTGTGTCTAGCTCTTTCCTCCCAAAACGGAAAATATTCATCTGATGCTAATTTACGTTTGAGGACCTTCCCCTTGTGTCTGTAAACTTCTACTGCCTGATTTCGAGCTTCTTTCGCTATTGCCAAAATCTGTTCACGGTAAATTGAAGGAGGTCTGGCAATAGATTTTTTGATATCAATTTGCCAATCACTATCAAAGTTATTTGGTAAGTCAATTTGAATTCGGCAAAGGTCGTAATGAACTTCACGCTTAAATAACCCCAACCAATCACCAGCTACTAAAAGTCTTCGGTTTCGATAAACATAAAAACCTTGATGGGCAGTCCAACTATCTTTAGGACCTTTCCCATAATTATACTGTTCGGCTGAAAGTTTAGAACGGTGTGGCAACACAAAACCTTTGATTCTAATTGAACCACTTTCCAATCGAGTTTCAGGCTTTGGTTGAAGGCCATCAACTCCAATCATAAATGGATCCCAAGATTTAATAAGACGGTCTCGAAAATAAATTTTCAATCCATCATCCATGAACTTGTGAAACACCATTGACAAATGAGATTTAACGGAATCCATAATTCCCAAAAACTTACTTTTTGCTTCTTCACTGTCTTCTACTGTATCTTTTGTAAGTCTGTCCAAATTCCACCAAATAACGCAAGTCCCTGTTTCTAAGGCTTCAATCTTTTGAGTCCAATTTTCTTCGTCTGGAATATGTCTGATTAATTTCCAAGCTTGTACTTGATTGACATAGTCTAAATCCCACGTCCAGAAAATAGGCTTGTAGTCTTTTGCTCTTGAAAAAACTGTGAATTTTCTTGATTGAGAAAATGAGGCCGTTTTTAACCCTAATCCAAAACGACCCAAATCGTCACTGCTTCTTTCTTCTAAGGGATTTCTACTTCCAGGTCGCATAGCTTGAATAAGTTGCTCATTATTCATCCCTGTGCCGTCATCCAGAATTGACAATGTTGTGTTTGAACCCTTCCAATTGTAATCAATCCATATATTTTTTGCTCCAGCAGTAATTGAATTATCAACAATGTCCGCAATAGCAGTTTCAATAGAATATCCAATGGCACGAAAGGTTTCAATCATTGAGCTTGCTTCTGGCTCTGCTGAAGCGGATTGAAAATCGGAGTAGTTTATCATTTAACTTTCAATGACTTTGAAATCTCCTTGGCTATGAATTCCGCCATCAAAGGAGGAACTGCATTCCCGATTTGCTTAAAGGCAGCAGTTCTATTGGCATTTTCCTTTTCACCTTCGAAGTAATAATCATCAGGAAAGGATTGTAGACGTGCAGCTTCTCTAATACTAATTGATCTGTTTTGAGTAATATCAGGATGAATATAATAATGGCCGTCTTTTGAAATATGAGCCACAACGGTTTGAGAGTAAGGTAAATTTGAACCTACTACTTTAAACCTATCTATAAATGAGGTCCTGTTTTGATGGGTTTGTAATCTTTCAGGCAGGTTGTTGTAATCAAGCCTTTCTTGGTTGCAGTTCCATTTTTCAACAGCGATTCTATATATCTCTTTATCTTGATCTCTGTGTGGTCTGGCTATGTGCTGAGTTAAAACGTCAATACCATTTCGCAGGGCATGAGTTTCTAAATACTCAGTGGTTGGAGATTTATAGTTAAGAAATTTATCTTTCCCTTCGCCTGCATTTATTTCTGGCAAATCCCTTAGTAGGTCATTGACTAAAAAGTGGTTTTCGATTCTGATTTCTTCGAGATTTGGAATATTCAATCTTTCAGTTTTCTTCCAACCCAAAATAATTATCCTTTTACGGTTCTGTAGAACAGCAAAGTTTCTCGCCTCAAGTACGTATAATTTAATTTCGTATCCCTTCTTGTTAAAAAGCATTTCCATTTCCGCCAAGTATTGACCCTTTTTGGCAGACTTTAAACCCAAAACATTCTCAAAAACAAACATTCTGGGTTCATATTTCTCTAGGTATTCAGCGTACTGCTGAAATAGATAATTTCTGGGATCACCTTCCATTTTGTTTTTTGAACGTGCTCTTCCAACAAGAGAGTAAGCTTGGCAGGGGGGACCGCCAATAATCAAATCAACAGATTTGTTATTAAGGTTCTTTTCTATTCTCTTGTGGATGTCTTCATTGGTTTCTTTTGAAATGGGAAGATTAATAACTGAGTTCAGTAACTTTTCTGGAACGTGAGCATAAAGCTGTGCTCTTGAGATTTCACCTCTGAGATATTTTACATAAGTGCTATAATCACCAATAGATTTTAGGTGATGGTAAGCGATCCTTGTTTTCAAGGTAAAGCAAGCTGCGGCATCAATTTCAACGTGGGCTATAGGTTCGAAACCAACTCTTGTAAAGCCCTCTGAAAGGCCACCAGCACCAGCAAATAAATCTATATAATTAAATTTTTTAGGCATTTGAACCTATGGTTTCATAAGTAAGATAGAATGTCAACTTCATAAGCCGTATCTTATGTATTTCCTGTTTTAATAGTCAGTCTGCCTCCTTTAGGTGGTTACTTACGGTTTGAGTTTACTATTAAAATACAAACAGTCAATTTAGTAGATTAGGTTTAAGTAATTGTTGTTTAAGACAAGAAATATTCTGTAAAAATTATAGATAGTTTCAGGAAAGTCCACTTAGGCAGGATGCAGGTTTCGGCTTTGTTTTAATTTAGGCCTATAAGGTTTCCAAAACCTTATAGGTCTAGGTCGGCCAGTTTCCTTTCAAAAGCTTCTGCATTAAACCAACGCTGAATTTCCACTTCATCCAAAATGGTATTTAATCTTTGCCAAAGGATGGGTTTTAAGCCATTGGTAACAATAAAATCAACTGCTTCATCAAATGAATTGAAAACACTCTTGAAAAAGGATTCTTGCTTAATTTCTTTCAATGCATTGAATCGGAGGGTGGTTTCAATATTGAAAAGCATTAAGTCCGCAAGCAACGAAGGATCGAGTTCTAAATCTTTGAAATGCTTGATGGCTTTTTGAGCCACCGATCGCCTTGCTTTGGGTTTGCGCTTAGTGGAAGGAAAATACTCTTTGCTGATTTTGAACTTCGCATCCTCAATAAGTTTGTCCTCTTTAGGGTTGAAAACGAAATTATAATAGTCGCGAACCGGCTTGAACTTATCGTATAATTCTAAAACCTGAGTTTCTAAATCGGCTTTTTTAAGACTTTGCAAATACTTGGTCAGTGCTCGTTTGCTCATGCATTTCGGATTGGCCTTTCAAGTTAAAAAAGGCACGGCTTATTCTTCTAATTATCGAAATAAAGTGATGCTACAATTCAACTCCCATTTTTTACAATTCAAATAGATGAATCAACGGTGTAGCCAAAAGTGGGATCGAAATATAGATAGGTGGGGTTTAGTTTACTGTAAACACTACAACTATGAAAAAAGCCATACTATTCACGTTCATGTTGGCCCTAGTAGGACTCAACTCAATCCAGGCCCAAGATTTAACGCCACCAAAATCAGGCAATGAAATTCGTTTAAAGGATTTCACGGTAACAATTGCACAGGGAGAAACCTTAGATGCGAATTTATGGGTGGTAAAATCAAAGAAATACAAACTGGTTTTAGGAACACCCGAAGCTTCAGGAAAAACAGGTGTTGAATTTGATTTCAACGAGAAGTCAGGCGAAGAACTGACCTACGATATGAAAATCAAAGTTGACGCGAGCACTCCAGTTGGGGACTATATCTACATTTTGAAAGTGCCTGGCGTTGGTAGAAATGCTGTAAAGGGCTCTACATTAAAGGTAAAAGTGGTTCAGGCGGGTTAAGGCTGGGCTTTCATGAGAATACAGCCCTGAGGTTTAACTTTCAGGGCTTTTTGTATATTTAGGCATGACCAAAAAGAAGATTTATGGATTGAGAGTCGCCATTGGCCTAATGGTCTTTCTTTTCTTTAAAATCACTTCGGAAGCTGCCAACGATTGGTCAATCGCAACGCTCTATTCGGTGCTCTTTACCACCTTTATTGTCTTGATCATTTTCGAAGTCATAGATTTCAGCGGTCGAAAACTGATCCGTAAATATAAAGGCAGCCTCACATCTTATTCCGTCCTGTTCAAATTTTATTTGATCAATTGCATTGCTACCGCACCCTTTGTGCTTTTGGCTTCGATAGTGCATACAGAGGTTTTTATTCCCTACCTGCTTTGTCCTGGCTGCCCCGCTTCGCCAAATGAGTTGACCAAAACCATTGCCCAAGGTTTGGTGCTTTCTTGGCTCATAATTTCTGCGAAGACTTTTATTACCTATATGGAATATACGCGCAAGTCGGAGCGCGAAAAATCTGAAATCCAGCAAGAGTTGGCTTTAAGCAAATTCGAAAGCCTTAAAGATCAAATTCAACCTCATTTTTTATTCAATAGCTTTAGCGTGCTCACGGCAATTATTGAAGAAGACCCGAAGCTGGCGGTTGAGTTTGTCGCTAAACTTTCAAAAATCTACCGTTATGTATTGGACAACAAGTCACAACTCGTTGATTTAAAAACCGAACTTGAATTCTTAGAACATTATATTTTTCTGCTTAAGACAAGACACAGAGAGAGTATTCAGATCAATATCAAATTAGAAGGCGTTTCATCGCTATTGCCGATCTTGTCTTTACAGATGCTTGTAGAAAATGCTTTAAAGCATAATTACTTCTCGAAAGAGATACCTTTGATCATTGATCTTTATGCCGAAAATGGCTGGCTTATAGTGACGAACAACTTGAATAAGCGAAGCGATATGAAAGAAAGCACCAAATTTGGCTTGCAGAATATTCAAAACAGGTATGAACTTTTGCTTGAGCAATCCATTGAAGTATTGGAGAATAAAACATCTTTTACAGTGAAACTCCCACTGATTACTAATCTAGATGAACTCAAATGATGAAAGTAGTAATTGTAGAAGATGAAATTCTTTCAGCAAAACGATTAGCGAAAATCGTCATGGAACTTGAGGCCGATGTCGAAGTACTCGCCATTTTGGAGTCAGTTTTCGAAGCTAAAAAATGGTTTGAAGCCAACCCAAAACCCGACCTCATCTTTTTGGATATCCAGTTGAATGATGGAACGGGCTTCGATATTATTCAAGGGCTCAAGGACTATCCGCGCATTATTTTCACAACGGCTTATGAAGAATATTCCCTAGAGGCCTTCAAATACAATAGCATTGATTATTTGCTCAAACCTATAGATCCGATGGAGTTAAAAAATACTTTTGAAAAGCTCCAACGAATCAACAGTAAAGATGAAAATGTCTATAGAGACCAAATTGAGGCCTTTAAGGCCAATTTTAATGCGGCATATCGCGAACGCTTTTTAATCAAAGTGGGCAACCAATTCAAAAGCATTTCCATCAAAGAGGTGGCCTATTTTTATTATGCCGAAGGGCTTACTTATGTCCAAACCAATGTGCAGTCGCTGCCAATGGATTTTACCTTGGACCAGTTGATGGAACAATTGGATCCAAAGCAATTTTTTAGAATCAATCGTCAATGTATCATTAAGATCAGCTGCATTAAGGAGATTCATGCATACTTTAATAGCAGACTCTTACTCAATTTAAGTCCTTCGTTTCCACAAGAAGTAATAGTAAGCCGAGAGAGGGTACAAGCTTTTAAGATTTGGGCGGGCATGTGATTATATCTAGATTTACAGGTCGCCCCTACAGGGCTTACTTCAAAAATAAATGGATTGTGGGCTAGTAAAAGAACACCCCTCTGGGGTTTGTAGATATAGAGTTGATCTTATGGAATTGCCATATTTGAGAGTCCCATCGGGACGAACTGTTAATAGAATTCCGAGTTCGAATATTCAGAGCTCCAGCGGAGCGGCCTATAAAATTTCACCACAGCAATCGCTTATTTCAAATGGATTGGGTTTAGGCCATTAATACCTCCATTTTACTTATTTTCGGCCATGCTAAACGAACTCTCTGTTGTAGATTGGGTGGCCATTATAGGCTCTGGCTTTGTGCTGGGGGTTTCCAAGTCTGGCTTGAAAGGCATCAGTATTATCATTGTCGCTTTGATGGTTTTTGTGTTTGGGGCTAGGGCATCCACGGGTATTTTACTTCCTATGCTCATTGTGGGCGATATTTTTGCGGTGATTTACTACAACAAACACGCTGAATGGAAATACCTAATCCGTCTTTTACCTTTTATGATGCTCGGTGTCATCATCGGCACTTGGGTAGGCGAGTCCATGTCCGAAACCGTGTTTCGAAAAAGCATGGCGGGTGTAATATTCATTTCTGTGATCGTGATGTTTTGGTGGGATCAACGAAAATCTAAGAATGTACCTCAACACTTGGCCTTTGCAGGTGTGATGGGTTTAACCGCGGGATTCACCACTATGGTGGGCAATCTGGCAGGCTCTTTTGCGAATATCTTCTTTCTGGCCATGAGGCTACCAAAAAATGCATTTATCGGCACAACAGCTTGGCTCTTCCTGATCATCAACCTTTTCAAAGTGCCATTTCATGTATTCAGCTGGGGTACAATTACGATTGAGACCCTAAAAGTGGACGCTGTGCTTGTGCCAGCGATTTTTTTAGGGCTTTATGTAGGTATTAAAATTCTGAAGAAAGTAAACGATGCGGTCTTTAGAAAATTCATCTTGGTGATGACCGGAGTAGGAGCCATCCTGATTTTCTTTAGCTCATAATTGGGGCATTATTTTTTTATTCTAGAAAAGACATAAAGCATCTCTGTAGCAATTTCCTTGCTGCGCTCTAAATATTTAGCCTCCATCAAGTCAGTACCGTCAAAAGCCTTTGGATCATCATAGCGCAGAGGAATTCTGATTTCGGCACCAGGTATAAACGGGCAATTCTCATCGGCATGCGAACAGGTCATAATTGCCGCAAAGCCTGAGTTGGGGTTAGGCGCATCATCAAATTTCTTTGAGAAGGCTTTTATGTTTGGCGAAGAATCTGAATAGCTGACCTCATAGATAGGGTTGGTATTGCCAGTTGATTCAATTTTGAAACCAGCGGCTTTAATTGCATTCACAGCATTTTCATTAAAGGCTGTTACTTCCACTCCGCCCGAGAAACAAGAAGTCTCAATCCCAAAATAAGCTGAAATCGTTTGAGCCCAAATTTGAGCCAATTGGCTTCTTCTCGAGTTATGGGTACAGATAAAATTAAGCTGAATGGGCAATTCGTTGTCCAGCTTGTTTTGTACGAAATCCACCATTGCTTGAAGCTGTGGAAATCGTTCTTCTTTAATTTGTTCAACCTTTAAATCTTTAATAAAGGCATCAAGATTTGGGTAGAAATTCTTTGGCATAAGGTGGTAAGTTTAGCAACAACCAGAACCAGGAGCACAAGCATTAGCACCCACTGCTGATAGTCTGATTTTCTGTTTCTCTTGAGGTATTCCGCACTGATCTTGCGCTAGACAAGTAGTTTGTTTTGTGGTAAGCAGAAAGTTCTCTCCGTTAAAATCCAGTCCGTATTTCCCAATGGTCGAACTTTGATACTCAACTTCAATAGGAAGATCTTCTAGTCCCAAGATTTTCTCGGAAAGCTCGATAATATGCACCAATTTCTCTGGATGCAATCTGTGATCATAATCATTGGCCTCCCATAGCTGAAAACTTATCACATCCTCTTTCCGAACTGTTCCACCGCAATCTATAAAGTGTTTTGATATTTTACCTACTTCTGTAACGTGAAAGTGGTTAGGCACTAGATCGCCATTCGGTAATTCAAAGGCGATGGTTTCAAGGCCTTTTAATTGGGTTTTAATTTCTGATAATTTCATGATTATAGAATTTGAGTTGTTAGCAGCAGCTGCCGTTATTTTTTTTATTGAAGAATTGGGTGAAGGTGGTGAACATGTCTTCCCATGCTTGCTGATCTATACAATAGCAAACGGATGTGCCTTCTACATTGCCCTTGATGATACCCAAAGCTTTTAATTCTTTTAAATGCTGAGAGATAGTAGGCTGAGCCAAGCCAATCTCATCTACCAAGTCGCCACAAACGCAAGCATTGATTTTAAATAAATGCTGCAAAATGGCGACCCTTGCTGGGTGCCCAATGGCTTTGGCCAAAAGTGCGATCTTGTTTTGTTCCTCTGAAAATATTTCGGTTTTGGTGACACCCATATGCTTAATTTATTCATTGCAATATTACGATGAATGATTTTAGAAATCAAAATGGTTGCTAAAGAATTTTAAGAATTTTGAATAAAGCTATTTAGACCCTTCGTTCCTCAGGTAAGAAAAACGGTCGTTGTCGCTTTTGAGCGAGGATAGCTATATAAGAGGCATAAAACTAATTTCATGCACACTGCTTTTCATCCTGAGCTCCGATGCTTCGGAGCGAAGGAATTAAGGCGATTAGTAAGACCCTTCCTGCGTCAGGGAAGGAAAATGGTCTTTGCCGCTTTTGAGCGAGGATAGCTATATAAGAGGCATAAAACTAATTCTACGCACACGGCTTTTCATCCTGAGCTCCGATGCTTCGGAGCGAAGGAATTAAGGCGATTAGTAAGACCCTTCCTGCGTCAGGGAAGGAAAACGGTCCTTGTCGCTTTTGAGCAGAGATAGCTGAATAAAAGGCATAAAACTAATTTCATGCACACTGCTTTTCATCCTGAGTGCAGCGAAGGAACTAAATATAATTCCGTTCTGAAATTATTAAGCTTCTGAGAATTGAGCCAACCTGGCCTTAACAGCAATTTCATCTTGCTGAAGCTGAGCCTTAAGCGCTTCAACCGAATTGAATTTCTCTTCTTTTCTGATCAAATCAATGAATTCAATGCTGATTTCAGAATCGTAAATGTCATCACTGAAATCGAAAATGTGCACTTCGATGGTTTTATCGTCTCCACCCACTGTTGGGCGATGACCAATATTGAGCATCCCATCGCGCTTTTGGTATTTATTACAAACCTTTACGGCATAAATGCCATCCGCAGGAATCAGTTTATAGGATTCTTTGATGTGAATATTCGCTGTTGGGTAGCCAATGGTCCTGCCAAGTTGCTTTCCATGAACGACCATACCAGAGACAGAATAGGGGCGACCCAGGTACTCATTGGCCGTTTTTACATCTCCGGTTTCTAAGGCGCGTCTGATCTTAGTGGACGAAACCCCAATCGCGTCAATATCAAGCCTTGGAATTTCCTCTACCTCAAAATCATATTTAGGTGCAAAATCCAAGAGCGTTTCAAAATTTCCTTCTCTGTTTTTGCCAAAATGATGATCGTAGCCAATGATTAATTTCTTGGTATGCACGCGTTCATGCAATATCACCCTGATGTACTCTTCGCTTGACATTTGAGCAAACTCTTGGGTAAAGGGGATTTTTACCAAATGATCTACGCCATATTTTTCGAGTAGCGTGGCTTTTTCCGGGAAAGTAGAAAGCAATTTAAGCGAAGGATCCCAAGGTTTAAGCACCATTCGTGGGTGCGGCCAATAGGTAATAACAACAGTTTCTCCATTGATTTGGTCCGCTGCCTCGCGCAAGCGGTTCAATATTTTTTGATGACCAAAATGTACCCCATCAAAAGTACCGCTGGTCACCACACTATTGTTTAGCTCTTCTATGTCTTTTATTCCCAGATGAATTTTCATTCCATTGAGTTCAAGTAGTTGATCAAGTCTTCTAACTGCCAGGCTTCTTCAACCGAATATGCACCAATTTTAGTTCGTCTTAATGCGCTTAAATATGCACCAACGCCAAGTTTTTCCCCAAAATCATTGGCCAAGCTTCTTATGTAAGTGCCTTTGGAGCAAACCACTCTAAAATCTACTCTGGGTAAATCTACTGCTACTATTTCAAATTCTGAAATGGTAATGAGCCTAGATTTTAATTCCACTTCATCTCCATTTCGTGCCAAGTCATAAGCCCTTTTTCCGTCCACTTTAATGGCAGAAAAGATCGGAGGGGTTTGGGCTATTTCACCGATAAAGTGCTTTGTGTTGTCTTTGATCTGCTCGATTGAGAGGTGATTTACATCTTGTTGAGCGGTTGGCTGCGATTCCAAGTCGTAGCTTGGGGTAGTGCTGCCAAGCATAAAACTGCCCGTGTATTCCTTTACATCGGCCATATAACCTTCAATCGACTTGGTTTTCTTGCCCGTGCAAAGGATCAAAAGGCCGGTGGCCAAAGGGTCTAAAGTACCCGCATGACCTATTTTCTTGATCTTGATATGGTGCCTGATTTTTTTCACCACACCAAAAGATGTCCATTCGAAAGGCTTATCCACCAGAATAACCTGTCCGTTTAGAAAATTCTCTTGCTTAGATAGGGAAGGGTCGATCTCTAGTGCTTTCGGCATTATAGGAGGGTGTAGATTACAGCACCTAATCCTACAACAAAGCAATAGTAGGAAAAGTATTTCAGTTGACTTTTCTTGACCAAGGCTATCATCCATTTACAGGCTACAAGGCCTGCCAAAAATGCGGCTACAAAACCAGCAATCAACAAAGTACTATCCGTTTGCGATGCCGCTAAATCGCCACTTAAAATATCTTTGGCCATTTTCCCCAAAATCAATGGCACCACCATTAAGAAAGAGAATCTAGCTGCTTTTTCTCTGTCTATACCCAAAAGGACTGCAGTAGAAATCGTGGCACCTGAGCGCGAAATTCCCGGAAGGATGGCAATGGCTTGAGAAATACCGATGACAATTGCATTAGGCATTGAAACAGCCTTACCAGTTTTCGAAGCTTTATCCGCTAAAAAAAGCAGGCCTGCTGTAAGTATGAGCATCGCACCCACCAGTAAAACTTGTCCGCCAAAAAGCGTTTCGATTTGCTCGTCAAACAATAGACCGATGATGGCTGCTGGAACCATTGAGGCAACTATTTTTAATGAATATTGAAACGAATCGTTGTTTTTGAATTGGAAAAGACCCTTAACAAGTTCAGTAATGTCTTTTCTGAAAATAACTACTGTACTCAAAGCGGTGGCGGCATGTAAAACCACTGTCAACAAGAGGCTTTCTTGCGGTACGCTGGTGTCTCCTAAAATGGTTTTTGCCAGTTCTAAATGGCCACTGCTACTTACGGGTAAAAATTCTGTCAATCCTTGGATAATCCCTAGGATGATAGCTTCGATTAAAGTCATTTTGCTGGTTTCTCCTTCTTGAAAATGGCGAAAAATTCAATTACAAAGCCTGAAAGGATAACGATTGGGCCTAAAGTAAGCCCTAAAAATCCTTGTCCGTGTTCTGTACTATCAAGCGACATGATGACAAAACCCAGGAGCAAAACCCCCAGTCCAATCAACATCCATTTGTAATTTTCTTTCCCGAAGGCAAAATTATTTTTGTTATCTGACATATCAATAAAGTTCGTCTAGCGACATTTTTAAATATTTGTTCATGGCCCTGTATGTACTAATGAAGGCGATGAAACTACCTAAAACTATGAGTAGCCCATACAAGGCGAGGAGGTAAGTTTCTTCTTGCAACTCTACCAAACGATCAATTTTGCTATTGGCAAACTGCAACAATCCGTATAAAAGAAGTGAGGCAACAATGCCAGCAATGGCTCCATGAAACATAGATCTTTGCAAAAAAGGCCTTTTAATAAATCCGCTGGTTGCCCCAACCAACTGCATACTTCTGATCAAAAAACGTTGAGAGAATAAGGCCAATTTAATAGTGCTATTGATGAGCATGGTGACTATAATCAATAAAATGGCTGCAAAACCCAACAATAACAGACTGAGATTTTTAAGGTTTTTATTGATAGAATCCACCAAACTTTCTACATAGGTGACTTCGAAAACACCGCTAATTTGCTCAATGCTTTTGCTCAGACTGTCTAGTTTAAGGTTGGTTTGAAACTCTGGCGCAATGTTTACAACTAAAGCATCACGAAGAGGATTATCGCCAAGGAATTCAGAGAAATCTTCTCCAGTATCTTCAATGAATTTTTTGGCGGCTTCTTCCTTTGAAATAAATTTGATTTGAGGCTTTTCTTCTTTTTTAAGTACATACGCACTTGTAGAAATGTCGAGCTGAATTCTACTGCGTTGATTCTCGGATATGTTTTTTTTGAGGTATACCTGCAGTTCAATATTCTCTTGAATATTGGAAGTAAGCTTGTTGGTGTGGAGCAACAATATGCCAAATAAACCCACTACAAAAAGGGCCAAGGCCACACTAAAAATCACGGTGCCATATTGGTAAGCACCCACTTTTTTCTTCTTTCTAACTTTCTTTTCTGGCTTGTTCACGCTCATTAAACTTGGTCAAAAATAGCAATTTATTCCTACTCAAAACTGCCAAAAGGGGTTAATATTATTTAATCTCAATCCATAAGCCTCGAGTTACGGGCTTGGTAAGTCTAAATTTTGATTACTGTATCATCGGCAATCACAAAGACTTGATCTTCCTTTTTCAGTGAAATCTTGGCGGAGCCTGTAAAATGTCCGAATGCTGGAAGCAAGCCTCGTTTTTCACCAAACCAAAAGCAGGGCAATGTCAAGCGCTGTTTTCCTTTTCCACTTAGCCCGATCGCTGGGTGAATATGCCCAGCTAGATTGTAGAGATTGCTCTCCTCTGGGATATGGCTGAAGTAAAAAGGGGCTGCCTCCAAATTATCACAGATGTTTAAATTTGAAATCGTATAGCACGATGCATCAAGTACATCGTGATTGCCAAGGATCAATCGAAATTGAAGCGGAGCCTTGGATTTTACCCATCTTTTGAAAATTTCCCAACCTTGATTGTGATCGCTATGGAACAGATCGCCAAGAAAGACGACTTCCTTAGGTTGGAAAAGATTGATCAGTTTTTCGATGGTGTAAATGTCTTTGGAATGGATGAGGTCAGAAACAGGAATCCCTGATTTTCTGAAATGGCCTGCTTTACCAAGGTGTATATCTGCGATGATGAGCAAGCCTTTTTCTTTCCAGTAAATGGCTTTTTCAGGTAGAAGTAACAATCTTTGCCCCAGAATTTCGTGTTCCATTCAAATTTACCTAAACCTTTTAGCAGGGTTGAAGGTAATAAAATCAAGATTGAATTTATGAAGCTGATTATTTCTTTACTTTTTATATCTGTTTTGAGTTTAACTCCCAATACCAATGACGGAGATGCTATTTTAGGCACTTGGCTGACAGATGAAAATAAGGCCAAAATCGAAATTTATAAGGAAAAGGGCTTGTATCATGGAAGAATCATTTGGTTGAAGGAACCGCTGAATGAAAAAGGCCAACCAAAGGTCGATAAGCATAATCATGACAAAACTAAACGTGCTAGGCCAATATTGGGAATGAACCTTATTCAAGGATTCAAATTCAGCGATGGGAAATGGGAAGATGGAGAAATTTACGATCCTGAAAATGGCAAGACCTATTCTTGCGTCATTAAATTGAAAGGCAATAAATTAGAAGTACGCGGTTACGTGGGGATGACGATGTTCGGAAGGACTGTGACTTGGGTCCGTGCGGAGGTCACGGATTAATTTTTCGTCCATTGGATTTTTACTGCTGAGATTTTTTCTGTTTCTAACCTAATATCATCGAGTACGTTGAACCCATTTTTTAAATAGAAAGCCAGCGGGGAAAGGTAAAATTCCCCATTCAGTTTTCTTTCTGAATTATGGTCTAAAACCCAGCCGTTTAAAGTCTGAGACTGCTTTTTGGCTTCGTTGATCAAACGGCTGCCCAATCCCATTTTTTGATGTTTCGAATCCAAAATAATCGAAAACCACCTTTCATTTTCTCGCTCAAAAGTGGCCATCCAACCGATTAACTGATGCTGCGCTTCAATTAAGTAATGAAGAGGATTTCCCGTTTTTGATAAGTACTCTTCAAAGCCAGCTATGTTTTCATAGGCTAAGCCTGCAGGGTATTCTGCATTCCAAAGTTGTACAATTTGTGCTTTCTGGTTCTCATTCAGAAAATCCACCAGTTTGATTTCCATAATTTGTAGGATACTTAAAAAGAGCGAATTGAAGATAGCGTTTTCGAAATTAAAATGAACGGGATCATGTGGCCTTAATGATTAACTTCGGGTTTGAATAAAGACAATATCATGATCAAGTTATCCAAAATTGCCCTCATTAGTTTTTTGACCATTTTCACTTTAAGTATTTCGGCCCAAGAGTTGCCTTATGCCCAAATCCCAAATGCGCCTCAAATTTATACCTCTGGCACTATCATGGGGCGCTTGGTGGATGGTCTTGGCTTTAGATTTTATTGGGCTACCCAAGGCTTGACCGAAGAAAACTTGACCTTTAGGGCTGGCGAAGAAACCCGAACAATTTCCGAAACGATCGATCATATTTATGATTTGGTATTTATCTTTTCGAACGCTACAAAAGAACAACCCACCGTTTACCCCATCAACAAAGCCGAATTATCCTTTGAAGAAAAGCGTACCATGATTTTGAAGAATATAGAAATGGCCAGCGCTATCCTTAAGTTCAGTGAAGACAAGGACTTTGAACGCTACCAAATGATTTTCCAATATCCACAAGGCAATGGGCAGAAATTACCTTTTTGGAATGCATTGAATGGCCCCTTAGAAGATGCACTTTGGCATGTCGGGCAAGTGGTAAGCCTGAGGAGAATGGCTGGCAATCCCTTGGATAGTAAAGTGGATGTGCTGAATGGAGTGAGGAATTAAGTGGTATTTAGCGAATCCCCCTGCCCCCTTTAATAAAGGGGGAGTAGTTCGAATTACTTCATCGATAAATAATGAATCACAGCTGCTTAAAGAACTAATAATACAAGGGTTTATGTAAAAAGAGTAGGTAACTGCCTCTCCCTCATCAAGGGGTAAGGGGATTAAAAAAGCCCCAAATCGGGGCTTTTTTAATTAGTATTTTGCTGGTGTTCCTGCTGGAGGCAAAGAGTTTTTAATGAACTCGCGAATATCGTCATTAGCTTTTTCAAGGTCTTCAGCACGGAGGTACATCATATGTCCGCTGCGGTAACCTTTAAAGCTCATTCTTTCCTTCAACTTACCACTTGGGTCTAAATGCCACATGTTGTATTTGGCGTTAAAGTAAGTAGTTGCACCATCGTAATAGCCACTTTGGGTCATTACATGCAGGTATGGGTTCATCGCCATAGCTTCACGGAGGTTTTCACCGGTATTATCACCAGATCGATCCCATGGATTAACTGGGCCGAACATATTGTATTTTATGTCGGTTTTGTAGCCTAGGTCATTGGTGAAATAATGGTTGATGGCAGGAGTAAAAGAGTGCAGCCAAGAAGTCAGCTCGGAGTTGTAGTCTGGCCCCATTCCAGCGTCCATCCTGTCGATTCCTTTATAACGCGAATCTAATCGTCCAACGGTCCTGCCTTCATGTCTTAAAAGGTCTTTCCAGAAAAAATTCGTAGGCACATCTAGGTTATGGTCACGGATTACGCTTTCGTCTAAACCAGAGTAGCGAGCAAACATCTTGATCGCTTCATTTTTTTCTGCCTCAGTTGCCCAAGCACCTTTCGCCATAACAGGCAGTAGCTTGTTCATGGTATAGGTTTCTGCTTCTTCTAGCACAGCAGGCAGGTCTTTGGCTTGTAAATCGGTAGGGAGCTGCTTATGGTACCAAGCCGCTGCCGCATAGTAGGGTAATCTATTGGCTGCTTCCACTGGCCCACTTCTGTCAATCCCCAAGTCAGTAGGAGACACTAGGATAACACCATTGAGGTACATCCAATGGTTGTTTTGCAGGGCATAGGCCAAACCAGAAACGCGAGTAGTGCCATAGCTTTCGCCAATCAGGTATTTTGGAGAATTCCATCTATTGGCTCGGGTCACAAAAGTGTTTACCCATTCAGATAAATAGGCGATGTCTTGATTAACCCCAAAAAAGGTGGAACGTTTTGCTTCCGGATCAACGATTCTTGAATAGCCCGTATTCACAGGGTTGACGAAGACAATATCCGCATCATCTAAAATGGAATGCGGATTGTCTTTGATTCCGTAGGGTTGTATGGGGTAACCTTCATCATCAATTTTCAAAATTCGAGGGCCGGTATAGGCTATGTGCATCCAAACCGAAGCAGAACCTGGTCCACCGTTGAAGGAAATAATCAAAGGTCTGCGGTCTTTGTCCTTGATATCGGTCCTTTCATAATAGGTGTAAAAAAGTGTGGCAATAGGGTGGCCATCTTCGGCCCAAACGGGTTGAGTACCAGCCGTAGCAGCATAAGGTATTTTCTTACCCTTGATCATTACCTCGTGTTGGGTGGTAACTGCCGATTCTGTTTCGATTTTTCTACCCTGAGCGATCACCGTGACCGCCATAGCGAGTATAAAAAATAAGGTGATTATTGATTTCATGGCTTTGGTTTATTTGCTTTTAAATTGATTTTCTTTGTTCAAACCCTTGTTAAGTTTTTTGACCGTTTCGTTAAGCATTTTTGTCTGCTTAGGCTTGAGTTTTACCAGCATATCTTTATAATATGCTAGTTGGGAAGATTGATCCTGGGTAAGTAAGCCAATCCAACCTTGAGCTTCGGAGTAAAGTCCTCTAGTACGGCTCAATAATTCAGAGTAAAGGCCGATTACATCCTCGATCTCCTCGCCCGCTGCTTTATCGTAACTTACCTTCTTTCGTTTTAAAGTGGCCATGTGAGCTTGCAGTGGCTGCATATTGGACATTTCGGCAATCACATTATTATACAGATTTCCGATTTCCATCAATTTGGCTGTCCAAGCTTTTCTATCAGCAATGTCAATGTTCAATCTTGGATCGTCTTTCACTTCAAAAGTTTGGGTAAAAATCTCACCCTTGACAGAAAGCTTTGCAACGTAATTTCCTGGTACAACTGGCGCTCCGCCCATGCCAAAACCACGACCTCTTGACGATGGCATGGCGGCCAAATCTTCATGATTCAGGTTCCAATATACTCTTTGGATTCCTGCGGTGGTGTCAGGGGTCAAAGTCCTGATTAAACTGCCTTCGGTATCATGGATTGTCAAGGCAATGTCGGCTTTGCTGACGTGATTTTTCAAGTAATAGTCTACCATTGCTCCAGAAGTGGGGTTTTCTCCTCTAAAGAACATATCGCCAACATGTGCTCCTTCACGAGTATAATTGATCCGCTCGGCAGTTGGAATACTGAATAATGCGGCATTTTGAGAAGCAACGCTTGGCGTCAGTTCTTGAATAGCATTCAGATTGTCCAAAATCCAAACCCCACGTCCATGGGAGGCCAACACCAAATCATTGTCCCTTGGATGAATTACCATATCATTGAAAGGAAGGGTTGGCATATTGTTTTTGAGTTCAACCCAGTTTTCGCCACTATTATTCGAGATGTAGAAGCCAAATTCTGTTGCCAAGTAAAGTAAGTTTGGATTTTTTGGGTCTTCTCGCAAGGTACGCACTACTCGATTTGCGGGTAGGTTACCTACAATGGATGTCCAGCTTTTTCCTCCGTCAGAAGTTTTATAGAGGTAGTTTTTGAAGTCATCATTTCTATAATTATTGATGGCGGCAAATGCTGTTCCGGGCTTGTGGTTTGAAACTTCGAGTGTGTTGATCCAAGTCTCTTTTGGTAGTCCGTTCAGTCTTGCCGTTACATCCGTCCATGTTTTGCCATCATCTTCAGAAACTTGAAGCAATCCATCGTCAGTGCCAGCATACAAATGGCCTTGAATAAATTTATCTTCGGCAATGGCGGTGAGGGTAGGGTAATAGGGAATTCCGTCATCAAGCGAAGCCGTGTTTTCATCCGCCATTTTTCCCATGATTTTCAGTTCCCTTCGGTTGACTTTGGTGGTTAAATCGCCTAGAGATTTCCACGAATTACCACCGTCAGAACTCTTCCAAAGTACATTTGTACCAGCATAAATGGTGTTTGTGTTGTGATAGGAAAGGAAGAAAGGGCCGTCCCAGTTGGCAGGTGCCATGGCATTTTCTAAATCTGGCTCAGGAAGCCCAGGTCCCCAGAAATCCCAATTTCTTCTTGCTCCAATGGCGCCTTTTGGGTCGCCTGGGCGGATGGATTTGCGCTGGCCAGTGCTTAAATCGAGTTTGAAAAGCCCCAAGTATTGCGATTCTCCATACATCACACCAGCTTCTGCACGATGTGGTAAGCTGAGGAAACCATCACCACCACCAGTTCTTCTCCAATCGGAATTCAAAATCCCATCACCATTGTAAGTCGCATTTGGTCCAACCCAGCTTCCATTATCTTGCAAACCTCCATATATATTGTAAGGGATTGCCATATCAACCGAGATTCTATAAAATTGGCTTACAGGTAAGTTCGTAACGAACAGCCATGTTTTGGCCTGATCGTATGAAATACCAATTCCTCCATCGTCTCCTTTGATGACATGACGAGAGTCTTTAGGATTCACCCACAGAATTCTGTCATCACCATGAAGACTTTGGCGCGGAGCGCGAAAGGTCTTTCCACTGTCTTCAGAAACGCTAAATTGATTTTGCATATATACCCTTTTGTCATTATTCGGGTCGACTAGCGGCTGGCTGGCGTACATGGGTCTTGGGTTCCAATCGCTCATGAAAGTCCAAGATTCACCTTTGTCGTCTGAACGATAGAGCCCAGCTCTTCGCTCATTGTAGGCTGTGGAGGCATTGTACTGAAAACCTTGCTCAACAGAAGCATACATTATTTTTGGGTTTTTTGGAAAAATGGTAATACCAATTCGTCCATAGTCGCCTTCTGGCAAACCAGTTTTAAGCTCTTTCCAAGTTTTACCTCCATCGGTTGATTTGTGCAAACCAGAACCTGGCCCACCACCATCAAATCCATAAGGGGTTCTTCTGCGCTGATAAGTAGCGGCAAAAATGGTATTGGGGTCAGAGGGGTCCAAGGCCACATCCACCACTCCAGTGTCATCATTAACAAAGAGGATTCTTTCCCAATTTTTACCCCCATTTGTTGTCTTGTACAATCCTCTTTCGTTATTCGCCCCCCAGAGATGTCCCATGGCGGCTATGTACACGGTGTTACTGTCGTTAGGGTGAAGCGCGATTCTGCCAATGTGATGAGAATCTTTCAGCCCCATATTTTTCCAAGATTTTCCTCCATCAGACGATTTGTATACGCCATCGCCCCAGCTCGAACTTTGGCGATTGGCCCGCTCACCAGTACCTACCCAAAGGATATTCGGATATTTTTGATGGAGTGCGATAGCGCCAACAGAATGAGTGGCTTCATTTTCGAAAATGGGTTTCCAGGTCACGCCATTGTTGCTGGTTTCCCATACACCTCCAGTGGCCGTTGCTACATAAAAGGTAAAAGGGTCCGATTCCTTAACCGCCAAATCGACCACCCGCCCACTCATGTTGGCTGGGCCAATATGGCGCAAACTTAGATCTGAATAGGTAGAAGATGATACTTGGGCAATTGCAGCATTGGCAAAATAGGCCAATAAGACTACTGCAAAGAGGATGGTTTTTTTCATTTGTTTTGGTTGATTTGTCTAAAGCTTGAATATAAGAATAGAAAAATTGGGTTTGTGTGTGTTTTTGAAGAGTGGTCAAACGATCTGAACGGTAATGAAATTACGTTTCTTTTACTTTACTTTGAGGTCGCAAAAGGCAGAAACTGGTCATTTCTGCAAGAAATAGACCGGTTCATCAATGAGAATATTCTTTATCTTTCTTTTCTTGGCATTCGTAGGTGAATGCATTGCACAAGATACCCTGGAGTATCGGCCTAAGCTTGTAGAGTTAAGCCTGGAATCTCATTCTGGCTACAATGCCACGCCAAAACCTTCTCAAAACATGAATAATCTCACCCGTGTCAAGCAAGACATGGCCTTGAAGATGAGATTTGGTGTACCAGTAATTTTAAATGATAAAACCACATTTGCAGTTCAATTAAAATTCGATCAACAATATTATACTACCGAAAACAGCCAGAACGACCTGTTCAACTACCTCAACTCACATGAATTAAGAAACACAGGCTTGACCTTATTTTATCAAGACAAAAGTGTCCAGGACAGAGTTTTAACCTTTGCGCTTCAGACTGAATTGGCCAGCGACAGATGGGAGCTTAATGGTAACTCAGGGCGCTATTTGGTGAATGGAAATTATATGAAAGCGCTTAATGCTAAAACTAATATTGGTTTTGGAGGAGTGATTAATTATGCGCTTGGTGTTTGGAATATTTACCCAACTTTTAGCTACAAGAAACAGCTCAGTAATAAATCTTTGTTCGAGGTTTTTCTACCCAGCAAAGTAGGCTATCGCTATCATTTAAACCCCAAGACCTATTTTATTGCTGAAACCGAATTTGTGAATTGGCGATTTAATGTCACCGACCCCTTGGAGAATAATTTGGGCGACATGGCCCTGATTCGAGCAGACGTTTACTTTAAATTCAGAGTAGAAAAGGAAATTCACGATTGGCTATGGTTTGGCGTGGACACTGGTTTTATCCATAATGTCAATTACGGTCTTGTCGAACACGGCTCAAGAATAGCTAATGCTATTCAAGAATTCAATGTAAAAGATGCTGCCTTTTTGAGGTTTTGGATTTTTGTGCTTCCACCCAATAAACTTTGGAAATCCCTTTAGACCTTATACACCATCTGAAAGTTGTTTCTGCTGCGCTGCTCAATAATGATTTGCTTATCCTTCATTAATGCCTCTATGGTGGCTTGATTATAATTTTTAATGGTGATCATTTCGAGACCTTCATTATAATAAATCAAGAAATCTTCTTTTAGTGCCATCCTCAACTGCTCTCTTTTCACAGGGTTATCATCCATACAAATCGTGAACGAAATCGCTGAATTTTGCATGAGATTGATCGTCAAATGATTGCGATTGATGTGTTCAAAAATCAAGTGAATATGCTGCTCATTGATGAAAGAAAAGTCACTTATTTTGAAAGAAATAACGGTTTGCTTGTCTTTGTGAATGATGGCAGGCGCTAAGTTTGGAATCACACATTCGTTGATCAAAGTACCGTTGGCATCGGGATTTTCGAAAGACTTCACATAAAGTGGAATTCCTTTTTGCGCTAAGGGTTTAATGGTTTTTGGGTGAATTACCGTAGCCCCATAATAGGTCATTTCAGCGGCTTCTTTGTAAGGCAGCTGATCGAAGAGAACGGTGTCCGAGAATTTTTTTGGATCTGCATTCAGTACACCCGGTACATCTTTCCAAATGGTCACAGATTCTGCCCCTAAAGAGGTGGCAAAAATGGCTGCACTAAAATCTGAGCCCTCTCTGCCCAGTGTTGTGGTATTGAATTTGGCATTGGAACCAATAAAGCCTTGCGTCAATAAAATTTTAGTTTCCTTGTGCTGGGCCACCTGCGATCGGATGATATTTTGAGTCGCGCCCCAATCTACTTTGGCTTGCCTGTGGATGTTATCGGTTTTCACCAACTTTCTGGCGTCTAACCAAGTAGTTTTAATTTGGCGGGTGTTCAAATAGGCACTCACAATCCTTGTGGACAGGATTTCACCAAAAGAGACGGTTTGATCATACAAATAATCATAGCCTAACGAAGAGCTGAATCGTTCAAGTTCATGGCTTAGATTTTCAAAATCTTGCTGAATTTCTTGGTTCAACTGCTGATTTCCCTTTAGGCCTAAATCAGCGATAATCTTTGCGTGAAAATCCTTAATGGTTTGCAACGAAGAAATGTAATCCTCTTCATCTATCAGTCGCTGAAGGACTGCCTCAAATGCATTTGTCATTTTGCCCATGGCCGAAACAATCACCATGAGTTGGTCAGCATTATGGGCTTCAATTATGGAAGCCATGTTTTTAACCGAGTCGGCATCTTTCACAGAGGCGCCACCAAACTTAAATACTTTCAAAGGTCGTTAGTTATTTTTCTTAATTTCGCTGCAAGTTATCAACGTTTTCGGAGATTAAAATTATTGTATTGCATGGCAAAAGCTGAAAATTCTAGAATCGCGCTTCCTGTTGGGTCAAATTTGGACAGGTTTATCATGAGGAACCAAGAGGCATTTGCCTATGCATCGGGCGAACTTTCCCAACTGATCCGCGATTTGGCTTATGCTGGAAAAGTGGTGAATCGTGAAATTAACCGCGCTGGTTTGGCAGGCATCACGGGAGCTTATGGTGCTGATAATGTGCAAGGTGAGGCCCAACAAAACCTCGATGTGGCTGCCAATATTCGATTCTCAAGAGCATTGCAAAAAGGGGGAGAAGTGGCCGCTATAATATCCGAAGAAGAAGAAGACATCATGGATTTGAATAATCCAAGGGCCAAATACATTATCGCAATCGACCCATTGGATGGTTCTTCAAATATTGACGTCAACGTTTCTATCGGTACAATTTTCTCCATTTACCGAAGGCTTTCGCCTCAAGGTGGCCCAGTGCAAATGGAAGATGTACTCCAGAAAGGGAGTGATCAAGTGGCGGCTGGTTATATTCTTTATGGTTCTTCAACCATGTTTGTGTACACCACAGGTGCAGGAGTAAATGGTTTTACTTATGAACCTTCCTTGGGTGAGTATATTCTTTCTCACCAGAATATGAAAATGCCAAATGATGGTACAATTTACTCTGTAAACGAAGGGGCTTCTAAAACCTTCCCGCAGGAAGTAAAGGACTATATAGACAAGTGTAAGGATAGAGGTTATTCGGCCCGTTACATTGGTTCTTTAGTGGCTGATTTCCACAGAAATATGCTTAAGGGCGGCATCTATATTTATCCCCCTACGGAAAAAGCTCCAAATGGTAAACTCAGGTTAATGTACGAATGCAACTGTTTGGCGATGATTGCTGAACAAGCTGGAGGTATGGCTACGGATGGTAAGCAACGAATTTTGGACATTGAACCTACGTCTCTGCATCAGCGTGTTCCATTTTTCGTGGGCAGCAAGAAAATGGTAAAAGAAGCTTCGAAGGCTTAAGACTGAGCGTAACGTTTTCTGAATTCCACTTTCTGAAGTTCGCGTTCCCAAATCATTTCAGATATGGTTTGGGCGGGATTAGACGAAATGGCCAAAGCAGCTTTTAATTTCTCTTCAGATACATCGATCCGATAAAGCGAATTGATCAATCTATTGAAATCATGGCTGAGCAAATGCTCAACAAGTTTATAGAGTAAAGAAAAGGCCTTTTCAGCATTGATTTCTTCTTCGGCAATCTTCCAGTGGTTTGAATTGAGCTGAAAATCCTTTTGGATCAGGCTTAGGCTTGTTAAAATATCTTTCTGTTCCATAAAAAAGCCGGCTTTCACCGGCATTGATTATTTCTCTTTTTCTTCGGAAGTAGCTTCCTCTTCGGCAAATACCTCTGGATAATCCTTGGCTAAAACGTTGTACCAAGTGACTAGTTTCTTGATGTCCGAAGTATAAACACGGCTTTGATCAAAATCAGGAAGGATGTGTTCCATAAATGATTGAAGTTCATCAGAGGCAGAATTCTTGTTCAAACCTGTGTCCCCATCGAATTCAGCATGAATTTTACGCATCACATCGGCAAGGGGAGTAGCGCCTTCTTCGGTGTTGGTGTAGATGGAGATTTCGCTAAGAACAGATACTTGAGAGTCGGCTCCCACGACCACTTTCTTTTTTTGCGAATCCAATGATTCTAAAATAATGCCTGATCTTCCTGGTTTAGCAATTCTAAACAAACCACCTTTTCCAGATACAGCGGCAATTTCTTCAAACTTCATAGTGTCTTTTTGTATATAATGCCTCAAAGTAAACTTACCCTGAGGTAATGGCGAAAGAAAATTGAATTAATTATTTAGAATCACTTCGATGTACTCGCTTAACTCATCTCTTCCAGCTCCAGTTTCTGCCGAGCTACTGAATATTGTCGGCAAATCCTCCCAAGTTTCCTTAAGTGCTTTTTTAAATCGGGCAATGTTTTGCTGCGTTTTGTTGGTGGATTGTTTGTCGGCTTTTGTAAAAATGAGCGCAAAAGGAATTCCCGAAGCACCAAGCCAGTTGATGAACTCTAAATCTATTTTCTGAGGTTCCAAACGACTGTCAATCAGTACGAACACTAGCTGTAGATTTTCACGACCAACCAGGTAATCTTCAATCATTTGTCCCCAAGCTGCTCGATTTTTCTTACTCGTTTGAGCATAGCCATAACCTGGTAAATCGACCAAGTACCAAGACTCATCGATCAAAAAATGATTGATCAGCTGGGTTTTACCTGGTCGGCCAGAAGTCTTTGCCAAGTTTTTTTTCTTGGTAAGCATATTGATCAATGATGATTTTCCAACATTTGATCTACCAATAAATGCAAACTCCGACTTATCGGCAGGAGGGCATAAGAGGTAATCTGTGTTGCTTACAACAAAACTTGCGTTTTCAAACATGGCGCAAAGTTAATCAAGCTGAGCAAAATGTTCGAATCTTATTTTTTTGAAGATCACAGTCAATTTCATTTTGGGTTAACGAAAGCATAACAGAAAGCGCGATCATCTAAAATATAACACAGCTACCTTTAGAGAGAATTCCAAGGTCTTCAACCTTCAATTCGCCTAATCGAAAACATACATTTCATACATCGCAACAAGGGTCACCAAAATGGTGGCCCTTGTTGTAGGCTCTATTTTGATTCGGATTGCTTGCCGATCTGGCTTGATTGATTTTTCAGAATTATCTCAATTTCTGCTTTCCTGATAAAGAAGAATTGACCAATTTGCGTCCAAAATTTATAGACTATGTTAATGCTCGGTTTTATTCTATTCCTTTTTGTTTTGGCGATCGTTTCTCCGAAGATTTTCCCTAACAACAAAGTTAGCTCTCATAAAAGGGATTGGGACGTTTGATCTTCCCAAAATCCCTAATCTTTAGCCTCTTTTCTGCCATCTGCATGTAGCGCAAATCTTCCTTTGTCTTTGCCATGCGTGTGGTCATATGCTCCCCAAGGCCAACCTCCAAATTGTGTTTGTTGGAATTCTCTCATGGCTTGTTGAATCTCCATATTGGTATTCATTACAAATGGCCCGTACTGAGCTACAGGCTCGTTAATGGGTCTTCCCTGTAAAAAAAGAAGTTTAGCTTTGGTGTCTCCATTTTTAAGGGTGGTGATTTCGTGATCCTTTAATTCAATCACTGAATTGACCATAATTGGTTGATTGTCAATCATTAATTTGCTTCCTTCATAGAGGTATAAACTACGGTTTACTCCTTTCGAGGCAGCAGGCATTTGCCAGGTAGCTTCAGGTTCAATTTCTATTGTCCAAATGGCCACTTCATTATGGGGGTCTGCTGCCCAAGAATCTGGCGCTGGTGCAGGCGCTTGTACTCCATTTAATTTGCCAGTAATTACCTTTACGCGAGTCATATAGCCTTCAGAATCTCGATGCTCTACAGTTTGAATTTCATCTGACCACAGCATGGCAAAATGGGGCTCCACCATTTTACTTTTACTCGGTAGGTTAAGCCAAATCTGAAAAAGCACTAATGGATTAGGGCCATTCTCGTTCAATAAAGGGAACATTTCTGAGTGTTGAACTCCTTTGCCAGCCGTCATCCACTGTACATCGCCATTGCCAAAACGCCCAGCGGCACCAAGTGAGTCAGAATGATCCACCAAACCTTTTTCGGCAATTGTAACAGTTTCGAAACCGCGATGCGGATGAGCGGGAAATCCGGGTACAGTTTGACCGTGATACATGCTCCAACCGTCCTTTCCTGCAAAATCAGCCCCTAAGTTTCTGCCTTTGAGTTTGGCATTAGGCCCTAATTCGCCATTTCCTTCAGGATAATTGTCCTTATGAAAAGCACAGAATAGAAAAGGATCACTTGTTTGCCAGGGAAAATTAAGCGGATGTACGGAAATGATGGAGTTGTTCATGGCCATGGGTTTTGTTTAGCCTTTGAACATATCGATTATTCGTGAGGTTTCAATACAACAAAATTTTAATGGTCGATTTGATAAACTACCTGGAAATAAGATTTGGCTGCTTCAAATTGATCACAATGCTTATCTTCGCCCCAAATTAAAAAAGGAATGGACAAACTGGTTGGATTTATACGCACTGCAAGCTATCTCATTTTTTTAGGAGCTCTCATTTGGGCTTATGCGTCCATGGCGGCCGATGTCACTTATCGTTTTGATGGCGATGGAAGTGCTCTGGAAATCATTGACAAGAACACCTTCTTTTTTGCCAGTGTTGGTATTTTTTTGATCACCAACATTATTTGTGTATTCTTCATCAGCACGCTAAAGAAAATCAAGACTACAGAAGATGGGCAAGGCATAAGAAATCGATCTTTGAAATTGGATGTGATTACTTGGGTAAAGGGCTTTGCAAGTATCTTGAATATCATGTTCACTACCTTCGTATTCTTCCTAGGTTTTATGAATATGAATGAGCTCAAAATGAATATCCTGAGTTTCTACATTTATGTGGGACCCATCTTGTTGATTTTCTGGTTTTTCTACTTGGTGAAGATCGTTTCCGCTAAGCGGAATTAAAAACCGGTAGACACACGGCACAAATTTCAATTGGTTAAAATCTAAAATCGGCCATCGTAATTTGGTTGGTTTGCTTAGGGCTTGACTGTCAGTGGTTATGAAGCCTTGAGCCTGCAATAGATGATTTAAATGGGCTGATTTTAGCCTTTTATAGGGCAAAGTCAATAGTGCATTTTTAGATTTAATATTTTAACTTCCGACTTAATTGGTACTTACTGTACCAAATTTCTACATCATCTTTTTTGGAGTTTTTTGAATGGCGAATGAAGTATCGAACTACACCGAAGACAGTATTCGGTCACTAGATTGGAAGGAACATATCAGATTAAGACCCGGAATGTACATTGGGAAATTGGGCGATGGGTCGGCCCAAGATGACGGTATCTATGTTTTAGTAAAAGAAGTTATAGACAACAGTATCGATGAACACATGATGGGTTTTGGTAAGACCATCGATGTGAAAGTGTCGGAACTGAAAGTCGAAGTAAGAGACTATGGTCGCGGCATCCCTTTGGGGAAAGTTGTAGACTGCGTTTCGAAGATCAACACAGGAGGTAAATACGATAGCGGTGCTTTCCAAAAGTCTGTAGGACTAAATGGGGTAGGTACAAAGGCAGTAAACGCCTTATCTTCCTTTTTCAGGGTGCAATCTTACAGGGATGGGAAAACGAAGTTGGCGGAATTTGCCCGTGGCGAAATCACCAATGACGAGCAGGAAACCACTACCAGTGGAAGAAACGGTACGCTCATCACCTTCAGACCTGACGATACGATTTTCAAAAATTACCATTTCATACCTGAATACCTTGACGACTTAATTTGGAATTACTGTTTCTTGAATGCTGGATTAACCATCAATTTTAATGGGACTCGCTATCATTCCGAAAAGGGACTTCATGACCTGCTGTCAAGAAAAACTACAGAAGATAGTCTGCGCTATCCTATCATACATCTGAAAGGCGAGGACATTGAAATTGCCATGTCGCACACCAATCAATATGGCGAAGACTACTATTCTTTTGTCAATGGTCAGTATACAACCCAAGGTGGAACACACCAAGCTGCTTTTAGAGAGGCTTTAGTGAAAACGATTCGGGAATTCTATAATAAGAATTTTGAGGCTTCGGATGTTCGAGGGTCAATAGTAGGCGCCATAGCCGTTCGCGTGCAGGAACCAGTCTTCGAATCGCAGACTAAAACGAAATTAGGTTCTCAAAACGTAGGCCCAGATGGCCCGACCATGAGAACCTTTGTCAATGATTTCGTAAAGAAGGCATTGGATGATTTTCTTCACAAGAATCCAGATACTGCGAATTCGCTACTCAAGCGAATTTTACAATCGGAGCGGGAGCGAAAGGAAATTGCTGGCATTAAAAAACTGGCCAATGAGAGGGCCAAAAAGGCGAACCTTCACAATAAGAAACTGAGGGATTGCAGAATTCACCTCGATGATAAAAAGGGAGACGAAGACTTAAGAAATGCCTCTACGCTGTTCATCACAGAAGGGGACTCTGCTAGTGGTTCAATCACCAAATCAAGAAACGTTCAAACTCAGGCTGTTTTTAGTTTGAGAGGAAAACCACTCAACTGTTATGGCTATTCTAAAAAAGTGGTTTACGAGAATGAGGAATTCAATCTGCTTCAACATGCCCTCAATATTGAAGATGGCTTAGAAGGATTGCGATACGATAAAATCGTTATCGCTACCGATGCCGATGTTGATGGCATGCATATTCGACTTTTGCTGCTTACCTACTTTCTTCAGTTTTTTCCAGACTTGGTAAGAAGAGGTCATGTGTATATTTTGGAAACGCCACTTTTTAGGGTAAGAAATAAGAAAGAAACGATCTATTGCTATAGTGAAGAAGAAAAACAGCGTGCAGTGGAGAAATTGGGCAGCAAGCCAGAAATCACACGTTTCAAAGGATTAGGGGAAATTTCGCCTGATGAGTTCAAAGGTTTTATCAATGAAGACATGCGTTTAGAACCCATCATTTTGAAAAAAGACACTAGCATTGAAGAACTATTGAAATTCTATATGGGCAAGAATACTCCCGATCGCCAAATCTTCATCATTGACCGCCTAAAAGTAGAAAAGGACCTTATAACCACTGAAATTTAATTGTCTGGAGCAGAATTAAAGAATGTTTTAATGCCAGAATGGAAAAGGATGAATTAACATATGCAATAATAGGCTGTGCTATGAAAGTGCACAATACAATGGGGCCAGGCTTTCAGGAGGTAATCTATCAACGATGCTTAGCGATAGAATTAGCAAGGGCAAATTTAAATTACCAAAGAGAACAATCTCAAACCGTGTATTATGACAGCATTGAAGTTGGAAAGCGAAGGGCTGATTTTATTGTTGAAGATAAAGTAGTGGTGGAACTGAAAGCAGTGGTTAAATTAGAAGACGCTCATTTAGCCCAAGCCAAAAACTACACGGTTGCCTATGATTTTCCAAAGGGTTTATTAATCAACTTTGGAAGCAAAAGTATGGAATACAAATTAATGTTTAACCCAAAATACCAAGATCAGAAATGAAAGTTGGGCAATTAGTAATCCTGAAAATTCTAGGATTCTAATAATTCTGATACAGACGATTTATGAGTGAAAATTTAAGTAACGGAGAAGATAGAGAACTACAAGAAGTAAGGCCTGTAGCGGGCATGTACGAAGATTGGTTCCTGGATTATGCGTCTTATGTAATTTTAGAAAGGGCGGTGCCAGCCATACAGGACGGATTTAAACCTGTGCAACGCAGGATTCTCCATGCCATGAAAGAAATGGACGATGGCCGCTTTAACAAAGTAGCGAACGTCATAGGCCAAACCATGCAGTATCACCCACATGGAGATGCCTCAATAGGAGATGCCATTGTCAATATCGGCCAAAAGGATTTGCTAATTGAAACCCAAGGGAACTGGGGCGATATTCGTACGGGTGATAGTGCGGCAGCCGCTCGATATATTGAAGCTCGGCTTTCCAAGTTCGCTTTAGAAGTTGTTTTTAATCCTCAGACCACTGATTGGCAATTGTCTTATGATGGACGAAAGAAGGAACCCGTTACCCTGCCTGTAAAATTTCCTTTGCTTTTGGCCCAGGGAGTAGAGGGGATTGCCGTTGGTTTATCTACTAAAATATTGCCTCACAATTTCATTGAGCTTATTCAAGGATCGATAAAAATCCTTCAAGGCAAAAAAGTAAAAGTGTACCCTGACTTCCCGACAGGGGGAATGGCAGATTTTGAAGAATATAACGAAGGTTTGCGTGGAGGAAGAATTAAGGTAAGGGCTAAAATCGAAGAGGAGGACAAAAAGAGCCTTATCATCAAAGACATCCCTTTTGGAACTACGACTACCACTGTCATAGATTCAATCATTAAGGCGAATGACAAGGGCAAAATAAAAATCAAAAAGGTGGTGGATAACACTGCCGAGCATGTCGAAATCTACATCGAATTGGCACCAGGCCAATCGCCCAATATTACCATTGATGCCCTTTATGCTTTCACAGATTGCGAAGTAAGTATTTCGCCAAACGCCTGTGTGATTATAGACGACAAGCCTCACTTCATCACCGTCAACGAAATCCTCAGGATTTGTACGGACCAAACGGTGGTATTGCTGAGAAGAGAGTTAGAGATTAGAAAAGCCGAATTACTCGAAAAACTACTCTTCTCTTCGCTAGAAAAGATTTTCATCGAAAACAGGATTTACCGTGATATCGAAGAATGTGAAACTTGGGAAGCCGTAATTGAAACCATCGATCGTGGTTTGGATCCCTTCAAACCTCAGTTTTACAGAGAAATCACACATGACGATATTCTCCGTTTGACCGAAATTAAAATCAAGCGAATTTCTAAGTTCGACACTTTTAAGGCCGATGAACTTATGCGCAAGCTGGAAGAAGAGCTTGCAGAGGTAGAGCATCATTTGGCCAATTTGGTAGAGTATGCCATAGCATATTACCAAAAGCTTTTGGATAAATATGGCAAAGGCCGTGAGCGCAAAACCGAAATAAAGTCTTTCGAAAACATTACCGCTACGGTGGTAGCAGCCAATAACGCAAAGCTCTATGTCAATCGTGCCGAAGGTTTCATTGGTTATGGCATGAAAAAAGATGAGTTCGTTTGTGACTGTTCTGATATAGATGATGTAATTGTTTTCAGGCGAGATGGCGTTTTTCAGGTCGTTCGGATTTCTGAGAAAATTTTTGTGGGCAAAGACATCATTCATGTAGGCGTTTTCAACAAGAATGATGAACGAATGGTCTATAATATGATTTACCTCGATGGAAAATCAGGCCGAAGTATGGTCAAGCGTTTCCAAGTTTTGGGCGTAACCCGCGACAAAGAGTACGATTTGACCAAAGGAGAACGAGGCTCTAAAGTGCTTTACTTTACCGCCAATCCAAATGGCGAAGCCGAGTTGGTCACCATTTTCCTTACCTCAGGAGCCAAAGCCAGGGTAAAGGTCTTTGATTTTGACTTTTCCGACATTGAAATCAAAGGAAGAAGTGCCGGAGGAAACATTGCTACCCGTTATCCTGTCAGGAAGATTCAGCTCAAAATGGAGGGGAAATCTACTTTGGGGGGTGTTAATATTTGGTATGACGATGCTGTTGGCCGACTTAATCGCGATGATAGAGGAAGGCTTTTAGGCAACTTTCAAAGTGAAGACAAGATACTGGTCATCTTCGATTCTGGCGAATATGAAATCACCAGTTTTGAACTGACCAACCGATATGAAACCGACAAAATTCATTTGATTGAGAAGTTCAATCCTAATGCGGTCATTTCAGTCATACATTTCGATCCAGAGGCACAATTGCATTTGGTGAAGAGATTCCAAATTGAAACAAGTACCCTGGATAAGAAATTTGTTTTCATCAGCGAGCAAAAAGGAGCCAAATTAGTTTTGGCCACTACGGTGCCACAACCTCAGGTAGAGGTCACCTACATGATCAAAGGGGTGAAAGAGCGAAAAACCATGTCGGTAGATTTAGACATGCTCATTGACATAAAGGGCTGGAAGGCAATGGGGAATAAGCTTACACCACATGCCGTGAAAAAGGTTACCCTTTTGAATGGTAGCAGTGATAAGAAAGCAGAGGCTGATGCAATGGAAGACATTCAGGAAGCAACCATAGCCGCTGAAGAAACCAGTAGTGAAGAAGCGATCCAAGCAGTTGAAATAGAAGAGGTTGAGCCTGAAAGGTCAATTCCAGTAGCGCCACCTGAACCTGTAGCCCAGCCAAAGCCAGTTGCACCACCAAAAACTGAACCGCCAACCAATGGGAAGGACAAAGAAGGTGGCTATAATATTGGAGATACCATCGAGCTGTTTTAAACATTTGGTTGTCAAGCATACGATTGAACGATATAAGCTGCTGACTTTCATTCAGCAGCTTTCTTTTTTATACTTTTGCTTTTTAAAAACACCGCTTTGCAGCCTGAATTGATCGATCTATTAGAGGAATTTGTAACTGAAAACAAAGTTCAGTTAATCAAAAAGGTACTTGCAGAGCGTACAAGACATTTTGCCGTTGTGCTTGAAGATGTTTATCATCCCCACAATGCCAGTGCTGTGTTAAGGACCATTGATTGCTTTGGTCTTCAGGATTTGTACATTACCCAAAAGCTCCATGATTATCAACTTAATCCTAACATTGTTCGAGGTGCCTCAAATTGGGTAAGCCTGCATAAGTACGAAAGGGCCGAAGGAAGCACAATCAAATGCTTTCAAGAGCTGAGGCAGAAAAATTATCGCATTGTAGCTACAACCCCAGACCCCAAATCTGCATCTATACACGAGTTGGATATTTCGCAAAAGACGGCAATTGTGTTTGGAGCAGAACATGAGGGGATTTCGGAATTCGCCAAGCAAGAAGCCGATGAATTGGTGCACATTCCAATGTATGGATTTACGGAGTCCTTCAATGTTTCTGTTAGCGTAGCCTTGATCTTAATGGATTTGGTGCGAAGGCTCAAGCAGAGCGATATCGACTGGCAATTGACGCAAGAAGAACAGCAGGAATTGAAATTTGAATGGTACCAAAGAATCGTAAAAAGATCTGATATACATATTAAAACATACTTAAAGGAACGTTCTATAGCCGACATTGGTTGATAGCGAAATAGAAAAGGCGGTATACTTTTTTGTGCTAAGGTCGTTCTAGCTTAATCATCTCACAAATACAAAAACTTGAAATCAAAACATCTCATTACCCTGCTGATACTTGGATGGTCGTCAGTTTTGGCAGTTGGTCAACAAACAATCATTCGAGGAAAAGTTACCGATGCAGAATCGGGCGATCCCGTACCTTTTGCGAATGTGGTTATTCAAGGGAGTAATGTAGGTACTCCAACTGATTTTGATGGCAACTACGAAATCAGAGGTGAGGCTGCCTCTGATACTATCATTTTCTCCTATATAGGTTACGAAACTAAAAAGAGAGTTTACCAAAAAGGGATTACTCAGGTGATGAATGTGCAATTACAGCCAGAGGCAACGAGTCTAGCCGACTTTGTGGTGACCTCAGGCCGTACCGAGAACCCAGCCTTTCCCATCATGAGGGCGATTATTTACAATAAGAATAAGAACGACAAGCGAAGAATTGATGCCTATGAGTACGATTCCTACAATAAAATCGAAATTGATGTAGACAACATTACCGATGAATTCAGGGAGAAAAAGTACATGCAAAAGATTTCTGCTGTACTTGATAGTATAGATCAGATTGCAGGAGAAGATGGGAAACCAATCCTGCCGCTTTTTATCTCAGAATCACTTTCTAAGTTTTATTTCAGAAGCAATCCTAGACTACAAAAGGAGCAAATAATTAAGACGAAAATTACAGGTATTGGCATTGAAGATGGTTCACTCATTTCTCAAATCATAGGCTCCTCTTTTCAAGAATACAACTTCTACCAAAACAGGATGAACATTGTAGACAAGGAATTTGCCTCCCCAATAGGTGATGGATGGAGGGTAGTCTATGATTACGAATTGAAGGACAGTGCCTTTGTGGACGGTGAGTATTGCTACATCCTTGATTTTAAGCCAAAAAACAATCAGGAGTTGGCCTTTATTGGTACCATGTGGGTGGCAAAAGATGATTATGGAATCAAGCGAATGGATGCCACCATGCAGCCCACAGCAAACCTCAATTTTATCGAGAAAATCAAGATTCAGCAAGAATTACAACGCATGGAAAACGGGGCTTGGATACCTGTTAAATCACGGGTGTTGATCGATGCTTCTGAAATCACCAAGAAATCGGCAGGGTTTTTAGCCAAATTTTATACTTCCAACAAAAACATAACGCTGACCGAGCCGAAACCAAATAAGTTTTTTGAAAGAACCATTGAGTTAGAAGAAGACGCCCGTATCTCTGATGATGCTTTTTGGGTAGCTAATCGTCACGATTCATTGTCTAGAACTGAAATCAGTGTAATCGCTATGATCGATTCGCTTAAGCAAATCCCAATCGTTAAAACCTGGACAGAACTATTGAAAACCTTTGCAAGAGGCTATGTTGAAGTTGGAAAGTTTGACTTGGGGCCTTGGCCATTTTTAGTTTCTGCCAATAATATAGAGGGGTTCAGGACCCGAGTGGGAGGAAGGACCAACGAAAATTTTAGCTTAAAATGGCAGTTCAATGGCTATTTGGCCTATGGGTTCAAAGATAAGGAGTTCAAATATGGACTTGGCGTTACCCATATCATTTCACGGAAAAAATGGACGACCTTTTCTATCAATTATCGAAAGGACATTGATCAACTCGGGCTTCAGCCCGATGGGATTACCGATATTGATAATGCCAATGCCTTTGTGGCGCTGACCCAATTAGGCAATCTGATCAGGCCTTTTGCCTATGAAAGAATTCAAGTAGATTTTACTTCTCAAGTTTCTAAACCTTTCTCTTTTAGTTTAAGGCTTAAGAATCAAGATTTTTCTCCACTTTTCGATGGCTTCAGCTATTTCACGCAACCCGAAAATGCCTTGTCGCCAGAGGCCTCGAATTATACTACTTCGGAAGCAACCCTGAAACTGAAATATGCCAAGGACGAAACCTTTATCATCAACGATAATAGCAGAATCAGCTTAGGTACTTTAAGATGGCCGACTTTTGTGGTGGCTTATACAAGAGGTTTTAAAGGGCCTTTGGGTGGTGATTTCAACTTTAACAAGTTGGATGTTGGCATTTCACAAAGATTGAAAGTGGGGGTTTTTGGAGTTTCATTTTATCAAATCACTGCGAGTAGGGTATTCGATCCAGTTCCCTATCCTTTGCTGACCGCTCATATAGGCAATGAACAGCCCATTTATGCCAGCTTTGCTTTTAATACCATGAATTTTTATGAGTTTGTAAGTCAATCTTACGCATCACTTCGTTATCAGCATTTTTTCGAGGGCTTTATCTTGAACCGAATTCCTTTATTAAAAAAGTTGAAATGGAGGCTAGTGGCCAGTGGTAACTTACTTTATGGCCAGGTAAGCGACAAAACGCTGGCGAGTCAGCCTAACGTGGATTTCCTCACTTTAGATCCTAACAAACCTTTTAGCGAAGTTGGTATTGGAGTAGAAAATATATTCAAGGTATTCAGAGTGGATTTCTTCCAGAGACTTACCTATTTGGATAATCCAGATGTAACCCAGCGTCAAATCAAAGTGAGCTTTAATTTGTCTTTATAAGCCGTCTATTCATTTTGAAAAACTCGATTTTTTTAGTGTTTCAAGTGTTTTTGAATTAATTCTCTTAAATATTATTGCATCTTTGCGCATTCAAATAATCATGAATCAAATCCAAATGGTTTGTAGCATTTGGTGAACAAAATTATGAGTAGCGAAAGTATCAAAATCACCCTTCCTGATGGTTCAGTTAAAGAATTTTCAAAAGGAAGTTCGGCCATGGATGTGGCCTTAAGTATTAGCGAAGGATTAGCAAGAAACGTATTGGTTGCCGAAATTAACGGTGAAGTCAGAGATGCCAATAGACCAATTAATGAAGATGCTTCAATCAAACTTTTAACATGGAATGATGACGAAGGCAAGGCCACTTTTTGGCATTCATCGGCCCATTTGATGGCCGAGGCCTTAGAATCTCTATACCCAGGTACAAAATTCGGTATTGGCCCAGCGATCGACAATGGTTTTTACTATGATGTTGATTTTGGTGATGACGTAGTTTTCGACCAAACTCAAATGGCGAAGATCGAGGCGAAAATGCTGGATTTAGCCAGAGAGAAGAACGAATACATCAGAACAGAAGTATCCAAAAGCGATGCAATTGACTATTTCACCAAAAAAGGTGATGAGTATAAGTTAGACCTGATCGAAGGATTGGCCGATGGCTCAATCACGTTTTATCAGCAAGGCAATTTTACGGATTTGTGTAGAGGCCCGCACATCCCTAATACTGGTTTTATAAAAGCCGCCAAGGTTTTGAGTGTTGCTGGTGCCTATTGGAGAGGGGATGAAAAGAACAAGCAGCTTACTCGCTTGTATGGTATTACCTTCCCTAAACAAAAAGAATTAGCAGAGTACCTCCATTTGTTGGAGGAGGCTAAAAAGCGCGACCACAGAAAACTTGGTCAAGAATTAGAGCTGTTCACTTTTTCTCAGAAAGTAGGTTTGGGCCTACCGCTATGGTTACCTAAAGGAGCCAAATTGAGAGAACGCCTGGAGACCTTCATGAGGAAAGCGCAGGTAAAAGCAGGTTACGATCCCGTGGTGACACCTCATATTGGGCATAAGAACTTGTATATTACCTCAGGTCATTATGAAAAATATGGAGCTGACTCGTTTCAGCCGATCAAGACGCCTAATGAAGGAGAGGAGTTTTTGCTAAAACCAATGAACTGTCCTCACCATTGCGAGATTTACAAGTCGAGACCAAGATCGTACAAAGAATTGCCAGTTCGTTTGGCTGAGTTTGGCACGGTTTATCGCTACGAGCAAAGTGGTGAGCTGCATGGGTTGACCCGCGTAAGGGGCTTTACCCAAGATGACGCACATATTTTCTGTACGGAAGATCAGGTAAAAGAAGAATTTATCAAGGTAATTGATTTGGTGCTTTATGTGTTTGAATCTTTGGGATTTGAAAACTTTACTGCACAAATTTCTTTGCGCGATCCAGAAAATAAGCAAAAGTACATTGGTACTGATGAGGCTTGGCATAAAGCAGAATCCGCTATTATTGAAGCTGCCGCAGAAAAGAACTTAATTACTGTAACTGAATTAGGTGAAGCCGCTTTTTATGGTCCTAAGTTAGATTTTATGGTCAAGGATGCGCTGGGTAGAAAGTGGCAACTCGGAACAATTCAGGTAGATTATAACCTGCCAGAAAGATTTGAGCTAGAGTATACTGGCGCTGACAATCAAAAACATAGGCCTGTAATGATCCACAGGGCACCGTTTGGCTCACTGGAAAGGTTTGTGGCAGTTTTAATTGAGCATTGCGCTGGTGACTTTCCACTTTGGTTAACACCAGATCAAGTAGCCATTCTACCAATTTCAGAGAAATATGGTGAATATGCGCAGCAAGTTTTTAAGCATCTAGAATCTGAAGACATTACGGGTTTTGTAGACAATCGAGACGAAAAAATCGGTAGAAAAATCCGTGATGCGGAGGTGAAAAAGATTCCTTTAATGCTTATTGTAGGAGACAAAGAACAAGAGAATAATCAAGTCTCGGTAAGAAGGCATGGAGAGGGAGACCTTGGAAGCATGTCGATCGAGGAGTTTATGGCTTTCTTTGTAAAGGAGAAGGCTAAATCGCTTAATCTTTAATATTTAATTTGCTTCGAAGAGCTTATTGATAATTAGAAAATTATACCGATATTTGCACACATTTTTAACAAAACAAGGAGGTTAACATCGCAAAAATGAGGAGAAAGTACCCCCCGAGAGGTAGGGTAGAAGAGCCATACAAAGTCAACGAGAAAATCATGGCCTCGAAAGTTCGTGTAGTTGGCGAGAATGTTGAAGTGGATGTCTATGAAATAGATAAAGCCCTTCAAATGGCTAGAGATCAAGGACTTGATCTTGTAGAGATTTCTCCAACGGCAGACCCACCTGTTTGTAAGATTGTAGATTACTCTAAGTTTAAGTACGATCAGAAAAAGAAGCAAAAGGAAATTAAAGCCAAAGCTTCTAAAACTGTAATCAAAGAAATCAGGTTTGGTCCAAATACGGATGACCACGATTTCAACTTTAAACTTAACCATGCGGTTGGATTCCTAAAAGAAGGATCAAAAGTGAAAGCTTATGTTCATTTTAGAGGAAGAACAATTGTTTATAAGGAAAGAGGGGAGATTTTATTATTGAAATTTGCCCAAGCTTTAGAGGAATATGCTAAGGTGGAACAAATGCCAAAGCTAGAAGGAAAAAGGATGTTCCTTTTCTTGACTCCTAAAGCAATTAAAAAGTAATACCAGTTTTTATTAAATAAATTTAAAATGCCTAAAGCAAAAACTAAATCAGGAGCTAAAAAGCGTTTCAAATTGACAGGAACAGGCAAGATCAAAAGAAAGCACGCTTTCAAAAGCCATATCCTAACCAAGAAGGAAACGAAGCAAAAACGTAATCTTACAGACATGACATTAGTGCACAAGTCTGATGAGAAGAACGTTAGAGCTATGCTAAACATTTAAAAAAGTACAGGTTAAATTGTTTCACCCGATGTTTGGTTATAAGCACTTGAGTTAAATCAAGACACCAAAGGTCAAAAAAATTAGAACTATGCCAAGATCAGTAAACGCGGTAGCGTCAAGAGCAAAAAGAAAAAGAATATTGAAATTAGCCAAGGGCTATTTCGGTAGAAAAAAGAATGTATGGACAGTAGCGAAGAACCAAATTGAAAAAGGTCTTCAATTCGCATACAGAGACAGAAAAGCAAAGAAAAGAGAGTTTAGAAAACTTTGGATTCAAAGAATCAATGCAGGTGCAAGGCTTCATGGAATGTCATATTCTCAGTTAATGGGAGCTTTAGGCAAGTCAGGCATCGAATTGAACCGTAAGGTACTTGCAGATTTAGCGATGAACCACCCAGAAGCATTTACTGCTGTGGTGAATAAAGTGAAATAAGCTTTTAGCAATATTGAGGATGAACCCTAGCTTTGGCTGGGGTTTTTTCGTTTATGGCCGTGTGTAAAAAATAAAAGGGAAAGGCGGAATAACGAACAAGCGCATCATCTTGAATCTATAGCTTTACAATCGCAGCTTCGTCCATAAACCAATACAGGTGATCCGAAGTCGGCTGAATATAGTAAGCCGGGTAGGTTTTATATCTGCCCACTTGATGCATGATTTCCTCTACCTTCTCAGCTTTACTCGCACCAGTCACTAGAAAGCATACCTCTTTGGCATTGTTGATCACCTTGCCGGTAAGCGTTATGCGCTGCTGACCAGAGTCTGGATGAGTTGCAACTGCACATAGTGCGTTGGAAGTTAGCAGTTCCATTTGATGAGGAAAAATAGAGGCGGTATGTCCATCTTCACCTAATCCTAATATGATCATATCGAATTGTGGCAGTCCATTGGCTTGTTCCAACTCGGTTTGAAGTAGATTTGAATAGCGTTCTGCTTCTGTTTCTGGGTCATTTTCGCCTAGCACTCTGTGAACATTGCTTTCTGGAATCGCTGCTTTGGAAATAAGGTGCTCAAAAGTCATTTTGTAATTGCTCTGGTCATCGGTGGGTGCAACGCAACGCTCATCTCCCCAAAACAAATGAATTTTATTCCAGTCAATTTTCTTTGCGTAGTCTTTTGCCAGAATATCAAAAAGTAGCTTTGGTGTTGATCCACCCGAAAGGGCAATGGTCAATCTTTCGGCATTCTTTTGCTGGTTAAACAAGTATTCGGCAAATGCTTGTGCGGTTTCCTTAGCTGAGCTTTGAATCAGATTCTTCATTCCTTATAATTCACAATAATTGCCATCGTTCGTTAGATTGCTACAAGGGTAGCGCCAAACCATGTTTTTCCCTTCAATCAAATCGTCAGCATGTTCAGGCCCCCATGTTCCGCCTGGGTAACCAAAAATTGGAATACTGTCGTCTTCTTGCCAAGCTTTGATGATTGGGTCAATAAACTCCCAAGCCGCTTCAGCAGAGTCTCCACGTGCGTAAAGCGTAGCATCTCCTTGCATGCAATCCAAGATCAACCTTTCGTAAGCCTCAGGCACATAGACATTGGCAAGGTCATCATAATGAAAATCCATGTTCACTTGTTCGGTGTTGAAACCAGCTCCAGGAATTTTCATTGAAAATTTAAGCAAGATGCCTTCATTGGGCTGAATCCTCAATACCAACACATTTTGGCTGTTTGAGATTTCGCTATCATGGGCAAACAAGTGGTGATGATTAGGTTTGAAATGCACCACCACTTCTGACACTCTTGTAGGTAATTTCTTGCCCGTACGAATGTAAAAAGGGACGTCTGACCATCGCCAATTATCAATGAAGAATTTCATTGCAACATAAGTCTCAGTTTTAGAGGCGGGGTCTACACCTGGTTCCTGTCTATAGCCATCAGATTTTTTTCCTTTGATAGTAGATTCAATGTATTGACCACGAATCACATTCGTTTTGATGTCTTCCGCGCTCATTGGGCGAAGCGATTGAAAAACCTTGAGCTTTTCATTTCTGATCGATTCAGCATCTGCTTTTACTGGCGGCTCCATGGCCACCAATGCAAGGAGCTGGAGCAGGTGATTCTGTACCATATCGCGCATCGCACCAGAACCTTCGTAATAACCACCTCTTTTTTCAACACCCACGCTTTCAGCTGCGGTGATTTCAATCCTATGAATGTAATTTCTATTCCAAAGTGGCTCAAATATGCTATTGGCAAAGCGCGTCACAAACATATTTTGAACCGTTTCTTTGCCTAAATAATGGTCTATTCTGTAAATCTGATCTTCAGTAAAATGACAAAGTAATTTCTTGTTCAGGGCTTTGGCAGAGGCTAAGTCATAACCAAAAGGCTTTTCAATGATCAATCTTCTCCAACCCGATGTGCCATGATTCAAAGCAGCATTCGCTAAACCTTCTGCTATCGTACCATACAGACTTGGTGGAGTGGATAGATAAAAAATGATATTGTCACATGAGTTGACATCAGCTTCCAGTTTTGTCAGTCGATCTTTTAAAATATCGTAGTCGTAATTTTGATTTTCATCGGAATCCAGAGACTGGTAGAACACCTTTTTTGCGAAAGATTGTCGCTGCTCTTCGCTTATTTGTTGGGTATTGTTCAGGTATTTGTTTTCAAGTACAACTTTTTTTCTGTACTCATCGTCAGAAAACTCCGTTCGACTAACGCCTAAAATCGCGTAACAGTCTGGTAAAAAACCTCTTATGTACAGATTAAATACGGCAGGGATTAATTTACGCTGTGTAAGGTCACCAGATGCGCCAAAAATCACCAGTACCTGATTATCAGTTTTCTTCATTTATATTGTTACGGATTAAGAAGGTTCTTTTCTTTGTGAAAACCTTAGAACTTTTGATAAGTTCCAAAACTAATCAAAGCAGACAAAAGATGGCGATGTGCAGGCAAAGCTTTTACTAAAAAAATGATTCAATGAATTCTAATTTATATGATTTCGGGCTTGTTGGCCTAGGCGTAATGGGTCGAAATTTTCTTTTGAACATTGCTGACCATGATTTTGCAGTGGTGGGACTTGATTTGGATCTCGAGAAAGTAACTTCCCTTCAACACGAAGGAAGTAGTAAAAAGGTAAAAGCCACACAAGATAAAACCGAGTTCATTAGGAGTTTAGCCCGTCCAAGAAGGATAATGATGCTCGTGCCTGCCGGTGGGCCTGTAGATGCTGTGATTAATGATTTGCTCCCTCTTTTGGATAAAGGAGACATTATTATAGATGGTGGAAATTCCTTTTTTAAGGATACGGACAGAAGAATTGAATCTTTAAAGAGTTCTGGTATTTCATTTTTTGGTCTTGGGGTTTCTGGTGGCGCTGAAGGGGCTCGAAAGGGGCCAAGCATGATGGCTGGTGGCGATGCAGAGGCCTATAGTCATGTTCAGCCTATTTTCGAAGCAGTGTCGGCTAAAGTGAATGGAGAACCTTGTGTGGCTAGGGTAGGCAATGGCTCTGCTGGTCATTATGTTAAAATGGTACACAATGGCATTGAATATGGTTTAATGCAAATTATAGCCGAAAGCTATGACCTGATGAAATACGCACTGGGCTATTCCAATGCTCAAATAGCTGCTCGATTTGATGAATGGAACGCGGGTAGATTGCAATCCTTCTTGATTGAGATTACGGCTGAAATATTCAAACAGAAAGATGAGCTTACGGGAGGTGATCTCATAGATTTGATCTCTGACAAGGCCAAGCAAAAAGGAACTGGTAAGTGGATTTCTCAAAATGCATTGGATTTAGGAACACCAATTCCAGCAATAGATGCTTCTGTAAGCATGAGGGCGATTTCTAGCTTCAAACAAGAAAGAGAAAAGGCGATGTTGCTTTATCCTAAATCGCAGGACGACCCCACGATGATCACTATTGAGGAATTGGAAGCAACAGTATTTTTTAGTTTTATTCTCACTTTTGCCCAAGGCATGAAGCAATTAGATGAAGCTTCTGAACTTTATGGTTTTGACCTACATCTTGCTGAAATAGCAAAAATTTGGAGAGGTGGCTGTATTATTCGGGCTTCACTGCTCGAAGAAATCCGTTCGGCATTTGCTGATAATTCCGCATTAGAGCACCTGCTTTTCGAAAATGATATAGTTGAAATGGTAAATGAATTGCTGCCGAAAGTCAACAATGTGGTGGGCGTTGCAGCGAATACAGGAATTCCAGTATTGGGTATAGGCGCAAGTTTGAACTACTTCAATGCTTTCCGATCAGCTCGTTTACCGCTTAATCTAATTCAAGCACAACGAGATTATTTTGGTGCCCATACCTACGAACGTACGGACAGGCCAGGCGTATTTCACACGAATTGGTAAATCAAAAATATCAACACAAAGCTGGTTACCGAAATCATGGTTGATTGAATCGTCCATGATTTTAGGGTTTGCTGTACAGATTGATTGAGGTACCTGTTCACTAACCAGAAACCGCTATCATTTACATGGGATAGAATGATTGATCCGGCTGCTATGGCCATCATGATCAAAGTTTTGTCAATCATAGCTAAATCCATATCGATGATGACAGCGGCCACAATTCCAGCGGCTGTCAGCATGGCCACAGTGGCAGAACCTTGCATGATTCTAACTAAAGCGGAGACCAAATAGGCCAAAAGCACAATGGAAAACGAGGAATTTTGCATTGATGCGGCAATCATTTCTCCAATGCCCGTGCTGATCATCATTTGCTTGAGCACGCCACCAGCGCCTGTAATGAGAATAATTGAGCCTGCAGGCGAAAGCGAGCGATTGCTAACATCAAAAAGTTCTTGTCTTGTAAGGCCTCTTTTGGTGCCTAGAAAGTAAAGCGCCAGCAAAGTGGCCAATAGAAGAGAAACAAAGGGGTGCCCGATGAACGCCAATATTTCCACCCATTTGCTTTGCGCAATAATGCCTTCCAATGCCAGTGTATTAAAGAGTGAGCCCACCAATATTAAACCAATTGGCAAGCCAAGAATAAGAAAAATCAGCTTGACAAGGCTTGTGTCATACTCCTCAGTCATTTCCTTTTCATCTTCAAAATTGGTGACCTCAGCAGGAGTAATGTATTTGCTCAACCATAATCCGCAGATTAATGCCACTGGCAAACCTATGATCAAGCCAACTACAATGGCATAGCCTAAATCGACTTTCAAAATATCTGCTACTGCTACTGGCCCCGGAGTAGGGGGAATAAAACTATGGGTAACCGCCAAACCAGTTAAGAGCGGTAGCGCAAATGCTAAAACATTCTTCTTTACTCTATTGGTTAATGCTTTTACCAGTGGGAAGAGTATGATAATCCCCACATCGAAAAAAACCGCAATACAAACGATAAAGCCTGTAATGAGTAATGCCAGGCGAGATTTAGTTTCTCCCCCTTTCTTCAAAAGGAATTTGGCTAGAGCCTGAGCACCTCCAGAATGTTCTAAAATGGCACCGAAAATGGCGCCTAAACCCACGATGGTGGCGACAAAGGCCAAGGTGTCGCCCATACCCTTCGAAATACTTTGAAGGATTATTGCTGGTGAAAGCCCTCCCCATAATCCTACCCAAATACTTGCTGTTAGCAGGCTTAAAAAGGCGTTAAGTTTGAGTTTTATTATGAGGAAAAGCAGAAGCGCAATTCCAGAAATGATGGCAAAAATAAGCTGTAGTTCTTCCATTGTTCAATTTCGATCTAGAAGATATGGCTTTATTCTTTTTACTGAAAATATGGACTGATAAATTCGATGATATCTTCTAATTTCTGATTTGACTCAACAATGATGGCTTCTTTTGGAATCTCTATTGTTGCAATTTGAGATTTGATCAATGACGCTGGCATAAAATGATTTTTGCGTTGATTGAGCCTTTCTAAAGCATCTTTTTCAGTAATATTCAATACCACAAGTTTAAGGTCCAGCCTTTGTCCCAAATAGTCTCGGTAGGTTTGTTTAAGGGCAGAACATGCAAGAATAAAAGTAGCTCTGTGTGAAGTTAAAATATGTTCGACAATCGAGGCCAACCAAGGCCATCGATCGTCATCTGTCAAAGGTACTCCACGGCTCATTTTCATGATGTTTTCTTTGGGGTGAAAGTCGTCTGCATCAAGAAAAGGAATACTCAAGCGCTTGGACAATGCCTGCCCAACGGTACTTTTCCCTGAACCAGAAATGCCCATTAACAAAATCACTTCTTTCATTATTAATCGAATTTTGCCGAATATCAGAAAATTAGGTTGAATGACTGGCCTCGTTCAAACAGTAAGATGTAAAAATCGTTTTAAAGCCATAAATTAAAGGTCTTGAAATCACTCTGCCTTATTATATTGATCTCTTTTTGCTCCTTAGCGCAGGCTCAGCGCTTTGGAGAACCTTCGTTTATAAAGAGTGTTTATTTTGGTGGGGGCAGTTCTTACGTAGACCATCGGCAAGCAGATAAGATTTTGGCATTTCTTGATTCTGTGCCCAATGTGCACAATTACGTCATCACCGTGCACAGTCATACTGACAATATTGGAGGTCAAGAGTACAATGAATTTTTGTCGCAAATGCGCAGTGAATCGGTCATTGAGTTGCTTCTCGAAAACAAGAAAATTAAGAAAGAAGCAATTGAAATCAAGGATTTTGGCCTTTTCAATCCTGTTTATGACAATTCTACGGGGTATGGTAGACGGATGAACCGCAGGGTAGACATCATTCTCTGGCTGGCCATTTAGCGGTGCTCAATCCGCTTTTTCCGCTCAATCGAAAATAATAATCTTTCCTTCTGCCATTTCTTTTTCAGATTAAAGTAATTATGTTTACAAAACTGATGAAAATAAAAAAACGAATGAGAGGCACCAACCTTGGAGAACTTGAAGAATTAGTTTTGCTGGCAGTAGCAGCATTGAATGACAACGCCTATGCGGTAACTGTCAAATCTGAAATTGAAGAAAAGGCCGATAGGACTTTGAACATAAGTGCGGTACACACCTCGCTCTATAGGTTAGAAGACAAGGGCTTTTTAGAGTCAGAAGTAGGAGGGGCTACCAATACGCGAGGCGGAAAAAGCAAAAGACTTTTTAAAGTGACTGCCTATGGGTTTAAAGTACTTAGGGAGGCGCAAGAGCTAAAACAGTCATTTTGGAAAGTTATCCCACAGTTATCAGCTGAAAAATGAAGTCGCCTTCAACTGCCATTACAAAACTGCTCAAGCTAATTATAGCCGATGAAATCTTTGATGA
>PCUU01000054.1 GCA_002786855.1 Cytophagales bacterium CG12_big_fil_rev_8_21_14_0_65_40_12
CCTCAGCAGAGCTCGCTTCCTCTTTAGATCTACAATATCCAAATAATGCAAATTTCATTACAAAGTCACCAACTATTTTTGGCCACATTACCTAATGAAAAAAGGTCAGATTACTCTAAGTAATTTGACCTTTTCCAAAATCCAAATGAGTTGAATAATTATCTATCTCCATCAATCAACCTGCCCAAACCACCTAAAATGGAGCCTTCACCCTGAGATGATCCGCCAGTTCTTGGTGCATGTGCGATGATCCTATCTGCCAAACGTGAGAATGGCAAACTTTGCAGATAAACAGTACCAGTCCCTCTTAAAGTGGCTAAAAAGAGTCCTTCCCCACCAAAAAACATTGATTTTAGATTTCCGGCACGCTGAATATCGTAATCTATGCTTGGAGAAAAACCAACGATACAGCCTGTATCTACTCTCAAAGTTTCGCCTCTTAGCTCTTTCCTAACTACTGTTCCCCCCGCATGCAAAAAGGCCATGCCATCGCCTTGCAATTTTTGAAGAATAAAACCTTCGCCACCAAAAAAACCAGCTCCAAGCCGCTTGCTAAAGGCAATCGAAACCCTAGTTCCCATGGCAGCACATAAAAATGCATCTTTCTGACATATGATTTCTCCTCCAATTTCTTGTAAATCAATAGGAATGATTTTACCAGGATATGGAGCTGCAAAAGTCACCCTCCGCTTGGTGTGGCCATGATTGGTGAAATGCGTCATAAAAATTGACTCTCCTGTTAGCACTCTCTTTCCAACCGACATAAGTTTGCCCAAGAAACCATCATTGGCCTCGGAACCATCTCCCATCTTTGCCTGAAAATCAATGCTGTCTTCCATCCAATTCATTGCACCTGCTTCAGCAATGACCGTTTCTTGCGGATCTAATTCTATTTCAACCATTTGCATGTCATCACCATGCAATACATAATCAATTTCGTGTGATCTCATTCTTGTTGTTTTAAATCTTTGATGAATTAAAGGAATTTAAGCTGAAAACAGAAAGATTACCCAACTGAATGCTCATCATTTGCTTGAAAGCCATTTTTCAGCTTTGTCTCGGGACTTAAAGGCTTGAAATTCTATCGGTTTTACCCTTAGGCCGAGATCAACGCCTGAGAAATTTGTAATGAATTTTGGGGACAAGATATGCGCAAAGTATAGCAAACCTAGCGCTACTGCTTTAGGAATGATTTGCTCTTCAATCCACTCGTTGATTTCCAAAAAATTGCTCGTTAGCAAGGAATTATCGTTGAGCAATTTCTTAGACTTAGAAATGGCCAATAGGTCAAGAAAAGCCTCTGATCCACGCTTAACATCATCAAGGCTTACATTGCCAATCCAATTAACGTAGACCCAACCATTCTCTTGATCAATTTCGGCCTCATAAAAAATCCGATCTTTCGAATCTCTAATTATCTGTTTATTCATGTTAAGCTGGTCGAACTCAGTAAACCATTTAATATCGAAAAAGATTTAGAATAAGTGCTGCAAACTTGACTAATCTTTTCTTGTGGATGAAATAAAAAAGCCAACCTTAAGGGCTGGCTTCTTTGCTTATCGCTAAGGCTATCTTCTTCTCCTTTTAGGTCTTCCGCCTGTAAAATCCCTTTCAGGACGTTTACGATCTCCGCCACTGCTCCTTTTGGTGCTGAATTTAGGGCTTGAAAACGAGTCTGTTCTTCTTGTTCTTGGTCTTCCATCATCATCGCGGTTTACCCTAATGCTCCTGCCTTCAATTTCAACTCCTTTGAAACTATCGGCAAGTGTTTTGTCTTGGGTAGCATCAACATCAAAATACGAGCAGTTCTTTTGTAAAGAAAGATCGCCAAAGAACTTGCGGTTGATGCCAGAAGTGTCCGCTAAAAAGTGAATCATATCAGCATTAGTCATTCCATCGATTGAACCAACATTGATGAAATACCTATTAAAACCACCTTTCTCTTTTCTGTCTGATCTTTCAGAACCACCACCTTGCGTCTCATTTAAATCAGAATCTTCTGAACCAGGCACTGTAATGTGGTCAAGCTGAGTGGTAATTAAACGCTTTAGAATATCTTCTTTGCTTAAATCAGCAAAACGCGTTGCTACTTTAGCCAAAATAGAATCCGCCTGTGCATCAACTGTTGTGTTGATAATTAGATTAGCCCAGTTATTTATTCTGCTTGATTTCAGTTCTTCCAGCGTAGGTACTTCTACCTTTTCAAAAGTTACTTTGATTCTCTTTTCTAAATCTGCGATTTTCCGGGTTTCTCTTGGATTGATAAAGATCAAAGAAACACCTTTTTTACCTGCACGACCAGTTCTACCACTTCTGTGGGTATAGTTTTCTAGTTGATCTGGAAAACTATGATGTAGTACGTGTGTTAAATCGCTCACATCAATACCTCTTGCCGCCACATCTGTAGCAATTAGCAATTGCATTGAACGTGTCTTGAACCTTTTCATCACCGCATCTCTTTGCTGCTGCGAAAGATCGCCATGAAGCGCTTCAACACCATAACCGAGTTGACCTAGTTCATCAGCAATTTGCTGTGTTTCAATCTTGGTACGACAAAACATTACGCCTCTCATGTCGGGTTGAAGGTCCATAAAACGCCTCAAAGCTGGGATTTTATTGGATGCTTTGGTGATTACGTACTTATGAGAAATGTCCTTGTTGCTCTTTTCTTGTGCATTAATAGCCACTTCGAGCGGATTCTTCATGTACTTGCTTACAATCCTTCGGATTTCATTCGGCATGGTAGCCGAAAAAAGCCAAGTCACTCTGCTTTCTAACGTATGGGAAAGGATTTCATCAATATCTTCCTTAAAGCCCATATTGAGCATTTCATCGGCTTCGTCAAGTACTACATACTTAACGTTGTCTAAGTTAACTGCTTTCCTTTTGATTAAATCTATTAATCGGCCTGGAGTGGCTACAATGATTTGCGTTGGTCTCTTTAGCGCCTTAATTTGGTTCATTATGGCCGCACCGCCATAAACCACTTCAATATTAAGGGCTTTATTATTTTTTGCAAAACTCACAATTTGTTGTGCAGTTTGTTGCCCTAATTCACGTGTTGGAGCCATTACAATGGCTTGAGTAGTTGGATCTTTATCATCGATTAAATCAATCAATGGAAGACCAAAAGCAGCTGTCTTTCCTGTTCCGGTTTGAGCTAAACCAATAAAATCTGTTGGGTCATTTTGCAACAGCATTGGAATCGCCTTCTCCTGGACAGGGGTTGGAGTATCGAACCCCAGTTGATCAAGGACTTCAATTAAAGATTGAGAAAGTCCTAGTTGTTTAAAATTATTCAATAAGTATTTGTTAAATGAAGCGCAAAGGTAGCTAGATCATTCCGTATTAGTAGTGTGATCGTCTGGTTATTTGATGTTTACCTCTTTTATTTAGGTTACTTATGTTTGATCTTTTGAGCGTCTTCGAAGAATATTATTCTGAAACGTAAATGAAAAGCATCACAAAACCCAATAAAAAGAAAGAAAGGCAGCCAAATGGCTGCCTTCAATAATTTAGGAACAGAATAAATAGAAATTAATTTTCGATAAACGAAAGCTCTACCCTTCTATTAAAAGCCCGACCTGAAAGGGTGCGATTTGTTGAAATCGGTGTGTCTTCGCTGAAGGTCTTCACTTCCATTTGATCAGGATTTACACCTTTGCTGATCAAGTAATTATAGACCTCAGTATACCTTCTCACTCCCAATGCCACGTTGTATGGATTGGTTCCATAGGCATCGGTGTGGCCAGCTACCATTATCCTGATGCTGCGATCGCCTTTTAATAGGTCTGCGGCCTCATTCAATCTTTGGAAGAACTCAGACTTCACTGTGTGTCTGTCAAAATCAAAGAATACATTCGGTAGCTCAATTCTCTTTGTAGGCAAAATTACTACCTCCTTTTTGGGTTCTTCTTCAACCACTGGTTGGGCTTCGACAACTGGTGGCGCTTCAACAACTTTTACTTCTTCGACAACCTCTTCTACTGGCGCCTCTTCTACAACTTCTCTAGCCACAATTCCTTCGATTGACGGAGGAGCAATCTTCAAGTTGGTTGGATCAAGATCCCAACCATTGATCATTTTCACATAAATCGTTGCATCGTCTTTATCGCAGCCCACATAGAAATTTTGATCTACATCAAATTCATCTCTAAACAACACTCTAATGGTATGCTGCTTTTCATATATCACCTTACCGTCAGTTTCTGCTCTTAAACCGAATGATCTTTCAATGGGCATCACTATTTTATAAACACCATTCTTATCGGTAGTCGTTGTCATCATCTCTGAATCTTCTCCAACTACTGAAATTTTAGCGTTGGCCACAGGAGTCACACCATCACATTCCAAAAACTTTCCTTGAATTTGTGATTCGTTGAACATCAACACCCTATAAATATCTACTTGACCGTATCCATCGGGTCTACTAGAAGACAAGTAAGCAAACCTGCCATAGAGAGTGAAGAAAGTATCATCATTAGGCAAATTAAAGGGAGCACCCATGTTTTCTGGTGCATTAAATCTTTGGGTTGCACTATCATAAGTAGTCTTAAAAATATCGTAGCCTCCCATAGAATCATGTCCCCGTGATGAAAAATAGAAGGTACCATCTCCTGCTACAAAGGGAGCATCATCATTCAAAGGAGTGTTCAGCTCTTCAATCGGTCTAGGATCTTGCCATTTGCCATCCTCGCCCTTGTGCATGATATATAAATCAAGATTTTCCGTCTCATGATTGATATCGGAAGCATAAATCATTGAATTTCCATTATTGTACATGAAAGCGTGTGAATCCCATCGTTTTGAGTTAATAGGAAGCGATTCTCTTTTCGACCATGTCCCATCTTTTTTTCTTTGAGAGATATATAAATCTTCATCATAAAAAGTGATCAGTGTGCTGTCATTATTAAAAAGTTGAATTGGTGCCTCGTTAGCCGAAGCACTTGAAAAGCCTTCCAACGGACTGTCCTTGTCCCATTCATCAATATCGTTCATATCAGCGGTAAGTACTTGCTCATAAGCTTCACCATCGTCTGCAACTTTGGCCGTTCCTTCCCTTCTGGCGGTAAAATAAATACCTCGCTGATCACCCGTCACAACTTGACTGTATTCATTACCACCAGTATTGATATTAGGACCTAAATTCTTGATGATTACGTCTTTAGGATTTGGCAAGTACTTTTTGGCGTTCTGAATATTATTACTGATCAATAAATATTCTGGTCTTAAAAAGTCGTCTAGATCTTGAAGTCTGGCCCTTCTTACAGTTCTCTCTGCATCTTCAACTTGTTCGTTGAGCAGATAGGCTTTTGCGAATTTCACCCAGAAGTAAGGTGTTTCTTCGGCATAAGGAGTGGCTTCCGAAAACATCGAAATGGCCTTTTCTAAACGGTACCTTTCGGTATGGCAAATTGCCGCCAAAAATTTTGCCTCATAATTCTTGGGCTTCTTATCAATAATTGGCTCAAGAATACCCAAGGCAACTTCCCAATCCTCCTCTTCCATTGCAGAATAGGCCTTATTTAGATTTTGAGCTTGTACAATGCTTATTGTACAAAAAATCAACATTGAAAAAAGAATAACTCTCTTCATAATAGCAGTTTGTGGGTTTTAGTTAAGTCTATGACAAAGGGTAACAATGTCAGATCGAAAAGTAATGGTAGGCTGAGGTTCTCCATTGTTAAACAATGAGAACGAAGTTATAAATAAAAGATCGTATTTAAAAAGCCTTTACAAGGCCAATTCCATGATCAAGCTAGGATTTATATAGATTTCCTTCAAGTCACTGGGTTTGGTATTCGCTGGTACTCTGATTTCGATTCGTTTGCCTTCAATGATTACCTCTAGAATAGAAGCCGACCCAACATAATAATTATGAACGACTTTAGGCTTTAGTTTCACGCCAGACTTTATTGGTAGAACAGAAAAATCTTCTGTCCGAATTCCATACACCTGCCCTTTGGACAACTCCCTTCTATGCTTACTGCCCAATATTCTCTTTAATTCTTGACTGGTGAAGAGATTAATATTACCAAAAAATTCTGCTACAATGACTTTTTGGGGATGATTATAAATCTCTTCGGGTGTGCCTAACTGCAATAATTTACCTTGATCAATAAACCCAATCCGGTCCGAAATCATCAGAGCGTCCTCGGTGTCATGGGTTACTAAAATGAGACTTAAGCCCTCACTTTTTACGATTTGCACTACCTCTTTGACCAACCTCTTTTTTACTATAGGGTCTAAATTGCTAAAGGGTTCGTCCATTAAAAGCAATTCGGGGTCTTCTGCCAAGGTTTTTGCCAAGGCCAATCGCTGCTGCTGACCTCCAGAAAGTTGTTTTGGAAAGCGGTCTTTGTACTCCATCAGCCCACAAAGGGCCAATAACTCATTCGTTCTTTCAATTTGGTAGGCCGAATTATACTTGAGCAAAGGGTATTTAATATTTTCAGCCACGCTATGATTGGGCATTAATTTTAGGTCTTGGAAGAGCATTTTAATACCCTCTTCTCCTGCAATGAGCTTATCCTCTGGTTTGGTGAGCGCTTTTCCTTTGAATGTAATTGTGCCCTTATCTTGAGCAATGAGGCCGCCAACAAGTTTGAGAAGCGTGGATTTACCCGAACCACTGGCGCCTACGAAAGAGATGATTTCTCCTTCATTCATAGAAAAAGCCAGACCGTGTACGGCTGGCTTTTCATTGTTCACATATGTTTTAGCTATGTTTTTTAACTCCAAAAATTCAGACATCCTTGCTGTAATTTGAAATTACTTTTGGTATGAAATCCTATAAATAGCTCCTGCGACATCATCCGACACTAAAATAGAGCCATCAGGCAATTCTAAAATATCAACAGGTTTGCCCCATCCTTTATTTTCAGCTTTGTCTAACCAACCAGTTGCAAATATTTCGCTACTTACTACTTTATCTCCTTCAATCTGCACAAATCTCAATTGATAGCCAATATGTCCAACATCTTTAGAGCGATCCCAAGAACCATGCTGTGCTACAATTATATTGTTTTTGTATTTCGCAGGAAACATATCTCCTTGATAAAAGCGTAAACCCAGAGGTGCAGAATGAGGCTCAAACTTATAGCTAGGTGCTGTGAATTTATCTTGAGGAAACTTATCACCAAAATCAGGATCGGCAATATCACCTTGATGCCAGTATGGAAAACCAAAGTGCATTCCCTTTTCAGGAGCATAATTCAATTCGCAAGCTGGAATATTATCGCCAAGTCTATCTCTGCCATTATCCGTAAACCACATTTTCTGTGTTTTTGGATCCCATGTGAAACCTACGCTGTTTCTTACGCCACTTGCATAAATCTCCAAATTAGAACCGTCAGGATCCATTCGGGTAATGGTGGCGAAAATCTCTTCTTCTCTATCGCAAACATTGCATGGCGCTCCTACTGGTACATATAACTTACCATCAGGGCCAAAAGCAATGAATTTCCATCCATGGTGCCTTTCTGTTGGGAAGTCCTCATAAATCACTTCTGATTTTGGTGAAGCCAGATTATCCATGATATTTGGGAACCTGTGAATCTTGCTTACCTCGGCCACGAACAAATCCCCATTGTGGAAAGCAACGCCATTGGGCATGGTCAAACCAGTCGCTATAATATCTGTTTTATCGGCAATCATATCGCCATCCGTATCTGTTAGCGCATATACATTTTTTCGACTCCTATTGCCTACAAATATGGTTTTGCCATCAGGAGTGCTCGCCAAAGAGCGTGCATCTGGGATGTCTTGAGCAAAAATTTCAATCTTAAATCCTTCGGGAAGTTGAATCTTGGAAAGGTCAATTCCTTGGGCCTTTACAAGTATGCTGAGGAATAGTAAAGTGGCGATCAGAGTTAATTTCTTCATTGGTCGATTGTTAGAATTCGAAAGATAGAACATTAACCACTAAGGGCTAAAAAAGATTTGACAAATGGGCAAATCTAAATTACTGAAGCAATGATTTGAATTAGGGTAACAAACACTAATTTTGCGGCATGATTGCAATCAACAACCTTTCTTACCTTATCGGAGGACGTGCCCTTTATGAAAATGCTTCTCTCCACATCAAGCCGAAGGATAAAATAGGTCTTATTGGATTAAATGGAAAAGGAAAATCCACCTTGCTCCGTTTGATTGTTGGTGAATTTCAACCCACCTCTGGTGACATCAGTAAAAGCAAGGATTGCACAATTGGTTTCCTTAACCAAGATTTACTTTCCTACCAATCTGAAGAAAGTATTCTTGCCGTGGCCATGCAGGCTTTTGGCCAAGCCAATGAGCTGCAACATACCATAGAAAGAATTTTAAAGGAAATGGAGACCAATTACCGCGATGAATTGGTGGACCAATTGGCCAAAGCACAAGAGCAATTCGAAACCTTAGGGGGTTATTCGATGCAATCAGATGCCGAAGCGATTTTAGAAGGAATTGGGTTTAGAACAGAAGATTTGCAGCGTCCCTTGAAGCAATTCTCTGGTGGATGGAGAATGCGGGTAATGCTGGCAAAGCTGCTGCTCGAAAAACCTTCTTTGCTGATGCTCGATGAACCTACCAACCACTTGGATTTACCTTCCATTCAGTGGATTGAAAATTACTTAAAGACTTATGAAGGTGCAGTCGTGGTGGTTTCTCACGATAGATCATTCATCGATAATGTAGCGACTTCAATAGTGGAGGTGGCCAACCAAAAGCTGACGCAGTACAGTGGTAATTATTCATTCTATGTTGAAGAGAAGCAAATGCGAGAAGAGATTCAACGCAATGCCTTCGAAAACCAACAACAGCACATTAAACAAACTGAACGATTTATTGAACGTTTTAGGTCGAAGGCAACCAAGGCCCGTCAGGTGCAATCACGTGTTAAAGCACTCGATCGATTGGACTTGATTGAAGACATAGTGGATGATAGCATGGTGATGAACTTCAAGTTTGGCTTTAAACAAAAGTCTGGCAGGTCGATTATTGAGCTGAACGACATTTCAAAAGCATACGGAGACCTTCAGATTCTAAAGTCGACCACTGCTCAAATAGAAAGAGGCGATAAAATCGCACTGATTGGTGCCAACGGAAAAGGGAAGTCTACCTTACTTCGGGTAATTGCTGGCACCGAACCCATCCAAGGAGAAAGGAAAGAAGGTTTTAATGTCTTTACCACCTTCTATGCTCAGCACCAACTAGAAGCACTGAATGTTAATAATGAAATTCTTCAAGAGCTTCAACAAGCGGGTAGTGACAAATCAGAAATGGAATTACGGGGAATTCTAGGCTGCTTTTTGTTTTCGAACGAAGATGTGTTCAAAAAAATAAAGGTGCTTTCTGGAGGAGAAAAATCCAGGGTTGCTTTGGCCAAAACCTTGATTTCGGAAGCCAACTTTTTAATGATGGATGAACCCACCAACCACTTGGATTTCCTTTCAGTCAATATTTTGATTCAAGCCTTGCAGCAATATGAAGGCACTTTCCTGATCGTGTCCCACGACCGTCACTTTATTTCTCAGATCGCCAATAAGATTTGGTATATCGAAGATCAAGTAATTAAGGAATATCCAGGCAGTTACGATGAGTATGTTTATTGGCTTGAAAAGCGAGATGCTGACTTAAAACCTCAAACCAGCGAGAGTAAACCACAAAAAGCAAAATCGAATCAAAACCAAAACCAAAAACCGCCAAAAGATCCTAATCAGCAAGAGTTGAAAAAGCTCCAAACGCAATTAGAAACCACTGAAAATGAGATTGAGAAATTAGAAATTCAAAAGAAAAAAATTGAGGCTGAAATGGCGCAGCCTGATGTTTTTGGGGATTTCAACAAGCTTCAAGAAAAGCAGTCGGAGTATGATAAACTCGATAAAAAACTTGATACCTATCAAAGTAATTGGGAGCAAATCGCAGAAATGATCGATGCGCTGGAATAACTAATTAAGCTCAATTTTAATTCTTGCCACTTTCTGGGCATCACCGTTCTGTTGGTTTGGATAAGGCGTTAATTCAATTAAACTTAGTGTGTATTGTTCCACAATTTCTGCTTGATACTCTACATCGTTCAACTGTAGCTCAAAATTTTCGTCACGCTTCCAGTTGATTGTGATTGCGGCCCTTCCCTCCCATATGCATTCCAATTCTTCTGGACACCTGGAATCTTCAACAGAGGTTAGCTTTAAGATGGATCCATCGATCAAGGTAACGGGCTGATTGAGCTTCAAATAAAACTCACCGCCTTCAAACAATTCATACTCCTCTTGGCAAGAAAGTGCACAAAAGACGCACAATAAAGCGATTAGAAAAGACCTAGCTGGCGACATATCAATAAACGTAATTGTAATTAACTCAAAATCGGCCTGTGATACTACATTAAGCCGACTGCAAATGAGCAACTATTATACCAAGGAAACGCTCAATTGTTGTCCTTGCGAAGGAAGTAACGAAGATTAAAAGAGAACCCATATACAAACGGTCGGCTTTGGAAATTCCCTTCTTCCTTAAAGCCACCAATATATTTCCGCACAAACAAATCAGCCGACAAACCCCATTGCGGATTGAGCTCGTAATTCAACCCAAGCCCACCAGTAGAACCCAAATTGAAACGGTTGAACAGGCTAGTTTCTGAAAAATCGATTTTTCTAGTGCTCAAAAAAGGCAAATCACCTTTGATTTTATAGCTCAAAAAATAATCAACGCTTAAACCCGCCTTGGCCTCCAAATCAAATCGACCTAAATCCAATACTTTGTAAGCCATTTGAACAGGCAACGCTAAACTGGTCAAGCTATTAGTCAATTGGTAGTTGGGCACAATGACAATATCTCCTTGGAAGCCTGCGGGAATATAAATTGGAAGACTACGTTGCCCTTCAATGGAATAGGCATTGGACTCGCCTGCGAATCGATATTCTGAATACCTTAACGACATAGACAATGACCAGCTTGGACTTAGCGCCATGCCTATTCCAGCCCCTACCGCGTAAGACCCTAGCTGTTGATTGTTCTCATTCTTTACGGACGAGACTATGGCCGAAGAGCCCAACATAGGGTCAAAAGATCGTAACTCAGCAACATTAAACTCATCGGATGTCCCAGATGCATTGGGATCAAAACTGCTACTTCCCATCCCACCATTCAACGACAACAACCTTTCAAATTTAGCTTCAGGTGCTAAATCGGAAGATGATATCTCCATTGGCCCAACCAAATGCTTGACCTCCCATCGTGCTTTGATAATGCTTATTTTTTCTGGAAGCTGAGGCAAAACAATAGCGGCAAACGGATTGAAACGATCGTTATTCAGTTCCATACTCATAACCGCTATCTCTTCTAAACTATTAGACTGATCTGCCATATGCAGTTCATTCGAAGTCACAAAGCGAGTTTTGTTTGGATCAGAAGTTACCTTTTCAATCTTCTTGTTCATTAAACTTTGACCAAGATTGCCTAGCCTAGTGCTCGCCATAGCTTTTTCATTCGGCTCGATGCTTTTCAGATTTTCAGAGGAATCTGCCTTTGCTTGAATCTTTCCCGATGCTCTTTTGTCCTTTAATTCTGTTAATGTCTTAACAGCTTGCTCTGGCTGTTGATTAGGGCCTTTACTAAAAAAATAAGCGAAAGTGAGGACTAAAGCCAATGCAGCCGCCACGCCATAGCTTTGCCAATAAAAGAACATTCCCTTCTTCCTTTTAGCCTTTAGGGCTTCTTCAATTCCTGTCCAAAGCTGTTCACTAGGAGCAAATTCAGCTCCATCGAACATGTTTTTTAAATCATCTTCAAAATTGCTCATCGTCCTGCTAAATTTATTTGAACAACCTTATTTGCTTCTTCGATCATCGCTTTCATCAAGGCTTTTGCTCGTGAGTATTGAGATTTGGAGGTACCCTCACTGATCTCAAGCATTTCCCCAATTTCTTTATGTCCGTAACCTTCAATCGCGAACAAGTTGAATACCGTTCTGGAACCTACTGGAAGCTTTTGCATCATGGCCAAAATTTCAGTGAAGTGCATGTTCGAAAGGGTCATTTCAGATTCCACATGCATTGGCGCAAGCTTTTCAATATCGAGCATGGGCTGCTGATACATCTTTTTTCTGTTATGATTGATGGCCGTGTTGATCACAATTCTTTTTAACCATGTAAGAAATTGAGCCTCCATTCTGAAGGATTCCAAACTGTCGAAAATCTTAATAAAAGCATCCTGCAAAATATCTTCAGCATCCTCCTGCGATTTTGCGTAGCGCAAAGCCATGGGCATGAGCTTAGAAGCATACCGATCATAAAGCATCCTCTGAGCTTTAAGGTCATTTTTGATGCAGAGTGCTAGTAGTTGTTCGTCTAGGATCATTTAGGAAGAACTGGCTGCCTTTCTTCGGGTAATTAGACACGTCCATTCGGCAATAGGTTGTACCGCGATGGATAATTGAAAAAACTATTTAAAAAAACATTCTAGGCACTTATGGCCAAAAATTAAAATGACCACAAATTTGCAAAATTGTAGTCTAGAAACGTTTACCTTAAAGTTTTATTCACTCAAGCCAACCTAATTTCAAATTGAAATCAGCCTTTATCCTTTTTTTATGGCCCTTGGTCATCCACTTAAATGCCAATGCATTTCAGGGTAAAAAAGTGCTTGATTATCGAGATCAAGCCTATGAATCCAATATTAAGACCATTCAGTTAATCCCTGAAGGTAATTCGATCCAAAATCGAATTTCGCCAGCAATCAAAAAACTTAGCGATGGACCAGGCTTGATTTTGGAGTTTGATGACTTGAACAACGATGCCGACTATTTTTTTGTAAGATTCATTCATTGCAATGCAGATTGGACCCCTTCCGACCTTCGTGCCAATATGTATTTAAATACAGTAAATGAGTTTGAAATCGAAGATTTCGAGTTTAGCCAGGAATCTAAAATCCCTTATGTTCATTACAAATTCAGGCTTCCAGATTTCAAAGTACCGGGAAATTACTTGGCAATAGTCTACAGAGATCGAAAAAAAGACGATCTGATCCTAAGCAAGCAGTTCATGGTATATGAAAATCAGGTGGGGGTTGGTGCTACCATCGGGATGTCTTCTTCGGTCGGTGACCGCCAAAGCCATCAAAGAGTTGAGGTGACAATGAATTACGGCAACCTCAATAGCTTGGATCCAAGAATGGATTTCAAAGTTATAGTGCGTCAAAACCAAAGGTCAGACCGACAACTGATGCTATCTCCTACCTTTATCAATGAAAATGACAAGGTGATCCGATATCAGAATTTGGGCGAACAAAATGATTTTCCAGGCGGCAATGAATTCAGGTATTTTGATTTGAGCACAATTAACTTTAAAGGCCGAAATGTAGTTGACGCTGGTTTCATTGATAATCGGCCCTATGCAAAGCTGGCCACGGATGAAAAAAGAAGTGATAGTTACTTTCATACCCTAGATTTAAATGGACAATTCTATATCCGCGACTTGGAAAGTGGAGGTGTTGCGGCCACTACTTCTGAATACATTCAAACCACTTTCAGCCTTAAAACCGAGCAATCAGAAGATGAGTACTATGTTTTGGGTGGTTTTAATCACTGGCAAAAAACGCCACAATCCAAACTAAAGTGGAATCCACTGAGCGAAGTTTATGAAACAGAATATCTACTGAAACAAGGTTGGTACGATTACGCTTACACTGCCGAACATGACCTTAACGTTTTTGAAAGAAGCTTTTTCCAAACCGAAAACACCTATGAGGTCTTTATATACTTTAGGCCAGTGGGCGCTCGTGGCGACCAGTTGGTCGGCTATGGCCGAGTTGACTACAACAACAGGCGTTAATGTACCTTTTCTGCCTTTGGAAAATGATACGCAATTGAGCGATCTACAGGGTTTGCATTGGCCAGATCAACCAATCCGAAGCCTTTGTAAGTGTAATTTCCCAAACCACAGTTGAAAATAAATTCCTGTACTTCTTTGGCCGCATACAGCTTGAACGGAAGTGTATAGCCTCTCACTTCATATTTCACATCCGACTCATACAGAGAATAAATCCTAGCGAATTTTTTCTCTTTATCCCGAAGTTTGTTCAAATACTCGATGTCAGGTACTACTTGAAACTTATTAAAACCTTCGATTTCAGCCAAGTTATACAAACCCGAATCTTCCATTCTGTGCATGGTTGATTCGAACAAGAAATCCGAGAACTCATCGTCTTCTGGTTCAATAAACCTCTTACCCTCTGGACCATTGAAAGAAGATAAAACAGGTACTAAGGGCGAAATACAAATGAACTTCATTTCTGAAGTGAATTCAGGCTCATTTTCTATTTCAGTCGATTCAGGTTCTAATTGCAGATTACCCAATTCGAAGCTGGAGAATTTAAAGATTTCGGTCAACACATAATCGATAAACTCTTTGCTTGGGGAAGAAAGTACGAGCGTAACAAGGTTCGAAAAGTAATTTAAGCCTGTTCTGCTTACTTTGGTTTGACCTTTTAGGCCAGAAAAACTGTAGAATGGAAAATCAATATAAGTTTGATCCATCCCATTGACGATTACGCCTTTGATAAATTGCGCTAAAATGTGCTGGTGATGAAAAGGAAGTACGGCACCCCTGTTTTTCAGTCTAAAAATGATCCTAACTCTCACGACAAACCTGCTTTATATTAAAAATTGAGGGTAGTCATCTCCTACCCTCGACATAACATAGCAGTAACTTTGGGTCATCTCACTTTGTTCATACAGGATTGAAAAAAAAAATGAGAATGTCTTTTAAATGTCGTTAAACATTGAAACGGAAATGCATTACATCGCCATCTTTAACGATATATTCCTTGCCTTCAATGGCCATTTTACCAGCTTCTTTGATGGCAACTTCGGTTTTGTATTGCTGAAAGTCTGCAATTTTTATCACCTCAGCCTTAATGAATCCCTTTTCGAAATCTGTGTGAATAACGCCTGCGGCTTGTGGGGCAGTCCAACCTTTTTTGATCGTCCAAGCACGCACCTCTTTTTCGCCAGCGGTGAAATAAGTAATCAAATTAAGGATCCCATATGAAGCCCTGATCAGCTGACTTAAGCCAGACTCTTTCAAGCCGTACTCTTCCAAAAACATCAGTTTTTCATCCTCCTCTTCCAGCTCAGCGATTTGAGCTTCAATGGCCGCTGACACAATAATTACTTCGGCATTTTCGTCTTTAACTGCTTCGCGAAGCGCTTCAACGTGTTTATTTCCACTATTTACAGAAGCCTCTTCAACATTGGCCACGTAAATCACGGGCTTAATGGTAAGCAAATTCAAATCTCTTACTGCGGCTAAGTCTTCTTTTGTTGCCTCAACAGATCGAGCATTTTTACCTGCCTCCAGGGCCGCTTTATACATTTCTAAAGTTTTCAAATCCCCTTTGGCAATTGCATCTCCAGATTTAGCTATTTTGGAAATCCTAAGAATTTTTTTCTCAATAGATTCTAAGTCTTTGATTTGAAGCTCAGTATCAATTACTTCTTTATCAAAAACAGGATCTACCGAGCCTGCAACGTGCACAACGTTATCATCTATAAAACATCTCACCACATGAAGAATAGCATCTACTTCCCGGATATTGGCCAAG
>PCUU01000035.1 GCA_002786855.1 Cytophagales bacterium CG12_big_fil_rev_8_21_14_0_65_40_12
CTACCTTAGTAGATATTGGACTGTGTCGAGCAACGATATTACCACACCAGAATTTACTGCCGAAATGGAATACATCGATGCGGATGTGACAGGCACAGAGGCCGATATGATTGCAGCACTTAGAAGAGAAATAACAGTAGCCATGGCTACATTTGATGATTGGAAAGTGGCTGGAACAGTGAACCCAACAACCAATCGAGTGATCATCAATTCCGCGGATAATTTTGGAGATATGTATGCCATGGATAATACCATGAGTCGTTTGCCCATTGTGCTCATCTCTTTCCAAGCAAGCCTTGAAAATAACAGTGTGGTTTTTGAGTGGAAAACAGCCTCAGAAACAAACAATCAATTTTTCACTATTGAAAGGTCTTTAGATGGGAGAAATTTTGAACCGATCCTTTATAAAAACGGGGCTGGCACTTCTGCTGATGATCAGGTATACAAAGCATTTGATAACGATGAATTGGTTGGGCGAATATATTACCGCTTGAAACAGACGGACTTCAACGGTGCTTTTAAATATTCAGAAGTCATAAGCGTAAACATCTCAAATTTCAAGGAAGTAATAGCCTCAGTAAAAATTTTTCCGAATGCCGTAAGGGCTGGAGAAGAACTGAATATTTGGATTGAGAATTTATCTCTCACAGGAACAACTATTGAGCTTATTTCTCTTGAGGGCAAGCCAGTTTTAAGCCTAAAAGAGGTTCATAAGTCTCATGCCATAATTGAAATTCCAAGCCAATTGAAACATGGTTATTATCTATTGAGAACTAGAGGCTTAGGCTTTTCAACAACAAAAAAGTTGATTGTCAAATAGCGTCTTTGTTTCAGACATGGATTATCCTTCGTTTTTCTGAAAATCTAGAAAAGAGCCACCCATATTTTTTAGATTCTTCATTCCATTTTAAACAAGAATTTTTCGTTTCTTTGTCAACTGAGCCTCAACTCAAAATGACTAAAATTCTTTCACCGGAAAACTAAAATTAGTCAAGACCGGACTTTTGTTCTACCAATTTAAAGTCTCGACCATCAAACTTAGATTGATCAATGGTGAAAGTATTATTTTTAATACTGTTTTTATTTTTGGGTGCGCTTTGTTTCTCTCAAACTGTCAGTAATGGTACTGGTGGTGGAGATTGGAATGTAGGAGCTAGCTGGGTTGGTGGTGTTGTTCCTCCGACTGGAGCGGATGTTATCATTGCAACAGGCGATGTAATTACCATTTCTGGACCAATCACCAATGACGATATTAACAGTTTGACCCTCCAAGGTAGTGGAAATTTGGATTTCACTGGTTCCGAAACACTAATTGTTGCCACAGCTATCACCATGTCTGGTACAAGCAGTATTACAGGCACAGCAAACACACATAGAATTGATGCAGCCACCTTCAACATTCCTTCTGGGACAGCCTCTATTGGAGGAATTCAACTGAATGTTTCTGGCTTAACCACCGTTACCGGCACCCTATCTTTTACAAGTATTTCGGGCAACAAAACCTTTGGAGATGTAACTGTAACAGGCACTTGGAATAATTCTATTGTAACAGAGGTCTTTACGTTTACGGGAAACCTAGTAAATAACGGTACTTGGAATGGCTGTTTTAATACGACAGGCTGCGCATATACGATGACTAGTGCCACCGCGACTTTAAGTGGTGCGAGTACTTTTAATGTTACTGATTTTCTCGTGAACGCTCCAGCCACAGTAACCAATAATGGTTCGGTGGTGATGACAGATAATATTACCGGTTCTGGTACTTTTATCAATGGAGCGACAGGAACTTTGACCCTGAGCGATAATGGAATCTACTCCATAACAACTTTAACATTGAACACAGTCGGGAACAACGTCATCTATGCAGGAGCAACTAACGAAGTAATTAATATCGGCCCATTTTATAATCTTGAGATCAATATGGCTGCCAATACCAATGTTTGTCAAATGAATGGAAGCGATGTAACAGTCAATAATAATTTGGTGATTACTCAAGGGATTGTTAGACTTTTAAGCGCAAATACTCTTGCCGTAACTGGAAATCTAACGATTACTGTTAATGGAGAATTTGAACCAAACAATGCTGGTGCTATAGCTAATATTGGTGGAGATATCATTATGACAGGTGGACTATATGACCATAATAATGGAGACGTCAATGTCACCGATGACTTCTTGATTTCTGGTGGAACTTTTACCTACACAGGAACTTCTACTTTGGACTTTGATCAAATGACGGTTGAAAACATCTCAGTCCTATTGTCTGGTGGAACCGTCACTTCTACAAGTGCGGTAGGTGATGGAGTTACTTTGAATGCCGGAGGTATTTTCAATATTGGGGCGGCTACGGTCAATGTTACAAGTAACATTAATATAGCGAATGCCACAGCTGAACTTACACCGAATAATGTTGGGGCAGTGCTCAACGTTGGAGGTGACATACTGATGTCAGCCGGTAACTATGACCACAACAATGGCGATGTAAACATTACCGATGATTTTTTGATCAGTGGTGGGGTATTGAACATTACTGGGGCTTCTACCGTGGACATGGATCAAATGACAATCACTAATTCTACAAGCACATTGGCTGGAGGAACAGTGACGATCACCAATGTGGCAGACGGAATTACTTTGAATGCTGCTGGGGTTTTAATTCACAATGCTGCTACACTTAACCTAACTGGAAATTTAAATATTGCCAATGCCACTGCAGAATACTCTCCGAATAACGTTGGCACTGTAGCCAATATTGGAGGAAATCTGTTGCTATCGGCTGGGGAATATGACCATAATAACGGAGATGTAAATGTCACTGGCGATATCTTAGTCTCTGGAACTGGGCTGATGAACTTCTCTGGTGCTACCAGCACAGTAGACGCCACAGATTTCACTATGACTAATGGTACTGCCAACCTTTCAGCTGGTACAATGACAATTTCCAATGCGGCCGGTGGAATGAACATCAATGGGGGCTTGGTAAATGTAAATGGAGCTCACACGCTAAACGTGACCAATAACCTAAGCATTGGAGGTGGTGAATTTCAACCCAATAATCTAAATATGGCAGCCAATATTGGCGGCAATCTCACTATGACCTCAGGGACTTTTGACCAGAACGATGGCGATATTAATATTACTGGAGATTTAATTATCAGTGGAGGAACAATGACCATGAATGAAGGTGCTACACCAGGCGAATCGACCATTGATGCCACGGATATGACGGTGGCTGCACCAGCCAATATTTCTTTGATTGAAGGAACGATGACCATATCAAATGCAGCAGGCGGACTAACCGTAAATAGTGGCGATTTCGCTGTGACAAATGCCGCACATACTTTGGCCATTGCTGGCGATTATGATATCAATGGCGGGGCAAGTGATATCAATGCAGGGACTGTGAGTTTTGTAAATATGGTCATCAATACGGGAGGAACCATCAATGTGGAGAGCCCTGTAATTACTTCAACCGGGCTTATCAATGTCATCAATGGCACATTCACAATAGATGGAGCAGCAGGTACTTACAATTTCAACGGTTTGACAGTAGGAGCAGCAGGTACTTGGAATGTGACTGCGGCCTATAGCCCTACTTTTACGGGAAACTTGGTGAATAATGGAACCTTCACCGGATGCAATGGACTAGGCTGCGTTTATACCTTGACCAACAATCCGGGTTCAATTTCTGGCTCAGGTGCTATGAATGCCATGGCAGGCCTAAATATTACGAACTCCTATACCAATACCAATACTGGCGGAGTACAGATTACGAATTCAATTGCAGGCAATACTTTCATCAATAGCACCAACGGGGTCATGAGCTATGGCGGTACTAATGCCAACTGGACTTTAACCAATTTTACAGCTAATGGTGCTGGAAATACAGTTACTTACGATCGAACGACAACCAATCAACTCCTTCAACCTACCACCGACAATACTTATCATAACCTGGTGATCAATAAAGCAGATGGTCAGGACATGACCACGAGTTCTGAAATTACAATCAATAACCAACTCACGCTTACCGCTGGAGACATCATTATGGGTGGGCAAAACCTCATTATTGCTGCAACGGCCACAATTGTGGGAGGAGGCAGCACAAGCTATATTCAAGACACTGGAGCCGGTGTTTTACGTAAAATGACCACTGCAACGGGCTCTTTTACGGCTCCCATCGGAGGTACGACATTTTCTCCAATTACGATCAACTTAACAAGTGCGACTATTGGTGGTGGTGCTTCTTTAGATTTTAGTATCACCGATACAGCCCATCCGCAACGAGACCGTGACAATACAGCGGATGTTCCCGCAGGCGATGACAACGGTACAGGCAAACCCGCTGCAGTTGATTTTTTGGATGTTTTCTGGACGGTGGCTGGCAACAGTATTACAAATCCCGTGTATAATGCCTCTTATGTCTATGATGCCTCGGACTTTACCCAAACCACTGAAAGCAATATGGTCGGGACATTATATCGCGCGATAACAGGAGGCACTTTAGATTGGTTGCCCACAGGAACTGTCAATGCCACCAACAATACGGTTACGTTCGATGGAGCCATAGCATTCGGTGATTTTTATGCCATGGACGACACCAACGAGAGACTTCCTATTGTTTTACTTTCTTTCAAGGCAAAAGCTAATGCAGAAACTGTTGAACTGGAGTGGGTGACTGGAGCAGAAGTTAACAATCAATTTTTTACCATCGAAAGGTCTGACAATGGTATTGATTTCGAACCTATTCTTTTTGTAGAAGGCGCTGGTAACAGCACTGAACTATTGACCTATACCGTGGTAGATGATGCCCCACTATTGGGAAGGTCTTACTATAAACTCAAACAGACCGATTTCAATGGTCAATTTGAGTATTCTGAAATTGTAAGTGTAATCTTTGAAGGGTCATCTACGTTTGATTTTGGCATGAAAAGCAATCCTATAGACCAAGGCCAAATGCTGGCAATTTGGAAGACTGCCTCGCTGGAGGGTTTAAGCCCAATCTTAAGTTTAAGGGATATTCGGGGGCAATTGATTACTGAAACAAGTTTACCTACCTTAAAGCATAATGATTATCAAATCCCTAATTCTAATCGCTTAAGTTCGGGTATCTATTTACTTTCAGTCAATTATTTAGGAGAAACCAAGACCAGAAAAATTATTGTCAGATAGCGAATGACTAGTTTTTAAAGTCATTATTGCAAACTGTGATACTTTTCGAGCCATTCAAGTAGGCTGCGTTATCGGGTGCATTTAAGCCAATATTAGTAGAGACCAAAATTTCATTTTCCATCGGGCCAGAGGCTTCAAAATGAATTTTAATGCTTCCATTGAACTGACTCAACTGGCTGAAATTGATCATGGTATTGTCATCTAGTCGATCAAGAATGGTCAGGCTTTTGCCAACTCCGTCTTCTTCCTTTAAGGTGGTTAAATAGGTTGCCACAACTCCATTGTCTTCCAAACTTCCAAAGTGCAAATGCACAGGGTGTTCGGCATTTTGCAATACATCGTTTACAGTCACTTCTATTTGTGCCCTGCCATCGGTGCGCTCCTTAATCACTAGCGTTCCCGTGGTCGTATTGCCATCCACAGTACCCGGAATCATTTGAAACTCAATCTCATTTCCTGTGAATTCAGTATTTTGATCTTTTTCTTGGCAGGAACTTGCTGCAACAAAAATCATAAGGAGGAAGAGTATATTTTTCATAGGACTATTTCTTAACACACTTTTTGAACGTTCAAATAACAATTTTGGTGCTGAATGAGAGCAGAATTTATTTCAGCTAAAACCCGATTGCTCTTTTTGCTTTTGCTAATACGCCTCTTGCCACAATCCTGGCTTTTTCTTCACCCTCCTCAAGCTTTCGATTGAGCTCGCCTAAGTTGCTCATATAGTAATCATAAGTTGCTCTTTCTTTGGCATATTTTGTCAATATCAACTCATATAACGCTGTCTTTGCATGACCATAACCGTAATTGCCGGCTTCATAATTTTTTCTCATGGCCAAAGTCTCTTCTTCAGAGGCTAGCAAAGAATAAATCGCAAACACATTGTCTGAATCAGGGTTTTTAGGGGCTTCAAGAGGTGTGCTATCCGTTACGATTTGCATGATGTTCTTTTTAAGGGCCTTATCGGACTGAAAAATATCGATGATATTGCCATAGGATTTGCTCATTTTTTGTCCATCCGTTCCGGGAATGGTCATCACTTTTTCATCAATTCTTGCTTCTGGTAGAATAAATGTTTCCCCGAAAAGGCTGTTAAAAGTGGTTGCAATGTCCCTGGTCATTTCCAAATGTTGACGTTGGTCTTTGCCCACTGGTACAATATTGGCGTCATAAAGCAAAATATCGCAAGCCATCAAAACGGGATAGGTAAAAAGACCAGCGTTCACATCAGCTAATCTTTCAGACTTATCCTTAAATGAATGGGCATTCGCCAACATAGGAAAAGGAGTGAGGCAGTTCAAGTACCAATTCAATTCGCATACTTCTGGAATTCTGGACTGCCTATAAAAAGTATTTTTTTCGGTATCAAAGCCGAAGGCCAACCATGCGGCCGCTACGGCATTTGTATTGTCAATCCTGGTTTGGGGATCTTTGATCGAGGTAAGTGAATGTAAATCAGCGATAAAGAAAAACGATTCGTTCTTGGGGTCTTTCGATAATTCGATTGCTGGAATGATTGCGCCAAGCAAATTGCCTAAGTGCGGTTTTCCTGAACTCTGAATTCCAGTTAAAATTCTTGCCATTAATTCATTATTTGCCACAAATAAATGATTAATGACTGGTCGATTCAAGTACTGGCTCGTTATTTTTGAGGAACTACCATAATACCATGCAAAAATCTACCGCTTTCCAGAGGATATTGACAATCTGCCTTCTGCTTTTTTCTACGTCAATCCAAGCTCAGTTCAATCAAGTCATAGAGGTTGGTGTAATCCCTGGTGAGATCGGCACCTATCATGGCAGTTTATTTTGGCAGAATAATTCTTCGGATACCGTAGAAATTAGAGTAGTACCTAATGCTAAGCAATTGATTGCCCTTAAAAAGAGGTTCTTGGTGCTTCCGCAGCAAAAGGTGGAAATTCCTTTTCAGATCAATACCAAAGGTCTAGTCGGCAACTTTCAAAGTGAATTTATAATTACCAGCAATGGTTTGATGCTCGATCAATTCTTGATCAAAGCAAGGATTTTGGCTCCAGTAATGGATGTCTTTAAAGTATATCGAAATGAGTTTTTCCCTTTTCGCGCTGAGTCGCAATTGCTCAATTTCAAATCTGGTTTTATTGGCGATACCTTAAATGCTGAAATTGCACTCTATAATTTTGGTGGAGGTGCGGTTGATTTAAGGAATGTCGCTTACGATCAAAATTATGACATAGTTTTTTCAACAAAACTTGTTCAACATAATGGATTTACCTTGTTGAAGGCGCAATTAAGGACAGATGCGAGCTTTTCATTGGGTTTCAAAAGGAGTTTGATAAAAATCAATGATAAGGCTGGTCGTTTGATTTTCACTCTTCCGGTTCAGTTTACACTTGAAGAAAGGCCCAACTTTACAGAGGAAAATTCACCGAGATTGGCAGTAAACATAGTGGAGCATGATTTTAAGTCAATACAGCAAAATAGCATTGGAAGCACGCAAATCCTCATTACGAACATCGGTACTAGCGTTTTGGAGCTGAAAAAAATTGAAAGCAACTGTGATTGCTTAACCTATCAATTATCCAAAGATAATTTGCAAGCAGGGGAGTCGGTTCAAATGGATGTGTTTTTTAATGCCAAAAACAGGGTCGGCTATGAGCGAAAAACCTTGGCCATATTCAGCAACGATCCCATAAGACCTACAACGGTGGTGGTGTTTAAAGCCAATGTAAGGCAACCGAACAACTAGGGCTTTAATATTTCTTCCAAAAGTTCAGAGAGGGTTTTATCACTTTCAATAGTCGACCTGAGGGCATTGATAAGATAATTGGGAATGTTTTCCTTAGCTTTTAGTTTGGAAGAAAAGTCTTTGAAAATTTGCTCAGCCTCGGATTGATTTGTTACCAAAGTAGATGCTTTTAATAAGGACTCAAATTGAATGAGCTGCTCCATTTTATTGGGCGAAATGGACTCAGACAAGACTTGAGCAGAGGGTGCATCTGCTTTAGCTAGGTTAGCCTTGGCATTTCCCGATGTAATAAATTCGTTGTATTCCGACACTACTTTTTCAATGTCTTTGCGTACGTATTCTTTGGATTGAAGCTTAGACACTAAATTGGCATTTTCAGCCAAGTAGCCTGACATTCCCTCTCTAAAGCCGAAAAAGCCCGGAACAACCCGTAATTCACCATCTGCTTTCAAAAGGATATCGGTGTCAAAGGAACTCATTTTTGGATTAGAGGAATATTTTAAAAGGCTTAAATAGCCATCTATGATAATTTTCGCCAATCTATATTGGTTATTGATTTTTATTGGCCGAAACTCGCCCTGACCTTTGATTTCTACCCGTTTGATGGAAAGGAGATTGTAGGTTTCTTTCCCGCTTTCGGTTTTGATGACTATGAACTCGGCATCAGTAACATTTGATAAAATCTGAATATTTCCCTCAATTATTTCTCCATCTGACTTGGTCAAAAAGTCTTGAGAATAGCATAAAAGGCTTGTAAACAGAAGGAATAGACTGACTGAAATCTTAATCATAAGGAATTTAAATTGAAGGGTGAAGTTATACGTAATTTTTGAACACTCATAAATTAACCTACTTGATGTTACGCGTATAGGCATTTTAGTTATTTTAACGTCCAAAACCATTTCTTCATTATGAGTGAATTTTTAATTACAGATGATTCGGTTAAAAGCAAGTTAAATCCTGATCAAATGCTTGACAACCGAGATTTTTCGGTGATCAATAAACGCGAGGATTTGGTGAAAGTATTGAAGCAGAAAAAAAGAGGATATAACAAGGCACTTTCCAACCTTCAATACGAACATGAATTAGCGCAATTACAGGTAGAGCTGGTCAAGCTTCAGCACTGGATAGCCGAAACCAAACAGAGGGTAGCAATAATTTTTGAAGGGCGCGATGCTGCCGGCAAAGGGGGCACCATCAAGCGGTTTACAGAACACCTCAATCCTAGGTCTATGCGAGTGGTAGCGCTCAACAAGCCCACCGACCTTGAGCTAGGACAGTGGTATTTTAGGCGTTATATCAAGGAATTGCCTTACGCAGGTGAGATGGTTTTTTTTGATAGAAGTTGGTACAACCGTGCGGTAGTTGAACCAGTTATGGGCTTTTGTTCAGAAGACCAATATCAGCGGTTTATGCGTCAAGTACCAGAATTTGAACACATGCTTTTTGAAGACGGAGTTCATATTATAAAGTTCTGGTTTTCAATAGGTAAAGATGAACAGGTTAGACGGTTCAATGAAAGAAGAGCCAATCCACTTAAGCAATGGAAACTCAGCCCTGTAGATGAAAAAGGACAAGAGATGTGGCAAAAATACACCTACTATAAAGAGCAAATGTTTGCGCTTACCCATAACAGTTTCAGTCCTTGGATAATCATCAAAACCAATACTAAAAAGCAAGCACGCTTGGAAAGTATTCGCCACGTATTATCCAAGTTTGAATACCCCGGAAAGTCAGAAGCCGATATTGTGGTATTGCCAGACCCGAATGTTGTCATGAGATTTCACAGATCAATTTATCATCTAATCTAATGGCCGATATCAAATACAATTTTTCCGATAAAGACCTAAGGTTGCTCAATAGCAACAAGGCCATAAAACTACTCTTGCAGCAGGGCGATAATATCAATCCAGAAAGGGTTTTGCGCTATGTAAAGTACGAGAAGAGGCTTGAAGAATTTCAAGTTGAGCTGATCAAGCTTCAAAATTGGGTGATTGAAAACAAAAAGCGGGTTTGCATTCTTTTTGAGGGACGTGATTCTGCGGGTAAGGGTGGTGCCATTCGAAGGGTTACTCACCATTTGAACCCAAGAAATTACAGGGTAATTGCCTTGCCAAAGCCCACTGCTCAAGAGCGGGGTCAATGGTATTTTCAGCGGTATATTTCGCGTTTGCCCAATCCTGGAGAAATCGTGTTTTTTGATAGAAGCTGGTACAATCGAGCTGTAGTGGAGCCCGTAAATGGTTTTTGTACCCACGATGAATATGAACGTTTTATGCGTGAGGTGAATCCTTTTGAAACCATGATCACAAGTGACGGCATTATTTTGATCAAGTTTTATTTTTCGATCACCAAAAAGGAGCAAGCCGCACGTTTTGCAGACATCATGGAAAACCCATTAAAACGATGGAAAATGTCGCCAGTGGACGAAATGGCTCAAGACCTTTGGGACTCTTATACAGGATATAAAGTAAGGATGTTTGCAGAAACGAACACCGAGCAGAACCCGTGGATCATTCTCAAAGCGAACAGAAAAACAGCGGCCAGAATTCAAGTGATCAGGCATATTCTAGAAAAGGTACCCTACGATAAGTAATATGCGCCCTTTGCAGTTTACCTTTGTAGCTTAAGCCGATTTCTAGGCGATAGAACTCAATTTTAGGGATAAATACTCTACACATGCAAAAAATAATCAATGCCGTGCTCAGGCCAGAAGAGGCTTTTGACGAAAAACTCTTTTCAGCGACCATTCTGAAGAAGGCGCATATTACAAATGATCAAGCTCAAGTACGGGCGCTTAAAAGATCGATTGATGCGCGCTCTAAAAATATTAAAGTCAATATTGAAGCGCAGATCTTTATCAATGAGGATCTGCCACCAGCCATTTCTTATCGAAGAGATTATCCTAATGTAACTAATGCCAAGCCTGTGGTAATAGTAGGTTTTGGGCCTGCTGGGATGTTTGCTGCGTTGCGCTTGATTGAGCTTGGCTATAAGCCAATTGTGATCGAGCGGGGAAGTGATGTTCAAAAGCGCAGAAGAGATATTGCAGCCATCAATAAGGAACATATTGTAAATCCTGAATCGAACTATTGTTTTGGTGAAGGGGGAGCTGGCACTTATTCAGATGGCAAGCTGTATACCCGGTCTAAAAAGCGTGGTGACATTTTAAGAACGCTGGAAATCTTAGTAGCCCATGGCGCAACGGAGGAAATTTTGGTAGATGCTCACCCTCATATAGGCACAAATAAGCTTCCTAAGGTGGTTCAGGAGATCAGAAAAAGTATTTTGGATGCAGGAGGCGTGATTCATTTTGACACAAAGGTCACTGATTTCATACTGAAGGAAAATAGAATGAAAGGTGTAGTGCTTGCCGATGGCACTCAAGTGGAAGGCCTCGGAGTCATCTTGGCTACTGGCCATTCGGCCAGAGATATTTTCCATATACTCGATAAAAACAAGGTATATATCGAAGCCAAACCATTCGCCCTTGGGGTTAGAATAGAGCATCCGCAGCAAATCATTGACAAGATTCAATATCACTGTGAAATAGACCGAGGACCTTATTTGCCTGCTTCTTCATATGCCCTAGTTCAGCAAACACAATTTGACGCAAAGCAAAGAGGCGTTTTTAGTTTTTGCATGTGTCCTGGTGGTTTTATTGTGCCTGCCGCTACGGCTCCAGGTGAAATAGTAGTCAATGGCATGAGTCCATCAAGAAGAGATTCTGCCTATGCTAACTCTGGAATTGTTGTAGCGATTGAACTTGAAGATTTTGCTGCATATTCGCAACATGGCGCTTTAGCGGGCATGGAATTTCAGAAAGAAATTGAGCAAAGGGCTTGTGCCGTAGCAGGAGGGAATCAAACCGCACCAGCGCAGCGCATGGTGGATTTTGTCCAAAACAGAGTTTCCAATCAATTGAATGCAACCTCTTATCAACCGGGCTTAGCTTCTGTGGATATGCGAGAAGTGTTGCCAGAATCCATTCATTCACGATTAAGAGATGGATTTAAAGGTTTCGGAAAGAAAATGAAAGGTTATTTCACGAATGAAGCCCAAATTGTAGGGGTGGAGAGCAGAACTTCTTCACCTGTTCGGATTCCAAGAAACAAGGAAACTTTCGAGCATGAACAAATCGCAGGCTTATATCCCTGTGGAGAAGGTGCTGGCTATGCAGGAGGAATTGTTTCAGCAGCCATGGATGGCGAAAAATGTGCAGAAAATTTGGTAGCGGTTTATGGCTGAAAGCAGTTTATTTCCTTTTCATTTGAAAATAAGTTTTTGAGCGTATTAAAAGTTGGTGGTAAGCCAAGCTTGGTTATTGTAGTTTTCGAAGCCATTAATTTTTACGCAGCAAAACTAGAAATCGTCCTTAACATCACTTGAAATTTATGAGAGTTTCAGTATACATTTTTTGTCTAATACTAGTCTTCTCCGGATGTGCACCGAAGGATGGCTCAACTCTTGATGACGGTTCGCAACTTGTCGATATTTTCTCAATTAGGTCGACTGATAGTTTGATCTCTCCTCGGAGTCTAATGACCGAGGTAGAGTATATTAAATTAAAGTCTCCAGAAGCTTTTTACCTTACTGATGCTCAAAAAATGTTAGAACTTGATGGTAAAATTTTGATTCTTGATAAGAACAAGCAAGTACTTATGGCTTATGATTTAGGAGGTAATTTTTTAGGTCAAGTTGGTCAAAAAGGTTTAGGCCCCGAAGAATATAAAAGCGCAACTGATTTCGCGGTTGATTTATCGAGTCGTTCAATATTCATTTTTTCAAGAGGTGAGCAATCTATATTAGAATTTAACAGTGATTTATCATTTAGGAGAAAGTCACGGATTAATACTTGGGCCTTTCAAATGTCTATGTTGAAGAATCAAAATTTAGCCTTTTACTCATATTTTGAAGAGGGAAACTCGAATATCACATTATTCAACCAAAAAGGAGAAGTGTTAGATAGTAGAATGGCATTTCCAAAAGGTGGAAATTACGAAATAATGGATTACACAGGTTTTCTTGTTGATCAATATTATTCCTACCCTTTGTCTTCAAAAATATATGCTCTAGGAATTGATGATTCAGATAAAGAGATATTTAACATTGAATTCCCGAATCAATTATCGGAGGACAAAAAATTTGAGCACAAAGAATTTTTAAATGGCTCTGCTTTCATGGTTGAGCACATATTGTCAAACTTTGCGATAGGTGACAACGGCAATGAGCTTCTGTTTTATTACACCTATAAAGAAACAGGTAATTCAGGCTTTACATTAGGAGTCAAACTTGCCAGCGGGGAAATTTTTGGGCACTTAAACCTGAAGCACGGCCGCAAGGATAAATCTGATCCTTTTGTCAAGCTATTCTTCATAGGACCTTACAACATACCCGTTTACTCACCAGCCTCGGGCTACTACTACATAGCTACTTCCAATGACACCATGGATGAGTATTTTTACAGTGACCCTAGTAAGGCGTTGAAAGAGATTAAATCGTTAGACTCAAAGCTTTATGAAGTTCTCAAGGAATCTGAAGAATTAGAAAACCCTATTATAATGAGGTTCAAACTCAAAAAGAGACTATGAATGGGAAAGGGTTAATTAATGCTTTCTTTTGTTCTCTGGGCAATTTATTTGAATCAGCCCAGAATTAATTCTTCCGCATCTCTTCAACTGCTGCCAATAGATTTTCAGCCATTTCTTTCTGTTCCGCTGTTTGGGCCAGTGTTTTGGATTTATTTAGAGTTTCGATGGCCAAACTGAATTCACCCAGAAGACCTTTTACGTAGCCTAATAAGGCAGTAGCTTCAAAATGCTTTGTGTCAATTAGAATTGCATCGGTAAGCAGCTCAGCTGAAAATTCTCTAAGTTCTTGATTTTCGCTGTTTTCAATAATTTCTAGTGCGTTGTTGAATAAGAAATTAATTCTGCCTTCCTCTGAAACTTGATTGTTCAAGTAGGCCTGTACCTCGAATTTATACTTTTCTACTTCTTCTCTCTGTCCGAAGTAAAGCTTCTTTGTGATAAAGGCAGCTTCTGCAATTTCAAATTCAGGGAGAAACTCAGGGATCACATCTTTTACCAGCTGATTGAGCAGTTTTTCTTCACCATATTTTATGGCCAGCTCTAGGTTATCATTATATACCGTTTTGAAATAATCCTTGTATTCTTCTTCGCCATGGGCATCAATAATTTCGGATTTATGGCTTTTAATGTAGAAGTATGGAACAGAATTGACTTGGTTTTCGAAACGTGAGGCAAGCCATAAATTCTCAATGTTTTGTGTGTAATCATCAACATTCAGGAGATCCAGGTGGTTTTTGGCAATGGCCACCGCCTTCTCATAATTTTTGGTTTCCAGGATCCTTATCAGTTCAATGTTTTCTTCTTTTGAGGTCAACAAATTGTCATACTTTTCTTCTAATGCCGGAAGTTTGGTGAAATCATCTAAACTCTGCGTACCGTAAGCCAGCAAGGTGGGAGCAGGCACAAAGCCTTCAATGGTTTGAAATATGGATTCATCAGGGCTGAGGAAAAGTAGGGTAGGCAAGCTCAATACGCCAAACTCTTCGGCCAGCAGGATGCCATATCCTGATTCAGTGTCAAACTTAATATTGATAAAGTGTTGAGTAAAGTATGAGATCACCTCCTGATCTGTGTAAACCTCCTTATCCAATTGATGGCAGTAAGTGCACCAATCGGCATAAGCATCAACAAAGAGCAGCTTATTTTCTTGCTTAGCAAGGGCTACAGCTTTTCTCCAGTCTTCGGCAGTTTTAATTTCGATGAAGGGGATTATTTCCGAAGCAGAGGAAAGCTTAAAAAGAAAAATGGCTAAAATAATAAGTGGAACTCTCATAAGTGTTTTGCATGTTTAGCCCTCTAACGAAGCTTAGGCCAACCCATTGTAAAGGCAAAGGTACAGCAATAAGTTTCAAGCCATTTGTTAATTCTAGTTAATGAAAAAGACAGCGATTATTGGGAGTAATCCCAAAACTAATAATTACGCATTCAAGGCTGCACAAATGTTGCAGGCGCATGGACACGAATTTGTACCTATCGGCATTGGTGCAGGAGAGGTATTGGGTCAACAAATTTTAAATATTGTCGATCAGCCAAAAGTGCCAGAGTTAGATACAGTCACCCTTTATATCAATCCACAGCGCCAATCAGACTGGTATGATTACTTGATTTCTCTTGAACCAAAGCGGATAATTTTCAACCCAGGAACTGAAAATCAGGAACTTAAAAACAAGGCAGAATCAGCGGGGATAGAATGTGTAGAAGCCTGCACTTTAGTTATGCTTTCAGTGGGCAATTTCTGAGTAAATTTACCTATATTCGTAGATTGTTTGAGGGCGGTCTAAAACCGATCTTGGTTTAAAAATCTCAGCCGACCGCAACCTCCTTTTTTAATAGTTTTTATTCACGATGAGCGAAGAAAAAGAGAAGAAGAATTCAGATTATTCAGCAGTTAACATTCAGGTTTTAGAAGGTTTAGAAGCAGTAAGAAAGCGTCCGGCCATGTATATTGGCGATATCGGTGTCAAAGGACTGCATCACATGATTTGGGAGGTTGTCGACAATTCGATTGACGAAGCCTTGGCAGGTCATTGCGATACGATTACCGTAACCATTGAAGAAGATAACTCAGTAATCGTAACAGATAATGGTAGAGGTATTCCTACTGATATGCACGAAAAAGAAGGCAGATCAGCTTTGGAAGTTGTGATGACCGTACTCCACGCTGGAGGTAAGTTCGATAAGGACACGTATAAAGTTTCTGGCGGACTTCACGGTGTAGGGGTTTCCTGCGTTAATGCCCTTTCTTCTATGCTTTTGGTAACTGTTGAAAGAAATGGAAAAATGTACCAACAAGAATATTCGATTGGTATTCCCAAATATCCTGTAAAAGAAATAGGCGACTCGGATAGGCACGGTACAACAGTTCACTTTAAGCCTGATGGAAATATCTTTACCGTTTTAGAATACAAGTACGAAACGGTCGCTGGAAGATTAAGAGAGTTGTCCTTCCTTAATTCAGGAATCACAATTACGCTTACGGATAAAAGAGATAAAGATGATGATGGAAATTACTTGGGCGAAGTTTTCCATTCCGAAGGTGGCTTAAAGGAGTTTGTGGAGTATTTAGATGCTACGCGAGAAAAACTCATTGACGAGCCAATTTATATCGAAAGTGATAAAGGAGATGTGCCTGTGCAAGTAGCCATGAGCTACAATACTTCTTATGCCGAAAATGTGGTTTCTTATGTGAACAACATTAACACGATTGAAGGTGGAACCCACGTTTCTGGGTTTAGAAGAGCATTAACCAGAACACTCAAGACTTATGCAGATAAATCTGGATTGCTGGACAAGGTTAAAATAGACATTACTGGAGACGACTTTAGAGAAGGCCTGACCGCCATTATCTCCGTAAAAGTACAAGAGCCTCAATTCGAAGGCCAAACCAAGACCAAACTCGGTAATAACGATGTTATGGGTGCGGTGGAGTCAGCTGTAGGAGAGACACTTCAATATTATTTGGAAGAAAACCCAAGAGCAGCCAGAACTATTGTTCAAAAAGTAATTCTGGCAGCACAAGCGCGCTATGCAGCAAGAAAAGCAAGGGAAATGGTACAAAGAAAGAGTGTGCTTTCAGGTACTGGTCTTCCGGGCAAACTTGCTGACTGCTCTGAGAAAGATCCTGCACTTTGTGAATTATACCTAGTTGAGGGTGACTCTGCAGGCGGTTCTGCCAAGCAAGGTCGTGATAGAAATTTTCAAGCGATTCTACCGCTCAGAGGTAAAATCTTGAACGTAGAAAAAGCACAAGAACATAGGATTTATGACAACGAGGAAATCAAGAACATGATCACTGCTTTGGGCGTTTCCTTCGGTACAGAAGAAGATGACAAGGCTTTGAACATGACCAAATTGCGTTATCACAGAATCGTAATCATGACGGATGCGGATATTGACGGTAGTCACATTCGTACCTTGATTCTTACCTTCTTCTTCCGATACATGAGGCCATTGATCGATATGGGTTACCTCTACATTGCGTTGCCACCTTTGTACTTATTAAAAAAGGGCAAAGAACAACGCTATTGCTGGGATGAGCAACAAAGGGCTCAAATCACCAAAGAAATGGTGGGCGATTCAGGAAAAGAGGATTCAGTGAACATTCAGCGATACAAAGGTTTGGGAGAGATGAACCCAGAGCAACTTTGGGACACTACCATGAACCCTGACACCAGAAGCATGAAGAGAGTATCGATTGAATCGGCCGTTGAAGCTGATCATTTATTCTCAATGTTGATGGGGGATGAAGTTCCACCGCGTAGAGAGTTTATTGAGAAGAATGCAAAATATGCAAAAGTAGACGTTTAAGTCGCTTATTAGATTTTAAGAATTATAAAGGGCTGTCAATTTTGACAGCCTTTTTTGTGAACCGCTGGCAAATGCCCATGATTTTTACCTACGGCTATTCGATCTTATTAATTATTCTTAAATTATAATCCGATTAACTGGCGAGTACTGAAAACATAAAATGAATCCTTATGGCAAGCTTTGAATTAGAGATTAACGGTAAACAGAAAACGGTAGAGGTTGACCCTAGCACTCCGTTACTTTGGGTTTTGAGAGATCATCTCGACCTGGTTGGAACTAAGTATGGTTGTGGTGTAGCCCAATGTGGTGCTTGCACTGTGCATTTGAATGGAACAGCAGTTCGGTCTTGTTCATTACCCATATCTGCAGTCACTGGCCAGTCCATTACTACGATTGAAGGATTGTCTGAAAAAGGAGACCACCCTGTTCAAAAAGCTTGGTTAGAAGTTGACGTACCTCAATGTGGTTATTGCCAAGCAGGCCAAATCATGAGTGCAGCCGCACTATTAAATTCAAATGCCAGTCCTTCGGACGAAGAAATTGAAGCTGCAATGAGTGGAAATATCTGTCGCTGCGGCACCTATGTTAGGATCAAGAATGCCATTAAATCTGCTGCAAAACTCTAAAACGATCGAATCATGACAGTTATTAAGACAAAAATAGGTAGACGATCATTTCTCAAAACTTCGACTGCTGCAGGCGGTGGACTATTGATCGGCTTCAGTTGGTTGACAAGTTGTTCATCACTGGTAGAAGGAGCAGAAGAAGTAGCCATTCCTAATGAGTGGTTTAAAATCAATGGATACATCAAGATTGGAGATACAGGAATGGTAACCATTTATTCTCCAAATCCTGAAATTGGCCAGAATGTGATGACTTCTATGCCCATGATCGTGGCCGAGGAACTAGATGTGCCATGGAAAAATGTGGTGGTAGAGCAAGGAAAGCTCGATTCAGATGCTTTTAAAAATCCGCAATTTGCTGGAGGAAGTTTGTCCATTATGTATGCCTGGGATCCTCTTCGAATGGCTGGGGCAGCGGGTAAGTACATGTTGCTTGCAGCAGCGGCAAAAGAATGGGGCGTTACGGCTGCAGATTTGACGGCAAGTGAAGGTGTAATTAAAGAAACCAATGGAACTAGGTCGATTGGCTATGGAGAGATTGCCTCAAAAGCGGTAGGCATTGAGGTTCCAGAAAAACTAGAATTGAAAGAGCCGAAAGACTATAAGTTGTTGGGCACTTGGAAGAAAAACGTTGAAGGATCGAAAATTGTGACAGGCAAGCCGCTCTTCGGACTGGATTTCAAGCGAGAAGGAATGCGCTTGGCCATGATTGAACATCCACCTGCATTCGGAATGAAGGTGAAGGATTTCAACGTGGATGAAATTAAAGCCATGGATGGGGTAAGCGATGCTTTTATTGTTGATACTTCATTTGAAGGGCCACAATGGTCAGATGTAAATGCCTTTAATAACTTGATCGCTATCGTAGGGGATTCTACTTGGCAATTGATTCAGGCAAAAAAAGCATTGAAAGTCAATTGGGAAACCGTAACCCCAGCGGAGGACTCTGAAATGCATGAGAAACGCTTGGTGAAGGACCTTGAAAATGGCAAAGTGACTGGATCTAGGAGAGATGGCAATCCAGAAGCAGCGTTTGCCAATGCGGCCAAAGTTATCGAGAGAAGTTATTCTTCTCCTTTTATGGCGCATAATACCATGGAACCGATGAACTTTTTTGCTCATGTCACTGAAAACTCAGCGGAGCTCATTGGCCCAACACAAACACCTCAGGCATTGAGAGATTCTGCCGCAAAAATGTTGGGAATCCCAGCTGAAAATGTGAGCGTTGACATGACCAGAATGGGAGGCGGTTTTGGAAGAAGACTGTACAATCATACCGGTTTAGAAGCCGCAGCGATTTCTAAAAAGGCAGGAGTTCCAATCAAGTTGATTTACAAGCGAGAAGATGACATGACCCAAGGAACGTATAGACCTCCATATCTTTCAACCTACAAAGCGGGTTTGGATAAGGACAATAACCTGATTGCTTTCTCTGTAAAAGGAGTTGGCTTACCAGAAGGCCCTGTTTTCCCAAATAGATTCCCTGCTGGCGCAGTAGATAATTTCTTGGCAGAATCAAAAATGTCAGAAACCAATATTTCTACAGGTGCATGGAGAGCACCAAGGTCGCATTTTACCGCTGGTGCTGAGCAGAGTTTTCTGGATGAGGTAGCAGAAGCAGCCGGAAAGGACCCGATAGAATTCAGATTAGAGCTTTTTGAAAAGGCCAAAAACAGCCCTGTTGGTGCCAAATATGAGTATGATGCCGACCGATATGCCGGAGTATTGAAATTGGTAAAAGAAAAGGCCAATTGGGGAGTTGAAACGCCAGGAGTGTATAGGGGAGTAGCGGCTTATTTCTGCCACAATTCCTATGTGGCGCAGGTCATGGATGTGGTGATGGAAAACAATCAGTCTAAAGTAAAGAAAGTTTGGTGTACTGTAGACTGCGGTATTGTCATCAATAAAGAAGGCGCTACTAACATTATTCAAGGTGGTGTGATTGATGGAATTGGCCATGCGCTCTATAGCCAATTGACCTTTGACAATGGATCGCCAGTGCAAAAGAACTTTGATACTTATAAATTAATCCGTCATAACCAGTCTCCTAAAGAGATTGAAGTGTACTTTGTAGAAAATGATATTTCGCCAACAGGTTTAGGAGAGCCGGGACTTCCACCTGCGATTGGAGCCCTAGCCAGTGCGATTTACAAAGCGACAGGTAAAAGGCAGTATCATCAGCCTTTTACAGAGCAAAGACAAATCTCCATAGGTTGATTTTTCATTGATCTAAAATAAAACTTTAAAGGTTGGAATGGCTTAGGCTGTTTCAACCTTTTGATTTTAAAAGGCCTTTGTCATAATCTGGTCAATTTGTCTTTGATCATAGACTGCCTAGTCTTAACGCCTCGCTAAGACTTAGGAGGCGCTGATAGCGCAGGCTTTTAGTCCTTCGCCTTAACACAGCCAGATGGAAGTTCCTTTCGATATTCAGCATGGAAGCTGATCTTTTCGTTTTTAAAGTCTTTCAAATTGAGGGTAGTATATTTTTCTCCTTTCACAACGAAAAAGACTTCGTAATGGAAAAGGATATCATTCAGCAACGTTACCTCACAATCCAAATAATGCTTGATGATAGGGCTATCACCCTTTCCGTCTGATCCATTGCCATAGTAATAGGGCAGAAAAAGCTTGCTTACATTGGTAGAGTCCTTATAAGTTGCGCCAATGCCAGAGGCTCCTTTACCGTCTTTGATTCCATTTGCATCTTGCCAAGGAAAGTCATTGCATTCCACACGAAACGGTATAAAATCAACCCCCAACTCATCGAATGAACTATCGAATGTGATGTCTATATACTCGATGTACATCGTCTTTAATGGGCTATAGTCCATATAGACCATCTGAACAGGTTTTTCTCCCTCAAGAACAAACTCATGGGGCGTAACTATACCAATATCATATAAGGTGTTTGGGTCGTTCTGGCCATTGGGCTTAAAGACAGGAGGAGAGGCGATATAATACTTGGAAACATAAAATTCCTCTTTAGTACTATCATCTGTTTGTAGGCCATATGGAATACCCGAAAGCACTTGGTTGGCTTTATTCCATTCAAATCCGCTTGGGCCATTCCAAAATTTGCTTCCTACGGTAATGCTGGTATTGCAGCCAAATAGCTCTAGGTTTTGCGTTTTGGCATGAAGCAGGCTTGTTCCTCCCAAACTGAAGTTGACATAGCCTGTATTAGTGGGCTTATAGTTGTTCTGGGCCAAGGCACTAGAACAGACCAAGAAGAAGGAAATACAGCCAGTTAAAAGTTTGATGAGTAATTTCATTGATAGGGGGGCTAAGGTAAATGAAAAAGTGACCGAAGTTTTATTTCCGATATAGCTCAAATATAATATTTAATCTGAATGACGTATGAGAATTAGGGCATGAAAATACCTGCGGTTAGAGTGGTTGTCGCTTAGCTTAGAAAGAGACTTAGCGAGACACTAAACCCAAAGGGGGATCTTGGTTTGGAAAAAAAATTTGCGAAACTTATAATAGTGGTTACTTTATCTCTAGTTCGGTATAGAAACTAAAGTAGTTTGAGCTAGTATCTGAAAATTCGAGAGATTGATTTTTGAGGATTAGTGTGTTATTAGTGAGCCATTTAGCACTTAAGCAGCCCCAGGATCCTGGTAAAAAAATTCCAAGTTCGGTCAGAGTTCCCAGGTCGTTTCCAAGTAGTTGAAATCCGTTAGTACTGTATCCCGCTTCAATATCATTTCCAAGTGCTATTAACAGCGTTCCGTCTGGAGAAAAGTACGGACGCCCAATGATATCACTGATTTCACCTGTTTTGGAGTTTACTAATTTGTATCCGTTTCCCTCGCCCCATTGAACCCGAATTGAATAAAACCCAATCTTCTCAAAATAATATTCAAATGTATGTCCAGCCTCATCATAATTTGGATTGTTTCGAAGTTGCAACCAACTGCCATCATCAATTTTGACGAATAGTTCATTGTCTTCTCTCCTAACTCTTGAACCGAATTTTTTAAGTTGATATTCCTCTATAGCCAGAGACATCTGATAAGAGTTGTCAAAATCCTTGGTTAGAGTTTTAATAAGTTCATTTGAAAGAAAGTAAGTGTCAAAACCTGAAGATGAGCTTGGTCTAAGTTGAATAGTAATTTCTTTGAATGCTATTGTTGTGTCTATGGACGATGGCTCAACCCACCTTTTCATTTGACCAATGAGAATATTGCTAGATAAAGTGGCGATAATAAGTAAAGTGTATTTCATATTAAAACATGTATATATCATAATTCGATGAACCTAATTTCTTTAAAATTGGCAGAATAACCTACTGATTTGATTCGTTGAAGTTGGCCTAGTCTTAGGTTCCGCTTAATGATCATCCAATTTATTTTGTAATCAGACCTATAAGGTTTCAAAAACCTTATAGGTCTTTGGCACTATTGTTTTTGACTAGTCTTAGTCTTGCTATGGCCTACCACAGCGAGAATAAAAATAAGCGATTTAGTTGATGCTCACCCATTTTATAATCAGACCTCCAAGGTTTCCAAAACCTTGGAGGTCTATTGGTGGTCTTCAACAAAAAAGCCTGACTCTTTCGAATCAGGCTCTTTCTATATGTCTAAATACTTAGTACTATGGACTAGATACTAATCTGCAAAGCAGATTACATCATTCCGCCCATACCGCCACCCATTGGAGGCATTCCAGCACCAGCACCACCTTCTTCAGGTTTCTCGGCTACTACACACTCAGTAGTCAATAGCAATGCAGCAATTGAAGCAGCATTTTCTAAGGCCAAACGAGTTACTTTAGTTGGGTCAATTACACCAGCAGCAATTAGGTTTTCGTATTTCTCAGTTCTTGCGTTAAAGCCGTAATCGCCTTTACCGTTTTTCACTTCGTTTACTACAACCGAACCTTCACCACCACAGTTAGCAACAATAGTTCTCAATGGAGACTCAACAGCAATTCTGATGATATTTACACCAGTTGCTTCGTCATCATTTTCAACTTTTACTTTATCTAAAGCAGCAGCAGCTCTGATTAAGGCAACACCACCACCAGCAACTACACCTTCTTGAACGGCAGCTCTTGTAGCGTGTAATGCATCGTCAACTCTATCTTTTTTCTCCTTCATTTCTACTTCAGTAGCAGCTCCAATGTAAAGGATAGCCACACCGCCAGAAAGTTTAGCAAGTCTTTCTTGCAACTTTTCTTTGTCGTAGTCAGAAGTTGTGTTTTCGATTTGTTGTTGGATTTGGTTTACTCTTGCTTTGATATCTTCTTCGCGACCAGCACCATTAATGATAGTGGAATTGTCTTTATCGATGTGGATTTTCTCAGCAGTACCAAGGTATTCCATCGTAGCATTTTCTAGTTTGTAACCTCTTTCTTCAGAAATTACAGTTCCACCAGTCAATACAGCGATGTCTTCCAACATTGCTTTTCTTCTATCGCCAAAGCCTGGCGCTTTTACCGCAGCAATTCTTAAAGAACCTCTGATTTTGTTTACTACCAAAGTAGCAAGGGCTTCGCCATCTACATCTTCAGAAATAATCAAAAGAGGTTTTCCGCTTTGTGCTACTGGCTCTAAAATAGGAAGCAATTCTTTCATTGAAGAAATCTTCTTATCATAGATCAAGATGTATGGATTGTCTAATTCGACTTCCATTTTCTCAGTATTGGTAACGAAGTAAGGAGATAGGTAACCTCTGTCGAACTGCATACCTTCTACAGTTTTCACTTCAGTTTCAGTTCCTCTAGCTTCTTCAACAGTAATTACACCGTCTTTACCCACTTTGTCCATCGCGTCTGCAATCATCTGACCGATTTCTTCATCATTGTTCGCAGAAATTGTAGCTACTTGCTTGATTTCAGTTGAATTTTGGATGGCTTTAGATTGCTTGTGAAGATCAGCAACAACAGCAGCAACAGCTTTGTCGATACCTCTTTTCAAATCCATCGGGTTTGCACCTGCAGCCACGTTTTTAATACCTGCGCCAAAAATAGCTTGGGCCAATACCGTTGCAGTTGTAGTACCATCACCAGCACTGTCAGCAGTTTTTGAAGCTACTTCTTTTACCAGTTGAGCACCCATATTTTCGATTGGTTCTGAAAGCTCAATTTCTTTAGCTACAGAAACACCATCTTTAGTTACGGTAGGGGCACCGAATTTTTTGTCAATGATTACATTTCTACCTTTTGGACCTAATGTCACCTTTACAGCATCTGCTAAGGTGTCAACACCTTTTTTCAGGCGGTCTCTAGCGTCATTACGAAAGAATAATTCTTTAGCCATTTTCTTTTTTGATTTTAGATTCTGTGATTATTAAACAATTGCAAAAATGTCAGACTCTCTCATGATCAAGTAGTCTTTGCCTTCAACTGTGATTTCTGTTCCTGCATACTTTCCGTACAAAACAGTGTCGCCTACTTTAACAGTAATTGGCTCATCTTTTTTGCCAGTTCCTGCAGCTATAACGATACCTTTTTGTGGTTTTTCTTTGGCCGTATCAGGGATGTATAGACCAGATGCAGTTTTTTCTTCGGCAGGCGCAGGTTCAACTAGAACTCTGTCTGCAAGTGGAGTAATATTTACTTTTGACATTTTTATGAATTAGTTAAAGTTTAAACAATTTGTCAGGAGCGCCAATTGCATTTTGTGTGCCAATCCAAAAATGTGAAGTTTTGTCAGCCCATCTGTCAGGTATTCTAAACTAGCAACGAATGATCGACAGATTGAAGCTTTAAAAATGTCAGTTTTAACCCATTCTGTCATTTATCGAGCGAAAAAAATGTCAGTCATTGAGCAATGAAGCGTGAGATTTATGTGACTCAATTAAAATATTCGTTATCTTCTGTGTCATAAACTAATTGCATTCGGCTTATGGAAAAACTTAGCAAAGATTGGATTACCAACGGACTGATTGATTTTGAATATAAGAAGTACATTTTGCTGGCTTATCTTCAACATGTAAAGGGTAATTTTGACGAAGTAAAACTCTATCCTGCCTTATCGGATTTATTGGAACGCTACCAAGAGGCACTCACTTTTCAGAAGAGGAAAAACTTGATGAAATCAGGCTTTCCAAAGGAGATTTCCAGAATTGATCTCGAAAAAATCAAGGTACTTTATCAGGAAATGATCGAAGATTCAGACTTGATGAATCAATTGGAAGAGATTGTAGAGTACGCATTGCTCAAAATGAATGATACTTTGCTGTTGGGTAAGGAAATTTACGAACAAGTTGAAGCCAAACTCAAAATCGAGCCTATTGGTATTATGCCGCTTTATATGGATGAAGGTTATCTGCTTATGGAACTCGGCAATAGCAAACAAACCGATGTTTATCAATATCGCGTGGCAAAATTCAGTTATTCTGGCGAAGGCTATACCTCCATTTACTTAGACTTTCTGGAGTCGATCAGAAGAGGAATAGGAGATACTTTTGAAGGCATAAAACTGCAATTGATCAGGGCATATAAAACTTTGCCCAATCCGGCTACTTTTTTAATCAACAGTGAACAACAATTTCCAGTGAAAGAAACCTTAATGCCAATTACCAAAAGATTGGTGCTACAGACGGTTTCAAGTTATCGTTAAAAGAAAAGGCCTGCGAGCAGGCCTTTCCAATGATTTGATTATGATTTTATTTCATTGAAGCAATAAGCTTCTCATTCAATCTCACATAATCAGGGTTTCCACCTTTCTGAGCTAAGTCCATGGATAATTTGGCTGTTTCAGTTGCGCCCTTTTTATCGCCTAATTTCGCTTGCAATTTGGCTTTCAAGTGATACACCCAATATTCACTTCCTTGTCCACCAGCAATGGCTTTGTCGACCCAAGTCAAAGCAAGTTTTGAATCTCTGTCGGTATCGAAATAATAAGTTGCCGCTTGAAAATAAACACCGGCATTAGATGGTGTTGCATCAATTACTTGAGCCTTAATATCAGCCATTACCTTGGCATCAACATCCGATTCAATGGTAAACATCGCTTTGGTATGTTCCCACTTCAGATTCAAATTGGCACTGTTCATAGTGAAATCTGAAAAACTGATAGTAAAGGTTTCGTACATGCTGCTTGGGTGTTTTACTTCAACATCAAATCTCAAAAGATCGTCTGATTGCTGATAGCCCATAGCGCCCCAAAGTTTGGTGTTTTTGCTTAAAATGATAGTGGCTACTTTTTCGGTAAACTGAGTATAAAGCGCGTATTCACCAGCAGGAACTGCATTGCCATTTAATTTTACAGCTTCGCTAAAAGAAATCAAGGTGGGGGAGTTAGCACCAGTTCTCCATACTTCGTTGTATGGAATCAAGTTGCCAGCAACCACTCTGCCTTTTGCACTAGGTCTTGAATAAACTACTTTCACTGTGGCTAATCCTACTGTACCTTTTACTTCGAAGGTAGGGCTAGCAGGTGGCATCATGATTTGTGCCATGGCCATAAAACTTACTAAAAGTAAAGAGGCCGCTATTGTTAATTTTCTCATGTTGTTTGAATTGTTTTTTGTCAAATATAGCTCGTTCTTTTCAAGAGTAGGTAAGCACTTAAATGATTTTGAATTGAGCCACTAAGAATAATTGAAATGAAAAGGTCTTCACCAGGCATGTTCAAGAGAATAGATTTGAAATCAAAAAAGAGGACACCCGTTAAGATATCCTCTTTAAGTACTTTAAAGAACAGCGACTTAATTAGTCACTTTTAGAGGGAATTTTACTGAAAAATCGCCCCAAGCCAATTCAATATTGGCGCTGTCCTTGGTTTTATTATTGAAGTCAGTAACGTTGATTTCAAAGGTTTCAACAGCGTTTGATGTCTTGGTTACTGGTGCTTTGAACTTGATAACATCACCAGATTTATCATAAGCAGTTCCCCATTTATCGGTTAGGCTATTGATAATGATCGTCCATTCTCCATTGGCCGGAATGCTCCAAAGTGAATAACGGCCAGCTTTTAAAGCTTGTCCGCCAAGGGTAACATCTTTGTTAAAAGCGAGAATGGTGTTGGTATTGGCACCTGTACGCCAAACGCCATTGTTCAAATTGTTGACTAAATCGTTGGCACTTCTGCCAGCAAGGCTAGGTCGGCTATAGATGATTTCTACTTCCGTATTACCTACTACTTGCTTAACGGTAGCCAAAGGACTTGCGGCAGGGCCTCTTTGGGCCAAGGCATTTTGAGTAATGGCCAAAAATGCAATGGCAAAAATGAATGTTAGGGATTTTTTCATGTTGTTAAAATTCGTTGGTTTTAAATGAATGTCGATTGCCTAAAGTTAAACATCAACGGTAGACTATACTGCATTCAGCGAAATTGGTTATTAAATTTGGATGTTTATGCGGATTAATGATTGCAGAATGATCAAAGCAGACGAAATATGAAGCTAAAGCCCACTTTTTACCAGCAGTCGGATGTCGTTGAGGTGACTAAATTACTTCTAGGTAAATCGATCTTCACCCAATTCAATGGTGCGCTTACAGGCGGAATCATTACAGAAGTTGAGGCGTATTCAGGTCGAAACGATAAAGCTTGCCATGCCAATAATGGATTGAGAACCGCCAGAACAGCAACGATGTACAATGCTGGTGGCTGCACTTATATCTATCTCTGTTATGGCATTCATCATATGCTCAATATTGTAACAAATACTGAAGGTTTGGCAGATGCTGTTTTGATTCGGGCATTCGAACCCACAACGGGAATTGAGCAAATGCTGGAACGAAGAAAACAATCCAAACTGCGTAATTCGTTGACCGCTGGCCCTGGGAATGTTGGGAAAGCTTTGGGCTTAGATTTCAAGCAACACAATGGATTGCTACTCACCGCTGATCAAATTTGGATAGAAGATGCACCTAAAGTTGCAGAAGAAAGCATAATTTCGACCACTAGAATCGGGGTGGATTATGCCGAAGAAGATGCCCTAAAACCTTGGCGATTTTATATAAAAGACTCAAAATGGATCAGCAAAAAATAGAAATATTGCTCTCAACTTCAGTTTGGAATCCTCAACCATGGGTGGATGGACTCAGTCTTTCGGAGCACGTAAGCAAAGTACATGTTTGGCCAACAGATGCTGATTTGAGTAATGTAAAGGCGCTGTTTGTATGGAAGCCTTTGGCTGAAGGAGTGGTGACTCAATTACCGAATCTAAAATGGATCAGCTCATTAGGCGCAGGGGTAGATCATTTGATGACTGATCCGCAAATTCCCTCAGACATTCCAATCACCAGAATTGTAGATCCTCGATTGACCATTGACATGACAAACTATGTGATGATGGCGGTAATCATGTACCAAAGGAAATTCAAGCTGTTGCAAGAAAATCAAGCGAAGGCACATTGGGAACGCATTACCTATGATAACTTGACAGTAGGGGTAATGGGCTTAGGTGAACTTGGAGGGCATTTGGCAAATCAGTTAGTTGCAGCAGGTTTCGAGGTTTATGGTTATTCTAGGACCAAAAACCACATTGTAGGCGCGGAGACTTATGCCGAACATGGGTTAGAAGAATTTCTTTCTGATTTAGATGTCTTAGTAAATCTACTTCCTATTACGCCTAAAACGGTGGGGATCTTGAATCGAGATTTACTCAGCCAAACGAAAAAGGGTTGTTACCTCATCAATGTAGCCCGGGGAAATCATTTGGTAGATGAAGATTTGATTGAGTTATTAGACAGTAATCATCTTTCGGGAGCAATGCTGGATGTTTTTCATCAAGAACCACTGCCTGAAAACCACCCTTTTTGGAAGCATCCTAAAATCACGATTACCCCTCATGTGGCCAGTGTCACATCACCTCAGTCAGCACTAAATCTATTGAAAGAAAACATCGATCGTTTAGTCAATGAAACTCCATTGCTGCACCAAGTCGATTTGAATAGGGGATATTGATCTTGGGTTTACGGAGTCGTTTTGAATTCTGGTCTTAACAGAAATTCCTTTGCTGTCAACGCAGGGATGCTAGAATTTTTGAAGTCTTTAATATTTCGAGTAATGATAATATCAATCTTGTTTTCGATTGCGGTGTAATATTGGATAGCATCTTCAAAGTCGGTAAAGTCATCTTCATTCAATGCCAAGTCTAAGATTTTGTCGTTTAAGGCTAAGGTTTCAATCAGTACTTTGAATTTTCTGATTACTTCCTTTGCCTCGCTTTTTGATCGGATTTTAGAAAGAATGTAATGGGTATTGACGAAGGTAAGGCTAGAGGTTGTGAGGGTAAGAAAGCCAACATCTGCTAGAGAGAATAATTGAGCTGCCTCAGTATAGAACTCTTCTCTTTTGGCCAACAAATCAAGTATAATATTTGTGTCGATGAGCAATCGTATCATTTGTACTTCTCAGCTAAGTAATCCGTGTAATCAGAATTTATATTTTTCAGTTCATCAGCATTGATGACGCCAGATAAACTTTGCACTAGGGGAGTAATGGTCACCGGAGAATCATTCTTTTCCGTCAGACTAGAGAGGTAGTTTTCAATCAATTTAGACAAACTAACTTGATTTGATTTGGCATAAACTTTAGCCTTTTCAATTACTCCGGCATTCAAACTCAAGGTCAATTTCGTATCCATAATAGACATTTACGTGTAAATATAAATAAATGATACGTAAAGATATTTACTTTTTCAGAAACCTTAACTCAAGATCTAAGTTCTTCCCAAACACCTCAACACCTCAACACCTCAACACCTCAACACCCATTTCACTCCACTAAATTCCCGATTCACTTCATCCTATTTGTATTTCATTTGCAATAGTGAAACATATCTATTTCATTTACTATAGTGAAACTAATTAAATCGTATGCAGAGAGTCAATTTAGGTGAATTTGAAGAGCTTGTGCTGCTCATGGTAGCCATTCTCAATGGCAACGCTTATGGCATAAGCGTGATGGAAGAAATCGAAAACCAAACGGAGCGGAAAATCAATATTAGCGCGGTGCATTCTGCGCTAGACCGTTTGGAAAGTAAGGGCTTTTTGAAATCCGAAGTAGGAGGTGCAACAACCGAAAGAGGCGGTCGAAGAAAACGTTTTTTCAGAGTGACTGTGGCAGGTAGCAATACACTCAATTTCATCAGAGAACAGCGCAATAAGCTCCATGAACAGATTCCCGGATTTGATTTAGGCTTGAACCCGTATGTCTCAATTTGAACCACAGCCACCAAGGTGGGCGCTTTGGTTTTTGCAGTTCTACTGCAAACCACGCATGCTCGAAATCATCGAAGGGGATGCATATGAGCTGTTTTATAAACGAATTAAGACTGAAAGTGTACGATCAGCCAAACGCAAATTTTGGTGGGATATCCTTCGGTTTTTCAGGTTAAAATATATCAAAGGTCTAGAAGATATTAATTCATTAAACAACATCGCAATGTTCAAAAACTATTTCAAAATCTCGGTGAGAAGCCTTCTTCGTCAAAAGTTCTTCTCCATCATCAACATCACAGGCTTGTCTCTTGGGCTAGCTGCTTGTCTGCTTATTGTACTCTACATCAGCAATGAGCTGAGCTATGATAACTACCATAAAGATGTCAACCAAATCTATAGAGTTGCCAATGGCCAAGCAGGCAATTGGACACCCGCTCGTTTAGGAATTCAGTCTAAAATGGACTTTCCAGAAATTGAGGAATTCGTAAGACTGTCAGGGCCTTATGATCAGACCTTTAAAGTAGGCAATCAACTTTTCAAAGAGAGCCGAGGTTTTTCGGCAGACTCTTCCTTTCATAGATTATTTACCGTTCAATTTTTGGAAGGAAACCCCGATCAAGCGCTAAATGCACCTAATTCAATTGTGCTGACGAATACCTTGGCTAAGAAATTCTTCCCGAATGAATCAGCTTATGGTCAAGTAGTGCAGGTAAATGGCAATTCTATCAAAATAACTGGAGTAGTGGCTGATCCACCCAAGAACACTCATTTTAGATTTAGTTTTATTGAATCTTATCCAAACGAAGACTGGGCCACGATTGGCAATTGGACAGGCAATAATTTCTTCACTTATGTGAAATTAGTGAAAGGCGCAAGTAAGGAAGCAGTTGAGGAAAAGTACCTCGATTTTGCGGCTAAGTATGTGGGTCCAGAAATGGTCAAGTATTCGGGTCATTCGAGCTATGAGGAATACCTCAAAGACGGTGGCACTGCTCGGGCATTCACCTTAAAGCCGATGAAAGACCTTCATTTATATTACCCTCATATGGCGCTTGGTTCGAGCGGAAATATCAATAATGTTTATGTGTTTTCAGCCGTGGCCTTTTTCATCTTAATCATAGCTTGTGTCAATTTCATGAATCTTTCGACTGCACGCTCATCCGCAAGGTCTAAAGAAGTGGGCATGAGAAAAGTACTGGGCTCATTAAGGAAGCAACTGATCTATCAGTTTTTGGTGGAATCAATGTTAATCAGTCTCTCTGCATTGATTTTGGCTGTTTTGTTCGCTTCTCTTTCTCTCAATTTCTTCAACCAATTGGCCAATAGAGAATTCACAATCAGTGATTTATTAGCCCTTGATACCATGATAAAATTACTGGTACTCGTTTTAGTAGTTGGCTTATTGGCGGGGAGTTATCCTGCTTTTTACCTTTCTGGTTTTCAACCTATAAAAGCATTAAAAGGTGAAGTGAAATCCGCTGGTGGCAATGCATTTTTAAGAAAAGGGCTGGTCGCTTTTCAATTTGCGATTTCCATTTTCCTTGTACTCTGTACATTGGTCGTTTTCAATCAATTGCAATTCATTGGCAAACAAGAGTTAGGCTTGAATCCTGCTCAAGTTTTAGTGATCAAAAACACGGATAAGTTGGGGGAGAAGCTTGGTGCTTTCAAAAACCAAATCAGCCAGAATCCAAATGTGTCTTCTGTGGTGGTGACTAATCAATACTTATCTGGAGGAATTTCTAACTATGGTTATCGAACAATGGAGGAAAATGTCCGAGCCAATGATTTCATTAATTTGTTCAGCAGCGATGAGTTTCTGGAAACCGTTGGAGTACAGCTTTTAGAAGGTCGTTTCTTTTCGAACGAATTGGCTTCAGATTCTGCTTCGATCGTGATCAATGAAAAAGCGAAAGCATGGCTAGGCTACGATGAGGTAATTGGAAAACGCCTCAGCCGTGGTGATGGAGAAGATTATACCATTGTTGGGGTGGTGAAAGATTTTAATTTCAGCAGTCTCAAAAGCGAAATAGAACCATTTATTTTCCGAAGGATGGGAAAAGATGGTCGAATTCAAGGCAGCTGGAAAGCGGCTAATTATGTTTTGGTTAGAGTAATTGGTGATTATCAATCAACGGTAAAACAAATTGAAGGAGCTTGGAAAAACCAAGTGGCTGATGAACCTTTTGATTTTGTTTTCCTAGAAGATTCATTTCACCAACTGTATGAAGAAGATCGAAGGTTCGGAACGCTTTTTACTGCTTCATCGGGACTGGCCATAGCGATTGCCTGTTTGGGACTTTTCGCTTTAGCGGCCTTTACTTTAGAGAGAAGGTTGAAAGAAATAGCGGTAAGAAAGGTTTTAGGGGCTTCTGTTCAGAGTTTGACAATGCTCGTGCTGAGCGATTTTACAAAACTTGTTTTTATAGGGGCCATTCTTGCAATTCCTGTGGGCTATTGGGTTATGAATGGCTGGCTGGCCTCATTTGCGTATCAAATCAATCTGAACAATCCACTGTTATTCTTAGCTCCTGTGCTGCTTGTGGCGATTATTGCATGGCTGACTGTAGGTTTCCAGTCCATGAAAACGGCATTGGGCAACCCAATAAAAGCATTAAGAAGCGAATGATATTATGAATGAGCTGCCTTTGATTTGGTTGGGCAGCTCATTCAAGCTTTACCAATCAAACAATTTTAACAGCGTAGTTTGCCTTTGTTTATTATCTTCCCGAATCAAGACCTTAATCATTATGCGCAAACTTACAACTTGGCTATTATCTGCCTTTTTATTCCTTTCAGCTTTTTCAAGTTTTGGACAAGAATACCCGCTTTCAGCTTTTAAATTCAGAAGTGTAGGCCCTAATCGTGGTGGACGTGTTACTGCCGTCATGGGTGTTAACTCAAGACCTTCGACCTTCTTTATGGGGGCTACAGGTGGTGGTGTCTGGAAAACAGAGGATTACGGAATCAGTTGGGAAAATATTTCGGATGGCTATTTTGCCACGCCTTCAATCGGTGCTATTGCTGTTTATCAACGTAACCCCGACATCATGTATGTGGGCACGGGTTCCGATGGTTTACGCTCCAATGTAATTACGGGCAAAGGAGTGTATAAAAGTACGAATGCTGGCAAAACCTGGTCAATGATTGGTTTGGAGAAAACAGGTCAAATTGGTGCGGTAGAAATCAATCCGAATAATCCAGATATTGTATTTGTGGCCGCCATTGGAAATGCCTTTGGTAGAAATACTGAGCGTGGGGTTTTTAGGACCCAAGACGGTGGTAAAAATTGGAAGAAGGTACTTTATCATTCAGATAGTGTTGGATTTTCTGATTTAGAATTTGCCCCAGACAATCCAAATATCATCTATGCGGGTGCTTGGAGGGCTGAAAGAAAGCCTTGGGATATTATCAGTGGATCGAAAGAAGGAGGGATTTACAAATCTATCGATGGTGGAGAAACTTGGGTGAAGCTCACCAATGGCCTTCCAAAGGGCTTGATTGGAAAAATTGACTTCGCAGTTTCTGCCGCAAACCCAGAGGTGGTTTATGCCAATATCGAAGCTGGAGATAACAAAGGCGGTCTTTATCGCTCAGATAACCGAGGCATGACATGGACTTTTGTAAGTGACAATTCGAACCTCACCAACAGACCTTTCTACTATACCAACATCTATGCAAATCCAAAAAATGCAGATGTCATTTACAACAGCGCATTGCGTTTTCTTAAGTCTACAGATGGCGGTAAAACATGGAAGAACCAATCTACCCCTCATGGCGATAATCACGATCTTTGGATCAATCCGAATGACACTTCGATTTGGGTGCAAAGTAATGATGGTGGCGCCAATGTTACTTTGAATAATGGCAAGTCTTGGTCGACTCAGAATAACCAACCCACTTCAGAATTATATCAAGTAGATATTGATGATCAGCAGCCTTATTGGTTATATGCTGGTCAGCAGGACAATTCTACTTTGGCTGTACCGAGTTTACCAACAGGTTCAAACGACTTTCCAATTTTTGATTTAGGTGGTTGCGAAACTGGGCCTGCAGTGCCTAAGCCAGGAAATTCGGATATCGTGTATTCCAATTGTAAAGGCAATTTCGGGGTCTATGATAAGCGCACAGGGCAGGAAATGCAATACAGCGTTGGTGCCATGAATATTTATGGGCATGACGGTGACAAGTTGAAGTTCAGGTTTCAGCGAGTTGCACCAATTCACGTTTCTCCACACAATCCCGATGTCGTATATCACGGTTCGCAATACCTACACAAAACGACTGACAACGGAAAAACTTGGGAAATCATTTCTCCAGATTTGACGGCATTCGACCCTAAAAAGCAAGTAGCTGCCGGTCGTCCTATCACGCGTGATGTGACCGGAGAAGAGTATTTTAGTACTATTTATGAAATTCAAGAATCGAAGCTTCAGGAAGGTTTGATTTGGGTAGGTGCCAATGATGGCCCAGTTCACGTGACCCGCGATGGCGGTAAAACCTGGAAGAATGTAACACCTAAAATGCCATTGGATGGTAGAGTAGACTCGGTTGAACCTTCACCACACAATCCTGCAAAAGCCTATGTCACAGTGCTGAGATATCAACTAGACGATTATAAACCTTACATCTTCAAGACAGAAGATTATGGTGCTACTTGGACATTGATCACCAACGGCATTCCGAATGACTACCCAGTAAGGGTGGTGAGAGAAGACCCATCAAAAGAAGGTTTGCTTTTCGCGGGAACGGAGTTTGGTTTGTTCGTTTCATTTAATGACGGTAAGAACTGGCAATCATTCCAGAACAACTTACCTGTCACGCCAATTACGGATTTGAAAATCCATGATAATGACATCGCAATGTCGACCATGGGACGAGGTTTTTGGATTTTGGATAATATTTCGAGCTTATATAACATGCAAGCAGCGATTAGCTCTGATGCTTACCTTTTCAAACCAAAAGACACTTACCGTTTTCGCTATAGAGGTGGAAGAGGTACGCCTGAATTCCCAAATCCATCTGTAACAATTGATTATTATTTGAAGGATAAAGACCAAGAAGTCGAGTTGGAAATTGTGAATGAAGAGGGTAGAGTAGTGAAGTCCTTCACAAGCGGCAAACCTGCTCCCGTAGAGAATTTAGAGGTGGATATGGCCACTGGTTTTTCTACTCCTCCACCTTCGTCTGGCTTGGCCAATGATGCTGGACTCAATCGTTTTTCATGGAATATGCGCAATGCAGGGGGCTGGAATTCAAATCCAAACCGCGCTTACCAAGGTTTTGGCCCTATGGTATCGACCGGCAAATATACAGTTCGACTTAAAGTGGATGGCAAGGTATTGACCGAACAGTTCAATCTAGCACTCGATCCACGGGCAACTTTGGTGACAGACGCTGATGTAAAAGAGCAAGAAAAAGTGGGCTTGCAAGTCCAAGCATTTCAAGAAGAAGTGGAAAGGCTTTTATTTGCCGTTTCGGAAATGAAAAAAGCTTTGGAGAATTCGCTCGACAAGGAAAAGGTGAGCAAAAATAGCCAAAAGAAAAAGGCAGAATTGGAGGCACTTTACTACAGAATAGTAACGCCTCCAGGCACTTATATGCAAGGAATGCTGCAAAGTCAATTGGGCTATTTAAATGGAATGCTCGGTAGGGCCGATCAAGCGCCTGGCCAAGATGTTTACGAAAGACTCGAAGAATTAAAGGCAGAATATCAGTCGATTAAAACCTCTTTCGAAAAGTTAAAATAAGCCTTTGGCATGATCAAAAAGGAGAAATGGTACCGAAAAATACCGCACCCTGTGGTGCTGCTTTTCGGAATACTCGTTTTTATTTCAATCTTGAGCCATTTCATACCTGCTGGTGAATATGAGCGGGCTTTGGTCAATGGAAGAATGATGGTGGTGCCAGATTCTTATCATGTGATTGATTCTACTCCTTTGTCCTTTTTGGATGTTTTCCGGGCCATTCCCGGAGGTTTTACTTCGGCCATCCTCATCATTTTTGTAGTGCTTTCCAGCGGTATCATGTTCGGGGTGTTAGAAAAATCCGGAATGATCGAAAATGCTGTGGGTACTTTTGTAAAGAAAATGGGTTTTGAAAGGCGCATAATGCTGGTAGTGCTGATGACCTATCTTTTTGGTGCTTTGGGTGTTTTTGTAGGCTTTGAAAACAATATTGCCATGATTCCAATTGCGGCCATAGCGGCATTGGCCATCGGTGGTGATTTAATGCTGGCAGCTGGAATTGCAGTCGGTGGCATTGTTGTCGGTTTTGGGCTTTCTCCTGTCAACCCCTATACGGTAGGAACAGGCCACACTTTGGCACAAATGCCCATGTTCTCTGGCTGGTTGCTTCGATCAGTGTTATGTTTTACGGCCATCAGCTTTCTTGCTTTTATGAATGTGCGCTATTTAAAACGTATCATAAAAGATCCAGATAGAAGTTTAGCCATAGGCATTGATACCAAAGGTTTTAAGCTTTCAAAACCGCTGAATGACTACAGCATGTCCAACAATAATTGGTTGGTATTGGCCATTTTCGTGGCTGGCTTGGTCTTTATGCTCTATGGCGTTTTTAACTTTCATTGGTACCTCACAGAAATCAGTGCAGTCTTTATCGTTATCTCCATTGCAGCAGGATTGGCGGCACGCATGTCGGGTTCAGAATTAGGTGAAACGGTGCTTTCTTCCGTAGCTGTTGTCGCTCCGGGCGCATTTATGGTGGGCTTGGCCACCTCCATCAAAGTAGCGATGGAAATGGGCCATATTTCTGATACCATTGCTTTTAATTTGAGCGAATCCTTGAAAGGGCTTCCACTATACGGTTCCGCATTTGCAATGTCATTAGCACAGTCAGGAATTAACTTTATTATTCCTTCGGGAAGCGGTCAAGCCTTGGCTACATTGCCCATTATGATTCCTTTGGGAGACTTGTTGGGTTTAACAAGGCAAACCACCATTTTGGCCTTTCAAATAGGAGATGGAGTCACCAATCTTTTCAACCCAACCATGGGAGGTTTAATTGCAATGCTTGCCTTGTGCAGGATCTCTTTTGACCGATGGCTCAAATTTATAATGCCGATTGTGCTGGTGATTTTGGGCATTTCATGGCTGTTCTTATTGTTCAGCGTGAGCATTCACTGGGGACCTTTTTAAGGTATGTGGGTATTGGGTCGAGAGTTTTGGCTATTGAGAGATAGTAAAATCAGATGTGAGAGATAATGAAAAGTTAAAGGCTACTTTTACCCATTACTCAATACAAGTTACCAATTACAAATAATATGAGTGTAGAAGAAATTTTAACCAAATTAGTGTCATTTCAAGTATTGGGAGGCGAAAGCAACTTAAGCATTCTTGAGTGGATAGAGGGCTACCTTGATCAACATGGGGTAGAACATCATCGCGTACCAAATCCTGAAGGCAATAAAGCGAATCTTCATTGCAGAATCGGGCCAGCAGTGGATGGCGGGGTCATTCTTTCTGGTCATATGGACGTAGTACCCGTGAAAGGCCAAGCCTGGGACACCGATCCTTGGGTGTTGACCGATAAGGGCGATGGCAGGCTTTATAGCCGTGGTTCTTGCGATATGAAAGGTTTTGTGGCTTGTTGCTTAGCTGCCTTGCCCAATATGCTGAAAGCGGAGTTAAAGCAACCCATCTATTTTGCTTTCTCTTATGATGAAGAAATTGGCTGTTTGGGTGCGCCAGACTTGGTAAAAGCCATTAATGAGCATTATGTTGAAAAACCAAAGTTTGCCATCATTGGTGAACCTACCATGATGCGTCCTGTCACTGGTCAAAAAGGCATTTGTATTTTTGAAACTACGGTAGCGGGTTCAGAAGGGCATAGTAGCAGAATTAAGCAGGAGGTAAGTGCCATTCATGAATCCATGCGACTCATTCTTTGGCTCGAAAATAAAATGAACTCCTTGATTGCTGCAGGCAGAACAGACGATCGTTTTACACCAAATCATACTTCAATTCATATAGGTTTGATCAAGGGCGGTCTTGCGCCAAATGTGATTGCGCAGTCTTGTACCTTCTGTTGGGATGTAAGAACCATTCCTTCTGAAACGCCACAAGAGATCAAAGCGGAATTTGATCTCTATTGTAGAGAACGCGAAGCGGAATTAAGAAAAATCTATCCTGACTTTAAGATCACCACAGGCAATGTACATCCTGCTGTACCTGGTTTGAATACAGCAGATGATCTGGAAATCGTTGCTTTCGTTCAGGGTTTAGTAGAAAACCCAACACTAGACGCGGTTTCCTATGCAGCTGAAGCTGGGCAATTTGCCGAAGGTGGTTTTCAGGCGATTATCTGTGGCCCAGGCGATATTGCCCAAGCCCACCGCGCCAACGAGTTTATCGACAAAGACCAATTACGCCAAGGCATGGCTTTTATGGACAAGTTGATTGAAAGGGTTTGTTAGGGGAGGAGAGGTGTACGCAATTTTTGCATTGTCAATTTTTCTTCATTTGTTTCTTACGTATAAATCCTTCATTGTCGTTTCCGTTATCGTCTATAAAAGTCACTTTTATAAAATAGTTTGTTTCTCGTAAACTATTAAAACCTGTTCCCAATGGCACACTTCCTATTATTGAAGAACTAACGTCAGGTTTTGAAAAAACATCAGCTTTTTCTGTAGTTACCCACTCATATGAATTCGAATTTAGCTGTTGCTGCTTGTATCTGCTTGAAAAGTCGGGTAATGGTTTGAAAAACCAATATATTACAAGCATAATTAAAACTGTCCACAAAAATTTAGGTGCTGTCAAATACCTTGGCTTTGGAATGTATTGCGCATTTACCAATCCTATATATTTCTTCGTTGCAGTTCGTTCTTTGTCAAAATAAAGTGTTATCAGGTCAAACATCTTTTTCAAATCTTCTCTTATTTGCTCTGTTTGTTCAGAGTTGTAAGTGTCCTGATAGGACTTTGTAAAAGATTGGTTCAAATTATTTAAAGTGTTATCATATTCTTTTCTAATTATGGGGTCTGATAGGATCTCGTTAGCTTCATTGATGTTCTTAAACATTTCTTCTAAAAAAGCGTCTCCATTATTCTTGTCTGGATGAAATTTTATAGAAAGCTTTCTGTATGCTTGCCTTATTTCCGCTTGTGTTGCGTTTTGCTGAACGCCTAACGTGTCGTAGTAATTTTTAAAAGCCATTCCGATCTATGTTAATGCGAAGTATAGGACAATGACTATGGCCACTATCAAAAGGAACACTTTGGTTCGTGTTCCAGTACTTTCATTGGCATCATCAATTGATTTCGCACAACTAATGCAAACACTTTGTTTCCTGAAATGAGTTGAGTTGCCAAAAGATATTCTTTTACCATAGTGAACTCTTCTGGTCGTTCCTACATACATTTCTCTTCTAAATACTTCTGTTGGCTGTATATATTTTCCGCAGCTACTACAATTGGGCATATCTAAAAATTTTTAAACAAGGTCTTTCCAACCGACTACTTCGTCATTCTCTAAGGTTATTTCTAGTTTGTATTTATAAGTACCGAGTCTCGTTTGGTATTCTCCATAATACCATTTCTCGGTAGTGATTCCTTTATAAACACTTTCCTTAATGTCATTTGCTTTTCCTAAAGCGACCATTAAAAGGGACATTGGCATTCCTATCCAAATAGTTCCAACATTAACCTTCTGGGCTTTTTCTTGACCATAAATATTTGCTATCGAATCAATCAATTTTCTTTTTGTGGCTACTTGGTCGCTTTTGCCTAATTCATAATCCTGTTGCGCAAGTTTAATTGCATTTTTTCTACTATATGATTTTGATATCTGCATTGCAATGATGTAAACAAGGTAAATGGAACACGATAAGAGTCCACCATAAAATATTAGTTCACCATTACTCATATATCTCTTTCTTAATCTGTCTCCCAACGTTAAGCATATACCACGTTTGTGGCGTACATATCTCAGGTAATATATCAAAACTTCCTTATAGCATCCAAATATTAGTGAGTATAAGGAAGTTTGTGGTGTCTTCAAATATTCTAAAGGTAAGTTTGTTTTGCTACCGTTTTTAACTGAGATTTTTGATGGTGCTTATTTTTTATGATGCTTCTTTATTGGCTTTTTTATTCGATCCCATCGGGATCGTATGTTTATAGCGGAAGGGAGCAACGAAGTTCGACCCCGTTGGGGTCGCATTTTGCGCTTATGATCATCGTTTATGGATATTGAACCCTTTCAGGGTCGGGCTATCTTATATGAATTGATCCCATAAGGATCATATGTGTACAGGAAAAGGAGGAATGTTGGGTTTGACCCCATCTGGGGCGCATATTTTTCTATCGTAATTCTCTATAAATATTTGACCCTTTCACGGTCTGCTTTCTCATAAATTTTGCAATTGGCAATTGTTGCTTGGCCTTTTCGGGGTTTGAATGCTCAAAACTTTCGAAATTTAAAATCGTCCTTCGTCCTTCGTCTAAAATCTAAAATCTAACCTCTATGGACTCCCTCTCCATCGGCCTTGTCAAACAAGTAGGGCCACCACCACCCAAAACACTGATATTTGCTCCAGCATAGGTGAGCACTTCGCAACCTGCTGCTTTCAACCGGGCTTCTGTAATGGGGTTTCCAGCCACCATCAGGCATTTCTTTGGCGATAAAGCCAGTACATTACAGCCCATGGATTCAAATTCTTCGTCAGGTACTTCTACCAATTCGAAACCTCTATGGATCAATTCCTTCCTAAAACTGATGGGCATCAAGGGAGAATAAACCACGGCTAAATCTTTCGCAATAGGACTTAAAATTGACATCAAATGGAACACATCGGACTGCCCTTTGTAATGAGGCAAATCCACGGTGATGACTTCAATGCCTTTTGGGTTGAGCAAGGCTTTTAACTGGCTAATCCCTTCTGGATTGGTGCGATAGGAATGTGCTACGGCCAAAGTTTTTTCATCTAACCATGCCACATCACCGCCTTCAATCGTGCCTGGGGCTTCAATTACGCCTAAAATAGAAATCTCCTTCTTCTCAAAATCTGAGCGTTGCGCTGCGGGTTCATTCATGCGGCCTGCCTTGCCCATATTACAGATGATCATTCCAAAATCCGTTGCAATTGCGGCATCTCTGCAATAAATCGAGTCGATTTGAACGGTGTTATTGCTGCCAAAATGGTGGAGCGTAATTCCTTCTTGAACCAGCAACGCTTCGAATTGGCTGTATTCGTCAATGGACTCATTGTAATCGGGGCAATCAAGGTAATTGAGGGCTTTCCATTCGGTATTTAAAGTAGCTTGATCAATAAATGCTGCACTGGCGCGCTTAATCCACAGGTTTTTAATCTTTCCAAATTCAGAATGGCAGGTAATCATTGCTTGTTGTGTTTAAAGTAAAAATAAATGGGCAATCCGGCTGCTATGCCGCCTAAGCTCCACAAATTGGCTTCTAGCCCCGAGCCAATAAACATCCATATCGAAAAGCCAAGGGAGAAGACAAGCAGGATCAGATTGAGCGTGCTCGGCTTAAAACCATAACTGCGGTTGAACATGAATTTCCCAAAAGCCAATGAGCTCATCAAATAGGAGATAAGCACCGTTACGGCCGAAATCAGCAATACAAAGGCATAGAGCCCATTCAAACCTTTCGATTGATTGGCGATCAGTAAAATGCTGACGATCACGCTGGAGCTGATGATCCCAAAGCTTGGTGATGAGTTTTTGTTTTTCTTAGCGAAAATTTTTGGCATTAGTCCATCCATGGCCATGGCCATTGGTAATTGACCTTGCAAGAGAATCCAGCCATTCAAGGCCCCAAAGGCTGAAAGACAAGCAGCTAAGGCCACCAAATACCGAGCTTGTTCACCCCATAAATTGGCGGCTGCATCGCTATAAGGCGCGACTGAAGTGATTAATTGGTCGGGAGATAAAATCCCGAAAAGTGAAACAGAGCTTAAAATATAGATGGCTGTAACAAAGACTGTCCCATAAAAAGTGGCTTTAGGGATGGTTTTAGCTGGATTTTTGATGTTCCCTGCCGGTACAGTTGCCGCTTCGAAACCTACAAAAGCATATAAGCAAAAGGCGGTGGTGATGGTAATGGCTTGTATGCTACTCGTATCACTGCGATTAAATGGAATGAAATGAGAAGCTTCGAAAAAGAAAAAACCAACGATGGTGATGGCCAAAATTGGAAGCACCTTAAGAATGGTAAAGAGCAATTGAATATTGCCACCATCTTTCACGCTTCGACTATTGATGATTGTTAGGCTCCAAAGTGTGGTCAAACCTGTCAAAGCTGCAATCAAACTGTTTTCGGAAAGGATCGGAAAGAAAACACTCAAGTAACTGATAAAGGTGATGGTGATCGCAGCATTGGTGGTCCAAATTGAAATCCAATAGCCCCAAGCCACAATAAATGCAGTAAAATCTCCAAAGGCCTTTCGGCTGTAAGCATAGGGGCCTCCTGTATCGGGAATTACCGCAGAAAGTTTGCTGAAAACCTTGGCTAAAATCAATGCGCCTGTAGAGGCAAAAGCCCAACCCAATAAACTGATGCCGCCATAAGGGGCGAGGGCAGTGGGAATGGAGAAAATCCCTGATCCAATCATACCGCCTACCACCAAAGAAGTGACTGTCCATAAGCCTAATTGCTTTGAAGAATCACCTTTATTCGTCATAGTTAAAAATTGCTGTTAGAATGTGTATTTTGCACCAAGCGATTGAAAAGATATTAATAAAAGTTGAGCATGCCTAAATACACTATCCATCCCGAAATCGATCAAGCAGAAACTTTACCTTCTTCTTTCTACAGAAGTACCGAAGTCTTCGAAAACCTGAAAGAAAAGGTATTTTCGAACAGTTGGCAGTTTATTGGAGATGAATCACAAATCGCTTTAGATGGCCAAGTTTATCCATTTAGCTTTTGTGGTACCGATGAACCCATGCTTTTGACTAGGGAAAATGGAGCTATTAAGAATGTCTCGAATGTCTGCACACATAGGGGAAATATCCTTTGTCACCATCCTGCCAAGCAAAAGAACATTACTTGCGCTTATCATGGTCGAAGGTTTGGCTTAGATGGCCAATTTCAAAACATGCCTCAGTTCAAAGAGGCCAAAAATTTCCCTCGCGAAGCTGATCATTTGCATGAATTTCCATTGTTGAAATGGGCTTCTTGGTTATTCACTTCGGTAAGCAATGGGTTTGATTTTCAAGAAGTCATTGATGCCATGCATCGCAAAGTGGGGTTTATGCCATTGGGCGAATTTAAGTTAGACACTGAACGATCTAAGGACTATCTCGTCAACGCGCATTGGGCCTTGTATTGCGACAATTACTTAGAGGGTTTCCATATTCCTTTTGTGCATGCCGATTTGAATGCTGTCCTTGATTATGGCAATTACGAAACAGTGCTTTACAAGCACGCCAACCTCCAAATTGGTTTTGCAGATGGCAGCGATCATGTTTTTGATTTTCCCGAAGGGCATGAAGACCATGGTAAGTCAATTGCCGCTTATTACTTCTGGTTGTTCCCCAATATGATGTTCAATTTCTATCCTTGGGGCTTGTCTATTAACGTGGTGAAACCGATATCTGTAGACAGGACTAGGGTTTCATTTATCACCTATGTGTATGACGAATCAAAATTAGATTCAGGCGCAGGAGCGGGCTTAGATAAAGTAGAACGGGAAGATGAATTTGTGGTAGAAGGCGTGCAAAAAGGAATGAAATCAAGCATTTATCATACTGGCCGCTATTCACCTAAAATGGAAAGGGGAGTCCACCACTTTCATCGTTTGCTGACGGAGTTTATGGATAGGGGGTGAGTTGGTTGGTTTGGAGGTTCAATGTTTACAGTCTTTCCTGTTAAAAGCTTGATTCATAGAGATATTCACGGATTAAGATTTAGATCACGAAAAGTTGAATATTTGATTTTTTGACTGTCAAGTTCTTCTATTTTACTGGAAATCAACATGTTTAACTGATTCCAAAGTTGTGGATTATCTCTCCAATAGTTTGAATTAACCGCTAAGACAGATTGCAATAAATCACCCTCATAGAAATCACCCTCAGCAAATAAATTTTCATTCAATTTTTCCAAGGCCAACGGAATCAAATATTTCAAGCTAAAATTCTGTCCAATACATATCCTTAAGTCTTCAACTGAGAACTCGTCAAGTGGGATTTTTCTTAGCTCGTGAGTTCTTATAACCAAATGACTACTAAACTGAGGCGCTCCCCAATTTTCCTTTTCTAAATTTTCTAAGTTTTTGAACTTCCAGTTAGCCTCTAGTTTCATTCTGAATTTCAATTATCTAAAAATAAATGAGTTGTTAATTTCTATAAGAGCTACTAGTCTTTTGAAAAAAGACTAGTAGAAAATTGGTACAAGTATGAACAAATCTCAGTAGTACCTTCTTTATAATTTTGTCCTGCTTTGTATACCATAACTTTTTCACCATCAAGGGTAGATGTCAATCCTCTCAGTCCAAAAATAGCATCATAATAATATGGGGAATCACGGATACTATAATCAAGTACTTCAATTCTTTTTTGATCACAGTAATAAATAATTTCCTCTTCACCTTGCTTGTAGCTAAAGTCTGCACTTGGATCAAAACGAGTATCAATCCCTGATATTTGGCTGGCATAATTTGTAATAGGGTTAACAATTAATTGTTTGTATAACTGTCCAACATATAAAAGATCATTTTTTCGATTTGGCATAAGAAAATTTCTAGCGGAACGTGACTCCTCAGGAGGCCAATACTCGCTAAACGTTTCAGAGTCTTGATCAAATATTGTAATTTTTGGTGAATCAGCTGATTGAGTATATATGTAATTCAAAAATAAGCGACTACCGTCATGGTTTTTATAAACTTTAGAGAAATGAGTATCATTCCATATGTCGTAATATTGGTGTACATACATTCGGTCATTGTCTCTACTATCAATCATTCTCCATACGAGACGAGAACTTCCACCTTCTAACAATACAATACCTTGACCATTAGTCGTAAACTCTATATCATAAGGTATTGTGTTGTATTCTGTGGTTTCGTTGTACTTATCTGGTAGTATATTCAAAGTGCGTTCTAAGTTTAGAGAGTTGATATCAAGTACATGAAGCTTAGATTGCAGGTGCTCTCCGATATAAACTTCATTGGTATAGTTATTCAAAGCTAGAATTGTGGGTCTAAAATTTAAATTTTTCTCAGACAATATTGATAAATCATCCATAGATATTTGATATATCCTATTTGGCCAATAACTTACAATCCAGTATGAGTTCCTAACGTCATCTACGTAGTAGTCAATAATACTGCCTTGAACTTCGAGTTCTTTTGAGTAGAAACCCACTTCGATTGTTTCTGTTACATTGACATCATCACTATCGGTTATGTTTAGTCTAAAAGGGTATTTACCTCCCAATTTGCCACATGCATATAAAAACCTCACTTCTTTGTTCTCGTTAAAGTATTCAATTTGTACTGCAGATGAACACAGCTCCCATAGAGGATTAACGTTCACTTCTACTGGCTTATTGAATATTAGTACAATGGAACCGAATTCATCATCAAAAGAATTCCCGGGTATTCCTCTATATTCTATCAATCGAACCTTAGCAGATTGAGTGATGTTTATTTCTCTCATTAGTTCTCCAACGCTTACTCTAATAACTGCCAATCTAGTTTCCAATCCTTTATTTTCTTGCCAATGAATTTCAAAACTACCATCTCCTTCGCCTATAGATGACGTTTCAATCCAGTCTTCATCAGACTCGACTACCCAGGTTGTATTGCTCATAACCGTCACAGAATTGCTTCCAGCCGTATAGCCAACAGACAATGAATTCTTCGAAACCTCAAAATATGCATCTCCAGCCTCTAAAATAAAGTCCTGAGTAACTCTGCTATCATCAACTAGGTTAACTACTCGCACGCTTGAAATAAATGATTCTTTCGTTACGGAAAGACTATAACTGCCTACGGGAATATCTTGAAACATGAATCTGCCATTCTCGGATGTTCTAACTAACTTTTCCAACCCATTACCAATAATTTTGATTTCTACATTATCAAGCAATTGCTCAAAAGAGTTATACACAGTTCCATCTACCGAACCGTAAACTATAGGTAGTTCTTCTTCTGGTCTGCAAGACGAGATATTATGTATAACTAAAATGATAATTATCATGTATAAAAAGTTAAAAAATACAGAAGGTCTCATTTGACTGGTAGTTTTCCGAACAAGATAATATTTTAGTAACTCTAATTTATTATAATAGGGTATGAAATTATTCAATAATTAAGGCTCTCTTGATTCTATTAATGCTATCAATGAAATTCAAAAATAGAGCAAATGGATCTGAATATAGCCAGAAACAAGGTTAGAAAGTAGGTAATTTATGATCATTTTAGAATAGTAGTAGGATAACACCAAGTCCTAAACTGTCTTCCTCTAAGCGACTTTACCCGATACCCGACCGAGATAATGACATCTAGATTGTAAAAATTAGTAGGCTTTGTAGAAAAATCGGAATTTCCGATTTTTCTACAAAGCCTCTTGTTCTAGTTCTCCCTCTTTGTAAATATTGAGAATGTGCTCATTAATAGTGGATTTGCCTTTTTGGAAAAGTTCAGCCATCTGCTCAATGCTTAGCCAAACAGTTTCATTTTCCAAGCGAGTTTGAATTTTGGTTTGCCCATCTTCCGTTTGATAAATGATAATTTCAGAACTCATTTTGCCTACATTTTGATCATTACTAATTTCTCTGCACTAACTTTAAAAAATTAAGCACCCACCAACACCACATTTTTCCCAATCACTTTTCTGTCCATTAGGTCTTGAATGGCTTGGGCACCTTCTGCAAGGGGATAAGTTTTATGGATATGCTGTTGGAGTTGTCCAGACTGAATCCAATTCAGGATTTGCTGGAAATTGGCCATACTTTCTTTGGGTTGTTTTTGAGCAAAGACTCCCCAAAAAACACCAACAATCGAAGCTCCTTTTAATAAGGGTAAGTTAAGTGGGATAGAAGCGGGACTGCCTGCTGCAAAGCCTACCACCAAATACCGACCTTGCCAAGCCAATGAACGTACTGCGGGCTCTGAAAAGCGATCACCAATCGGATCATAAACTACATCTACACCTTCGTTATTGGTGAATTCTTTAATTTTTTCTCGAAGGTCTTCGGTGGAGTAATTAATGGTGCAATCTGCGCCTTTGGCTTTGCAAATGGCCAATTTATCATCGGAAGAGGCCGCTGCAATTACTTTGGCGCCCATGAGTTTCCCGATTTGCACGGCAGCCAAGCCCACACCGCCCGCAGCACCAAGTACCAAAAGCGTTTCACCTTCTTTTAAATTTGCCCTTTGTTTGAGTGCGTGCAATGAAGTACCACATGTGTACATAGTCGTGGCTCCAGTAATAAAATCCATTCCTTTGGGCATAGGCATGGTTTTGAATGCATCGGCAATGACTTCTTCGGCCAAACCGCCCCATCCTGTTAAGGCGAAAACATGATCACCTACTTTTACATGACTTACGCCTTCGCCCACTGATTTTACCACACCTGAAACTTCGCCTCCTGGCGCAAAAGGCAACTCTGGCTTGAATTGATATTTGTTTTGGATGATCAAAGTATCTGGAAAATTGATGCCACAAGCTTTTACTTCGATCAGCACTTGGCCTTTGGCAGGCGAGGGGCTTTGGATTTCTTGAAGTTTAAGATTGTCGGTGGTGCCAAAAGAGGAGCAAAGTAGGGCTTTCATTTTGTGTTTTTATAGATCAAGTCTAAGCAAGTAATCCACTTGATTGTCGGTTCCTAATTTAAAACGATGTTCATCGAATTTAACAAAGCCTTGTTTGTAATAGAAATCAATTGCCTTGAAATTCTTTTCCCAAACGCCTAGCCAAATGTATTTTAAACCATTTTCATGCGCTTTAGCTACGGCAAAGTCAAAAAGGATTTTACCAAAACCCTTGCCGTGATAGATCTGATCCACGTAAATACGTTCGATTTCTAAGCTTTCAGGATCGTTAATGTCGGATTGATCTGGACTAAGGTTCAATTTAAGGTAGCCAATGAGGGCTTTATCTTCTTCCAAAAAGTAGAAAGTACTTCCTGCTTTTTGCAATTCCGAAGCTAGTTTTTTCAGGTTCAATGCCCTGTCAATATAGGCCCTTAAATCATCAGGATTATTGTCTGCTTCGAAAGTGGCGCGAAAAGTTGCTACAGAAAGCGCTTGCAGTCTTTCCAAATCATTTTCTGTGCATGCTCTAATATCCGCCATCTTTTCGAAGGTAATTGAAAAGGTATTTAAATCTATTGGATGAAAGTATATATCTTGAAAATTAAAGCCAAAATATGAAGTCCTTTAAGTTCCCTAGTCCGTTCACCGTGCTTTACATCATTATCGTCCTCAGCGCGGCCGCAACCTATCTTTTGCCCAGCGGGAATTATGCCACCCTGAGCTATGATGGAGATGGGCAGGAGCTTATTTTCTCCTCTGAAAGTGGGCTTTCCAGACAGGAAGCGCAGCAGAGTACTTTGGACAGTCTTGGTTTGAAGATGGATATCTCAAAGTTCACTGAAGGAAAAATCCAAAGGCCTGTTTCCGTACCTGGTACTTTTACAGAAACTGATCCTAACCCCCAAGGCATCAACGCGGTGATTATGGCGCCCATCAAGGGGATCTACGAATCCATTGATATCATCCTTTTTGTGTTACTGATTGGGGGATTTATTGGCGTCTTTATTACCTCAGGAGTTTTCGATCAAGGGGTCACTTTATTGAGTGAAAGGCTTGAAGGAAGAGAGAAATGGCTCATAATCGCTGTAATTACACTGATTGCTTTAGGTGGAACTACCTTTGGTATGCAAGAAGAGACCCTCGCACTTTACCCAATATTAGTTCCTATTTTTCTTGCTGCTGGTTATGATTTGATTGTTCCTGTGGCCTCGCTCTATTGCGGTTCATGTGTTGGATATATGGGAGCAATCATCAATCCCTTCGGAACAATTTTGGCCTCAGATGCGGCCGGTGTTAATTGGACTGTGGGCATGTACAGCCGCATTGTGATGTTGGCGGTTGGGGCAATCATCGCTATGGTATACATTGTTCGTTATGCTGAAAAAGTAAAAAGAGACCCTTCAAAATCCATGCTTTATGGCCTCAATGCGAAAGTGCCATTCCCGAGTGTAAAACGTTCTGATGAGCCTTCAAAGTTAAGTGCTAAAGCTACTTTGCTCTTGATCATTTTCTCTGCCACCTTCTTGGTTATGGTCTATGGTGTAATTGCGCTGGAATGGTGGTTTGGAGAAATGACAGCCCTGTTTTTAGTAGCTGCTTTGCTTTTAGGTTTGATCATTAGAAAGGGAGAAACCGCATTTATCGAATCATTTATCAACGGGGCAAAAGACATGCTTGGTGTGGCCTTTATTGTGGGGATGGCCAGGGGAATTACCATTGTAATGAACGATGGACAAATTTCGGGTACCATTCTTAATTATGCATCTGAGGCAGTAGGAGGTGTGAGTGGCTTCATTTTTTTGCCTTGTTTAATGCTAGTGTTTTTCATTTTGGCCTTTTTCATTCCGTCTTCTTCGGGTTTGGCTCTTTTGAGTATGCCAATAATGGGTGCATTGGCCAATATTGTTGGAGTACCTTCAGAAGAAATCGTGAATGCTTATTTGTTTGGCTTTGGCTTAATGAATTTAGTAGCTCCAACTGGCGTATTGCTACCTTCCCTCACCATGGTAAGTGTGCCTTATAACGTTTGGCTTAAATTTGTAAGCCCATTGGTTTTGATGCTTGGCGCTGTTGGCATTGCCATTTTGATTATAGGATATTTGGTGTGAAAAAAAGGTGCGCTCCACTTTAGCAGAGCGCACCAACCAATCAACGCTACAACACAAAAAATCCTCAAGACCTCAAGACCTCAACACCTCAACACGTCAGCACATAAAAACTTAAAAGTCAACCCTTAAAGAAAGGATTATATTTCTGCCACCAGCTACAATTCCAGAACTATAAGGGCGATACCTCTGATCAGTGATGTTTTCTACACCTCCGCTGATACTGAGTCCATTGTAAACTTTGTATAAAGCCTTGAAATTGAGCGTATACCAAGCTGGTGAATATGGGTTTCCTTGGCTATCCACTGCGTACAAATAGTCTTTGCCCTGCTCTTCTAGTGGAAGCTGAGCAAAGGTCACTTGGCCAGAGTACATTCCATAGAATTCCAACCTTAAGTTTTGATCGTTATAGCTCAGCCTTGTGACACCAAACCAAGGGGCGGCATGCCTTGAAGGACTTACTGTTCCATCATCTACTTCTTCTTCGCCATGTTGGTAATTAAAACGGGAGGCAAAACCGAAACCTGAATCGAATTTAAATTCAAAACCCGCTTGAATGCCCGAAACAGTGGCATAAGCAGCATTTTGAATGGCCTGCACACGACTTAATTCACCGTCATAATCAATTTCAGTTGCTCCATTGATCGTAAAATCCCTTCGTACTAAAGCGTTTTCAAGACGGGTATAAAAACCTGTAATGTCCACACGAAGGATTGAGTTGAAGACCTTAGCGATGCCAATTTCTGCATTGTAGGCATATTCAGGGCCCAAATTAGGGTTAGGCACCACTACAGCACCTGGCTCAGAATCAAATACTTTGCCTGCGTCATCAATATTTGGAGCTCTAAAACCTGTCGATATGTTTGTAGAAATTGTGAGGTCTTTCTCAGGATTGAAAACAAAACCCAAACTTCCCGTTAGAGCTCCGTTAGAAATATTGGCTGTTTCGAAAGGAAAAGGATAGAATCGGGTATCGAAAGTCGCATCTAGCACAAAATAGTTGTAACGCGCACCTGCCTGAACGAGCATTTTCGGTGAAACGCGGTGTTGAATCGAACTATAAAATGCATAAGATGCCCATGACGACTGCGGATAGCGCGCTGGACCTTCAACAATTTCACCTGTTGAAATGTCTTCGTCAGTACCCCTTGAATCGACATCATTGTAAACTGCTTCTACTCCATAATAAAGCTTACTACTCCCTTTTAAACCCTTTTCAAAATCCAGATTGGAAGAGTAGGCATTGACTTTTTCAATTCGAGATCTTCTTTCAGAATCATTGAAATCACGGTCAATTCGGCTTTCTTCGAAGAATTGATGCGCCAATCGCACAGTCATTTTATCATAGAGGTTGCCTTTTCCTAGATGTGAAGCCGTCAAGTTATTCATCAACCAAATTTGCGGGCCATATTCCCATTCAGCACTGCGCGGCAATCTACCTCGCATTCTGATCAATCTATCGTAGCGAGAATAGTTAGAAGTTGCAGAATAATGAAGGCCATAAGTCAGGTCCCAATTAGCGTTGGGCTTAAACCTCACTTTTTGCATTAAATTGGTTTGTTCGTAACCAGTTGGATGTTGCACCAAAGGATCAGGGTTTGCAATGACTACATCAGCTCCATTTTGCCTTTCTACATAAAATGGACGAAGATAATCATCTGGACCGTTTGAGCCCATTCTTAAATCACCATAATTGAAGTTTGAAAAGCTGGTCACCAAAGCCCATTTCTTCCAACCTACATTGATATCGAAATGTGTGGTTTTCTCATTATTTACCGAAGAATAACGCGCTAAAGCCGTTCCTTTTACCAATGATTCATCAGTCAATGAAAGCTGAGGACTCAAGGTTTGAAAACTCATCACTCCGCCTATGGCATCACTGCCATAGATGACGGAACCTGGCCCAAACAGAATTTCGGCACTTTCGGTAGCAAAAGGATCGAGCGAAATTACATTTTGAAGATTTCCACTTCTGAAAATTGCCGTGTTCATGCGCACCCCATCCACGGCAATGAGAAGGCGGTTAGTAGAAAAGCCACGGATCATCGGGCTGCCCCCACCTTGCTGACTTTTCTGGATAAATACTTCTCCTGAGTTACCCAATAAGTCAGCCGCAGTTTGTGGATTTTGCAATTGAATGTCCCTTGGCGCAATCGTTGTGATTTTGTTAGGGATGTCCTGTTTATTTTGATTCCAACGCGTGGCCGAAACCACAACATCATCCAATGAAAACTTAGAGGGCAACAGCAATACTTCGAAACCATTTTCGGAAAGAAGGGAATAGCTGGTGATCAATTTCCCATAGCCCAACATCCTGATTTCTATGATTTCAGTGTCAATAAAGGCACTAATATCGGCCTGACCTTTAATATTGGTAAGTACAAAAAGCTTACCTGTACTGCTTGTAACGGTCGCTAATTCTAGGGGTTCATCGGTATTTTTATCTTTGATAGTAATCACCTGTGCCGAAACCTGGAATCCAAGGAATAGGCAAAAACAGGTGATGAAATATATTTTCATACACCATAATTAAATAGGTTAATAAAATTTCATAAACATACGATAGCTCAAAAAACGAGCATGGAACGTACTTCGACTTCACCAACTGCGGTGCGATGGCCAGTCGAATGAATTGTTAACCTTTCAGTTGTGGGGGAGGACTTTCGAGCGTCAAATCAATTTGATAGGCCGTTTGATTTAGACCTATGTACTCGATATTTATGATGGGAATTAAGCTTCTTTCTATATCATTACCATTAATTAAATAGACCGCCTTGAAGAGTGATACAATCAATTGGGCATCTTTTTGGCTGCTTTTACCTGTGGTGTGCAATGCAATCAGATCGTTCAACTTTGTGTTGATCAAGGTTTCGAATTTATCCCAATAACAATAAAAATAGGTGGTATCACCTTTCTCTTCTCTTTTAGAGATATCATACATCTGGCCTTTATATTCAAATTCGCCTTTATGCTCCCATTTCAGGTCATTTTTAATCTGCTCTTTGGTGAATTTCAGCCATACCATTTGAACTTTTGAGTCCTCATTTGCCATGGCCAATTGCGCATAGTTTTTGGCCTTCGATTTCTCGAACTCTAAAAACAGATAACTACCACCAAATGGCAGCATCATCAAAACAAGCAATATGGTCGCTATAAAGCCCTTCATTCAATTCATCTAAAGGCTAATTTAGGACTAAGTTTTCGAAAGCGGAGATATTTTGTTTGAAGTGTAACGCGATTATAAGCTTGGTTGAAATCATGGATAAAGGGCGTGGCCTATTACTTCTTTAATGGTATTCAATTTTATTCAGGACGAGACCTGATGCAGGCGCTACATAGTGAAATTCATTTGCTGTTTCCCCTTCGAGCGATTTATGAATCGCATTAATATCAATTGCGCCTTTGCCTAATAGAATAAGTTGGCCAATCATCATCCTGATTTGATGTCTTAAAAAACCTTTAGCTCTTACTCTATAGATATAGGAAGTTTTGGGAAAGAAATTGGCCTGATAGGTTGTATTAGGCTCAATACTCGATTCTAGTACTTCGCGAACGGTGACGGTATGTGCTTTGGGACGTTTGCAATAGGCCTTAAAATCATGCGTGCCCACAAAAAGCTTTGCTGCCTCGGTCATCAAGCCAATATCCAATGGATAAGGAACAGTGTTTATAAAGGCGGCACTAAAGGGATGTGGCTTTTCTCCATGTGCGAAAAGGTAGATGTATTCCTTTGTTTTAGGGGAATTGATAATATTGAAGCTTTGGTCAACTTGGTGGTAGGCGAGTGCTTTAATATCTAATGGAAGGTTGATATTGAACTGTTCGAGAAAATCTGATTGAGTTATAGGTTCATCAAGAAAGAGCTCAAAGGCAAACTCATTGGCAGAGACTTTGGAATCAGTTCTGCTAGCACCCATGGTCTTGAAACTCTCGTGCCCCAAAACAAAACCCAGGGTTTTGTCAATCATGTGATGTACCGTCTTTAGATTTGGTTGTTTCGCCCAACCATGTAGCCTAAACCCTAGGTATTGAATGGTAATTAGGTAGAAGTAGCGCCCTTTCATGACACGAAGTTAATCGAAACTTTCTTTTTGACGGGGTTGATGTTTAAAGGTCCCTTCCTTGCCTTTTCCTTTTGCTCTGCTTTTTGAACTACTATGTCTCAAAATTATAGATGCCGTCCTTCAAACCTCTCCCCCTTTCTTAAAGGGGGAGGTGGTTACCGATGGTTTTATTTCCAATTTTGCTTCTTCCTTGCTTTTCCTTGTGCTGTTCTTTTTGAAGTGCAGCTGATCTAAATTAGTGGTGCCTATAAAAAGAAATTCCCGCGGAAGCGGGAATTGACTTTAAAGAATTTTCAACAATGACTACAAAGGTCTGACTCTGATATTCCTGTAGTAAACTTCATCACCATGGTTCTGAAGGCTAAATCTGCCTGTTTTAGAAGCAGCGTAAGAAGGAGTGTTCGCCCATTTACTCTTGGCTAATACTTCTTTGTACTCTTCACTTCCTTCGTTGAATTCAACGACTTTTTCATCATTCAACCAATGCTCTACATGGCCATTGTTGTAGATGATTTTTACCTTGTTCCATTCCATAAAAGGATTGGGTTTTTTGGTTTCGGCAGCGGCATGCATAGAGTAGTTTGAAGCAGCCATTTTATAAGCCTCAGATTCGGACCTCGAAAATTCATCGTCTAAAACTTGGTATTCAGGGCCGGTCATATAATCATGGCCGAACTCTGGAGATTCCACGACATGATAAAAAATACCGCTATTGCCTCCTTTGGCTATTTTGTATTCTAGCTCAAATTCAAAATTATCGAAATCTTGAGTGGTCATAATGGAGCGATTGAAACCTGAGTTTTCTTCTCCCAAACCTTGGTTGCAGACGATTGTGCCATCAACCACGGCCCATTGTTCCATAATGGGCTCCTCGCCATACATTTCCCAACCTTCAAAGTTTTCTCCATTAAAAAGTGAAATCCATTCGGAAGGCGCTTGTTCAACAGCTTTTGCTTCTTCTTTTGGTTTAGAATTGCCGCAGCTTGCAATGAAAATGGCGGCAATGAGTAAAGTTAAAATAGTGGTGCGTTTCATAATTGGGTTAAATTTTTATGCTTCGAAGTTAATTAATTTATGAAATTAATTTTGAAATGGTTTGATCTTAGCGATATTGAAGCGTATTTCCCAATAATCAATAAATTTGGGGCACTTAACAATAAGATTTAAAAATACTAATGAACATTTTTGTAGGCCGTTTGAGCTACGAAACCCAAGAAAAAGACCTTAGAACCCTGTTTGAAGGGGTCGGACAAGTCAAAAGTTTGAAAATCATCACTGATCGCGAAACAGGAAAATCAAAAGGATTCGCTTTTGTGACGATGGCAAACAACGCAGATGGTGCAAAAGCGATTCAGCAATTGCACGGAGCCTCGATTGATGGCAGAAATATTTCTGTCACCGAAGCAGAAGATCGCAGATCTGGCGATAGAAAGCCACCACCTTCAGGAGGTGATTTTAAGCCAAGGAGGGAAGAAACCAGAAGTTTTGACCGCTCTGCTGGCGAGGAGAGCCCAAGGGTTAAACCTGATTCAGATGGCGAAGGATGGTCTCCACCACCAATGAAGGAAGCCCCAAGCAGAAAGAATTCTCCAAATAAGAGCAAGGAAAAAGCAAGGAGCAAAAGTGATGAAGATGGCTTTAGAAAGAAAAAGCTTGCTCCATTGCCAAAAGCCAAGAAGAACAGAGGATGGGAAGATGACCTAGATGATTTTGGAGACTTCAACTACTCCTGATTTACTTTAAGACACAATTTAAACCCAGCCCGTCAACAGGCTGGGTTTATTATTTCCCTTTCCTTTAATATTTCCCGATCCTATTTTTGAGATCAACTTTGACTTCCCACTTCTCAGGACTCGGCCTTGATACGTTTATTTAGCCAAAACAGCGAGAAAATACACATCAAAGCCAGAAAGGTAGTAAGGTACCAAGTATTTTCATAGCCGTATTCGTGTATGAAGTGCATGCTTGTATTGTGGCCAAATACATGAGACACCGAAAAAGCAATGCTGTACAAAGCCATATATTCTCCTTGATTTCCGCGCCTGGCCCTTTGCATTGCAAAAGCATTCGAAAACGGAAAGGCTAACATTTCGCCTAAAGTCATTAGGAGCATACCGATAATTAAAATTCCAATCCAACCCGTCAAGTTCAAGATTATAAAACTGAAACCTGTCAGGAAAACTCCAATAATAATGTTGTCGATCATGGACAGCGTTCGGGTTTCAAAATATTTGATCAAGGGCATTTCAAAAACGAAAATTAAAAAACCGTTCAAGGCCAGTAGTAATCCAATTTGGTATTCAGATAAATGGTGCACCTCTTTATAATACAAAGGAACGGTAGAAAAATATTGAACAAAGGTGAATCCAAACAATACCATTCCGAAGAAGAAAAGCCAATAAGAGGCATCGGAATAGGCCGATTTGGGATTGAGATTCTTTACATCATCTAAGGGTTTGGCTTTTTTGGGGTGAAGTACTCTTAAAAGTAAAATGGCGGCAATAAAGCAAGTGACCCCATCTACCCAGAAAAGACCTCCATAGCTAATTCCAGATATGATCAGGCCTCCTAGGGCAGGGCCAATTGAAAATCCAAGATTGATGGCCAAACGAATCAGGGTAACAGTTCGGGTTTTGTTGCCAGGTTTACTGTAGGCACTTAACGCGACAAAAACCGCAGGTCTGAACATGTCTGCTACAATCATAAGAATGAATATGCCCAAACAGATAGGCCAAAATCCATGTAGGTATTGAACAAAAACGAACAAAATACCAGAGCAAGAAAGACTCAATACCATGATTTTATAGTAGCCAATGATATCTGTCAATTTTCCGCCAAGCCAAGTGCCTACCACAGAACCTAAGCCAAAAGCACTCATGATCCAGCCTACTTGAACAAGGGAAAAGCCTTCGTTTTGGGTAAGATAAAGTGATAAAAAGGGGATTACCATGGTGCCTGCCCGGTTCACCAGCGTAATTAGTGCCAGCCACCAAACCTCTTTCGAAAGACCAGTAAAGGCTTCGTAATAAGGTTTTAGAATTCTATTGAAGACAAAATGATGGATTGCCATTGATTATAAACGAGTATTTGCCTTGGTTGCAAGAAAGGTCAGAAATGTGAGTTGCACTTCATTTCATCGCGATGCTATATTCCTCAAAATCTAAATCAAAAACTAGCGAGAGGGCCAAAGGACTAAATAAAAAGGCGCATAGAATTTTGACTTGTACTAGGCGCTTAGCCCAAGGCGCATACTTCCTTTTTTCTCTTATGTCTGGGCATTTAAAATTATTGACCTAAGCCATTCATTCGGAATCATATCGATCGTAAGGTTAATTCTATCTGTAGCTCCAGAATTCACTACACTATGCGGGTCAGTTAAGCGCAAATACCAACATTCTCCTGGTCGCATGTCCACACCGGTGCTATTTAGAAAAAAATCAACATGCTCATTGATTAAGATGGGTATGGTAAGTCTCACAACAGATTTTTCAACTTCAAGCCCTAAAGTAGGATCGGTGTGTTCTTTTACCACATTCCCTGCTGCCAGTCTTAGAATGCGTACCAAAGTCACTTTAGTGTGCGCGCGAAAAGTATCAATTACGCTCATCAAGTAGGGAGATGACTTTAAATCCTTAGTGTCAAGCCATTCCGTCCAAGAACCATCTGCATAATCATTTGCTGGAGGAGGGAAGGGTAGAGAAGGATCGACAAGGTGAGCTGGCGCCCTCAACTGAATGACATTGAATTGATAAAATCATTCATGCCAATTTTTTTGATCTCTGCTAACATTTTGTCTGCATCAAACTCAAACGGTAGTTTGACTCTATCCTTGGTTAAAAATTGGCTATTGGCTGTGATTGACATGAGGTTCGTATTTTCTATTTAAAGAAGATCAATTGTGCAGAAAAAGTCAATCATAAATTTATTAAGTTTCATTAAGAATGATGTGATAAGTAGGCCTTTTAAAGCGAAATGAAAGATGGTTAAATAGTTGAATATCAATTAGTTTTATATAACACTGTTTTACAGATTTGGTGAGTTACTAAAGATTTGAGAATAGTTAAAACCGTTAAAACGGTTTACGCTAGTTGCGTAATTAATAGCCCACGGTTTAAACCGTGGGCTATTCGTTTAAATGTATTTAGGTAATGGTTTTAACCATTTTATAGGATGTGGGTAAACCAGATTGGCATAAAGCTCTAGTTCCTTCGCTTCTCATCTGCTAAAGCTTCTGCGAACACGGCACCACTCAGGATGAAAAGGCGAGCGCGTAAAAGAGTCTGTTTGGATAAGCTTTTGTTTGGCTGAATAAGTAAAGAGAAAACAAAAAACCCGATACTCTGAAAATCAGAATGATCGGGTTTTAAATTTTTAGGTCTGACCTACTTTGGCGACCATTTTCTAATATCTAAGTACTAGAATCTAACCTCTAGCTAAACTGCTGCTTGATTAAGTTTAAGGCAGAACCTGCTCTAAACCAGCCAATTTGAGCTTCATTGTAAGTATGGTTAGCCACAATTACATCTTTGCTGCCATCGGCATGCACGAACTCTATGTTTAACGGTTTGCCTTCAGTGAATTTATCCAAGTCTAAGAAGTTGATGGTGTCATCTTCTTGTACTTTGTCATAATCCGCTTCATTGGCAAAAGTCAAACCAAGCATTCCTTGCTTCTTCAAATTGGTTTCGTGAATTCTAGCGAATGATTTCACTAAAACAGTCGTCACACCTAAGAACCTTGGCTCCATGGCCGCATGCTCACGAGAAGAACCTTCACCATAGTTATGATCTCCCACAACGATAGAAGGAATTCCGGCAGCTTTGTACTGTCGTGCAGTAGCCGGAACTGGACCATACTCACCGGTGATTTGGTTTTTCACTTTATTGGTTTCTTGATTGAAGGCATTTACCGCCCCGATCAAACAGTTGTCAGAAATATTGTCTAGGTGACCCCTGAAACGTAACCATGGACCAGCCATTGAAATGTGGTCAGTAGTACACTTACCGAATGCTTTGATCAAAAGCTTCGCACCCGTAATATTTTTACCATCCCAAGCTGAAAATGGAGCTAACAACTGAAGCCTTTTTGAGTCTTTTCTTACAATAACTTCAACATTGCTACCGTCTTCCGCAGGAGCTTGGTAACCATTGTCTTCCACGGCAAAACCTCTGCTTGGCAATTCATCGCCCACAGGTGGATCTAATTTTACTTGTTCTCCTTTATCGTTCGTCAAAGTATCAGTGATAGGGTTGAAGCCCAAGTTTCCTGAAATCGCGATCGCAGCTACCATTTCTGGTGAGGTCACAAAAGCATGAGTATTTGGGTTACCATCGGCTCTCTTCGAAAAGTTACGATTGAAGGAGTGTACAATAGTGTTTACGCGGGTATTATTGCCAGCTCTTTCCCACTGTCCAATACAAGGACCACAAGCATTGGTGAAGATAGTGGCATTCAAATCTTCAAAGATTTTCAATAAACCATCTCTTTCTGCGGTATAGCGCACTTGCTCTGAGCCAGGATTTATACCGAAATCTGCTTTGGTTTTTAATCCCTTGTCTACGGCTTGTTTGGCTATCGAAGAAGCCCTTGATAAATCCTCGTAAGAAGAGTTGGTGCAAGAACCAATCAATCCCCATTCAACATCCATAGGCCAGCCATTTTTTTCAGCTTCAGCCCTCATTTGAGAAACTGGAGTAGCTCTGTCTGGCGTGAATGGCCCATTTACATGAGGTTCCAAAGTATCTAAATCAATTTCTATAACCTGATCAAAGTATTGTTCTGGATTGGCATATACCTCTGCATCACCTGTTAAGTGCTCACGAACGCCATTCGCGAGATCAGCCACATCGGCCCTATCGGTCGCTCTTAAATAACGCTCCATAGAATCGTCATAACCGAAAGTAGAAGTAGTAGCACCAATTTCGGCACCCATATTACAGATTGTACCTTTTCCTGTGGCAGAAAGAGAAATAGCACCTGGGCCGAAATATTCAACAATAGCACCAGTTCCACCTTTTACAGTAAGGATACCTGCCACTTTAAGGATTACATCTTTGGCAGAAGTCCAGCCATTCATTTTACCAGTCAGCTTAACACCGATAAGTTTTGGGAATTTTAATTCCCAGGCCATGCCAGCCATAACGTCAACGGCATCAGCACCACCAACACCAATGGCTACCATACCCAAACCACCAGCGTTCACTGTGTGTGAGTCAGTTCCGATCATCATTCCGCCTGGGAAGGCATAATTTTCTAACACTACTTGGTGAATAATACCTGCGCCTGGTTTCCAGAATCCAATACCATATTTATTTGAAACAGACTCGAGGAAAGAGAATACTTCGCCCGAAGCCGTCAAAGAACTTTTTAAATCCTCTTTTGCCCCATCTTTGGCAAGGATCAAGTGATCGCAATGTACAGTTGAAGGAACTGCTGCGGTACTTCTGCCAGCCTGCATAAATTGAAGCAAGGCCATTTGAGCCGTAGCATCTTGCATTGCTACTCGGTCTGGTGCGAAGTCCACATAAGACTTTCCTCTTTGAAAGGCAGTGGTGGCATCGCCATCCCAAAGGTGGGAGTAAAGAATTTTTTCTGAAAGGGTAAGTGGTTTGCCCACTGCTTTTCTTGCGGCTGCAATACGAGAAGGGAACTTCTCATAAACCGCCTTAATCATGTTTATATCAAATGCCATAATGGAGTTTTTATGTGCTTTTTAAATGAAATGTGTTTCTAATTCTAGGTTGACAAAGTTAGAACTTTTAAGAAATAATAAAATTCAGAATTACACTAACAATGCCTTGAACGACTATTATTCTGAAGTCTTTTGAGAGAAGGTGCGAATGGCCGACAAATGGCTTTCAATCGCCTCCTCTAAAGCCATTAAACGATTTTGGCTTTCAGTTAATCTTTGAATTCTAAGATAAACCAAGTCTACAAAGCTTCTATCGTTGAGTAATAGCCTTATGATTCGGTTGATTTGTTGGTCGGAAATGTCGATGAACTCAGAATCATCATAGGGTTCAAGTAATGAAAGCACCTGCTTGTTCACTAAGTAAGGCTCTAATTCATTCAAAACAAAGTTTTCGTCCGAAACTTCTGATTGCCAGTAATAGTCAAATGAAGCTTTCAGATTGTTGCTCGATTGGCTCAAGGATTGAATACCTAGGCTACCTATTTCTGCAAGGTTAAAACCATTGGAAGCTAATAAATGAGGAATGGCTAAGGCCAGGGTATCACTATCCACTATGCGGATTCCGGTGGCCATGAGTTTGTTAAGAAATCCAATTTGCGCTGTCTTAATGGCTTTAATCGAATTAAGTGCTTGTAGACTTTTATCTAATTGTGCGGAGGTTGATTTAAGGGCTTCTGCATCGATTCCGCCCGTATCCTCATTTCTATAATCTTGCCACCAAAAGGCAATAAGAATACTAATCGCAATTACAGGGATCAGCAATATGCCTTTAATCAGACCGCCAAAAGGTCTCTTGCTTTTCTTTTCTCCTAGGTATAAAGCCAAAACTTAAAATATTAATAGTGAGATGATAAAGATAAACAATCCAACTAGCATAATCAGAAAGGAATAGGGTAGAATATCTTTGGCCTTCAGTTTTGTAATTCCCAATAAAGGCAGCGCCCAAAAGGGCTGAAGCATATTGGTAAGCTGGTCTCCGTAAGAAAGTGCCATGATGCTTTTAGGAATCGAAACACCTAAATTTTGAGCGGCTTCGGTAATTATAGGGCCTTGAACTGCCCATTGGCCACCACCACTGGGAACGAATATATTAACAATGGCTGCACTCAAAAAAGTAAATATAGGAAGGGTAGTGGCATCTGATATTTCTACAAAACCATGAGAGAAAATTGCCCCTAAGCCAGAATATTTCATGATTCCCATAATACCAGCATACAATGGAAATTGGATGATAATGCCTGCCGAACCGCCAATCGCTTCTTCAATGGCAGATAAGAATTTGGTAAATGAACCATGAAAGAGCACTGCCAATCCAAATAAAAAGAAGTTGATGTAATTGAGGTTGATGAAGTTCAATCCCGTTTCTGATGGGCTCATGATAATTTTGCGAATAGCAATGAAGCAAATGATAAGGCCAAAGCTTAAAGCGACCCATTTTGAAGCATCGATTTTTTCAGCCCCAATGGATTTCAAAGTTTTTTCACCCTCTTTGTGATGAAATGAAAGATGTATTTCTTCATTTTTATTTTTAGCACCCAACCAATAAAAAACGATTGGAATAATCACGATTAAAGCGATAGAAACGGTAATGTTCATTGGGCTGAATAGGGTTTCTTGAATTCCTATCTGGCCAATTTCATTGATCAGGAAATGGTCTTTATTGGCAACAGTGAGTGGTGCTGAGCCAGAAAAACCGCCATGCCAGCACATCATTCCGCTATATCCTGCTGCACCTAGTAAGGGATAGTTCATTTTCCAGCCATTCGCTTTGGCCCGTTCCGCTACTTTTCTCGCGAAAATAGCTCCGAAAACCAAGCACAATCCCCAGTTGATAAAACTCACAAGAATAGTCAATAAGCTGATGTAAAAAGCTGCTTTGGCTGTGGTATCGCAAGAATGTGTGAACCGGGTAATGATGTTGTTGACGAAAGGAGTGAGCGCTAAAGCATGGCCCAGAATCAGTACTAGTGCCATTTGCATGGTGAACTCGAGCAATTCCCAAAAGCCAATTTCCCAATAATCTAAAATGACTAAACCGTAGGCTGACCCGGCATTCTCGGGCCTTTGGGTAAAGATCAATGCCAATAAATAGGTGATCAGGGTAAGGATTACCGCAATTGAAAAAGGGGAAGGAAGAATGTTCCTTACAAATCGCAGATAAAGGTTGTCTTTGGTCATAAACCAAAGCTAAGAAATATTGATGCGAATGAGATTGAGCAGTTCTGCTTTATTATTCCCAGAACTTCCAAATGAACTAAATTTGAGGGTAGAATGGATTCTAAAGGGGAAGTATTATTCCGACTTCTCTAAAACGCTCTTTAAGGTTTTGATATGGATAGGGGATAAGATTCATGTTCTCAGCTTTCGTTAATGCCTTTCTATCGTTGGACAGAAAGTGATAGTCAAAGATTCCGAACTTATCAGATAGAAGAGCCTTTTGTCCTTGCATTATGCCGTCAGCTTCACCTTTGTCATTTTCATATGGGGATATTGAATTGATTTCATTTGATGAGACAGTGATAGGACATTCTTTGAAATTGATATACATATTAAGGATTTTTTCTAACCTTCGTTTTCGTCTTCTTTTATATTTAGGGCTGTTTAAGAATTCACTTTTTACCGTTTGAGGAATCCATATGGCAGCGTTGCCTAAAACTAAAAAGCTAATAACCTTATTGAAAAGATTTTTGTCGATATCATATATTTCCTCAAAAATATAGGCTAGAACATCATTGTCAACAATAATAATACGGCCTCTATTTACTGTCATCCTTAATAAACGCTATCAATAGTAAGCCAACAACCAGCATCATAATTGCGGCAAATACATTGGTGGAGTCATCACTCTGTTTCTTAGTCTCCTTATAATGTCCAAGATATTCCTGAATGGCATTTAATAAACTGAATTGATCTGTCCTTTTGTATCTATAAATATCTAGGGCTTTTGAATCTGATAATCCAGTAAAATCATTGGGGACAATGGCGACAGTCTTTTTATTCTTAGATTCTAGATATTTAAGCTCATCTGCCGTTTGCTCGTCTATTGAGTGATTATCATAAGCGATGAGAAGAACGGTATCAGATTTTGAAAGATTCATGTAAACCTGCTCCTCATTTCTACCATAGTGCTTTGGAACAGTATAAAATTTTTGTCCTTGCCCTGAGCCAATAGCCTGTATTTTCATGGCCATTTCGGCCGCTAGGTAATCGTTTTTAGTATATAGGAGGGTTATCATAATTGAATAACAATTAAAGAGGGTAAAAATTCAAGTTGTCAAAATTAAGTAAAATCTGTCAAGCATATATTAAAATCACCTCATTTTACTGCGCTGATTGTATTCCTTGATCTTATCATTCAAGGCCTTATAATCAAGTTTACCTTTGCGTTCAGTAAGATGTTCCAAGATTGCCATTCCTTTGTTCAACTGACTATCGAGATTCTTCACCTTGCCAACAATGTAAATGAGTCCGCGCTGTTTGCCAGGAGTGAGGGCATGAAAGTATTCACTTCCAATTTCATCTTGATCTAACAATACCCTAAAAGAGTCAGGCATTGGTATTCCGTATTCTGAAGTATCTTTTTCTAAAGTGACCTGAACTTTGTCTCCTTCGCTGATATTAAGTTGAGTTCTAATTTGCTTATTTACAAGAATATAACTCCCGTCATCTAAAGGCATTAATGCACTATGAATGGTCGCTATATTATTGACTTTGCAGATCACTCTACGATTGCCGTCAGCAGTGATTTCTTTGGTGATTTCGGGACTTACAGAAATATGATAGCTCCAGATATTATAATTCAATTGTTCTAAAGTGCTTACAAATGAAATCATAATTCCAGTTGATTTTGGTTATTTACTCGCCACTTTATCATCCAATTTAAGCACATAAATCAGCGGCCAAAGCTTGCCTGTGACCAGTAAGGATTGGGTGCCTTCATGCCATGCAATACCGTTGAGCACATCCATATTAGGGCTTAATAATCCAGTGCGATAGGTCAGGTCTGCCAAATCTAAGAAGGCTACAATTTGACCAGTGGTGGCATCAATTTTAGCGATTAAGTCTTTCTGATAAAGATTGGCCCAAATAAAGCCATCCACATATTCTAATTCATTGAGGCTACTCACTGCCACGCCTTCATAAGTCACGTTCATTTTGTTGACTACGGCAAGACTAGCGGTATCAAGGAAATAGAGACTATTAGAGCCATCGCTCATGATAAGGTTTTTATCATTGTGAGTTAAGCCCCAGCCTTCCATGGGATAACTGAATTCTTTAAGTAATTCATAAGTATTCAAATCATAGATAAAGCCAGTTTTTTGCTCCCAAGTCAGTTGATAGATTTTATTGTTTAGGATCGTAATACCTTCTCCGAAGTACTTATCATCTAAGATCACTTTTTTGTCTGAAGTGCCTTTTTTAGGGTCAACAATTCCAATCCAAGAGCCTTCTCGACCAGTGCTTTCAAATAGCTTACCATCATGAATCAAAAAGCCTTGGGTGTAAGCAAGGGTGTCGTGTTTCATGGTTTGCTCTACTTTGTAGCTAATTAACTCAGGGTTGGCCAAGGACCTTTTTTCTTGTTTTGGACCACAAGCTGAGATTAAAAATAAGGAGCAAATACAGGCAAGCAACAATCGCATATTTTATGATTTTCTGATTAGGACTTAAAGATAGCTATCCAAATTCAATTGAAAAGCATTAAGCAATTTGTGAAAATTACTTTTTCTCAGCCATTCTATTTAAAAAATTCCTGAAACGCTTCGTGTCATAATTGGCCATCCCTGTTTTACTCAAAACAATTTTACCTTCAGGTGAAATCACAAATGTGCTAGGAACAACTCCCGTTTCATACATATCTGGCAGGGGGGAAGCCAGCTGATAAACAGGGAAATCAAAGCCTTTTCTTTTTACCCAAGCTCTGGCAGTTCGCATGTCTTTATCATAAGAGATCATTAAGAATACGATGTCTTCCTTATTTTCAATCTTATTGTAAAGGTCGTTGATGCTTGGCATTTCGGCTACACATGGAGCACACCAAGTGGCCCACATATTGATAAAAATGGTCTTTCCTTGCAAATCACGCACGTCCAACTTGTTACCGTCACTATCAACCAATCGAAAATTGTAATCGGCAGAAGTCGTTTTATCTTCGTTCAGGCTTACGTTAACTGCTCCAGTTTTTAGAAAAATCTGCTGTACTTTTCCGAAAACTTCTGCTTGCGAACCCGTGAAATAGATCACTAAAAATATTACGACCACTACTGATAGCTCGATCACGTCACGCTTCGTAAACTTCAATTTCTTCTTTTCCATATAGTTTCTAATACAACTAAGTTGACCATTTCGTTTCATGCCTTGTGTGCAAAGGTCGGCCAACGGCCAATAACACTCAGCGCAGTAAAACAAAAAATAAGTCTTGTATGAAAACCAAATATACCTAAATATCAAAAAATTCGAACTCTTAAGGGTGGTGGTTGGTTAGTTCTTTGATAACTTCGGGCTCTTGAACAAACGCCTTAAAATTGAAAATCAGAAATTATGAAAAAAATATCTCAAATCGTTTTATCACTCACCCTTGTCATGTTCTTAAGTGCCTGTGGGTCTAATGAAGGTGTCTATTTTGCAAATTTGGAAGATGGGGCCGAAGTTGGTACCACCTTTAAGGTAGAAATGGGAGTGAATGGTATGGAAGTTGAACCAGCTGGTGAGGTAGTGAAAGGCAAAGGGCATCATCATATCGTAATTGATGGTACTTTCATTCCTACGGCTACTATGGTGCCTGCCGATGAAAAGAATATTCACTACGGTAAAGGCCAAACAGAAACTGAATTGACTTTGACCCCTGGAGAGCACACGTTGACCTTGCAATTCGCGAATGGTTTGCACCAATCATATGGCGAAGAATGGAGCAAGACCATCAAGATTACCGTAAAAGATTAAAATTTATTTTTGACAAAAGAATTATTTCAGTTCCTTTATCGCACAATGAACGCAATTACAATTATCACAACTTCAATTATTACTGTCGTGGGTACATGATGGGGGAGCTGTGGTATATCTAAATATCGAAAGGCCTTCCCCAAAATGGAAGGCTTTTTTTATGCGCGCCCCTTTAGGGAAGCTGAAGAGTAAAATGGTTTAAACTGATCCCGAATCAAGTTGCTTATGACGCATCTTGATAAATGAGTTG
>PCUU01000055.1 GCA_002786855.1 Cytophagales bacterium CG12_big_fil_rev_8_21_14_0_65_40_12
ATCCTTTCGGTCTCAACATATCTGCACTGTCAAGTACAGCTCCGTTGAGTAAGCCTAATAACTTCAAATACAATGGCTTTGAAATCCAATCAGAGTTCGATCTTGGCTGGTACGATTACCAGGCCAGGTTCTACGACCCACAGCTGGGAAGGTTCATCCAGGTTGACCCAGCAGCCGACCTGATGAGAAGGCACTCCCCATACAACTATGCTTTTGATAACCCGATCAGGTTCATTGACCCGGATGGAATGGCTCCGAGTGCAGTGAATGGCAGTTGTCCAGAAGGCTCTAACTGTGATAAGCTTCTAGATGCTAAGGCTGTGGTTAAGGAAATTGTAGCTGATGCTAAGGAAGAAATAGACGAGGTAGTAGCAGGTGTGGGTAATGCTATTACAGATGGGCTTGATGCGATTGGGAATGGAATTAATAGAATAGGAAGTTGGATCAGAAAAAAAACGAAATCTAGTGAAAATTCTCAACCATTCGGCCTTGTCGGTTATGTTACAGACGGAAGTGGTGGGCCTGGACCAAACACAAATGGCCAAGTGACGGACAGAATAGATCTTACTGGCCTTTCCGCACTGATGTCAGGAAGTGAGAAGTTTGGACGATATGAACCTAGTGGTATCAGTTGGACATCAATAGCAGGAGGCCCTGATTTAGCGAACAAAATTATTGATATGCTCGGAGAAGATGCAACCGATAACCAGTTAGTAAGTGGAGGGCAAAATCCTTCTGAGCCTAATAATATTATTTCTAGGGATACTGTATATATTATTGCAACGGAAAAAGATGTTATTCCCCCCGGTGGCGGTGCTTATACCGCGAACGGTGCTTGGATTTCTATGCCTAACGGAAATGGAAGATCGATAGGAGACACCTTGGATAAGAGAATTATAACAACGAAAAAACAATAAGCGCTGATTATTATGTTTAATACTATAAGTATACTAGTGATTTTAAATAATAAGAATCCAGTGGTGTGTATGTTTGTGATGTTCTTATTACTTAATGGTTGTGAAAACTACACAGCAATGGAAACTTTTGACTCGGGTAATGTTAAGAAGGAATGTCAATTAAAGGATGGCATTCCTCATGGAAAGTGTATTTACCGTTTCGAGGATGGAGCTATTGAAAGTGTTAGAAGTTACAATAATGGGACTCTGAATGGGTTAGCAAGTTTTTTTTACCAGAATGGTCAATTACATGCGAAAGTCAAATATATCAACGGTATTAGAGAGGGATTGACAGATTACTTTGATTCGGCTGGTGTTAGATACCAATCTATAGATTTCCGAACGAACAAGGCTGATGGGACGGCATATGAGTTTTTTTCAGATGGAAGCCTAAAAAAGAAAATCAATTATTCCTTAGGTGAATTGAATGGACCCAGCACTGAATATTATGCTGATGGGACTATTCGGGCTCAGCTTAATTACTCTAATGGTAAACTTGATGGCGATATTGTTCAATATTTCCCCAATGGCAAGCTAGAGCTCTTAAGAGTATATGATAATGGAAGGCTACTTAAATCTGAATACTACAGTGATTCTGGCATACTTTTGGGGCGTTTTGGAGAGTTTATGATTGATCATGAGTTTGTTGATAGTGATAGTGATAGTGTCAGTGTTACGATAGCCTTAGTTAATCCTGAGTTTGGCTTGTTAATGCTTGACATTACGAATCCAGTTGTTGAAGAAAAGACTGTTTATAGCGAGAGTGGTATAATTACGTTTGGTTTAAACCTTCCCAAGAAGGGAATAGGCACCTTAGCCTTGGAAGGTATTCTTTATGAGTTGGAGACGACAAATAATGGTAATAGTGCAGTAATTAAAAATAAGATACAGTTTAGGTATGATATACCATACGACTTAGATAAGGGCTTCCGGTAGTGCCCACTGGTGCTCACCTGCGGTGAGTACCTATTTTACCCCCCTGGCGCTCACCCACTGGCGCTCACTTGTGCACTGCTGTAACTGGTACCCCCTGGCGTTCACTTGTGCACAGCGGTAACTGGTGCTCACTTGCAGTGAGTACCATTTTAAAATGTACTTCCAGTGCATAATGTAGAGAAGGACAGAAAGGCCAGCTTTGTTAACAGGGCTGGTCTTTTAATGAGATTGAATGTAATAGTGTGATAAGATTAGTCCGCACTGCAAGTGCGAACTAGCGAGCATCTGAGGTATCCCTGCTTATCGAGTTGACATAATTGCCACTGCGAACTGGTGCACCCCTGGTGCTCACCTGCGGTAAGTACCTATCTTAAAATGTACTTTGAGTGCATCTTTTCTAGTTCAGAAGATTAGTCCGCACTGCAAGTGCGAACTAGCGAGCATCTGAGGTAACCTTGCTTATCGGGTTGACATAATTTCTTTTCGTGCAGTTCAATGATTATATTGAAATATGTCTCGTAAATATAAAGCCAACAACCCTGAGGGTTTTTACTTCATTACCTGCACTATTATAGGCTGGGTTGATTTATTCATTCGACAAGAATACAAAGACATTCTAATCAATTCACTTAATTTCTGCATCCAAAATAAAGGACTAAAAGTACATGCCTATGTAATTATGTCTAGCCACATTCATTTGATTGTGAGTACTGAAGATGGAATTCCCTTATCTAGTGTTATCAGAGATTTCAAAACCTTCACTTCTAAAGCATTACTTAAATCGATTTCAGATATTAATGAAAGCAGGAGAGAATGGATGTTGAACAAGTTCTCATACGAAGCTACTCGCGTGGTGCGAGGTTCCAAATTTAAACTTTGGCAAGATGGTTTTCATCCAGTTGAATTATTAACACCAGCAATGGCATTTCAAAAATTAGAATACATACACAATAACCCTGTTGCAGAAAAGATTGTTGATGAAGCTGAAGATTATGTGTACTCATCAGCGAGGCAATATGCAGGCAAGGTTGGCGAACTTGAAATTGAGTATATCATTTGATTTTCAAGAACTGGTGCTCACTTGCAGAGAGTACTTAAGATGTATGTAAAGTGCATTATTTTCAGTGTCGGATGACCTGTACGCTTTACATTGCCAACCAGCCAATATTTAGCTTAACTGGCCAAAAAGTGATTTATGTTACAATCTATAGATTATTAGGATATGAGCATATTTTATTCAGGTTTTATGCTAACTTGAAATCATAAATTAGCAAGAAAGTGACTAGACTATTATTGTCTTTGGTAATCATTATAATGGGGAACTTCGCTTATGGGCAAAGCGAAAAAAGCGTCCCCAACATTGAAGAAATTACATCCGAAATGAACAAAGCCAATAAGAGCCTTCAAAAGCAAATTGAAAAGGTAAAATCCAGACTTGAGAAGAAGTTAAAAAAGGCATACCCTGAGCTTACTAAACAGCAATTAGACTCACTCTCAAAAGCCACCACCGACAGTATTCCTCATGAGTTTAAGGAGTTGCTTTTACAAGATACTGTTCTCAATCAACTCAAGAAATGGAAAGAAGAAATTAAAGAAGATTTGAACTTAACACCTCCTAATCTAGAAATCGCCAAAGATCTTCATGTATCCATAGAAGAACTCGATAAGCTTGAAGACCTTTACAAAAAGTTAAAAATACCAGAACTAAACAGCTCTAAGATTCAGGAAGTATCTAATCAACTGTTGTCGAGAACGGAGTTCTCAGACTTAGCCACTAAAGCAAAGGATTTAAAATCGCTTGTCTCCGAGTATAAGGATGGTTTTAATGGAATAGATGAAAAAATACTTAGCCAACTCAGCAACCTAGATGAGGTTAAGCTGCTTCAAGAACAACAAAGGAAAATGGCCCAGTATAAGCCTCTTCCCGAGGGGTATAGAGAAAAGTTGGATGGTTTTCAGACCAATGATTTTGTGAAAGAAAAGTTGGAAGCCAAAGCAGAGATGATCGAAAAAATTGGAGGGCCATCACTGCAAGAGAAATTCGATGCTGCTCAAACTAAAATGGCTGATGCAAAAGAGAAATTTGGTTCTTTAGAAAGCCTGAAGGATGCACCCAAACGCCCTCCTAACCCATATAAGGATGATCCCTATCTTAAGCGGATCAAGTGGGGAGGTAATTTTCAGTTAGGCAAAAACAATTCAACCACTGTAGATATTGCGGGGCAGGCTGCTTATTTGTTGAATGCAAGAGCAAGATTTGGCTTAGGCGTTTCTTACAGGTTGGAAATAGGAAAGGATTTTAAGTATGTCGATTTTAATAATCAAGTATTGGGCACAAGGGCATTTCTGGACTATACAGTTTTTAAATCTATTTATTTAGAAGGATTGGGCCAATGGGATAGGCACAAGCCCAAAGCAAGCAATAATGAAATTTCCTCTAAGCCCGTTTGGACTCCCGCAGCAATGCTCGGGGCAGGCAACAGATTTAAACTCACCAAAAAACTGAATGGTAATTTTACTGCGCTTTATAATTTTCTTCATAACGAAAAAAGCACAAACCCAAGCCCATGGGTATTTAGAGTAGGTTTCGAGTTTTAATGGAACTGGTCTACAACAGGTGCTTACTTGCAGTGATCCCCCTGGCACTCACTTGTCCACTACGGTAACTGGTGCTTGCCCCACTGGTAGGAGGCTCAAAAGTGTATCGTCCTGAAATAGGTTGACTATAATCTTATGGAAAAGTCAACTAAAAACAGGATAATTAAGAAGCCAGATTATTATTCCGAAGAGTTCAAATGGCAGGTTGTTCAGGAGGTGTTATCAGTCACTAACCTATCAAGTATGTCAAAAACAAGAAGGAAAAAGAGCTACAAACACAACGATATGGAAGGATTGGTAGAAGAAGTGAACAAGTTCCATCCGTTAAACTGAAATAGACATGAAATCGTTAACTTCGTAAAAAGTACTATGATCATGGGAACAGCACAGCTAAAGGAAGAATTACACCAATACATAGAGCAAGGGGACAAAAGACTTTTGAACATGATGCAGGCCATCGCAAAAGCTTATTTTGAAGAAGACTTTACCTTGCCCGGAAATCCGATGAGTGTAGAAGACTATAAAAACAAGATAAGAGAGGCCAAGTCCAATGTGGCAGCAGGCCACTTTACTACCCAAGAAGACCTTGAAAAAGAAATGGAGCAATGGTAAAAAAGAAATCCAGTATAATCTGGGGCAATGAAGCCAAACACGCTCTTAGGAACATTTACAATTACATCAAGAAAAGAGAGTCAGCTGAAAGGGCAAAGAAGGTCAGGGATGAGATTGTAAGATCGGCCAAGAACCTCAATGTTTTTCCAGAGAAGTTTGTGGAAGACCCATACCTGAAGGACGAACCTGGGGAATATCGGTTCAAAGTGATTTGGAGCTACAAGATCATTTATGAAGTTACACCCGATACCATTACCGTATTGGATGTATTCCATACCAGCAGAGACCCAAGTAACCTCAGTACAAACAAATAATCCGAATCATTATCAGTTGCTCCTGTCGCTCGCAAAGCAAACATTATAAGTAACGATACTTACCTACGCCAATCAACTACGCTGTGCTTCGTTGATTAAAAGGCTTCGGTAAACACCCACTACCGCTCACTTAGCCACTTCTTTAACTGGCGCTCACTTGCAGCTTGTACCATCTTAAAATGCATTTAAAGTGCATATTTCATAAAGCAGAAAGATAAGTCCGCACTCCATTGCGAACTAGTAGTATTAAAATTTCAGGCGATCACTTCACCATTTTAAGCACTTTATTGAACATCATATCCACCCAAGCTTTGTACATTTTACCAGAAGGATGAAGCGTATCATCTGCCACAAGCTCAGGGTCGTTTTTAGCTTTTGCAGAAATTGGGGTAATGTTGAAGTATTGGATGTTGTACTTCTTTGCGATGGCTTTGTTCACTTTGTTATATGCTTTAAGCTCTTTCTCGATTTTCGCTTCTTTCGATGCTCCAAAAGGTGTTTTACCATAGTCTGGAATTGAAACGATAAACACCTTCTTAGCATCGCCCCCAGCCAGTTTGAGCGCCATTTGTACCAAACGGTTGAACTCAATCTCATAACTCTCCACTGTTTTGCCTTGGTATTGGTTATTTACCCCGATTAACAACGAAACCAAGTCCCAGTCGCCACGGGCTTGCGGATCAGATTCGATTGCTTCTTGCAGCTGGTCCGTTCTCCAGCCAGTTTTTGCAATGATTTTGGGCGATTCAATGCTCATTCCTTCCGAGGCCAAACGTGCGGCTAAATACACAGGCCATCTTTCTGATTCTGCAACGCTTTCACCAATGGTATAGGAATCGCCAAGGGCTAAATAGCGCAAGGTTTTTTGATTTTCAGAAGTTTGTGCTTTCATATTTGTGCCGAAAGTAGTGATCAACAGGAATGCTATAATGTATATGCTATGTCTCATCATCTTTTTTTTATGGATAACAACGAACTACTCAAGTTCCCTAAGGTCAACGGGGATTACCCTGGAAACCCCTTGTTCAATCATCGTGATGCCGTAAATAATATCGGTGCTCGCCATTGTGCGCTTGTTATGCGTCACGATGATGAACTGTGATTCGGTCGAAAATTTCTTAATGATCTGATTGAACTTGTCAATATTGGCATCATCCAAAGGCGCATCCACTTCATCGAAGATACAGAAAGGTGCTGGCTTCAATAAATAGATTGAAAAGAGGAGAGAAGTGGCGGTGAGCGTTTTTTCTCCACCCGACAGTTGGTTGATGGTCAACGGACGTTTGCCCTTGGGTTTGGCCATGATTTCGATAGGTGATTCCAATGGATTCTCAGGATCAACCAATTTCAGATCACAGTCATCTTCTTCGGTGAACAATGAACGAAACACCTTGATGAAATTCTCCTTGATTTGGGCAAAGGCGGTTAAGAACGTCTCTTTTGCTACCGTGTCGATTTCATCGATGGTTTGCATCAATGATGTTTTGGCCTCCACCAAATCGTTCTTTTGCTCAGTAATAAAGTCGAAACGCTCTTTTATTTCTTGATAAGCCTCCATGGCCATTGGGTTTATGGGCCCAATGCGTTCAATTTTCTCTTTGATTTTGGAAACTAAAGCTTGCAGTTCTTCCGTAGGAGTAGCATCCTCCTCAACTTGTGCTTCGCGAAGTATTTCAGTCAAATCAATATTGAATTCCACCGAAAGCCTTTCCTTGATGCTGCTCAATTGAATTTTGGTGTCGTTCAGCTTTTGTTGCAATTCCATCAAAATGGTGTCCGCTTGTTCGCGTCTGCTTCTGAGTTCGCGAACTGTTTTGTCGGCTACATCAATATTGCCTCTTTGGGCGTAATAGTCCTTTTCTGCCTCGTTTACGCCCTTTTCTATAGTTTCCTTTTCATCATAGAGACCAATGAGCTCGTCATCATTGCTTTCCGTATTCGAAATCAGTTTTTTAATTTCTAATTCATTTCTTTCGAGCTCAATTTGATTTTTCTCAATTCGGCTTTTACTGCCATCAAAGGCAGTTTGCTTGTATTCAATTTCCTGGCTAATGGATTGCACCCGACTTTGCTTTTGATGGAAAAGGATATTGGCTTCATTGAATTTTTGCGACTTTTCAGAAAGTAGTTGATTTTCCCTTTTGGCGTTGCTTTCTAAGTCAACAATGCCTTGCTGTAGCTTGATGAAAGTTTGCTCGGCTTCTTTGGTTTCTGGTCTTAGTTCAATTAAATCGGCCGTCAGGTTGTCAATATTTCTGCTGATGTCTTCTCTTCGGGTGGCGTTGCTATTCAGCATTTGGGCCAATTGTTCTTTTCTGGTTTTTACTGAAATGAACTCCTCATTGACTTGATTGTACTCTTTTTGAAGCGTATCAATTTCTGACCTGAAACCACTTGATTTGAGTTGTGCCAGTTCTTTTTGCTTCTCATCAAGTCGCTCTTTGATCTCTGCAATTTGGGTTTCAAGTTCTTTAATGGATTTCTGGAGCTTCTCAAGGTTTTTTGCCCTACCAATTCTCTTCCCTTCGAAGAGTCCCACAGAGCCCCCAGAAATGCTGAATTTACGTTTGGTGTACTTGCCATTTTCAGTAATGAACACCGCATCTTCATCCATTGGAATTTCGCCAGGGCCACCGGCAATGAGAAAAACATTTTCCAGAATATAACTGATCAGTCGTTTGTAGCGAGGCTCGTATTCCACGATTTCCGTGGCTGGAATGGCATTTTGGTAGAGTTTTGCCTGCGGAGCATTATACTTATCAAAAGCATCAAGCACAAAAAAATTGGCCTTTCCTTTGGCTGCATCACTCAAAATATTGACGGCTTCAAATGCTTGCCTTTCATTGTCTACAATGTAGTAGTTCATGTAAGGCTCTAGGTAATTCTCAATTGAGATGCGGTAGCGGTCATCGCAGGTAAGAATATCGGAGAGGAGCGGGGCATTCTTATTCCAGCTTGCTTTCTTTTTTAAGAATTTAATGGCCTCGGGAAAACCCTCGAGGTTCTCCACCAAGCTTTTGGTAAGGTTGTATTCGTTGCGTTGCGAGTCTAGCTTACGGCTGAGTCCTGTTAGCTTTTCGCGCACTACATCAATGGTTTCTTCCGTATTTTGAATCGCTATTCTTTGCTTCTCTTCCTCGTTTTTTGATTTTGTTAGCGCGCCCTCCTTGGCTTTCAGTACTACTTCGATCTCCGCCAGTTTGCTGTCGAACGACTCTAGGCTGGCCGATTGCTCAGAAGTATCAGAAGTCGTTTTCTCCAATTCGTGCGTCAGCGTTTGGAGTTGAATTTCTTTGATTTCGATCTCCTTTTTAAGGCTATAAAGCGTTTCTCGTTGCTGGTTGAACGACTTGCTATTGGCATCGAAACTGGCCTGCGCATTGGCCGCTACCGTTTTTTGTGTTTCGAAGGCTTCGCGAAGCTTAAGGACCTGTTGACTGATTTCCTTAAACTCCTTTTCCGCTCCTTCTCTTTCATTTTTTAAGCTTTCTAAGCTGAAAGAAGCACGCTCATTGCTTTTTTTGTCGGCTTCTAATTGCTCTCTAAGGCTATCACTTTTGTCTTCTAAAAAGGTAAGCCTCTCATTCTTGATTTTTCTGTCGCTTTCAAATTGTCTGATTTTGTTCACATGCTCATTGAGCGTTTTCTGCCTGGAGGATAGCAGCTTTTCTTTTGTGATCAAATCCGCCTTGCCTTTTTCTATTGTGGCTTCTTCTTTGGCCATCATTTGACTTAACTCCAGCTTCTTGTCTTGCTGTAGCTGAATGTCCTTTTCAATACTTCTTAAAGTAGTATCTTGACGTTGCACGGTTTTGCGCGCCAAACGAACACTTAAGGTTTTATACTCTTCTTTGTACTCGTAATATTTTTCAGCCTGCTTAGCCTGCTTTTCGAGTGATTTAAGGTTCTTTTCTATTTCGAAAAGTAAATCATCCACACGGGCCAGGTCATCATCGGTGTCTTTTAGCTTTCTGAGGGTCTCTTTTTTCCTTTTTTTGAATTTTGAAATCCCAGCGGCTTCTTCAAAAAGTTCTCGTCTCGAATTTTCTTTGTCATTTAAAAGATCATCGACCATTTTCAGCTCAATAATGGCGTAGCTATTTGAAGCTATTCCAGTATCCATAAAAAGATCATTGATGTCCTTGAGTCGGCAATTCACACCATTCAATAAGTATTCGCTCTCGCCAGATCGGTAGTATCTTCTGGTAATGGTTACTTCAGAGTACTCGGTAGGCAATAAGTTTTTGGTATTCTTAAACGAGAGCGCCACTTCGGCCAATTGGGTCGGTTTGCGTGTTTTGGTGCCGTTGAAAATGATGTTTTCCATTTTCTCGGAGCGCAGCATTCTGGTCTTCTGTTCTCCCAATACCCAGCGAATGGCATCTACCACATTGGATTTACCGCAACCGTTGGGACCCACAATTCCGGTAATTCCTTCATCAAAATTGATCACTACTCGGTCGCCAAAACTCTTAAAACCTTTGATCTCTAGCTTGGTAAGTTGCATGTGTAGGGGAAATTCCTAAAAAAACGCGATAGTAAGCAAAATTAGAATTAATTCTTAGATTTGCTAACCACATGGAATTTGACATCAAAACACTTTTCTATATCGCTTTAGGAATTATCTACTTTGTAGTTTCTTCCAAGAAGAAGGGCGCCCCTAAAAAAACAGGCAGTCCAAGCAATCCTGAAAGGGGAGGTGAAACTTTAGGGCCACCTCCTATGCGCCAACCTACTTTTGAGGAATTGCTTCAAGAGTTCACGGGAAAGCGGCCACAGAATTTGGAACCAGCCACTGTTCAGCAGCCTGTGCCCGTAAACCAGCCCAAGCCAAAAATGATGGAAGTGCCTAAAATTGAGCGAAAAACAATTTTGGAAAATTCTGCACAGAATAAAAAAGCTGAGAAGGAAAGGATAGCGCTCTTAGATGAAATGGAGGAAGAGGTGGAACAAGAAAGTTATGCCGATGCCTTTGGAAGTCTGGATGGCGCGAGAAAAGCTTTCGTAATGAGCGAAATCTTTAACCGAAAATATTAAATCGCTCTAAAAGTAATTGGAACCATCATCCTTGTAGCGGTTACATTTCCTTCCTTGATGCCTGGATTCCACTTCGGAGATTTCTTTAGAATTTTGGCTACCTGAGCATCTAAGTTTTTATCGATTCCTTTCGTGATGCGAACGTCCTTCACATCTCCTTTGTGATCTACAAGAAAGGAGACCATTACTTTCCCCTCAAGGTTTTTCAAAGCCTCAACGTCTTGGTAATGAATGTTTTCAGTCAAAAAGCTTTTCCAAGCACTAAAACCATCAACCGGTGCTGGCTTGACATCGTTTTCGCCAAAACTGGTGAATACATAAGCTACATCTGAAACACTCACCGCCTGCTTTTCTAATTTGGCTTCGCAAGAAAAAATAAAGAACAACAAGGCGGCTACAGGTATAGGAGTAAGGAGTTTGAAGAAGTTGATTTTCTTTTGCCCTTTTATCATATCAACCCGTTTTAAGGTTTTGTTTTTCGCAAAAAAGCTACCGTGCTGAAGTCCCATTTTTTGAAATACCAACTTGACCAAAAGTTTGGTGTAAGTAGTTTGGTCATTTACTTTAACTGCTTTATAATCAGCTTCGTATTCATGAATTTCCTCCAATAAATTACGGAACAGATAGATCAATGGGTTAAACCAAAAAATCACTTTTAGGCTTTCCATCAGCATAATATCGAAGGAGTGCTTCTGCTTAATATGTACCTTTTCGTGGTCAAGAATTTGTTTTTGCTCTTCCAAAGTCAGTTCCAGAGAATTGTCCCACATGAGGTAATTGAAGAAAGCGAATGTGGGCAAATGGCCGTCAGTATTCACCAAATAGTGATCGTCCTTATACCTTGTATTGTGGCGTTGGTACCAAATGAATTCGTTGAAAGACCTCATTTGAATGAACAAACGCAAGCCCAAAGCCACCAAGCCTATGATATACAATAGTATCACAGCTTCCCACCAAAGCAAGAAGGGTTTTTCGGACTCTGCAACGACTGTTACCGAGTAATATCCTTTTGGTTCAATGATGGGTTCTTTGCTGACCTCATTGCTTACGGCATGCAAAGAATTAAGCACCGCAGGGGTTTTCTCTGGGTTATAATTAACATTGATCAAAGGAAAGGAAAGGGAGAAAAGTATGGTGGCCAAAAGATAAAATCTATTGTACTGAAAACTTCTTTCTTTCCTTAAAATGAAATGATAAAGCAAATAGAAGATGGCAAGGCAAGTAGCAGTTTCAAGAACATAGAGCAACGCATTATTGAGCGTTTCCAGTAATTCGATGGTAGGGTGCTTCGACATCTTCTTTCGGCTTTTAATTATTTTAAATCATCTTCAACATGTTTGACCAAAGATTCAAACTCTTTCACATCCATATCATTTTCCTTCGCGAAGAATGAAACTAATTTTTGGAAAGAGCCACCGAAATAACCTCCAATAAAGTTTTTCAGGTAAAAATTGCTGTAACTGGTTTTGTCAATGAGCGGAAAGTACTCATGGGTTTTTCCATAAGCCTTATATCCGACAAAGCCTTTTTTCTCAAGAATTCTTATGATGGTTGAAACAGTGTTATAAGCTGGTTTTGGCGCAGGCATTTTTGAAAGCACATCTTTTACGAATCCCTTTTCAATCTGCCACAGGATTTGCATCACCTGTTCTTCTGCCTTGGTAAGTTCCTTCATAACTATAATTTGAATTGAGTGTTCGTATTAATATCAATTATAAAACTATCTGAGTAGTTTTCCAACTAACAGGGTAGTTTATTTATTGAGGACACTTTTCCTTTTACAAGGTAAAAGCGTAAGCGATAAGGTTAGCGCCCATGCGCAGGGCTTGTAGTCGTACTGATTGAGGGTCGTTATGGATCCGCTGATCTTCCCAGCCATTGCCTAAGTCGGTTTCAAAGGAGTAAAAACATACCAATCTGCCTTCATAAATAAGCCCAAAGGCTTGAGCTGGTTTTCCATCATGCTCATGGATTTTAGGAATGCCCTTTTCAAACTCAAATTTCTGATGATAAACCGGGTGATCGAAGGGCAATTCGATGAACTCTAGTTCTGGAAACACCTTCTTCATTTCTAATCGGACAAATTGATCCAAACCGTAATTATCATCAATATGCAGAAAGCCACCAGCCATCAGGTAATTTCGAAGGTTTTCTGCTTCTTGATTTGAAAAAACCACGTTGCCGTGCCCTGTCATGTATACATAGGCATAATCAAAAAGGCTAGGGCTTCCAATTTCAACTACAGCGTCTTGAAGGTCGATATTGGTTTTTAAATTTTCGTTACAGAAGGCCGCTAAATTGGGCAATGCTGTTTTGTTGGCATACCAATCACCGCCACCATTATATTTCAGTTTTGCGATCTTAAGTTTATCGGATTGGCCATGAACAGCCGTAGTCAAAGCAATACAAATGATGAATAAAAGAAATTTATTGAGCTTCATAAATGGAGTGTCAAAGTAATCGGGCTTCATATTAATTAAAATTCTAACAGATTTGTTGAAAGTAGGTTATTATTGAATTGATTTTATGAGCAACGACAGATTCAAAATTAGGTTGAGCAACGATTTTAGCAGAAAATGAGAATTTCGGACATGTCAATTCTTGAAGCCAATTTAAAGAAGAGGTTGGCCAAACCGCTTCCGGGGCGAAATGCACAAGCCAGAATGGCGCCAATGCCCATCGATGAAAACCGCTTTAATGAGAATCCCAAAAACCCTGCAAGGCCAGGAGGGGTAATGATTCTTTTGTATCCGAAAAACGGAGAAATTTATCTTCCTTTGATGAAGAGGCCAAGTTATGATGGAGCGCATAGTGGGCAAGTGAGTTTCCCCGGAGGCAAAGTTGAGCTAGAGGACAAGGACCTTATTGCGACAGCATTAAGAGAAACTGAGGAGGAAATAGGAGTGAAGCAAAACGAAATTGCGGTACTCGGCCAACTTTCAGAGCTTTTCATCATTGCGAGCAATTTTAAAGTGTTTCCGAGTTTGGGCTTGATGCAGTTTACCCCTGATTTTGTGCCCGATCCTTATGAAGTTGAATCTGTTTTGCAAGTGCCATTAGGGCAGTTATGGGATAAGTCAAGGCAGGGAATCCAAGAAATGCGTTTTGGTCAATACACCATTCACTCGCCTTATTTTGAAATTGAAGGTCACAAAGTTTGGGGCGCTACTGCGATGATGCTCAGTGAGTTAATCGCAGTTTTTGACGAAATTGGAGTTTAATTGGCAATGATGGCGGTAGCTTCGATTTCAATCAAATAGTCTGGCCCAATAAATCTTGAAATTTCTACCATAGTGGTGCAAGGTTTAATCGTTCCAAAGACCTCTTGATGCGCACGACCGATTTCTTCCCATTGATCAATATTGACTACAAACATTCGTGTTCTAACCACATCATTTAAACTTGATCCTGCGGCAATCAGTGCTTTTTCAATTTTTTGGAGCGCGAATTTAGTTTGAAGATACGCATCATCTTTTCCTACCAAAGTGCCTTCATCATCGGCTACGGTGCCAGTTACTTCAACCACATTGCCTACACGTACCGCCCTAGAGTAGCCAACAATGTCTTCCCATGGGCTTCCGCTAGAAATATTAATTCTTTTGTTCATACTCATTGCTCAGATAGAAGACTAATTTTTTCAATAACTCCTTAGGGTCAAAGGGCTTGTTGATGAATTCATTCAAATAGGGGCTTCTTATGGCTTCGTCTACATCGTTTTTTCTAAAAGCCGTCATCCCGACCACTTTGGTTGCTTTATTTAATAAGGAGCTGGTGCTGATGAATTCTGTACATTCAAAACCATTCATGCCATCCATGTGGACGTCCATTAAAATGAGATCAAATTCACGTTCATTTACCTTTTGGCAAGCTTGATTTCCGTTTTCGGCCTCATGGAAATTCGCATTCCATTTTGCAAACAGCCGTCTTAAAACGAGCCTATTCATATAGTTGTCGTCCACCACCAATATATCTGCTTTCTTTAGGTCGAATACAGTGTCTATTTTATTGGCAGACAACAGATCGAAAGATTCGGGCAATTCGAAGTTCAGCAAAAAGCTAAAGGTTGTTCCTTTGTCAACTTCGCTGGTCACTTGGATTTCGCTGTCGTGCAATTCTATTAACCTTCGGGTAATGGCTAAGCCCAAGCCTGTGCCTCCGTATTTTCTGGTGGTGTCGCTACTGGCTTGTTCAAAATCATCAAATATTGCGGTGATCTTGTCTTCAGATATCCCTATACCGGTATCCTTTACAAAGAATTCCAAAGTGACCTTTTCATCTTCAATGCCTTTCAGTTCTGCAAGCACTTCGACACTGCCTTCGTCTGTAAACTTAAGCGCATTGCTGATCAGGTTATTGAAAATTTGGGTTAGCCTAGTTGGGTCACCGATAATGCGGTCTGGGGTATTTTCTGATAAGTTAAAGACCAGTTGAATTCCTTTGCTGGTGGCTTTGAATTTGAAACTGTCTCTGATGTTTTTGAGCAAATCGATCAAGGAGAAATCTACCTTTTCGAGCCTTAATTTGCCAGCTTCAATTTTATTATAATCCAATATGTCGTTGATCAATGAATTCAGGCTTTCTGAAGAGAATTTCAAGGCATCGATGTATTCTTGGGTTTCTTCGTTCTCATTGTCAATGTCCATCAAGTGACTCAAGCTGATGATGGCATTCAGCGGGGTTCGGATTTCATGGCTCATTACGGAGAGGAAATCGGATTTGGACTTGGTGGCCTTTTCGGCTTCTAAACGGGCCAAT
>PCUU01000062.1 GCA_002786855.1 Cytophagales bacterium CG12_big_fil_rev_8_21_14_0_65_40_12
AAAAAGGAGGTTCTCGGACTTGTTTAGTTTGTTGGTGAAGAACACCAACAAAGGCGAAAAAATCTCGCTACTCAATTCTGTGATATATGTAATGTATTTATATTCTTCTGTAACTATTCTCGGATCATTAGGGCCGACCTTTACGGTAAATCAAAATACCCTAATATGAAAAAATATTTAATCATTTGCGCCTTAGGTTTATCATTTGTCCTGATCCAAGGCTGCGGAACCGACAATAAGAAAACCGAAATAACAACTCCAATGACCACTGCCGACAGGCATGCAAAAGTGGAGCAGGAACGAGATAGATTGATAGAACAAAGAAGAGCAGCACTTGCAGAATTGATTGCAGCTTCCAATTCGTATGAAAACGCCCAAGGAAGAACGGTTTATTACAAAGCGGACATTGACCCGATTTATGTGGGAGGCGAAAAGGCCATGAACGAGTTTCTGCAAGACAACCTGAAATTCCCAGAGGTGGCAGAACAGGAAGCCATGGAAGGGACTGTATTTGTAGAGTTTGTGGTGTCCGACAGCGGTGAGGTAACAGAAGTTGCCACATCTAACAACACTTATTCAGATGTAGACGATTTGTTTAGGGAAGAAGCCCTTAGGGTGGTGAATTTAATGCCAAACTGGATCCCCGGACAACAGAATGGCGCGGCAGTAGACACAAAATTCAGTATTCCTATCACATTCCTTATCCGTTAATCCAAGAAAGCATACGTGAATTTCTATCGCTAGGTAGAATTTTAAAAGCCAGCAAGAATTCCTTTTTGCTGGCTTTTTTTTTAAATCTACGCCCCCTATTCTTCACCAACAGGCCACCGAAGCCCAGCTATATAATAACCCACTCCACTTTCTACATTCAGTGTGGAATCTCATTAAATCAGAGCATGAAAAAGGCGGTTCTCGGACTTGTTTAGTTTGTTGGTGAAGAACACCAACAAAGGCGAAGGCGGTTCTCGGTCTCCTCATTTTAAGTCATTTCATAGAAATCCTTTCACGTCCTGCATGAAATAAGACTTTCGTTTGCTGAAAAAGATTTTCGCCCCTGTTGGTGTTCTTCACCAACAGGCCACCGAAGCCCAGCTATATAATCACCCACTCCCCTTTCTGCATTCAGGTATAGAATCTCATTAATTCAGGGAATGAAAAACGCTGTTCTCGGACTTGTTTAGTTTGTTGGTGAAGAACACCAACAAAGGCGAAATGCGTGATGCTTGGTCAAGCCTCTTGTCCTCGGATAACGTAACCAAGTTAAAGACAAAAGACCTGTCAGAAATGATAGGTCTTTTTTTTATGTCTGTTTCTGTCGTCATAGCCTTTTCACTAACGGTTCTCAGCTACCCGAAGGTGGCGATTTCCAACTACTTCATTGGCTACCAAGCAGAAACTTTGATATAGGCACAAAGCTTGAATTAACCAATTCTCCCAGCCATAAGCTATATGCTGTATTGTGCATAGTTTTTTATTTGATTTAATTCCTTTTCAATTGTCAAAGGGTCAAGTAAATTCTCTTCATATTGAATTTCTTTTTTCGTCTTTTTCCAATACGGAAACAACCAAGTCATTGCGGTTCCTAAATTCTCAAACTCTGAGTCGTTTAGAATAAGTTCAGTCTTGTTTTTATATGAAAAGCTGCCCTTATAATATTTAGTAATGCGCTTTTTTTTAGTCAGCAGATTGAAAAACCTGTCAATTGCATTTTGAATGTCATCAAATTCAGGGTCAAAATGTTGGTGTACTAATCCATATCCAACCGTCAGTTCTCTGTCGTCACAAGAAATCCATATTCCTGTTTCACCTATTATTAGGTGGTCACCGTCTTCATATTCTTTTATGTCACTCCCGAAATGGTTTTTCAAAAGTTCTTTAATCTTAAAATATATGGCTTGGTGTTTTTTCATTTCAAATTATGCACAACGGTTCTCAGCTATACGCAGGCAGGGTTTTTTACCACTGAACTTCCTACGAAGAACTGAACTTCAAATTTACCACTTTCCTGTCCTACGAAGCACGAAACCCCTGCTTGCGTATAGGTGATGTTGGTGGCTGGTGTTCCTTTCATATCGTCAGTTTATATTGTATTGTGAATCGAGCCATTTTAGAAAATATGGGTCTTTGATATGTTCTTTAACTTTGTCTTTGATAGCTTGATTTGTCCTTATTGACTCTGAATTCAATACAGAGCATAAAACAATGAATTTTCCAAGCGGATAGGGTCTTTGTTGATTTTTAGGGAATAGGTAAAGTGATAGTTTGCCATCAAGCCTTTCAACTTTTGAAAATAGAAAAATTTGGTTTGCTAGTGTTACTGTATTTGTAATACCTGATGATATTTGATTAAACAAAAGCTTTTCAACTGCTTTGCTGTTAGTAACTACTAACCTTGATAGTATTGCTGTTACTTGCCTTCTTAAAAAGGAGTCTGTTTGCCATAAATTTTTATACTTCTCTATAAATTTCAGCAAGTCTTCTGGGTGATTATATTTTGCCTTAAACCAAAGCACGCAGTAAAAGTCAGAAGGTAATTTTCTCTTAAATGAAAATGCGGTTATTTTAGATTCAAATTTGGATATAAAGTCTTTTGATTGGTCATTAACTGGTATCTCCCATTGGGTTACAAGCAAGCAAATTTGGTATAGTGAAATATCATCAAATATGTCCATTTCATCTAGTATCTCTAAAACAACTTCTGATGATTTCTTTTTATAACCAACATTTGACAAATACATTAGTAAATGGCTTCTAAGTCCCGGATAGTTAACATACTTTTTTGATAATAATGTTAATAATGCAGTTGATTTCAGCTTACTGTATGTTGTAATGTATCTTTTAGCAATTTTATCCCAATATTTTGGACTGGTATCCTTAAAGTGTAATTTGAATTTTTTATGAAGTTCAGAGCAGACTTTTTTATAGTTTGCATCTTCTTTCTTTATTGTTTCAATACTGTCAATATACCTATTGGACTCAATTTGAAAATGATGATACCCTGCATCATCGTCATAGATATTAGTTTTGGCAAGATTTAGGGCAAGTCCACGTGTTTTTAACATATCAGAAACGGAACTAATTGTCTCAATAGCTTCTTTTCTAGAATCAACGCCAATTACAATATCGTCCATCCATCGAGTAAAACTATTATTGGTTTTTTGCATAATTACTTCATCAACTTCATAGAGAAATGAATGTGCAAGTAATCTTATCCCTTCAACATTAGTTGTTGGCAATCCCCTTTTTGAGTAAGGTAAGTAGTCTGGTTTCCAAGAAATTTCTTCAATTATTCTAAATAGCAAATCGATTAGAACTTCATCAATTTTACTGTAGCTTGTAAAAACCTTCCTAAGTTCTTCAATATCGATACTATCATAATAGTTCGATAAGTCAGTTACTACAATTAATTCTTTGTCTTCGTGAAAATTATATATTTTCTTTTGTAATTGTTTCCATTGTTGTCTCCAAGTGAAGCCATAATCATCAGCTGTATGTGGTAACGAAACATTGTGTTTGTCACGAGAATAGAATGCGTTTTCAGAAGGTTGATTTGAAAGAATATTATCAGCAATAGTTTCGACTAATACCTGCAAAACTAAAGCGTCAATTGGTTGGGGAATTACCAAATGTCTGCAAACCCCAAACTTCTTCTCAATCCTGTAAATTAAAGGTTGAGAAACTTTATATGTGCCGCTTAAAATTTCATTTTTTATTGCAATTGCACGTTCATCAATATTGTAATTGAAGTCGTAGTGGTCATATAAGTCTTTAAGGTCAAGATTACGAAGTTGATTTTTTACAATCTTTCTCCATACATCGGTTATCTTTTTCTTTTCAAAAATTTTTGAAAGAGCAGCTTTCCTGAGTCTATTAAATCTTTCTGTTTGCATTCGTCATTTTTTATGGGTGCTGTCTTTCACACTTGCCACCAACATCCGTATAAACCCATTGCGTTTATATGTCCAATATGTTGATCAATCTAGTGGGATTCTGACAGATAAAAAAGCAAGCGTTGATTTATAGATGGATTTAATGAAAGTATTCCTGCTTGTAGCTGCCAAGGATTTGATTGGTTAATGGGCTGCACTGGCAAGCAAAAACCAATAAGGCGCAAAAAAAGCCAGTAAGAAGGGGTCTTACTGGCTTTTTTTACTAAGCTGTAGCCTAGTTCAGTTTTACTTCAAATCGCTTTTCTCATAAAACTCTAGTGCCTTAGGTAAGGCAGCGGTTAATCGCTCAATGCGGGTTTCATGACTTGGGTGTGTAGAAAGAAACTCTGGTGGGGCTTGGCCTCCACTGCCAGCCGCCATTCTTTCCCAGAATTTAGGGGCTTCTCTTGGGTCGTAGCCCGCAATCGCCATAAAAGTCAAGCCTAATTCGTCAGCCTCTGACTCGTGGGTCCTGGAGAATTTCAATAAACCGATATCTGTTCCAATACCAATCGCCTGAAAAACCAATCTTGAACCCAATGAGGGGTCTTGTCCTAAAGCTACCGCGCCAATACTAAACCCAACCTGTTTGGCATAAGCCTGATTCATTCTTTCTTGACCATGTTTAGCCACTGCATGCGCGACTTCATGTCCCATTACTACCGCAACTCCCAAATCATCTTTACAGATGGGAAGAATCCCCGTGTAAAAGGCCACTTTTCCCCCGGGCATGGCCCAGGCATTCACGGTAGAATCATTGTCAATTACATTGAATTCCCAATTGAACCCATCCAAAAGGCCCGTATAGCCATTGTTGTTCATGTACTGCTCTACTGCCTTTTGTATTCGGTTGCCCACTCTTTTTACCATGGCTACTTGTTCTGCATTGGTAGATAGTTTAACCGAATCGATCACCTGCTTGTAAGCATCCGCACTCATGGCAACTACTTCATCTGAGCTGATCAGGCCTGTCATTTGGCTCCTGCCCGTAATCGGCACGGTGGTACAATCCCATGCCAAAACCAGAATAAATGCTAAAGCGAATATTTTTTTCATGTGTATAAATTTGATTTCTTGGTTGCTCTTGAAAAAGGCCGAGTTAGTTTTTTAGCTTTGATCGCTCTCGAATTCAACCAAATTAGGTACAAAATTGCTCAATATTGGTAGGTTGTCAAATCGATACGAAATTTTAATTTTGCTGTAAGAGATTTATATCTCTGATCCATCCTAAACTAACATACATGAAAATTATTGCGATTGGCAGAAACTACGCTGAACATATTGCTGAGCTCAACAATGAGCGCCCTTCGGAACCTGTCGTTTTCCTAAAACCTGATACCGCAGTCTTAAGGAACAATGCACCTTTCTACCATCCCGATTTCTCCAAAGACATTCATTACGAGGTAGAAGTACTCTTGAAAATCAGTAAAGAAGGAAAACACATCGAAAAAAAATTCGCGCACAAGTATTATGACGAAATCGGCATTGGGATTGACTTTACGGCCCGCGATTTGCAACAGCGCTGTAAGGAAAAGGGTTTGCCTTGGGAAATTGCCAAAGCCTTTAATGGATCCGCCCCTATTTCTGAATTCAAAGCTAAAAATGCTTACAATTTGAACGAACTTAACTTTAGTCTCACTCAAAATGATGAACTTAAGCAAAAGGGAAATACAAACATGATGTTGTTCAGTTTTGACGAAATCATTGCGCATATTTCGAAATACTTTACGTTGAAAAAGGGTGATGTTATATTCACTGGAACCCCCGCAGGTGTTGGAAAAATCAATATTGGAGATAAGCTTGTCGCTTACTTGGAAAATGAAAAATTGTTGGAAGTTGAGGTTAAATAGTCTTGTAGTTTTATTGCTCATTTTTTGTTCCGTCCGCCTTTTCGCGCAATACGACAAGGTAGAAGAAGGGTATTTTCAATTCCCAATTCAGCCCGAAAGGACGAACTATTTGGCTGGTAATATGGGCGAATTGCGGGCTTCTCATTTTCACGCTGGGCTGGACATTAAAACCAATGGCGTTGAAGGCCTAAATGTATACACTGCCGCAGATGGATATGTAAGCCGAATTGCCGTTTCAACGGGTGGCTATGGCAATTGCGTTTATGTAGCGCATCCGAATGGCACCACCACGGTTTACGCCCACCTTCAAAGTTTTAATAAAGAATTGGCCAAGTATGTTTTGGAAAACCAGTACCAACAAAAATCATTTACAGTAAATCTTTTCCCTGAAAGGAATCAATTCAAGCTAAAACAAGGCGAAATATTGGGTTTCTCTGGTAATTCTGGTTCTTCTACCGGGCCACATCTTCATTTCGAAATCAGAAATATACAGCAGCAAGTGTTGGATCCATTGCGCTTTGGCTTTAGCCAAATCAAAGATCAAATCGCCCCCATTGCTGAGCGAATTGCCCTAAAAACCATGAACATTGATGCGCGGGTGAATGGTGAATTTGGAAGGTTTGAATTCAATTTAGAACGAAGAGGGAATGAATACGTGATTGCTGACACCATTTTGGCAACTGGTAAATTAGGAATTGAACTTTGGGGCCACGATAAGTTGGATGGCGCAGCCAATAAAAATGGAATCCCGTTCATTGATGTATTTCAAAACGACCAACTGTTATTCCGTCAGCGCATTGACACGGTGAGTTTTGCTTTGCAGAACAACATCAGGGTACACACCAATTACCAGGCTGAACAAGAGACCAGAAGAAGGTATAATAAGCTGTATGTTGATGATGGCAATGCACTTGGCTTCTATCAAAAACTAAAAAACAATGGTTTTTTCTATGCCAAAGCCGATTCTATCTACAATTTCAAAATCCTACTGGCAGATGCCTATAACAATCAGCGCTTGGTCAGTTTTGTGGTAAAGGGAGCCGATAGCAGCACGGTAGCGATTGCTACAGCCACATCAGAAAACCATTCCTATATTTTAGACAATACGCTTCAACTGAAAAAGAAGAAAGAGGGAGATGCCCATAAAATCACGCTTTATACTGCAGAAGGCTCAAGAGTAATCGACCCAGCCTATCAAAGCACGCTCGACAATATCTACTTGATTGACCTTTCTAAAGGCGTTCCTTCAAAGATTGATTATGGTCATGGCATGGAGGATTTGAATTTAGTGAACTCTATACCTTCGGGAGTGCTGTATGATTTCAGCGATGCCAGCTTTACCATTCAATTCAATAAAAACAGCCTTTTCGATACCCTTTATTTGGAAGCCAGCCATCAACTCACCGAAAATAGAAAATCAGAAATTCTAAAATTAGGGCCTTCACCGATTCCCTTAAAAAGTGGAATTTCCATTGAATTAAGTCCATTGGCCAATTATGATAGTTTAGAAACCTATCAAGTGTATAGTTTGTCTAGCAACGGAAAACCGAGTTATATTGGCGGTGAGTGGGTAAACGGAAAAATCAGATTCAGCACATCTTCACTGGATGAATTTACCTTGTTAAAAGATAAGGTTAAGCCTACTATTCAATACAAACCAACAACAAACGGCACGGTGTTTTTCACCATAGATGATGCAATGTCTGGCATTGCGAGCTATGAAGCTAAGCTGAATGGAGAGTGGGTTTTAATGCATTACGACCCTAAAAAGAAATTAATTTGGTCAGAACTTTTAGATAAATCGAAACCAATCAGCGGTGATTTTGCTTTAGTGGTTACCGATAACGCGGGAAACAAAAAATCCTTGAACTTAAAACTCTAATCATGGCACTTAAAGTAGGCGACAAAGCCCCAAATTTTAAAGGAATCGATCAAAACAGCAATCCAATTCAACTTTCTGATTTTGCTGGCAGAAAGCTCGTGCTTTATTTCTACCCCAAAGACAATACTCCTGGCTGCACCACCCAAGCCTGCAACCTTCGCGATAATTACGATGCCCTTTTAAAGGCTGGCTATGCAGTTGTTGGAATTAGTTCTGACTCAGCCAAAATGCATCTGAAATTTATTGATAAATTTGAGCTCCCTTTCCCCCTTATTGCTGACGAAGACAAAAGCATTCATGAGCAATTTGGAACGTGGGTAGAAAAATCAATGTATGGTCGCTCTTACATGGGCACTGCAAGGACCACTTTCGTGATTGATGAAAATGGTGTGATTGCCGAAATCATTGAAAAGGTAAATACAAAGGAACACAGTAGTCAAATACTGAAATAATTTTTTAACCAACACATAAAAGCGTGGATAAACCGAGTATTGAAGAACTTGAGCGAATTGCCTCTCAAGTAAGAAGAGACATAGTGCGCATGGTGCATGCCGTAAACTCCGGTCACCCAGGTGGCTCTTTAGGATGTACGGACTTTTTGACCGCACTCTATTTCAACATCATGGAAATCAAAAAACCATTCGATATGAATGGAAAAGACGAAGATCTTTTCTTCCTGTCCAATGGCCATATCTCCCCTGTTTGGTATAGCGTTTTGGCACGAAGCGGTTATTTTGAAGTATCAGAATTAGCCACCTTCAGAAAATTGAATTCAAGAGTGCAAGGTCACCCAGCTACGGAAGAAGGTTTACCGGGCATTCGCGTGGCTTCTGGCTCTTTAGGACAAGGCCTGTCTGTTGCCTGTGGAGCTGCCCAAGCCAAAAAACTGAATGGCGATAAGCATAAAGTTTTTGTGTTGATGGGTGATGGAGAATTAGACGAAGGTCAAGTTTGGGAAGCCGCCATGTATGCTGCTCACCATAAAATCGATAATATCATCGCTACAGTAGACCTTAACGGACAGCAAATTGATGGCCCAACTGCCAAAGTGATGGATTTGAAAGATGTAAAAGCCAAATGGCAAGCCTTTGGTTGGGACGTGATCGAAAGCGATGGCAACGATATGAAATCGGTGATCAATGCCATGAAATTGGCGAAGTCACTTTCCGGAAAAGGAAAACCAGTGATCAATTTAATGAAAACTGAGATGGGTGCTGGTGTTGATTTCATGATGGGCTCGCACAAATGGCATGGTGTAGCTCCGAATGACGAGCAATTGGCCAATGCCCTTTCGCAACTTGAAGAAACCCTTGGAGACTATTAATCGCTGAATCAATGACTAAATATACTTATACAAAAACACAGGATACACGTTCAGGATTTGGCGATGGATTGCTTGAATTAGGAAGAACCAACCCGAATGTGGTTGCGCTTTGTGCTGACTTGGTGGGCTCCCTAAAAATGCAAGACTTCATCAACGAATTCCCTGAAAGATTTTTTCAAGTGGGTATTGCTGAAGCCAATATGATGGGCTTAGCAGCGGGCATGACCATTGGAGGTAAAATCCCATTCACAGGTACCTTTGCTAACTTTTCAACTGGCCGTGTTTACGATCAAATCCGTCAGTCCATTGCTTATTCTGAAAAGAACGTAAAGATTTGTGCTTCTCATGCTGGCTTAACGCTTGGCGAAGATGGCGCAACGCATCAGATCTTGGAAGATATTGGCATGATGAAAATGTTGCCGCATATGACGGTCATCAATCCATGCGATTACAATCAAACGAAGGCTGCCACCATTGCTATTGCAGCACACGAAGGCCCTGTTTATTTAAGATTCGGAAGACCGAAAGTACCTATTTTCACTCCTGCTGATCAGAAATTCGAAATCGGAAAAGCTTTGAAGCTTATCGAAGGAACTGACGTTACCATTTTCGCTACCGGCCACCTCGTGTGGGAAGCGATTGTAGCTGAGGCTGAATTGGCAAAAGAAGGCATCAGTGTAGAAGTGATTAACATTCACACCATTAAACCATTGGATGTTGAAGCGATCTTGGAATCGGTTAGAAAAACGGGTTGTGCGGTATCCGCAGAAGAGCATCAAATGAATGGTGGTTTAGGAGATAGCGTTGCGCAAACCCTTGCCTTGCATCATCCAGCACCATTAGAAATGGTGGCAGTTAACGATTCCTTCGGGGAAAGTGGCACGCCAGAAGAGCTAATGACCAAGTATGGCATTGATGCTGCTCACATTATTAAAGCCGCTAAAAAAGTAATGAAGCGAAAGTAATTTCACTTTATTCCATAAAATACAGAAAGCCCGACTTGAGAGAGTTGGGCTTTTTTGTGTTTAGTTTTTACTATTGGTTATGTCAGAAGTTTTGGGTTACTTTCTAAAGAAATCGAGCAATAGTTCAAAAGCTTCAAGTCATGAGACATTTCTTTAATATTCTAATTTCAGCTTTATTACTGTCAAGTTGTACTCAAAGCACCTCAAATGAAAAAGTTGAGATTAATCAAGAAGCAAATTTTTCAAAGACTGAAATTTCAATTTTCACCATTTCAGCTATAATGCATCAATCACCTTCAATCATTTCTGCTAACCAAGAAAATGGCATCTATTTAGTAACATATAATAGGCCTTCGGATGGGAAAACGTTCGCTTATAAAGTCAAATTTGATGGAGTTGACAAGGTTATTTGGGCAACCATCGATGGACGATGGAGAAATTCAGAACTTGATGAGGAAATTAAATACAGTGTTGAGGGTGATAAATTAAAAATTACTCAAAAATTTAGTGATGGCTCAAAAAGTGAAAAAGAGTTTCTAAAAAACAATATTGAAGATTAATAGCCTTCTAATATAATGAAACCTTTCTATGGACAAACTTCATGAAACGCTTCTCATACTACAACATTTCGGAAATGTGATTGAGAGTCGAACTAATTATTGAAAACGAAAAAATGGAGTTGACACCTTGGACATTATTGCTAATGAACTGATCAAACATTTTGAGAAAGGACATCCAATCAATTCATTTAATGACGCAAAAAAGCAAGAAGAAATTTCAAGAGAAGTTTCTGACTTCCGTTTGATACTACATAATTACATTAGACTAAACATTATTGATATGTGTTCCTTCATTGATGAGTACAATAGCTTTTTCAAGGAAACAATAACAGTTGAGGAGAGGATATCTCAAAGGATAAAAAAAGTCAAGGATAAAAATAAAGTCATTAAAAAAAGAATTGACTGGCAGAAACTAAAAACGATCCGAAATATCTCTATGGCTCACAACTTAAGAGATAGAAAGAGTAGGAACGAGCTATCACTAGACAATCTCAAACTCTTAACTAATGAACTCTCTAGTCTAGAGGTGGGAATTAAATATTCAGAAGTTGTGATATTCATGTTTGAAAATATTAAAAACGAATTCTCACACGAGCTGTTAGAAGCTGAGAAATCACTGCAGGTTCTCCGAACCTGTGACGATTTATAATAAAGGACTCTGTCCTTTATTATAGTTATCCCGCTTAGGCGGTATGTATCGTCCTGAAACTCTCGAAGCATCAGGATCAGGATGACGGTCTATTCGGAGCGTCATGCCGCTCCGAAGCCTCGGAGTTGTTTCAGTATCCCTAATTTACCCTCCTGTCCTCTCTTCTCCTTCTGATATTTCATTCCATGGGTTTCGGAGCTTTGGAATTTCACGTCTCAAAATCACCCCCCTTTGCATTACTGAAAAAGACCTCTGCGAGGTGACTTAGGCGAGTGAAGCAAACTGAATCAACGAGATTTTCTGTTTGCTTATCTAAGCAAATCCTTCGCTTATCGAAGATTCAAATTTGACCATGATGTCATGTCTACTTTCGTCATAGATAAAAGCCAAAATGATGAAAACGCTCAACACGAATCATGGTTTAAAACTCTTGATTGTCGATGACCATCCACTTAATTTAAAGCTCCTTTCCATTTTTATGACCAAATGGAATTACGACTTCGACCTTGCTGAAAATGGCAGAACAGCCGTGGATAAAGCAAAGGCTAATCACTATGATTATATCCTCATGGACGTTCAATTACCTGATATTTCAGGCCCTGAGGCAATAAAAGAAATTAAGACTTTCGACAATGCCAGCCAAGTAATCTACCTTACTGGCATGGACATGAGTTATGACTTAGGAAATGCGAATGGCTCAGCATACCTTCAAAAACCTTATAATCCAATGGCCTTAAAAAGCATGATTGAAAACGGCACAAGACAAATAGCAGCTTAGACTTTTCTCTCTTACTGCATCTCTTATTCAAAAAGCCAGCAAACTAGACCCTTCGTGCCTCAGGGTGAGAAAGAGGGCAATTTCATTTTTATCGAAGATTAGTTATTACTCAAACGAGAACATTACCTTCTTTGCACGTTCCTTTCTATCCTGAGGCACGAAGGAACTAAAAGGAATATCAAGTCAACCTATTTCAAGACGATACACTTTGCGGTAAACTAATCCCAGTTCACCCGAATCAAGTAAATGGGTTTATCATGGTAGTGGAATTCTTCTGCGACCGAGTATCCTGATTCAGGCAAATCTTCACCATAAACGAAGTAATACCCCGATTCGAAAAGCTCCTTTTGACTTATGATGTCTTGTCTAGCTCCTTCTAAATAAAACACAATCGTCAACGACATGCGGACATCTCCAAATCGATATAAAGGCTCTCCTTGCGTAATTTCAGCGATTTTCAAACCTAAAGCTTTATCTTCCGCTGCTCCAGTTGTCATTTGCCGAGTGACAGGCACGGTGAAAGAATAGGCTAACCTTAACACCAGGAAAGCCCCAATAATGATCAAGTAGGCTTGGATATTTTTCTTAGTATAAAGCCACCATAAAGTGAGTAACAAGAGCTCTAACAAAATGACTATCACCAGAAGATTACTAACTATATCCAACTGCTCAATAAAGAGCATAATTGGCAAAGCAATAGTAGCAATAGAGAGCAATGTATAAGTCAATATTTTGGTGTATTTCTTTACCCCATTTGAATTGGTGTGGCTTAAGCCTACTAGAATAATGGTAATCAGAAGAGGAAAAAGCGGGTAAATGTACCTTGACTTGGCTTCTGCCGAAAACCAATACACTAGAAAATTAGCCGCAAAAAGCAACGCTACTAAAACTATAAATCTGTTGGACTTCAGATGATCTCTTACGCTCTTAAAGAAGAGCACCGGAATAAAGAAACTCACAGGAAGTAAGTTCGCCAAAGTAATCAGCGGGAAGGTCAAAAAGTGTTTTAGTAAAGCCGGAAAGCCTCCACCTACTGCCTTGTCTGCAGATTCAGAAAATAAAGTAGCAATCCAGCCATTAGGGTCTTCGCGCAACGAATAAGCATAAAAGTACAGGGCCAAGCATCCGAAAAACAAAACGATTGAAACGACATGCTGAATGGAAAATAGCACCCTGAATTTTCGCTCATAAATGAAATAAACCAGCAATGAAATGGCCAGATAAGGCAGGGAAGTAAGTCCTTTGGTTAAAAATCCAACAGCCGTTAGTCCATAGACTATTAAGAATAAAGGCCAATATTTCTCCCTCTCTCCAAAGTGAATAATGACCACAAAGACTAAGAAAGTAACCAGTGAGTAAAAGAGGTCAATCTCTCCTATCATGCTGAAATAGAAGAGAATATCTACGCAAGCAATATAGCTGAGGGCCGCATAAACTGCCAGCCGCTCTCCTATTCTTGATTTAAAGAATCGATAAACTACGCCTCCGGTAATCAAAAGAGAAACTACAGAGACAATCCTTGTGGCAAATTCAGAATAACTCCCAAAAAGCTGATAAGAGAGGATCAACAACCAATTATAAAATGGAGGTTTCCGAAAGTAAAGATCACCCGTTTGGGTGGGTACCAAATAATTATCCCTAAAGATCATTTCAAGGGCAATTAATCCTCTTCTGGGTTCTTCTAAATAGAGCGGATAAATCCCAAGATTCACCAATAATGCGAAAAGCATCAAAATCAATAGGCCCAGCAGGGTCAACCGCTCGTTTTTATTGAATTCGCTATTCAGGATCATGGCGTAAAAATACTGGTTTAAGTGGTATTCCTTTTAGGCTTGAATTGAAATGCGTTGTTTTTTAAAAATACTTCGGCCAGAATGGAGCATACATTTCACTTTAAAGCTTTAGTCATTACTTTCGCATATGGATCCACAAAGCGTATTTCTAAATCATTTGGCCCAAACTTCGCCCTTCCCTTTAAAAATCGAAGTCGCCAAAGCTGAAGGGACCTATATTTATGATGTGGATGGTAAATCCTATCTCGATTTTATTTCGGGAATAGCCGTCACGAATATTGGACATCGCCATCCACACGTTGTCAATGCGATTAAACATCAGCTCGACCAATACATGCATGTAATGGCCTATGGTGAGTTTATCCAAACCCCACAGAACAAGCTCGCTGAGAAATTAGCATCGCTACTTCCACCTCAATTGAACAGCTGCTATTTCGTAAACTCTGGCGCAGAAGCCAATGAGGGTGCGCTAAAGCTAGCTAAAAGAGTGACAGGCAGAACGCAAATTATATCCTGCAAAAAGTCTTATCATGGAAGCACACACGGGGCACTAAGTGTTTCTGGAAACGAAGTTAAAAAATACGCATTTCGTCCCTTGCTCCCTGATGTTCATTTTATTGAGTTCAATAAGATGGATGACCTGGCCATGATTACAACTCAAACTGCTTGTGTGATCATAGAGCCAATTCAGGGTGATGCGGGGGTTAGGATTCCATCTTTGGTGTATATGAAAGCGCTAAGAGAACGTTGCACGGCAATGGGCGCTCTCCTTATTTTTGACGAAATCCAAACGGGATTCGGAAGAACAGGGACACTCTTTTGCTTCGAACAAATGGGAGTAATTCCAGACATTCTCACCATAGCAAAGGCCATGGGCGGAGGAATGCCAATAGGCGGTTTCATCTCTTCGAAAGAAAACATGGACCTTTTTACTCATAACCCCATGTTGGGCCACATTACCACTTTTGGTGGACATCCAGTGGTTTGTGCTTCCGCACTCGCCAACCTTGAAGTGATAGAAAACGAAAGTCTTTTAGCTGATGTAGAAGAAAAAGGTGCATTGATTGAAAGCCTGATAGGACATCCCAAAATCATTGAAATCAGAAGACGCGGATTAATGTTTGCGGTGGAGTTTGAATCCGCTGAATTGGTGGCCCAAATCGTCAATAAATGCCTAGAAAATGGATTAATCACTTTCTGGTTCTTGTCATGTCCCGAAAGTTTTAGGTTGGCTCCACCTCTTACAATAAGTGTACAAGAGATCGAAAAAGGCTGCAAAATTATCAGAGGCGCAATTGAGGAAGTGTTCTCTATTTAAATTGCCGCCTCTCAACCTCACTGGTCCAACCATCTTTTATAGATAAATAATCATTAGTTTGTCGGTAGTATAATTACAAACCGTAATTTACCCTCACTAATAAAGCCAACGTGAATCCATTCAAAAGCATCTACAGCACGGACCAAACGGACAAAACACTCATCCAGCAAGTTTTGGAAGGTGATAAAACCTCCCTAACAAAACTCATTGAGAGGCATCAACCTTTCATTTACAACATTGCTTGGAAAATGACAGGGAATACAACTGATGCAGAAGACCTCACTCAAGAGACGTTGATTAAAATCATCTCCAATTTAAGCTCCTTCAAACAAGAAAGTGCATTTCAGACTTGGGCTTATCGCATTGCTAAAAATCATTTTCTGAACAGCCAGAAAAAGCCATCTACATTTTTTGCGAATAACTTTGAAGTGCTAGGGAATCATTTAGACGCAGCTCCCAATACCGATTTATCGGAAAGCGAAAAAATGGAACAGCGAGAAACCATTCGTGAAGTACGCCTAAACTGCCTTTCGGGAATGTTACTGTGCTTGACCAAGGAACAGCGTCTGATTTATATTATTGGCGAAATATTCGGTGCTGACCATAATATCGGCTCTGAAATTATGGAAATCAGCAGGGACAATTACCGAATGAAGCTCAGTAAAGCCAGAAAGGACTTGTATAATTTTATGCAAAATAAATGTGGCTTAGTGAACAAAGCCAACCCTTGCAGGTGCCATAAAAAAGTAACCTTCGCCACTGCAAACGGAATGGTAGATGCCAAGAACCTGCTATTCAATCGAAAAGAGTATTCTACATTTAAAGAACAATTAGAACCTGATGCTAATTTTTTGGTGGAAGATTCCGAATTGAAAATTGCAGCATTGCATCAGGACCATAGCTTCAAAACAGCTTTTGACAAGAAAAACTTCCTTATCAAACTTCTGGACGATGCCAATTGGCAAAGCCGTTTGAACTTGAATTAGAAATAATTTCTTCAAAGTCTTTACACATGCCCACAAGGCCTGTCAAATTTCGCAATCTAACTAGGAAACGTTGGTTGTAGGCAATTTGATCAGCGCAAAAGAAATGAACTAGGGATGCGACAATACATTGAACAAATAACAGGTTTACTTCCAGATGAAGATTGGAATCTATACCAGCAACATCTTAAAGTCTGGAAAGCAAAAAAAGGACAAACCATTCTTCCTCTGGGTAAAACATGCCAAACGATTTGGCATATGACAAAGGGTGCGGTACGAAAGCTTGAGGTGGATAATGGAATTGAGAAAACGACTCATTTTTACGTAGCTCCAAAAATCTTCACTGTACTTCACAGTGCACTCACAGGAGAACCCAGCGACCTTGCAATCATTTGTGAAGAAGATTGCGAGTTTCTAACACTAGACATAGAAAAACTACAGAATTTGTATCAAAAATCCATTTATATAGAGCGGGTTGGAAGAAGAATGGCAGAAGAGGAATTCATTGAAGAATTTAGCATGCGCAGAATGTTTCTGAAGTTGGATGCCCTTCAACGCTATGAATACATGGAACAAAAGCATCCTGACATTCTTATGCGTTTTCAACTCAAAGATGTGGCTACTTTCCTTGGCATAACCCCTGAAACACTGAGTAGGTTAAGAAAGCTACGATTCTCAGTTTAGCTAAGTTCGAACTTATCATTTGTCAAGTGGATTGAGGATCGCCTTTTCTATCATTACATAATTATGAAATACAAAAATCTAATTTATAATTATGGAAGAACTGGCAGCCAAACAAGCAATCATAGAATTGCACTACAAGTACGCGTTAGGCATTGACAAAAAGGACTGGACAACATTTCGCACGATTGTTCATGATCGAGTTTATGGGGATTTTTCTAAATGGGGAATGGGAGCTCCGGGTGAACTCTCGGCCGATGAAATGACCGCAATGGTCCAAGGGCTTTTTTCCAAAGAAGGATTAGTTACCCAGCATTACATGACCAATTTCCTGATTGATGTAGTAGAAGACATGGCGCATGGAGAAGTCTATGTTTTTGCACGTCACAAGCTGGGCGAAGAAGTGATGAACCTCAACGCCTATTACATATGTGACTATATCAAAACAGGCGAAGCATGGAAAATTTCTTCTATCGAAATGATACCAAGATGGGATGAGGGGGCAGATGTGATCCGCTTTTTCAATCTTCCTGATCCAAAACCAACTGGAAAAACCTATTTATTCGTTACGGCAACGCCCATTTTGGAGCAGCATAATGCGCTCGAACGCTATGTTGGAGGTGTCATTCCAATGCTAATGCAAGCAGGAGGATCTGCCCCAAAGATTATCAAACAAGATTACTCCGTGGTAGGTCATACCGACACCTTTATGTCTATGATTATAGAATTTAACGGGGACGATGCTAATAAAGCAGCTAGGGCGGTATTTGAAAGCGAAGCCTATGCAGCCTTAGTACCTGACCGCGACAAAGCATTCAGCAAAATGAACATTGCGTTTTACTCCGATATGCCACAGGCATAAAGGCTTTACTCGACCCTTTTTTAAGTAAGAAGATGTGGAAATTCTGCGATCAAGCAATAAATGCAAAATCGAAGATTGAACTGAACATACAGTAACGATTTAAGGAGCAAAATTATGACGCTCGAAATCATCTGCACACAGCAAAAGGCTCAACCCACAAGAATCACAAATATTCACCAACGATTATGTTAGCAGGACACTTCGCTACCGCTCTTATTGCTCATCAAAAAGTCCCAAAAAAGGGAGCTTTGCTCTTCTTCTTGATTGCTTCTCAACTGCAAGATTTGCTTTGGTTAAGCTTTCACTATTTGGGTTTGGAACCCACTATTCCGGCAGACGTGCTAGACGTTACCCTGATGAGTATCACTGTGGATATGGTTTATAGTCACGACCTATTGCCCCAACTTGTTTGGATAGCCCTTACCTTTATTATTGGCAGGCTATTGTTCAAGCAGAATGATATTGCCATCGCAGGTGCTCTTTTAGTATTGGGTCATTACCTTCTCGATTTACTATCAGGCTATCCCCATCACATTTTTGGTGGAGGCACGCATGAGGTAGGCCTTGGGCTGTACTATTCTAATGTGTATCTGGCCATTTTCATAGAGGCAGTATTTACAGCTATTGCTCTGGCGTATTATTTTAGGGTCGATTCTAAAAGGAGCAAACCCCGTAGCCAGAAAAACAGGCTGCAAATTGCAGGGCTGTTTGTGTTCGGTATAGTCTTTATATTATCCATAGCTAGCGTCTCTTTTCGTCAGTGGTTTTCTATACCTGAGTTTGAGGCGCCCTTTAACACCACCATGCTATCGTTAGTGTTTACCTATCTACCTATGATTGCCTACTTACTGTACTGCGTAAGGCGCGAAACGGACACGAATCTCAAAGGGTTAAATGGTCTTTTTGCAAAATGATAATTGTCCCAACTTAGAAATAACCACTTAAAGATTTCTTAAGTCTTTACACATTCAAAACTTACATGTCTAAGTATCAGAAGATGATTTAAGGCTGAATTAAAACTCAATTAACATGTTATTATTCATTCGTATTTTCTTGGTGCTTTATGGCATTATTGCTCTAGCCACAGGTTTTTTAGGCATTTCAGCAAGATTTGATCCTGCAACAGCTCCAGCCACTGATAACAATCACCGGTTTGTTGCCGCCATTTGGGCCTCCATGTCTATAGCATTTTTCTATGTGGCTTGGAATCCATCTGAAGTGGCCCTTTTTCGGTTTTTGATGCTGGCTTTGTTCATCGGTGGCTTAGTAAGAATCTACGGGCTTCGCTTCTATCCTGCAAGTCCTTTCTTGATTTTCGGCATTCTATTGGAATTAATTCCTACGACCATCATGCTTTGGATGCACACCAAACTACTTAATGAAGGCACACTTTAAATAACAAACGACTCACAACACAAAATGAATCAAACCAAACAAACAGTACTCATAACAGGCGGTGGTTCTGGCATTGGACTTTCAATCGCCAGAAAGTTCATGGACGATGGAAATACCGTCATCATCACTGGCCGCAACTTGTCCAAATTGGAAAAAGTGAAGGTAGAATTCCCACTGATCAACATTTTCCAAAGCGATGTCACAAATGAGGAAGACGTGAAAAAGTTAGCGAATCAAATTCAGTCGGCATTTGGCGGGATTGATATTTTGGTAAACAACGCTGGCATCATGAATTTGATAGATGCAGGTAATGAAACAAATGATCTACTCAAGCAATTCGAGGAAATAGAGATCAATTTACATGCTCCCATCCGAATGTTGCATTACTTTTTACCGCAACTCAAAAAGAGTAAGAATGCCGTTTTAATTAATGTTTCCTCAGGTTTAGCCTATGTTACTTTCTCCCAGGCTCCTGTTTATTCTGGTACCAAAGCCGCAGTTCACTTCTGGACACAAGCCATACGGCCACAGCTGAAACCACACAATATCAGAGTGGTAGAGCTTTTACCGCCAGTAGTTGATACCAAACTGGCCCATGACGCTGACTTAAAAGATGATAACCTCAAACCCATGCCTACTGAAAAGCTAGCTGACATCTTTTGGAAGGACTATACCAAGGGCAAAGAAGAAATCACACCAGGTCTTTCAAAACAACTAAAGCTCATGAGCCGATTGGCTCCAAAATTCATTTTCGCCCAACTCAACAAACAAGCTATTCCAACCTCTATTTAAAATCATCTTATGAACAATTTTGTAATTATCAACTTGCAGGCCATTACAGGTACAATAGGAATCATAATTGGCTTCAGGTGGTGGATCAAACCACGCCTTAACAAACTCACTATTCAAGACGCTCTTTTACCTTTTGTATTTCTGAACGTGTTCAGGTACCTCGGCTTGTCCTTTATGGCCAAAGAGCAATTTTATGATGGGTTTCCAACAGAATTTTTGACTACCGTTGGACTACTTGACTTTATCACAGCGGTTTTAGCGATTGTTACAGCCATAGCATTAAAGAATAAATGGAGCTTTGCCATTCCATTGGTTTGGCTTTTCAATATCGTAGGGTTTGGAGATTTGATTACTGCCTTTCCTCAATTCTTTGGATTGAAATTGTATGACCAAAACCTTGGCTTTATTTGGCTAACGTTCATTACATATGGTTTAGCTGCTTTTTTAAGTCATATCTACATTTTCAGCCGCTTGTTTCAAAACCTAAAAAAGAAATAAAACGGGTAAAAGTAATATGAAAAAGATACTCCCATACCTAACGATTATTGCCATTGGAGCATTTGCTGGCAATATGATCAACATCGGCTTAAGTTATGCAATTCATTGGCAATCCCTTGATCCAATCGAGTTTATGAGGACTTTCAAAGTAGATTTCCCTCTTTTGCTTGGGCCAACCGCCATTACACTGATGCCCGCTTGGTTGGGTAGTCTATGGTTATTTCTGAAATCCCCAAAGCAATCTGAAAGTAGACAAAACTGGATGTATGCCTTTATTGGATTGTCACTCACTATTCTGCAAACCTCAGTATACCATCTCCCCATGAACCTCGACTTTATGGACATCAAGTATGATGCTGCAACAGCGGCTAACAAATTACAGGGATGGGTGATATTTCACTGGATACGCATTATTGTGGCGATAACGGCAGGAGTATTTGCGCTTTTAGGTTTTAGAAAGTCCATCGATTAAAATCTTCGAATCAACAGGATTATCATCTTTCAAATGCAATCTATAGCCAGTTTACTTCGCTTTCACAACGAAGTAATCATTTTCTTAACGATTCGCTACAAAAAACAAAATAGACACTCAGTAAACAAATTCACTAAACCATTCAAATTATGACCAAGAAGGAAATCATCAAACAGTTAAAAGCAATTATTGACCAAGACAAAAAGGATAAGAAAGCTAAAAAGAAAAATAACCCAGAGGCAAAGGATATAGACTAAACTAGCGAAGAATAGCGGTTGCCGATAAAGATACTCAAGTTCACTTTGACTCATTGCACACACTGGGGATTGCCAAGATATAAGCAAAGCTTGTGTCTAGGCAACTCCCAATTCCATGACAGTTCCCATTTTTATATGGGAATAATAAATTGATCCAGCACAATGGTGATTTTAGTATTCAAAACTTCTTTGATGAACCGCAAGCAAATTCAAGCGATTTCTCCTTCATTAAATGACCACCCCAGCGTCTTGAGTTGGTCAGTTGACTTAGAGGATTGGGAGCGGATATTGAGAATAGAAGCAACAAACCAAAGCTCCGCTCATGAAATTGCAGCCAGTATAAAAGCATTAGGATTTGAGTGCGAAGAGTTAAACCATTAACCTGAAATGAGAAAAATAAAACTTCAGCGCATCATCATCGTTGCATTCGCCATGGCGGTAATCGGGGCTTTACAGTCCTTATATGATCACGCCACTTTGACGAGTCTATTCAGTTCAGGGCAATCTGATCTATATCAATTTCGCAACGCACTATTATTCAATATAATTTCAGGATTTAGTGGTGGATTGGTCGCTGCCTTCACCCTCAACTTTATTGACGATAAGTATCGGACTAAACCGTACTATCAAGGATTACTTATTATTATGGGCGTTTTCACTATCGTCTGGGTTGTCAGAAATGTTGTTGAAGGGGCAATACTAATGAAATCAGGCGTACCATTCCATTTCTCATTTGATGGCACGGATATTAAAAATATTGTCTTCTGGATGCTGATTGTCTTATTGGCCTATTTCTACCTAGAAATGAACAACAAGTTCGGCCCTGGTAAACTTCTAAAAATCTTTCTGGGCAAGTTCAATACCCCTTTAGAAGAAAATCGGATTTTTATGTTTCTTGACCTAAAGTCTTCCACAAGTATTGCCGAAAAATTAGGAGGAATACGGTATCACCTTTTTCTCAAAGCATTGTTCTCAGATGTTACCATTCCGATTCTGCATACTCAAGGTGAAATTTATCAGTATGTCGGTGATGAAATTGTGTTGACTTGGGAGATGGATCGACCAGAAAATGTAGAGCACTGCCTCCAATGCTTTTTTGAAATTCAGAAATTCCTAGAGGAAAGGGCGAGTAAATACCTTCAAAATTTCGGTGTGAGACCTCATTTTAAAGCAGGGGCGCATTGCGGCTGTGTAATCGCTGGAGAAATAGGTGTGATTAAACGAGACATTACCTATTCAGGAGATGTGCTCAACACCACCGCCCGAATTCAAGGCATGTGCAACGAATTGCAAAGCAATTTTCTAATTTCCCAGTCTTTATTTGAACTGCATACATCAAATAAGCAACTGTACAAGTTCGAGCAAAAAGGCGATATTTCGCTCAAAGGAAAGGCTACACCCATGGAGTTAATGGCAGTCAGTCGGTATCCATAAAAGCGATGCTGTAAAATAACTTAGCAGAATTCGTAAATACTCGCAACCGTGTAATCTATTCCGAATTCAGTAGATTTGAATGATTTAAGCTGTTATGGCCAACTTTTTAGGACATAAAAAAACCCGATAAATCGGGTTTTAAATTTCGTTTGGTTTGATGGCTTTTAATTATTATTGCCTCCTTTTGATTTGTAATCTGTTTGTTCCAGAATTTTCACTTTATCATCGCCATCTACCACATATTCTACCTTAAATCGGCTGATGTCTTTGATGCTTCCTCTACAAATTAAGAGGGCAGCCTCACAACCGATTGTGATGCATTTCTCTACTTCTTCATCTCGTATTGTAATGTTAAAGGGTTTGGCATCTGCCCTGGCCAAAACAATTCCGGAGTTGCCTAATTCGGTTTTCTTAAAAGGATAAATGTGATATTCTGGCCCTAGCTTATCTACTTGGAATTTACTTAAATCCAGCTTCTTTGAAGCGCCATCTGCCAATAAGGTCACATATCCATCCTTTACAGCCAAAGCCGCATTCTCGATCACATCACCATCACCTAAATGGACGGTTGCTCCGAGCAAAAGCCTTCCCTCTGTTGGTTCTGTATAAACAGTCGACACATTAGAGTCCACGCAACTTGTTAGCACTATCATAGCCATGAATAGTACTGTAAATAAATAAGATTTAGCGCTCTGCATTCTGGTTATGGATTTCAAAGTAATTATTGAATGCGGGAATAACCTAAAACGTTAACCCTTACGAATTTAAGAAATTTTCTCAATTATCAAGTTGTGATTGGTGTAGATGCAGATGTCAGCCGCTATTTTAAGGCTTTCTTCCACGATTTCTTTACTATCCATATTTGGGGCATGCTTAACCAAAGCTTGGGCCGCAGCTTGCGCATACATACTTCCGGAGCCAATGGCTGCAATGCCGTTGTCAGGCTCAATTACATCTCCAGTTCCAGAAAGAATAAGAATTTCATCCTTATCGGCAACAATGAGCATGGATTCCAATTTTCTTAAATAACGATCCATTCGCCAATCTTTGGCCAATTCAATGGCTGCTCGTTTCATATTTCCACCGTAAGCGTTTAGTTTCTCTTCAAAGCGCTCTAGCAAAGTAAATGCATCGGCAGTGGAACCAGCAAAACCAGTCACTACTTTACCATCTAACAACTTTCTAATTTTCTTAACATTGCTCTTCGCCACGGTATTTCCCATGGTCGCTTGGCCATCGGCACCGATAGAAATGGTTCCATTATGCTTTACCGCCAATACGGTTGTTGATCTTATCTTCATATTATTGAAATAAAAAGTCCCGTATGAAAACGGGACTTTGTTCTATGATGTTTAATAGTTTTTAAATTAGAAGACGAATTGGATCCTCTAGTAGTGATTTGAAAGTTTGCAAGAAGGCAGAACCCACTGCTCCGTCCACCACTCTGTGGTCGCAAGACATCGTCACTTTCATGATATTCCCAATTGCCAATTGACCGTCTTTCACAATAGCGGTTTGCTTAATACCCCCTACTGCCATGATACAAGCGTCAGGCGGATTAATGATGGCGGTGAATTCTTCAATACCAAACATTCCAAGATTAGAAATGGTGAAGGTATTGCCTTCCCATTCGGCTGGTTGCAATTCCTTGTTTTTGGCCTTAGCGCCTAATTGCTTCACCTCAGCTGCGATATGCGAAAGCGGCTTATTGTCGGCAAATCTCACCACAGGCACTAATAGCCCGTCTTCCACCGCCACAGCTACTCCAATGTGGATATGATGATTGATTCTTATTTTATCGCCTAACCAAGAAGAATTCACTTGCGGGTGTTTTCTTAAAGCAGCAGCAGCAGCTTTAATCACCATGTCGTTGAATGATATCTTCACTGGAGAAACTTCATTCATGCTATTCCTGGCCTCAATCGCTTTGTCCATGTTGATTTCCATGGTCAAATAGAAATGTGGCGCAGTAAATTTACTTTCCGCCAAACGCTTCGCAATGGTTTTTCTCATCTGAGAAACGCGCAACTCCTCATAGCTTTCTTCGCCAACCACTTTTGGCAATTCAACCACTGGAGCAGCTTTTGCTTCGGCAGATTTGGCAGCTACTGGGGCAGCTTGAGCAGGAACAAAGTTCTCGACATCTCGCTTCACAATTCTACCATTATCTCCTGAGCCTTTCACCTCGGCAATATTGATTCCTCTATCCTCTGCTAATTTTTTGGCCAAAGGAGATGCTTTGATTCTTCCGTTATCAGAAGTTGTGGCGATTGAAGTAGATGCTGCAACGGGAGCAGGACCAGCTTCCGCTTTTGGTGCTTCTTCAGCAGTAGCTTCTGAACCAGATTGGTTTTCAGCTTCAATTAATAATTTATAGTCGGCACCAGCTTCTCCAACAATGGCAAGAATTCCGTTTACAGCAACCGCCTCTCCAGATTTAGCACCCAAATAAAGTACTGTTCCATCATTATAAGACTCGTACTCCATGGTGGCTTTATCAGTCTCAATCTCGGCCATTAACTCGCCAGATTCTACCTTATCGCCCACTTTCTTATGCCAAGCCGCGATCACCCCTTCTTCCATGGTGTCGCTCATTTTTGGCATTCTCACGATTTCAGCCTTTACACTGCTAGTATCTACTTTTGCTTTAGCTTCCACTTTTGCAGGGGTTTCTTCCGTTTTATCTTCTTTGGCATCGGCACTTCCATTCAAAAGTGCTTTGTAATCCTCACCTTTCTCTCCTACTATTGCTAATATTCCGTTTACAGCTACTGCTTCACCAGCTTCTGCTCCAAGGTATAGAACGGTGCCATCATTGTATGACTCATAGTCCATTGTCGCCTTATCTGTCTCGATTTCAGCCATCAACTCACCAGATTCTACTTTGTCACCTACCTTTTTATGCCAAACAGCGATCACCCCTTCTTCCATGGTGTCACTCATTTTAGGCATCCTAACGATTTCTGCCATATTCTTTTGTGAAAAATTGAGCCCAAAAATAGTTTTAAATCAACCGATATTCAAATAATTACCCAACCGATTGACATCAGTTTTTGGCATTTATGCAATCTACTGCAAACCTGTCGTAAATCAGGATTAAAATCCTATTACTCGAGAATGATTAGTATTTATGGCAGCGATCACTTAAATTTCTAAAAAGTTTGCTATGCCATCCAGCTATTCCATTGCCAGCTCGGCAAAGACAGTTGAAGAATATTTTAATGTCGAAGTGACAAATAAGTACGAAGCTAGGTTCAATGGCTCTCCAACCAAATTGCTCCCAGTTATTACCGCAGAAAACCCAGATGGGATCTCGTTTTTTTATTGGGGCATTAATCCTGCTTTTGTTAAGAGCAAAAGCATTAGCGAAAAACTGATTTTCGCCCCGGTTGAAGAGATTTTAAGCAAAGCTAGCCTCAAAAAAAATCTCAAAACACAACGATGCGTAATTTTGGCAGATGGCTTTTACATTTGGAAAAGCATCTCGAAAAAAGAAAGAGTGCCTTATCGAGTACATACAGCAGATAACAGCCCTTTTGGTATTGCTGGCTTATGGGATGAATTCGAAAATGAAAATGGTGACATAGTACACACTTTTATGATGATCACTACTCGGGCCAATGCAGATGTGGCTGATGTTACAGAGCGAATGCCTGCGATATTGGATTCTGATCTTATGATTGATTGGCTCAATGAATCGAATACGGAGGAAAGTGTGATCAATTTTATAACGCCTTATAAAGAGAAACCTCTTGATCGCTATACGGTTAGCCCAAGATTGAACGATCCGAATTATGATCATGCCGATTTGATTAAAAAGGTGCCTCCAGCAAATCAATTTGGTAGTTTCACCCTTTTTGGATAGAGGTTATTTCTTCACCACTACATCATTGAGTTCTATTCTGGAAATCTCTTTTAATTGCCCTGTCTGAAAGGCATAATCGAGTTCATGTGCCGGAAAATCCTTAGTTATTGTGTAATTGACGTAATCTTGAAAACGAATTCCGTTGATTTCTCTGGGGTTAATTGCCTCTCGAAATCTCACTCCACCCCCGTTGATAAAATAGCTATAGGCCAAGTAATCGACCGTAAAGTTTTTTTGATGAATCCAATACACAAATACATTTTCGAAATCTTTACCACCACCATTATCTCCGTAAGTCACTTCTACTTTGAAATAAGGTTCTCCTTTTATTTTTATTGAAGGCATCAATTGCTTGTTCATTGCACCATCGTTAGCTCCATAAGGAAGCAAAGCAAAATAAATGACCGACCGAGTATCACTAGAGGTCCTCCACATTTTCTCCGAATCAAGGCTTACAAGTTCGTTATTCACTTTGTGAACAAAGGTTTCTCCATTGATTACATCCTCAATCACTTCATTGTTATTTCTTGACACCCTTTTTAATTCATAAGTCAAATCCGAAAGATTGGCCTCAAAGTGATCGCTTCTAAAATCAAAGCCCACTTGAAAATCCTTCACTGAATCGAACCCGTGCCTTGCGATGGCCTTATCAAGTACTTCTTGAGCAGTTGGTTTTTTAATTTCACAACTTGACGCAGAAATAATCAACATCAAAAGAAATAAGCTATTTGGGTTAATTCTTGCCATACTTTGTTTTAAAATCTGTCTTCCGCCCATACGCTAGGATACGTAATTGGTTTCCTATCTTTTTCAAGAGGTCAAAAGAGATTTTTTGAATTCAAGGTAACAACGAAGACAGTGATGAATGGTTAAATTTTAATTTTACTTTCTTGCCATTCATGCAAACGATTTCTAACTAAGGGATAATTCTTTAATTTGGCAGGCCAAATAAAAAAATATGAAGAGCTCGCGAATAATTGGTCTTGGACATTACGTTCCAGAAAACATTATTAAGAACAAAGACCTTGAAGCAATAATGGACACCAATGATGCTTGGATCGTTGAGCGGACGGGTATTCATGAGCGAAGGTGGTTCAATCCAGACAAGGACACGGTTGCCAATATGGCCACTCGGGCAGCCAAAATAGCCATGGAAAGGGCTAAAATCAAAGTCAGCGAAATCGACTTCATCGTTTTCGCTACCATTACTCCCGATTACTTTTTTCCAGGCTCTGGAGTTTTAATGCAACGCGAACTTGGTTTGCAGGGCATTGGCGCTATTGATATCAGAAACGCGTGCAGTGGCTTTATTTATGGACTTTCTGTAGCCGATCAGTTCATTAAAACTGGCATGTACAAAACTATTTTGGTGGTGGGTGCCGAAATTCAATCCTCTGCGGTTGACAAAAGTACAGAAGGAAGGTCCAGTGCAGTGATTTTTGCGGATGGCGCAGGAGCAGCCATTCTTAGGGCTTGCGATCCAGCGGAAGGGGGCATATTATCTACTCATTTGCATGCAGATGGTGATTTTGCCGAAGAGCTTTATGTGCGTGACCCTGGAAGCAGTAGAAAAGTTCGGTTATCCGAGGAGTTGATCAAAGGCCCTACTTTCAACCTGACCATGAACGGCAACGCGGTTTTCAAGCATGCGGTGGTGCGGTTCAGCGAAGTAATTGGTGAGGCTTTAGCCGCGAATAACATGAAAGCGGAGGATATCGACTTGTTAGTTCCGCATCAGGCAAATCTTAGAATCAGTAATTATGTTCAAAAACAGATGAACATGCCTGATGAAAAAGTGTTCAATAACATCATGTATTATGGCAATACCACCGCAGCCTCTATTCCCATCGCCTTGAGCGAAGCATGGGAAAAGGGTAAAATCAATGAAGGTGATATTATTTGTTTGGCAGCTTTCGGCAGTGGTTTTACTTGGGCTTCGGCACTCATCAAATGGTAATTTGAGCAACTCAATCAAATTAAGCGAAGAGGAACACAAAATTTTATCAGACACCTCTTTCTTGCTCACCAAACAGCAAATCGACAAAAAGATTTCTGCTTTACTGCTGAACTACCAGCAAGAGTTGATGACCCAAAATCCAAATCCGTTTGCCTTTCTGCCCTCTTCTGTTTTGCCGTTGCCGAAAAAAGTAAGCAAAGGCCAAAACTACAATGGACTTCCATATTGGGTGGTGGACTTCCCAAGTCATTTTGAGAAAGAAAACATCTTCACATTTCGGGTAGTCGTCTGGTGGGGCAACTATATTTCGACAAGCCTCATTTTAAGCGGATATTATTTCGAACAGGCACGATTGGATTTCGTTAAGCTGGGTAATTCCAATTTCAGTTTCTCCATTAACGCAAATCCATGGCCAATTGAATTTGAACCAAAAAATCTGATCACTGTTAGTCCATATAACCTAAGTCAAATAAAAGAGCACTATAAAAATTCTAAATTCGTTAAACTTTCCGCAAAGCATGAGCTAAATAAAATTGAAGGATTAACCCTATTCTGCAACGAAGACTTACATGGCATGCTGGCAATGTTCGATTGGCGTAATATTTGATGATAAGAAGCTACCAAATAAAGAAACATTCATTGTAATTCGATTAAAGCTGTATGCAAATCAAGAAATACACTCTCCTTTTACTCCTCTTTTCCAGCTCATTTCTTAAAGTAAATGCCCAACCACAAGTATTTGAATTAATTTTCCCATCAAAGGACACTTCGCTTACCTATATTGGCGAAGTAGTCAATGACAAAAAGAACGGCCTTTGGACTGCTTTCAACTCGGACAGCAGCTACCTGCACAGAGGGAACTACGTTGAAGGCATCAAAACAGGCTTTTGGATGATCTTTTATGACCGCATGGAAAAGGCCCGAATGCAGTTCAGAGACAATAAATTAAACGGCACATATCTACTTTTTAATAGTGCTGGTCTCTCTTCTGTTAAGGCCAATTTTGAAAATGATTTGCTCAATGGTGAGTGGACCTCGTTTTATGAAAATGGAACAAAGTTCGAAAATGGAAATTTTTTAGCGGGTAAAAAAGAAGGGATTTGGCTGAGCTACTATGAAAATAACCAACCCAGTATTATCAGTTCGTATGAAAAAGGAAAACTGGAAGGTGAGTTTAGTCAGTTTGATATTTATGGTCAATTAATGATAAAAGCAAGCTACAAGAACGGATATCTCAATGGAAACTGGCTAAAATATGATGGTGAATTTGTTGTAGAGAGAGGTCAATTTATTGAAGGTGAAAGAGATGGGCGCTGGGAATATTTTGAATTTAGTGACACACAACCTGCCATTAGGGAATATTATAAAAAAGGAAAAAAGGTTGGCTCCTGGTTTACTTACTACTCTTCAGGACGAGTAGCCCATGAAATTCACTACGTTGACGATCAACCTGTTGGGGTAGAAAGAGAGTGGCATCCTAACAAACAACTGGCCTCTGAAACGCGCTACAGACTAGGATTAAAAGATAGCATTTTCACTGCTTTTTATGAAAATGCAGTAGTGCTAGAAACCGGGGCTTATGATTTGGGCATCAAAACGGGGCTTTGGAAATACTACCATGAAAACGGAATGATCTCTGAATTCGGGAATTTCAAAAACGATAAAAAAGAAGGAAACTGGAAAAGCTTCAACGATGAAGGCAAACTGACAGCAGAAGGCAACTATTCACTCGGAGACCAAGTCGGACAATGGTTCAATTATCATAACAACGGGGAATTGGCCTCAATTGGCAGTTTTATGCAGGGCGAAAAAGATGGCCTTTGGGGCTATTTTCATGAAGATGGAAAACCAATGCAAGAAGAAACTTGGGACAATGGAAAGTTATTAAAGGTTTCGGACTTTACGGATGAAGACGGAGAAACTCATAAAACAGGAAACTTAGCCAATGGTAAAGGTGAAAAAATAAGCTATTACCCTTCGGGAGAACTCTTTTCTAAAGGGCCTTACGAAAAAGGAAAACCCAATGGCAATTGGCTCTTTTATGACGAGAAAAGCCGGCCACTGACCGAAGGCCTTCTCGTTGATGGCGTAAAGCAAGGGATTTGGAAAATTTACGCTCGAGGCGGACGTATTCTCAGGACTGAAACCTATGAGGATGGAATACTGAAAATTATCGAGCAATAACGAACAATTCAACTTACAAGCTGTTCTTCAATAAAAAAACCATGGGGCTGTTTTCAAGAAAATCCGAAAAAGAAAAACTCAATGAGAAATATAAAAAACTGATTGACGAGGCTTATAAACTCTCTCATACCGACAGGCGTGCAAGCGACTTAAAAACAGCAGAAGCAGATGCAGTTTTAAAACAAATTGAGGCCTTAAAATAGGCAGAAATTCAACCGGGCTTTTCTATAGGTTTCGTTTAAGTGATTCGATCATCTTCAGTATCGTCTTTTTCACCAATTCCGATTCATTCCAAGGCAAAAAGTGATTTTGTTTTTCGAGCATAATAATTTCATGAGGCGCGTTTACAAGCATGCTGTCGGCAAAGGGGCCATTGCCTGGGGCAACTAGATTGTCCTTTTCTCCTTGAATCACAATGCTCGGTATAGTGATGTTCTGCCAAAGAGGAAGCATCAATTCCAATTCTTCTTTCAAAAAGATCACTTCTTCGTTAGAAACACGCATTACTTTAGGAAAGATACCCTCGATAATTGGCCAACGCATTGGAACCCTGAACCAATCCTCATTGGGTTCTAAGTCTGGAGCAATGGCAGGTGCCAACATGATTATTCCTTCAACTAAGTTAGGATGGTCCATTGCCATTCTTGCCACGATCGGCCCGCCCAAAGAATGCCCGATCAATATTCTTGGTGCTGGATATTTTTCTAGGATTTCCGACATCAAAAGGCACTGCCTTTCCAAAGAAGCCACTGGCTTGCCATAACTTGACTTACCAAAGCCTGGTCTATCGACAGAAATGATATTGGCCTCATTGTAAAGCGTGCTGTCCTTGAAGTAATCGATAAAAGCATCCCAAGCACCCGGAGTACCATGAACAAAAACAAGCGTGGCAGGCTTATTCAAATCCAGGGCTTTAAAGTGCATTTTATAACCACCTACCTCATAAAACTCACTTTTCGGCTTATACGGAACGTCTTCAAAATAAGCAGCCACTTTCTTGTCGCTCATGCTAAAGGTCACACAACCACTAATGACTTGAGAAAGTACGACAATCAATACCAAGCTTGATAAACACCCAATTTTCAGCCCTTTGAATAATTTCGATTTTGCCATAACCCGAGAAACTTAAAACAAAAAAACCACTCCTAGATAGAAGTGGTTTTAAATTTTATGAATTTTCTTGATCTTATCTCAAGAATAACATTTCTCTATATTTCAATAATGGCCAAGCGTCATCATCTACCAATAGCTCCAATTTGTCTACGGCAGTTCGGATATCGTTGAAGTATTTAGCTTTAATCCTGTCACAGTAAGCAATTGCCTTTTCGTGCGATGATTCAATTGCGTTTACCTCTCCTCTTTCTTCATTCAAGCCCGCTACTTTGGTTTGAATGGTGGAAAGTAAGCCGTTGACTTTGGAAATAACTGCCACAACGTGTGAATTATCCAAACCTAACTCTTTCAAGTTCATGGCATTTTGCATCAATTTATTTTGATACTCAATGCCCACAGGAAGAATCATATTCATGGCGATTTCACCAATCAATCTAGCTTCGATTTGTAGTTTAAGGATGTAGTTCTCCAATTGGATTTCATTTCTGGCTTCCAATTCAACTTTGTTCATTACTCCGAATTCTTCGAAAACAGCTATTGAAGTTTTAGAAACATAAGCATCTAAAGCCCTAGCTGTGTCTTTTATATTCGGCAAACCTCTTTTTGCTGCTTCATTTGCCCATTCTTCAGAGTAGCCATCACCTTCGAAACGCACCGCTTTCGACTCCTTAATGTACTTTCTCAAAATATTGACAATCGCGATTTTCTTGTCTTCACCACCATCAATCAATCTGGTAACTTCGGTGTGGAAATCCTTCAATTGCTTGGCAACAATAAGGTTGAGCACTGTCATTGGCTCGGCAACATTTTGGTCTGAACCTACCGCCCTGAATTCGAACTTATTTCCTGTAAAGGCAAAAGGAGATGTTCTGTTTCTATCGGTGTTGTCAAGAATGATTTGAGGAATTTTATCGATCCCCAATTTCATGTACATGTTTTCGCCCTTATCTACTTTAATATTGCCATTGTTTTCTAGTTCATCTAAAACACTGCTCAATTCAGAACCTAAGAAAACTGACATAATCGCAGGAGGCGCCTCGTTAGCACCCAATCTATGGTCATTACCGGCAGAGGCAATACTTGCTCTTAACATGCCAGAGTACTGATGGATAGCCTTTACAGTGGTAACCAAGAAGGTTAAGAATTGAAGGTTTTCCCTTGCGCTTGAACTTGGTTGAAAAACGTTAACTCCAGTGTTTGTGATCAAAGACCAGTTATTGTGCTTTCCTGATCCATTCAAACCAGCAAATGGTTTTTCGTGGAAAAGTACTTTCAAATCATGTCTTTCAGCTACGCGATCCATCACATCCATCATCAGAGAATTATGGTCAGTAGCCACGTTGATGTCTTCAAATAATGGGGCAACTTCGAACTGTGCTGGCGCTACCTCGTTGTGACGGGTAGAAACAGGGATACCCAATTTCAAAGACTCAATTTCAAAGTCCTTCATGAAATTATATACCCTGCTTGGAATAGAACCAAAATAATGATCATCCAACTGTTGTCCTCTTGCTGGGTGATGCCCAAAAACAGTTCTTCCGCTCATTACCAAATCAGGACGTGCATTGAAAAGGGCTTTGTCCACCACAAAATATTCTTGTTCGCAACCTAAAGAAGCGTTTACTCTGCTTACGTTACGATCGAAAAGCTGACACACTTTAGTAGCTGCTTTATCCACCGCTTCAACCGCTTTCAATAAAGGCACTTTATGGTCTAGTGCTTCACCAGTGTAGGAAACGAAAATGGTAGGGATACAAAGTGTACGGCCCCAAATGAAGATGGGAGAACTTGGGTCCCAAGCGGTATAACCTCTTGCTTCGAAAGTACTTCTGATACCACCATTAGGGAATGAAGAAGCATCTGGCTCTTGCTGAATTAAAGCCGAACCTTTAAAAACCTCTATACCTTTGTGTGCATCAAAAAATGAATCGTGCTTTTCAGCTGTCGAACCTGTTAAAGGCTGAAACCAGTGGGTATAGTGGGTTGTACCTTTAGACAATGCCCAAGTTTTAACAGCAGATGCCACTTCACTAGCGGTTTCTACTTCTATTTTCTTACCTTTTTTGATAGCAGATTCTACTTTCTTAAAAGTATCGGGCGCTAGGTTCGCCTTCATTTTTTCAAGGGTAAAAACATCGTCTGCAAAGAAATCTGAAATTTTGTCCGCAGGGGCAAAAACACGCTCTGTAGTTCTAGTTTGAACTATATTCAGCGCACGTTGACGTTGGTTCGACATGATTTATGATAAGTTGGTTTAAAATTCAGTTCAAAATTAGCAGAAATACATAAAACTCAAGTGAAACTGATGCTTTTTTATCCATATCAGGAGTTCAAAACAAAAAAATGACCCAACCAATGGTTTTTTAGAAACCAAAACAATCGATTGCAACAAAAACCCTCATTCAGCTTCATCCCAATTCCCTTTCGATTTGAATTCTTTAATCGTTAGCTTTGCAAGCCAAAATGAGAAAAGTAGCATTTTATACCCTGGGCTGTAAACTGAATTTTTCAGAAACCTCCACCATCTCCCGACAATTCGAAGAGAAGGGCTATCAAAAAGTGGGCTTTTCCGAAACTCCCGACATCTTTATTATCAACACCTGTTCTGTTACCGAAAACGCAGACAAGAAGTGTGCGAAAATTGTTCGGGAAGCGCAGGCCGTAAACCCTAATGGCTTCGTGGCTATTGTGGGTTGTTATGCGCAGTTAAAACCTACCGAAATCTCTGAAATCCCAGGAGTTGATGCCGTTTTAGGCGCAGCCGAAAAATTCAGGCTGATTGAATTGCTCGATGACTTCGTAAAACCACAAACAACAAGGGTATTAGCGTCTGAAATAAAAGAGGCCACGGTTTTCAATAATGCTTACTCTATCAACGACCGCACCCGCACTTTTCTCAAAGTGCAGGATGGTTGCAATTACCACTGTGCTTTCTGTACCATACCATTGGCCAGAGGCAAAAGCAGAAGTGATAGTATAGAAAGCATCCTAAAATCCGCTAATGAAATTGCTCAAACAGAGGTTAAAGAAATCGTGCTCACGGGCGTAAATATTGGCGATTTTGGAATCCAAGACGGCAAAAGAGTGGAAGGATTTGTCGACTTGGTGAAAGCAATGGACCAAGTAGAAGGCATTGACAGAATTAGAATTTCATCCATTGAGCCTAACTTGCTCACGAATGAAATTATTGAGTATGTGGCCAATTCAAAACGATTTGTGCCCCATTTCCATATTCCGTTGCAATCTGGCAATAACAAGACCCTCCGCAATATGAGAAGGCGCTATTTGCGCGAACTTTATATCGACCGAGTGAATAAAATTAAAACGCTCATGCCCAATAGTTGTATTGGTGTGGACGTCATTGTAGGCTTTCCTGGTGAAAGTCACGATGATTTTTTAGATACCTATCACTTTTTGAATGAGCTTGATATTTCTTATCTCCACGTTTTCACTTATTCTGAAAGGGCAAATACAGCCGCACCAGAAATGGAAGGCAGAGTGCCATTAAAAGAAAGAAAAGAACGTTCCAAAATGCTTCGAATACTTTCGGAAAAGAAGAAACAGCATTTCTACAGGCAAAATTTAGGAACAACAGCGACTGTCCTTTTTGAAGATGACATTGAAAATGGGATGATGCACGGATTTACAGAAAACTATATCCGCGTAGCAGCCAAATACGATCCTATGTTGATCAACGAACTTAAAGTGGTCACTTTAAGGGCCATCAACGAAAATGGAACTGTGGATGTAGAAGAACCTGAAATGGTTTTTGAGACTCACTAGTAATGGAAGGTCCAAACCCACAATTACTCTTAGACCTCGTAAGAATGAAAATGCCCTTTGGTAAATACAAAGGCACTACCTTGTGCGATCTACCCACTTATTATTTAGAATGGTTTGCCAAAGAAGGCTTCCCTGATGGTAAATTAGGTATGCTTCTATCTACCATTTACGAGATCAAAGTAAATGGTCTTGAAGAGTTGCTCCGACCTTTAAAACAGAGGCGTCTCGATAGATAGTCTTGAAAATAAAATCCCCTACTACCAACACGAAAAAAGATATTTTCAAGGCTCTTTTTAACAAAAAAGGATTAGAAAAAGTATATTCACCTTGCAAACGAATGGGCTACAAATAAAATGAATTTAATAGATACGGGAATAGAAAAAGGACTGATACGGTTTGACGAAGACCAAAACTTTATAACATACGTTCAACAAAACAAAAAACGGAATTACAACAATCCAGAAGAGAAAGTACAAGCCGAAACCTTTCTCACTTTGGTTTTGATTTACGGCTATCCGGAACATAGAATTAAACAGTTTCTGTCTGTTCAAATGGGTGCCGAAACAAAAGAAGCCGACATTGCAGTTTATTCAGATGACGCTTGTGAAGAAACCTACATTTTAGTTGAATGCAAAAAAGAAGATTTAACTGACCAACAATTTAATATGGCGGTTGATCAAGCCTACAGTTACGCAGTTGCCGAAGGAGCTAAATACGTTTGGACTACTTCTCGCATTAAAAATCAGTATTACGAAGTTCCCTTACAAAAACCGAAAAGCAGAATAGAAATCCCTGATATTCCGCAATTTGGCATCAACAAACTTGCTCCATATAAATATGTAAAAGGTGGAATTTCGCAAATAAACACAGATTTAGAGCCTAAAAACATTGCTTCTGAACCTGAATTCACAAATGCCTCAGGGGTAAAACAAAAATTTTTTGAACTTCAAGTAGTAAGTGAAAACGAACTGACAAAAATTTTCATTCAATCACATCAAGCACTTTGGGGCGGTGGACAGAGAAACCCAAGCGTTGCATTTGATGAATTAGACAAACTTATATTCTGTAAAATTTGGGACGAGAAACACCCAAGAAAAAATGGCGACCCTTACGATTTTCAAATTTTTCGGGATGAAGACCCCGAAGACTTACTAAAACGCATCAAGAAAATCTATGCAGTTGGTGAAAAAGAAGCGCCTGAAGTTTTCAAAGACGGCATCACTCTTACTGCACAAGAAACGTTGACCATTGTAAAATACTTTCAGCGTATCAACCTCAATAAAACTGACCTTGACAGCAAAGGCAAAGCCTTTGAAACTTTTATGGGCAGTTATTTCAGGGGCGACTTTGGACAGTATTTTACACCAAGACCAATTGTAAAATTCATTGTTGACAGTTTGCCGATTATGCATAAATCAAGAGTGCTCGACACAAGTTGCGGAAGTGGTGGTTTTTTGCTTTACGCTTTGGACAAAGTAAGAGAACAAGCCAACGAATTTTACGACCCAATTAAAGATGAAAAAGACCATTACAAATATTGGCACGACTTTGCAGAGAAAAACCTTTTTGGAATTGAGATAAACGACCAAATTGCCCGAACCGCCAAAATGAATATGATTATTCACGATGACGGACACACCAACGTAATTGCATCGGACGGACTTTTGAGCGATACCGAAATGCAAGTTAAATCAGGAAACAAAGAGTTTAAATACAATTCGTTTGACTTCATTATCACAAATCCACCTTTCGGAAGTAGCATTAAGCAAACTGAAAAGGCCTACTTGCACCAATATAATTTAGGCAAAAAAGATGAAGATTGGTTGGCTACAAAATCTCTAAAATATGGTCTAAGAGACAGCCAAAGTACCGAAGTATTGTTTTTGGAGCAATGCCATAATTTTCTAATTGAACACGGTTATTTAGCAGTTGTCATCCCTGACGGTATTCTTACCAATAGCAGTATGCAATATGTGCGGGACAACTTAGAAGAAATGTATCGCATTGTTGCCGTAGTTTCTATGCCTCAAACCGCCTTTAGTGCCACAGGTGCAGGTGTGAAAAGTTCTGTTTTGTTTTTGCGTAAACACAAAGACAAGCAAACTGAAAAAATCAGCAATCAAAAAGCAAAACTGAAAGAGCAAGTTAAAACCGACAACAACTATATTGCTACTGTTGAAAAATGGGAAAAGGAAAAGGCAAATGCTATAAAGAAATTGGAAGCAGACGCAAAAGCCAAAAATCCGAAAGCCAACAAAAAGGAAATAACGGAAATAATACAAGCCGATAAATCGGCTGTTCAATCGGCATTTACCGACAAAGTGAATTTGCTTAAAGAAGAATTGACCGAAAATTACTTCTTAGCCAAACAAACTGCTTTAGACGACTACCCTATTTTTATGGCAATAGCCGAAGATATTGGCTATGACGCCACAGGCAGAAGCACCAATAACAATGAATTGACTGAAATAGGAGTAGCACTTTCGGATTTTATTGCTCATATCAATAAGACAGAGAAGTAATGCCTGGGACATTTTCACAAATATACATTCAAGTGGTCTTTGCTGTTAAAGGGAGAGATAGTTTAATCCATTCATCATGGGAGGAGGAATTATACAGGTATATTTCAGGAATAGTAAGAAATAAAGAGCAAAAGTTATTGGCGATAAATGGAATGCCCGACCACATACATTTTATTATTGGAATGAAACCTTCCTGTTGTTTGTCCAACTTGGTAAGAGAAGTAAAGAAGTCATCTAATGAGTTTATTAATCAAAAGAAATTTTCAAACTATAAATTTTGTTGGCAGGAAGGTTATGGAGCCTTTTCATACAGTCATTCTGCATTAGATGAGGTAATTAAATATGTTGTGAATCAGAAGGAGCATCATCGCAAAAAAACATTCAGAGAAGAATATTTGGGTTTCTTGAAAAAGTTTGAGGTTGATTTTAAAAATGAATATTTGTTTGAATGGATAGAATAGGTTCGAATCCAAAGGATTCAAATGTTTATAGCCAAAGAGATATCTGTTTTAATGCGACCCCTTCGGGGTCGCATAGAGATGATGTTCGTTTATTCTACAAACATCAAATCCCTTCGGGATTAAAAAAAGGAGTTAAAAACCAATGAGCAATTATACTATTTCACAGGCACTCAATAAAAACAGAGTTTTCATTTTGCAAAAAAGCGAATTGGAAAAACGCTTTGACCCACAGTTTTACAAACAAGAATACAAAGACAATCTTGAAAAAATCAAACGCATCAATCACAAACGGTTGGGCGAAGTAGTCAAATTTTCAACAGAAACTTGGAACCAAAAAGACTTTTTTGAAGACACATTTCCTTACATTGAAATAAGTGAGATTGATACCGTTTCAGGTGAAATTCAGAACATTGTTCAAGTTGAAAAGGAAAAGGCAGCAAGTAGAGCAAAAATGATTGTTCGAGAAAGTGACATAATCATTTCAACCACTCGACCAAACAGGGGTGCTATTTCACTTATTCGAAAAGAACAAGATTTTTCAATCGCCTCGACAGGCTTTAGTGTAATCAGAAATATAACTAATCCTGAAATTGACAGGGAATATTTGTTTACAATATTACGGCAACAAATAATTTTAAAGCAGTTTGAACAACGCAGCAGTGGTGGCAATTATCCAGCTATTACACAAGAAGAATTGTGTAGTGTAACCATTCCTTTGCCTGAAAAGGAAACCCAAAAGAAGATTGTCAAGGTTTTTAATGGTTGTTTCAATCAAAAGCGGAAAAACGAAGCAGAAGCCGAAAAACTACTTTCAAGCATTGATGATTATTTGCTAAACGAGTTGGGCATAAAATTACCCGAGCCACCTGAAAATACTTTGAAGAGTAGATTATTTAATGTTTCGCTTAATGAACTTTCAGGCAGTAGATTTGACCCTCATTTTCATCAAGAGAAGTTTAAACAACTTGATAAGAATTTACTAAAGGGCAAATTTCCATTGTCAAATCTTAAAAAACAGGCAGTATTAATCACAAGTGGTGCGACACCACTTTCAAAAGGGGACGCTTACACAGAAGTTAAAAACTTAGGCGTTCCATTCATTAGAAGTGGTGAAATTGGAAATATTGATTTTGACGAATGTATCTATATAAAGCCCGAAATACATAGTTCAATGCTTAAATCATCACAACTTAAAAAAGGTGATTTATTAATTGCTATTGTCGGTGCTACGATTGGCGAAGTAGGAATTTATGATCACGATAGAGAAGGAAATATTAATCAGGCAATTGCCCTTGTAAGGCTTAACAATGAACTATTACCAGTCTTTGCAAAAGACTTTTTCAAAAGTTCTATTGGCAGTTTCATCTTGGACAGAGCAAAAAGACCAGTTGCAAGGGCAAATATAAATTTGGATGAAATTGGGATTTTACCAATCCCAGTTCCACCTCTTGTCAAACAAAAAGAAATAGCGGAACAAATTACAGGCATCAGACAACAAGCCCATAAACTCAAAGATCAAACAAAGGAACTATTGAAAAAAGCGAGTGAAGAAATTGAAGAAATATTATTGAGCTAATTTATTATGACAGCAAAAAAGACTTTAGAATCTGGTTTGTCGGGCGTAGGAAATAAAGCCTTACATCAATTCATAATATCCGACTTAATTTTCGGGGTTCGTAAAAAATTGGTTAAAGAAAAAAAAGCGTCCAAATATGCTGTGCTTTCTGAAATCACTTTAAAGGAACTCGGTTACACTGCTGCTCAGTATTTTATAGAGGATGGACTGAATGAACCAAATATTGATTTTGTGGTGATTGACCGAAGTAGTAACGATCTTCTGTTTCTTGCAGAAATTGAAAACGAGAAAGTCTCTCAAAGAACCCTTAAAAAGATTGAAGTTTGCTTAAAAAAAATACCCACCATAAAGGAAGCCTACATTATAAAGTTTGACAGAACAGGTAAAACTACCTTTGAACTATGCACAATTGAAAATAAAAAACTAAAAATAACAGAGGTAACCTCTAAAAGTGAATTTTTAGACATGAGCTTAAAATATTGCTTTATAAGTACTAGAATCCAAAACAAGGCTCTTTCAAACTATAAAACCCACAATAAAGATTGAGTCCAAGGGTTCAAACGACTTCTCTATACCACTCATACGATTTAAGCAAATTTTAAGAATCCCATAAGGCAATACTAAGCTTGCAAAGCATAAATTGTGTCATGCGAATCCTAATAGTGGAAGACGAACCTGGCATTTCTAACTTTATCAAGCAAGGACTTGAAGAGGAATCCTATGCCGTAGATGTTGCCGAAAATGGCACGGCAGGCCTTTCCTTGGCGCTTTCAGGAGAATATGATTTGCTTTTACTGGATTGGATGCTGCCTGGCATCAGCGGTATAGAAATCTGTCGGCAATTCAGAAAGGAATTTAAGGAGACTCCGATTATTTTTCTTACTGCCAAAGATACTGTTCAGGAAACGGTTTTTGGCTTGCAAACAGGGGCCAACGACTATATCAAAAAACCTTTTCATTTCGAGGAATTGCTCGAAAGAATCAAAGTGCAGTTACGTGGCAACTCAATTGAAACTGAACTGCTGGAATTAGGTCCCATCAAGATTGATACGGTTTCACACCAAGTGTTTAAAAACGATGAAGAAGTAAGCCTGACAAAAAAAGAGTTTGCCTTACTCGAATACTTGATCAGAAACAAAGGGAAGGTTTGTACGAGGACTCGAATTATCGAATCGGTTTGGGATATCCATTTTGATTATAACACGGGTGTCATCGATGTGTACATCAACGCCTTGCGCAATAAGCTTCAGCTTGGCGAAGACCAAAATATTATTCAAACCATCCGCGGTATTGGGTACATCGCTAAAGACCTTTAAAATGAACCGATGAAGTTGAATTTCAAAAATAGAATCGCGCTTTACTACATTGTTGCCACCGCGATAATTGCTGCAATTGCCTTTCTCACTGTTTTTGTGATTGTAGAAAATACTGTTTACAGTAATTTGGACAAAGACCTTTCGTACGAAGCCAGAAAGCACACCAAAGAAATTCAGATCAAGAACGATAGCATTCTTTTTATCAACAAAGCAGAATGGGAAGAACGCGAGCACAGAGAGGTACAAGTGAACCCAGTATTCATTCAACTTATTGATAATCAGGGACGCATAATGGATAAATCGCCCAACCTTAAGGAGCAGCAACTCCCCTTTCAATTGGACAAGGCAGCTGACCACTTCAACCTGAGAATGACAGATCGCGCCATCCGTCAGGCACAAATCCCAATCGAAAGAAACGGAAAAGTAGAGGGCTATATTCTGGCTGCAATGTCGCTGGAAGCCTCCAATATGGTGATACGGAACTTGAGAAATACCTTGCTCATTTCCTATCCTATTTTACTTATTGGACTTTTTTTCATTTCGAGTTATTTGGCAGGCCGCAGCATCATTCCGATACAAACGATTATCAACACCACTAATAACATCACAAAAAATAACCTCAATGAGCGCGTACCCTTGCCTCAAAATAAAGATGAACTTTTTGAGCTTTCTTCGGCCATTAATGAATTGCTTGAACGAATTCAAAACGCGATTCAGCGCGAAAGACAGTTTACCTCTGATGCTTCGCATGAATTACGCACGCCTTTGGCGGCACTACGCGGCACCTTGGAAATCTTGATTCGCAAGCCTAGGGCACAAAATGAATATGAGGAAAAAGTAAAGTATGGCCTTTCTGAAATCGACCGCATGACGAATATGGTGGAGCAACTGCTGTTACTTGCCCGTTTCGATGTCAATCATAAAATTGAAACCCAAGAATCTACTTTGCTCATTACCCAAATTGATGAGATTTTGACGCGGTATCAATCGCAAATCAATTCAAAGGGCATAAAAGTTAGCCTTAACTCAGATCAAGCAGAAAACAGCCTAGTGCCTAAGTATTACGCACACCTTATTCTTGATAATATCATCAACAATGCGATTAAATACGCTCCAGAACAATCGAAAATCAAAATTGATATTCGAAGCGAAGAAGGCAGCACCATTTGTCGGATTTCCGATAACGGCCTAGGCATTAAAGAAGAAGATTTACAACATCTTTTTAACCCATTTTTTAGATCTGAAGCCCTCAATCACAAGCACATTGCTGGCGTGGGCTTAGGCTTATCGATTGCAAAAAAAGCAGCTGAAGCCATTGAGGCGAAGATTTCGGTGACAAGCAAGCCCAATGAAGGCACAGCATTCATTCTCCATTTTAAGCAAATCTTAAGCATTACTTGAGCATTGCCTTAGAGAAGCCAAACTAATTTTGAACAAAGATTTTTAGACCAGACCACAATGTTAGAACGCATTATCCAATACAGCCTTCAGAATAAACTCATCGTCCTTCTATTTACTGCGATCATGATTGGTTTTGGAGTATTTTCATTAATGAACATACCCATTGGGGCAGTTCCTGATGTAACTAACAACCAAGTTCAGGTAATCACCACTTCGCGAAACTTGGCCACGCAAGATGTTGAGAAATTCTTGACCTATCCTGTAGAACTCGAAATGGCCAATCTCCCAGGAGTTACGGAGATCAGGAGTATCTCAAAATTCGGTTTGTCCGTGGTAACCGTTGTATTTGAGGATAAAATCGGAACCTACCTGCCTAGGCAATTGATTGCGGAAAAAATCAAAAGTGCCGAGCAGCGAATCCCCGCCCAATTCGGAGTTCCCTTCATGGGGCCAGTCTCGACAGGTTTGGGTGAAATTTACCAATACGTAATTGATGTAGACCCTAAATATAAAGATCGCTATAGTGTCACGGACATTCGAACGATTCAAGATTGGGTGATCAGAAGACAGCTCTCGGGAATACCAGGCGTAGTAGAAGTAAATACTTGGGGTGGTTATCTTAAACAATACGAGGTAGCCGTAAATCCAGAGCGATTAAAATCCATGAACATCTCTTTGAATGATGTCTACAGCGCCCTAGAAAAAAACAACAGTATTGCCGGTGGTGGCTATATCGAAAAAGGCAACGAGAGCTACTTCATTCGAGGTGAAGGTCTTGTGACCAATATAGCCGATATCGAGGCGATTGTGATTACCAACCGAAACGGCACGCCTATTTACGTTAAAGATATCGGGACAGTAGGTTTCGGCCAAGCCAACCGATTTGGTGCCATTACAGGAAACGGTGAGGGTGAAAAGGTGTTGGGCCAAGTGATGATGCTCAAAGATGCGAATTCAAAAGCAGTGATCAATGCTGTTAAAGCCCGAGTGGCCGAAATTCAGTCCAGTTTACCTCAGGGCATTTCGATCAATGCCTTTTTAGAACGCAGCGAATTGATCGAAAAAACAACTTTCACCATTGCCGAAAATTTAATTCTAGGTTGTTTGATTGTGATTTTCGTAGTGGTGCTGCTACTTGGCAACCTCCGTTCTGGATTAGTAGTTGCCTCGGTCATTCCTCTTTGTTTGCTCTTTGCGCTCTCGCTGATGTATGTTTTTGGTGTTGATGCTAATCTGATGAGCCTTGGCGCCATTGATTTTGGTATCATCATAGATGGTGCCGTGATTATTGTAGAGTACATCGCTTTCAAAATTACCGCAGAGCGAAGTCAATTATTAGCACTACCAAAAGACGACAAACAGGATTTCCTTGATAAAATTACCTACAATGGAGCTACCAAAATGATGCGTTCCGCTGTATTCGGCCAACTCATTATTATTATTGTGTTCATACCCATACTCTCACTTTCGGGAGTTGAAGGCAAAATGTTCAAGCCCATGGCCATGGTATTCTGCTTTGCGCTGATTGGCGCAATGATATTGTGTTTTACTTATGTGCCCGTTATTTCGGCTTTGTTCTTAAAGCCTTCTGACCCAAATAAAAAGACCATTTCTTCCACATTGATCCATTTCTTAGAAAGAAGCTACAAACCCACCATCACTTGGGCCTTGAGACAGAAAGCACTTGTACTGAGTTTTGCAGTAGCACTTCTTGTTTTTGTGGGCTTTATTTTCTCAAAAATGGGTGGTGAATTTGTTCCTACTTTAGATGAAGGTGATTTTGTTATCCAGCCGGTGCTGAAAACAGGAACCTCACTTTCAAAAACCATTGAGGCCACCACACGAATGGAGAAAATTTTGAAAACTTTTCCAGAAGTAGATCAAGTAGTGAGCAGAATTGGAGCGGCCGAAGTGCCTACAGATCCAATGTCTATGGAAGAAAGTGACGTGATCATTAAATTGAATCCAAAAAGCGAGTGGGTATCTGCTGAGTCAAAAGATGAACTGGCCGACAAATTCAAAGAAGCATTATCCGCCCAAATACCAGGGGTTGATTTTGAGTTTACCCAACCCATAGAAATGCGCTTTAATGAATTGATCACAGGGGTTAGGGCCGACTTAGCCATCAAAGTTTTCGGTGAAGACCTGGACATACTCTATACCAAAGCACTAGAAATTGAAAAGGCCATCCAAAATGTTGAAGGCGCAGCAGATATCACGGTAGAAAAAATCGCTGGCTTGCCCCAAATGTCGGTGGCTTTTGATCGTCAAAAGATTGCGAAGTACGGTTTGAACATCGAAGACCTGAACAAAATCATCACTATGGGTTTTGCTGGCATGCCCGCGGGAATTGTTTTTGAAGGCGAAAAGCAATTCGATTTGGTTGTTCGCTACGATCAGGCGCATCGACAAAGCATCGAAAACATTGAAACCGCATCTATCCAGCTTCCAAACGGAAATAAGGTGCCACTGAGCGAGTTTGCCAATATCAGTTATACCAAAGGCCCAGCAAAGATTTCGAGAGACAACACCAAAAGAAGGATTGTGGTGGGAGTAAACGTCAGGAATCGAGATTTAGAATCTGTAGTAAAAGATGTTCAAACCATTATCGAAAAAGAGATCAAACTGCCATCAGGTTACAAGGTTGAATACGGTGGCCAGTTCGAAAATTTACGTTCTGCCAGGGCCAGGTTAATGGTAGCAGTGCCTATTGCACTTGTGCTCATTTTTGTACTCCTCTATTTTGCCTTTAACTCAGTAAAAGAAGCGCTTATGATTTACAGTGCCATCCCGCTTTCGGCCGTAGGCGGTGTCTTATTGCTCTATATCAGAGACTTACCTTTTAGTATTTCTGCCGGAGTTGGTTTTATTGCTCTTTTTGGAATTGCCGTACTCAACGGAATTGTACTGATTGAGCATTTCAAAGAATTGAAAGCACACGGGTATAAAGACATTAACAAAAGAATTATCGTGGGAACGCAACAAAGATTAAGACCAGTACTGCTCACTGCCGCAGCCGCTGCTTTAGGTTTTCTACCAATGGCTATTTCAACTTCGGCAGGTGCTGAAGTCCAAAGACCCTTGGCTACCGTGGTTGTCGGTGGCTTAATTACAGCCACTGCCTTAACGCTAATTGTGCTGCCTGTGCTCTACGCACTGTTCGACAGCAAAGAGCCCAAGAAAAAACTTAAAACTAGGCCAGCTATCATAGCGCTGTTAGTATTAGGATTCGGTTTTTCAGCCCAATCGCAAACTAAGCCAATCAGCCTAGACGAGGCTGTTGGGATTGCTATTCAAAATAACCAGGGATTAAAAGCCTCCGCGTCCAAAATTACCCAGAGCGAACAATTGGTGAAATCGGCCTTTAACTTAGATAAAACACAGCTTTACTATCTCAACGACCAAAATAATATTGCCGAAAACGGAATTGTGCTCCGCACTTTTGGCATCAGCCAAAGCTTTCAATTCCCAACTGTTTATGGAGCACAAAAGAAAGTACAGCTTGGCTTAGTCGACCTCAATGCGCAGCAATATGAAATGGACAAAAGACTAGTGAGCAAAGAGGTTTCTAAATCCTATTACACCGTGCTTTACTGGCAAAATGTGGTAGAAAACTACGGTTATTTAGATAGCCTATTTAGGCAATTTTCGAGTGCGGCCAGCCGAAGGTTTGAAGAAGGAGAAACCAACTACTTAGAAAAACTCACGGCAGAAGCCAAGCAAAGAGAATTGGGATTGCTCCTTCAGCAGGGCAAAGAAAGCGTTGAAAAGGCCTACATACAGCTGCATCAATGGCTTCAGTCCGACTCGAGCTACACTGTGCCTGAACAAAAAATGCCTATGCTGAGCCAATCAAATTTTGACGTATCAGACAATCCTGGCTTGAAGTATTTTGAATTAGCGCAGTCGATTTCGTCAAAATCTGTAATACTTCAACAGCAAAAACTAATGCCCGATTTGCATCTGAACCTGTTCCAAGGCAGCAACAACGGCCCCAATTCAAAACGGTATTCGGGCTTTCAGGCAGGTATTGGTATCCCTCTTTTCTTTGGCGCAGAAAAGTCTAGAATTGAAGCCGCAAAAACCCAAATGGAAATCGCAGATAGCGAATTTAAAAATTACAAAACGCAGTTGCTGGCCAACTTGGCAGCGCAGCAATCCGATCTAAAAAAATACCAAGAAGCCATAGACTATTACCATAGTTCTGGTCAAATGCTCTCCGAAGCACTCATATCCAATGGGGCATCGGCATTTCAAAATGGTGAAATCGACTTTCTGCAATACATCCAATTACTAGACAATGCCAAAAGCATAGAGATCACCTATTTAGAGAATCTATTCAATTACAATCTTACTCTTTTAGAAATCAATTATATCAGCAATCAACAATGAGCAACATCAAATACATCCCCTTTAAAGTCGCAGTTTTCGGAGTTTCACTTTCTCTCCTACTTTTGAACGCCTGCGGTAAAGCTCAAGACAATGCCGCCATCCAAATCGTTGAAGAGGCAGACCCCAATTTAGTGAGCCTCACTGCTGATCAATTCAACTCATCGGCCATGGCCTTGGGCCGCATTGAGACCGCCAATTTCTCGGATATCGTAAGAACAAATGGCATGTTTGATGTTCCCCCCGGAAATAAATCATCTGTAAGTGCCTACTTTGGGGGGTATGTAAAAGAACTTGAATTACTCCCTGGCGATGTAGTCAAAAAAGGCCAATTGCTTTTTGTGCTCGAAAACCCCGCTTACATCCAAACCCAGCAAGACTTTTTGGAAATCCAAGGCAACCTCTCTTTTCTAAAATCAGATTATGAAAGACAACAGCGACTGGCTTCTGAAAATATTACTTCCCAAAAGAAGTTTTTACAAGCCGAAGCAGATTACCAAGTGGCACAAGCAAAATACGCCTCACTGAAAAAAATATTGGGTTTAATGAACATAGATATCAATACGATTTCGGCACAAAACCTCACCTCAGTGATCAGAGTAAACGCCCCAATCAGCGGCAATATCACCTCTGTAAGTGCCTCGAAAGGGATGTTCCTGAATCCTTCGGACATCGCTGTAACGATTACCAACACCGACCACTTGCACATTGAACTGAATGTGTTCGAGAAGGATTTGCCAAAACTGAAAGTTGAACAACAAGTAAGATTTAGGCTACAAAACGATGCCAATAAAATCTATTTGGCTACCATCAACCTTATCAATAAGCAAATCGATACCGAGAAGAGATCTGTGCTGGTGCATTGCCACTTGAACGATGAAGAAGATGCCTTAAATTTCATTCCAGGAATGTTCGTAGAGGCCGAAATCCTTACCACTACCGAAGCGCAACCTTCATTACCTCAAGAAGCTGTGATCGAGATTGAAAATGTTTTTTATGTCCTTTTAAAATCAACTGGTCAAGAATTGAACTTTGAGAAAAAAGAGGTTAAAGTAGGAAGGATTGAAAACGGAAGAGTTGCCATACTTAATGCAGCAGAGTTTTCTGCCTCCTCCGAATTTTTAACCAAAGGAGCCTTTAATTTGATCCTGGATTAATGAACCTCGATCCAAACCTATAAGGTTTTTGAAACCTTATAGGTTTGGAGGTAAGCAGATATTTTTGGAACCTTATAGGTTTTAGAGGTAAAAAAGAAGGTTTAACCTATAAGGTTTGGAGGTAAGTAGATATTTTTGAAACCTTATAAGTTTAAATTCGGAATATGAAAGGCCTAGAAAAATTTGAACCAGACCGTTACTACCATGTGGTAAATCACGCGGTAGGCAGCGAAAACCTGTTTCGAAGCGATGACAACTATCGCTACTTTCTGAAAAAATACGCCATTTACGCTCCCTCCGTTTGCAGTACCTTATGTTACTGCCTTATGCCCAATCATATTCACATATTAATCCTTACCCACGATGAAGACACCTTAAGCCAACACCCTAAGTTCAAAGGTGATTTCCATAAACTCGTAATGCAGCAGTTCAGCAATTTACTTAACGCGTACACTAAGGCTTTCAACAACCAGCACAATCGAAAAGGGGCTTTATGGATCGATTATACCAAGCGTTTCAGTATTGAATCCAACAGCTACCTAACAGCCGCAATCAACTACATTCATCAAAACCCTGTTAAACACGGCTTCACGAAAACAACAGAAGATTGGCCATACAGCTCCTACGATTCACATTTATCCCATAAAGCCACTTTGCTATCGCGAACAGACGTCTTGAACTGGTTTGGAGGCGTTGAGGAGTACATCAATTTCCATAAGAGCAACACAGCAGCCTTGATAGACGATTGGGAATATTCTTGAATTGGGAGACAGAGATACAACCAACAAAACCTATAAGGTTTTCGAAACCTTATAGGTTTAATTCGTAGGGATGAGTTTTGGATACCTTATAGGTTTAAGTTTAACAGACCTCTAGGATTATTCTTGAATTTATAATTTGCTTTTGGAAACAGCTTTTCCGAAATTTTATTTCGAAATATAAGATCCAATGCAAAAGCTCAGCCTCACCTTATTCTCGCTAATGATTATCGTTAGCCTCAATGCCCAACAACGACTTCCTGTTTTTGATCAAACCTGCGGTTATGTTGGTGAAATTGAAGAATCCGAACTCTATGGCTTCAATTCCGACTCCGAAGCCCAAGGCGCACTAAAGCGGATCATGCGCTACACTGGTTTGCCGGCCAATTTTCAAATTATGGCAGCCAATGTGCCCAATGCAGCAGCGGTGATTAAGGGCGATACTCGCTACATTCTTTACAATCAGTATTTCATGGAGCAAATCAAAGATTTGACTAAAACCAACTGGTCTTCTATCAGTATTTTGGCCCATGAGATTGGGCATCACCTTTCTGGCCATACACTCGATAATATTGGCAGCCGACCAGATAAAGAGCTTGAAAGCGATGGTTTTTCAGGTTTTATTCTTTACAAAATGGGAGCAACTTTAGATGAGGCAAGAGCAGTGATGAATACCATTGGAGGCGCAGGAACTTCAACCCATCCCCCCAAAAGTGCCAGGCTATCGGCCATCACCAATGGCTGGATTTCGGCCAGGGACTTAGATGAAGGAATCGACCCCATCGAAAAAAAACCTGTAGTGACAAAACCCTCCACCAACCCAAACCCTGTGGTAACAAAGCCTGTTGAGCCTGATCCAGCACCAGCAGATGTGGAAAACGTGAGCACTTTTGACAATCACTATATCATTAGCTCTTCAGCCTTTCCAAACATTAAAAAAGGATGGGATAAAGGGTATCACTACAAAGATGCTGTGAATTATATGAACAAGTGGTATGCTATTATGGCCGTTGACGATGCCATAAACCTTCAGTCTTGGTTCAAATACAGTGATTTCCCAGGAGAAAAAATCAAAGAGAAATGGGATGCAGAATACCGCATTTCAAATGTAGATTCGTTTGAAGGGCAATGGATTGTGATCATGGACAAAAAAGAAAATGCTCCCATGCAGCGTTGGCAAACCAGGGTAGATTTTCCAACAAAGGAAATTGATGACAATGCCAAAGAAGGCTACATGATACAGGATGTGACTTATAATGAAACGGCTGGCCTCTGGGCATTAATCAGCACCAAAGGAGACTGGCAAAACCAAAATTGGTTTACTAAGGAGCACTGGGCCGATTTGAAAGATGAAATTAAAACCTACTGGGACAAAAACTATTACATCTCGACTTTAAAATACGTGCACGACCGATGGGTGCTTGTGATGACGGAGTATAAAACGAACCCAGGTATTCGTCAAAGATGGAACTCGTCTGCCTCCTTCTTAAAGGAAAAAATTGGTGATAATGAAAAAGAAGGATTTCGCCTCAAAGAACTTACTTATGGAGAAGGCCTTTGGATTTCTGTGATGAATGCAAAAACGAATTAAGAACACTTCTATAAAGTAAAAAAGGCCATTTCTCTTAAGAGCAATGGCCTTTTTTATGGCTTAAAGCCAACTATTTACTTAATCACCTCGGGAGCGTGCGGAATAGTTTCCTGCTGCTTGAAATCATGCTGAATCCAAAGTGTAGCATTCTTTTCTTTAATAAAAGCTTCTATCGAATCCATAGAAGCCAAAGATGCCTCTTTGCTTGTATTAAAAGCTGGAACCCCTCTAAACTCCCTATTTTTGGCAAAGTGATATAAATCTCCAGAAAGCACCACAGGGCCAGTCTCTACCAAATCCAAGAACAGAACTTGATGGCCGGGGGTATGACCCGGAGCCCTTTTGATTACAACCGATCCATCTCCGAAAACATCGTGATCACCAGCCAATTGCACACTTGGGTTGCTTTTTAAATCAGCAACTTCAGCCACTGGAGTTTCACCATTGAAAAGCGCATCGTATTCTTCTTTTTGTAAAATTACCGTAGCATTGGTGAACATATTTACATTGCCAATATGGTCACCATGAAGGTGGGATACCGCTAAAAATTCTACCTCTGAAGGAGCAACACCGATTGCCTCTAATTGAGAAGCCAAAGTAACAGGCATTTTCATTAAAAATGATTCAGAATCACTACCATCAGCCATTTGATTTAGGCCATCTGGCAATCCTGTATCCCAAATTAAATCTCCTTTTGGGTGACGAATTAAGTAGGCAGTATTCGAAAATTGCATTGACTGCCCCACATCTACTCCAGGGTTGAATAAGGAAATATCCTTCACTAAAATATCGCCTACATTAAAGGCGTATACTTGAATGGCAGTTTTTTCGACTTGTGCCGTTTCCGTGTTGGAAGTTTTTGCACCGCCACAAGATGAGATAATAATAGCGGTGGCTAAGGCTAATATTGGTTTGAAATTAATTTTGTTCATGATTGATTATGGTTTTACAGCTCAACAACTTAGGAACGCTTTGCTTTGTTCCTAATTTTCAATTATTTAAAAGCATCCTGAACTAGCTTCATCATAGGGCCAATTTTATCAGGTTCCAGCCATCGGGCCACCAAAACCATGTTGTTCTTTTTGTCGACCACGATAAAATTACCCCCAAAGCCCGCAGCATAGTAGATTGATTCGTCTTCAACTTCTTTCCATTTCCTTGGGCCTCTATTCAACCACCACATATAACCATAACTCTCCATGGCTTCTGAGGGAACTTGAACGGCATCCACCCAATCTTGCGAAATCAGTTGTTGGTTCTTCCATTTCCCATTGTTCAAGAAAAGTAGCCCGAATCGTGCGTGGTCAAGCGCACTGATGAAAATACCTCCTCCCGAATGCCCTCCTCCCGTCACTGACTGCATTTTGGCACCGTCTATATCTACCCAGGCATTGTCATAACCAAACCAACGCCACGTAGTCGAAGCACCAATCGGATCCATTATGGCCTCCTTCAAAACTTGGGGCAAGGGCTTTCTCCATACATGTAAAAGCGAATAGGCCAATACATTCACCCTTACGTCATTGTATTCCATAAAAGTGCCTGGCTCTTTTAATTCACGGTATTTCCATTCATCCAGTCCACCTTGTCTTGGCGGGCGGTCAGCCCAATCCTTACCACCCCAAAGTTCTCCCGACCAGTCAGAGGATTGATTGAGCAGCATATGCCATGTGATTTTAGCATTGTGATCACCATCAAAAGTACCGTCCCACACATAGTCCCCGACTTTATCCTGGACATTGGCGATGAGACCAGCATCCAAGGCAAGGCCGGCCATTGTAGAAAGATAACTTTTTGTAGTGCTGAAAGTCATATCTACGCGATTTACATCGCCCCATTGGGCCACTATGTAGCCATCTTTAATGATCACACCTGCCGGGCCGCCTCGCTTTCTTGTTGGCCCAGCGATTTTATGAAAAGGTTCTGCTTTGAAACCTTCTAGAATCGCGACCCTTAAATCTTTTGAACCTGAATACTCATTGGCTTCTGCATATTTAACCGCATTGGCCAGTTTTTCGGCATTCAACCCAAGTGATTGGGGCGATTTCGTTTCCCACTTTCCTCTTTCAGGAAAGTAGACTTGCGCATTCAAAGAGAGGGCTAGTAAGAAAATAGTAAGGAATAGGGCAGATTTCATCGAACAGATTTTTAATCGATTTAACCATTAAAGGCAATAATTACAAAAGAGATTACATGGCGGGAAAAAACAAAGGGAGGCCATCACACCTCCCTTCTACCTAATCAAAAACATGTAATCAATCACATGTCTCTGTTTTCTTTTGAACGAATCCTTAAGCGAAGATAATATTAATTTAACAATCAGTTAATCTTGGCGCAAAAAAAAGAGGCGACCCCCTTACGGGATCGCCCTCACCTCAACCCAAAATAAAGCCTAGAAACCCACAAGAGCCCAGACTCCTTTTGTTTTACTAATCTACTATTCGAATCACCACATTCTATTTTGTTTACGTAGTAGGTCTAGCGAGTGGATTTAGCTATCTAAAAAATAAATAATCTGCACAAAGGCAGCTCAACTTGGCTAAGCCTGTGGCTTCATAGAACAGGCTTGAACTGGGATCAAGAATTTAGTACAGGTGGAATGTTCAGGCCATTCAATTTTAGTGTCGGTTTATTAAATTGAATGCCTATTTTTATGGCCGAATTAAGAAAATGCATTATGGCACATAATCTATTAAAAGGTAAAAGAGGAATCATCTTTGGCGCATTAGACGAACGCTCTATCGCTTGGAAAGTAGCACAAGTAGCAAAAGCTGAGGGCGCGGTTTTCACACTTACCAATGCCCCTATCGCCATGCGAATGGGTGAAATCAACAAACTTGCGGCAGAATGTGGTTCAGAAGTAATTGCAGCAGACGCAACCTCAATTGAAGACCTTGAAAATCTATTCACCAAGTCAATGGAAATACTTGGCGGCAAGATTGACTTTGTTTTACACTCCATCGGCATGAGCCCTAACGTGAGAAAAGGTCGCGATTATGGCGATTTGAACTACGATTGGTTAATGAAGACTTTAGATGTTTCAGCCATCTCATTCCATAAAGTAATGCAGACAGCCGAAAAATTAGACGCAATGAACGAATGGGGTTCTATTATGGGACTATCCTACATCGCTGCGCAAAGAACTTTCCCGGATTACTCGGATATGGCACATGCCAAAGCAATGCTAGAGTCTATTGCACGTAGCTATGGCGAACGCTTTGCCAGATTGAAGAAAGTTAGGGTGAACACTATTTCTCAATCACCAACCATGACCACTGCGGGTACAGGTGTTGGCGGATTCGATGTGTTCTATGATTATGCAGATAAACTTAGCCCACTTGGCAATGCAAGTGCTCTGGATTGCGCCAATTACTGTGCAGTAATGTTCTCTGATATGACGAAAATGGTGACCATGCAAAACCTAATGCATGATGGCGGTTTCTCAACTTCTGGCATGACAGACGCACTTGTTGAGCAGCTTAAGAAAGACTAAGATTCCTTTCAATCCCTACAGAACGGTCTGCTTTTTTAGTTAAAACAGCAGACCGTTTTAATTATAACTGTTGCACTATGGTAAGTTTTCCAAACGCCAAAATAAACCTTGGGCTATTCATTACAGATCGCCTCCCGAATGGCTACCATGCTATCGAAAGCTGCCTCTTCCCTATTCCATGGTGCGATGTACTGGAGTTTGTTCCTTCGAAACAGCTACAATTCGCATCAAGTGGTATTGCAATCCCTGGAAATGAAAAAGACAACCTTGTTTTAAAAGCCTACAAACTTCTACGTAAAAATTTTTCATTGCCCGATTTAAGCGTTCACCTTCATAAAATCATTCCAATGGGTGCGGGTTTAGGAGGGGGATCAGCTGATGCCGCTTTTATGCTAAAGATGCTCAATCATGAGTTTCAACTATTTTTAGATGATTCCATTCTCGAAGAGTACGCGGCACAATTAGGAAGCGACTGCCCTTTTTTTATTCAGAACAAGCCTGCAATCGCAAGGGGTACAGGAACTGATTTAAAAACGATCACTTTCGACTTAAAAGGCTATTGGCTTGCGCTGATTAAACCTGATGTTCATATTTCTACCCAGGAAGCTTATGCAGGTGTGAGTCCAAAGGCCAGTGAGGTTGATCTAGAAGAGTTGATTTTATCGAAAGATTTCGGTCTTTGGAGAACAGAATTAGTGAATGATTTTGAGGCCTCTATTTTCCCGAAACATCCTATTTTAGCAGAACTCAAAGCCAAATTTTACGAATCTGGAGCCGCGTATGCCGCCATGAGTGGTTCTGGTTCTACGATTTTTGGAATCTTCGAAAATGAGCCAAACCTTTCAGGTTTCTTTACAGAATGGACGCCCAAGATCATCAAAATTTGACAATCAGACAGCCAATTTACTTTTCCTCTCAAAAGCCTTTCTCTGCCATCTTTTGATTACTGGATAGCTCAACACAGCAAGAAGAATAATGAGCGTGCCATAATAAAAACCATTGCCCATCTTTTCATTTTCGCCATAAATCAAAACCGCCAAAATGATCCCATAAACCGGCTCAAGATTCACAGTGAGGTTAATGACGTAGGCAGTAATTCTCTTCATAAGCTCAACCGAACTTGAAAAGGCATAAACCGTGCAGGCGCCAGAAAGTATAAGCAATAGCCCCCAATCTCGAAGGTTGGGCAGTGCATAAGTGACGGCCTCGCCAAGGAAAAAATGCTTGTACACAGGTATAAAAAGAGCAATACCTATAGCAGCAGCGGCCATTTCATACAGTGTGATCGTGTATTGAGAAAGTACCTTCGTGTACTTGGCATTCAACACCGAAAACAAGGCCGACATAAATGCCGAGGTAACTGCAAGGGTTAACCCGAGCGCATTATTGAATTCAAACCTGAAGATGACATACAGCCCACTGATGACCACCAAGCCCATAATCACCTCGAATAACCTGATTCTACGCTTATTGAAAGCAGGCTCAATCAGGCTTGTCCAAAAAGTGGTGGTAGCCATACCCGCCAAACTCACTGATACATTCGAAACTCTTGCCGATTCAAAAAAAAGAAACCAATGCAAGGCAATCACAAGCCCTGTTAAAATCATCGGAGTAACATATTCCTTATCAAGGTGAAATGACTTGGCTTTAACATACATAAAACCTGCAAGAATTATTGCTGCCAGTGCAGTGCGATACATTACGACATCGGTGGCGGGTATCGTCATTTCATTGCCCAGAATGGCCGTAAAGCCCCAAAGGAAAACGATAAAATGTAGCTTGACAAAATCCTTGGTGGTGGCTTCCATTATTTGGGAACGAAACGATAAATAAACAGCGCAAGAATACTGAAAATTATGTTAGGTAACCACACTGCTAAAACGGGATTCATCGAGCCAGCTTCAGCAATACTTTTGGTGGCGATAAAAAGTAAAATGTAAATGAAGGCGATCAAAAACCCGAGTGCAATTTGAAAACCAACCCCACCCCTTGTTTTTCTTGATGATAAAATCACCCCTATAAAAGTGAGAATGATGGCCGTGAATGGTGACATAAATCGAATCAGTTTTTCGATTTCGTAAATAGGAATATTGTCCGCCCCTTTCAGTTGTAAATCAGCGATATAATTATCCAATTCGGGCAATGTAAGCGTTTCTTGCAAGCCTTTATTATTACCAAAATCCTGAGGACTCATATTCAGCTTGAGGGTTGTATCCACTGTGTTTTTATAAATATAACCTTCGCTGATGTCTCTGATTTCTCGGTGGCTCCAACGAGACAATACCCAGTTAGTTGCTACCGAATCCCACCTGATCTCATCGGCAGAAATCTTGTACTTCATCGTCTTTTCTTCAATTTCCTCCAGGGTAAAACTGTAACCAACATTGCGAAACGTATTGTAGGATTTAAGATAAACATAGGAAGTTGGACTTACCTTGAAATGAATATCCTCTCCTGCATAACTAAAAGGTTTGTCGAAGTACTTGATTTCGAACGCAATACGCCACTTATTAGCGTTTGGAATTACCCAGCCAGTAAGCACAAAACTTGTCGCTGCAATCAGCACTGCACCCACAAAAAATGGTCTGAGAAAACGAGGATAGCTGATGCCTCCAGCCAAAATTGCCACAATTTCGGTATGGCCAGCCATTTTTGAAGTCACAAAAACAGTGGCGATAAAGACCGTGAGGGGGGTAATTAAATTAGCAATGTAAGGCGCGAAATAAACAAAATATTGAAGGATCAATTTAGAGCTAACGTCATTCTTAATGAAACTTTCATTCCTTTCAGAAAAAGTGATGATCAAGATCACCGCTACCAGAATTCCAACGACAAAAACGAAGGTGGTTAAGAATTTTTTAAGAATGTACTTGTCTAAAATGTTCATTAAAGGCGTTGCGTTACTTTTTTAACCATTTTGTTTTTCCACTCAACAAACGTGCCCGCAATTATTTGTTTTCGGGCTTCCTTCACCAACCAAAGGTAAAAAGTAAGGTTATGAATACTGGCGATTTGCGCGGCCAATATCTCTTTACTTACCACCAAATGACGCAAATAAGCCTTGGTATAAAAAGTACTTGAATAGCCTCCAAGGTTAGGATCGATTGGGCTATGATCGTTTTTCCACTTTTCATTTCGCATATTCAAAATACCCTCGCTTGTGAAAAGCATTCCATTGCGCGCATTCCTTGTAGGCATCACGCAATCAAACATGTCGACACCCAAAGCAATGCACTCCAAAATATTTTCAGGGGTACCCACTCCCATTAAGTAACGCGGCTTGTCCTTAGGCAAAATATCACATACCACTTCGGTTTGCTCGTACATCATTTCGTGGGGTTCACCCACCGAAAGGCCACCAATGGCATTGCCTTCTCGTTCAAATGAGGCGATTGTTTCCGCAGATTTGATCCTTAAATCTTTGTAAGTGCTGCCTTGCACAATGGGAAATAATGTTTGGCTATATCCATACTTTCCTTCCGTAGCATCAAATCTATCGCAGCATCTTTTTAACCAGCGATGTGTCATCTCCATAGACTCACGTGCATAGCCATAATCACATGGATAAGGAGTGCATTCGTCAAAAGCCATGATGATATCCGCTCCAATAGTTCGCTGAATGTCCATTACTCCTTCCGGAGAAAAGATGTGTTTAGAACCGTCAATATGAGACTTAAAGGTAACGCCTTCTTCTTTTATTTTTCTTGTACCAGAAAGTGAATAGACTTGATAGCCACCACTGTCGGTCAGGATTGGCTTATTCCAACCGTTGAATTTGTGCAAACCACCCGCAGATTCTATCACGTCAAGCCCAGGTCGCAGGTATAAATGGTAAGTATTGCCTAGTATGATTTGCGCTTGAATATCCAAATCTAACTCACGCTGATGAACGGCCTTGACAGAACCTGCAGTACCCACAGGCATGAAAATGGGAGTTTCAATTACCCCATGATCCGTGATTACCTCTCCTGCTCTTGCCTTAGATTGCTGATCTGTTCCGACTAAATTAAACTTCATCTTTGATTTTTGATCGCACAAAAATAGCAGGATTCATTTATTCTTGTTTGATTAAGCCATCATTTAGTAGGCTGTGGTTTTCGAGTTGATTTTTATTCTGGTTTTTATGCTGATGATGGTGACCCAGCTTTACTATCATTGGCGTTATTTTGCGCTTCTGCTAAATTTCAGAAGTAGCCCCTCTTATCCGCAAGTACCTGTTTCTGTGGTGGTTGCTGCCAATAACGAAGCCAAAAACCTTCATACTTTAATTACCAGTGTTCTTGAACAAGATTATCCCATTTTTGAGTTGATCATTGTCAACGATAGGTCTACAGATCACTCAAGCAGTATTTTGAACGAATTAAAAACTAAAGATGCTAGGTTAAAAGTGATTGAGGTTACAGAATTGGCCAAAGGCTGGAATGGCAAAAAGCAGGCTTTACAATTGGGGATCGAATCGGCCCAATATGTAATCATTTTACTCACTGATGCCGATTGTATTCCCAGCTCAAATCAATGGATAAATAAAATGGCCTCGTGCTTCGGCCCGGAGACAGATTTCGTGCTAGGTTTTTCCCCTTATCAAAACAAAAAAGGATTACTCAATCAGTTCATCCAGTTCGAAACCCTTTTTACAGCCATTCAATACCTTTCTTTTGCCATAAAAGGCCAACCTTACATGGGGGTTGGAAGAAATTTGGCCTATCGTAAATCGGTCTTTCAAAAATATTCGTTCTCAGGCTATGAAGATAAAATGGGTGGAGATGATGATCTGTTCGTGAATGCCCACGCCTATGGACTTAACACCATGATTTGCATTGGCCATGCCTCGCACATGGAATCCATCCCGAAGCTTACTTGGAAGGAATATTTCATCCAGAAAATCCGCCATTTATCTGTCGGAAAAAGTTATCAGAAGAAAGACCAAACGCGTTTGGGCATTTTTGCGTTAAGTTCGCTGATCGGTTGGATAATGCTAATTTTAGCAGTGTTCATGGGAATGAAACTCACTCTTATATTAGTGATTTTCAGTATTCGGAGCTTGTCATTTTATGCTATCTTTATCCGGTCAGGTCAAAAACTCAATGTGAATCTTGCCTTTTGGGCACTTCCATTCTTTGATCTGTGTTTCAACTTGTATTACCCAATTTTGGGTTTAGTAGCGTTATTAGCAAAAAAAGTTAAATGGAGTTAGGAAAGCAGTTTTCTGAAAAAGCCCTCAAGGATTTTAAGCTCATCGATTCGGCAGTTGACGACCACAATGAACAGGCTTATGCCGAGCTTATGCAGCGTTATCGCAAACCAGTTTACCATATGATCCTTAAAATGATCAGGAATGTGGATGACGCGGAAGACTTAACCATCGAAGCTTTTGCCAAGGCTTTTAAAAACCTCCATAAGTTCAAAAAGGATTTCACTTTTAGTACTTGGTTATTTAGAATTGCCACCAACAATACCATTGACTTTATCCGAAAGAAAAGGCTCGATACCATGAGTTTGAATACTTCTTTCAGTGATGACAATGGCGAAGCCATTACTATTGACGTGCTGGATAAGAACCTAAATCCACAGGAAGAAGCCATCAATACCCAAAAAATTGAGCTCGTGAGGCTTTTTGTCACCAAGTTGCCCGCAAAATACCAGCGATTGGTAAAACTCCGCTATTTCGATGAGTTGAGTTATGATGAAATTGCCACAGAACTTGATGCCCCTCTAGGCACCGTAAAAGCGCAGCTTCATCGTGCAAGGGAATTAATGTACGAATTAGTCAAAGGCAAAAAGGAGCACATCTGATAGATTTTTGGTTACTTCGCACTCAAATGGAATTAATCAAAAAGTATTTCCCCAACCTTACTGAAAAACAGGTAGATCAGTTCTCCCAACTTCAGGCACTCTACTCCGAATGGAATGAGAAGGTAAACTTGATTTCTCGTAAGGATATTGAGAATCTTTATGAGCGACACATACTTCATTCTTTAGGCATTGCCAAAGTATTTAAATTTGGCCCAAATACAGATATTCTGGATGTTGGCACTGGTGGCGGTTTTCCTGGTATTCCTTTGGCGATTCTTTTCCCAGAAGCCAATTTTCACTTGACTGATTCCATTGGTAAAAAAATCCTAGTGGTAAAAAGCATCAGTGAAGCACTCGGCCTAACCAACGTGGTTGCAGAAAATATCCGAGCAGAAAGTATCAAAGGCAAAAAATTCGACTACGTGGTTAGCCGTGCTGTTGCTCAATTGAAGGAGTTTTACCCTTGGGTTAGAAATAAATTCAAAAATCAAGGTGTTGCTGCAAATAAGGCTGGAATCCTGTATTTGAAAGGTGGTGATTTAGAAGCTGAAATAAAAGAGTCGAAACTCAAGAGAGTTCGACTCCATAGTTTAGAGAAATTCTTCGAAGAGGATTTTTTCGATACTAAAAAAGTGGTCTATATCCCAAGGCAGTAATTCTGACTTGGGACAAGCTTAATCCTCTTGCTTTGGTTTAGCCGTGTAGATCAGTATACTGTAAATCCCAACTAGCGTCCCAATTGGGAAATTGATCAAACCTAAAATTCCGTAAATCAAAGAAGGTGTATTTGCCCATTTGCGCCCATTCATTAGGCCAAAACCAATGATGATTTTTGGAATTAAAAAAAGCACGGCTACTCCCCAAAGAATTGAGCTGATTAAATCAAAAATCCATGTAAGTTCAACGGGTACAGGATCGCCACTGCTTTCTGCCATATGGACAATGAAGTTGACAAAAGCATCATAGAAATAAAGACCAAAAAGCCCTAAAACACTAAAAACAACGAAAAGAATGCCTAGCGTTCTTTTGTGAGTTGATTCTGAAAAGTCCATAAGTTGAAGTTTGTTAAATATAAAAAAAGCCTCGATAAATCGAGGCTCATTCAAAGTCATTTGTAGCGTTTACTCAAATCTTAAAGCATCAATCGGGTCTAATTTAGAAGCTTTATTAGCAGGAATAAAGCCAGAAATAAGCCCTACAAAAACGCAAATGAATAAACTTACCGTAATCCAAACCCAAGGAATGACAAAAGCACCCCCTAAAATATTGGCGAGCACATTCCCCACTGCAATGCCAAGCAAGGCACCAACAATTCCCCCTAACTGACAAATCACGATGGCCTCAATCAAAAATTGCTGCCGAATTCTGGTAGGTGTAGCCCCTAAAGCCTTTCTAATTCCTATTTCCTTGGTCCTTTCTGTAACGGATACCATCATAATATTCATTAGGCCAACTGCTGCTCCTAACAATGTAATTGCACCTACCACAAAACCGCCAATTCTTAACCCGTTCGTCATCGAATCCAAAGCATCAGAAACTGAGTCTGACCTAGTGACTTCAAATGAGTTTTCGGCCCCCAATTTATCTCCTCTGATTTTGCGCATATAGCCGGTAGCTTCACCCATGGCAAAATCAATTTGCGCGGGATCTTCAATCATGGCGGTAATGTCGTATCTCATGAAGCCCCGTCTATCCAATCGCTTTGCATTGAGTAGTGGTACCACAATATTTCTATCTTCCTCGGTATCGCCACCAAATCCACCTTTCTTTTCTAGCACTCCAATCACCCTGTAATTATTGCCATAAAACTTAAGTGTCTTGTTCAGTGGATCTTCGTTTTCGGCAAAAAGGGCTTTCACTACCTCCGTTCCAAGAATGCATACATAGTTTCCAAATTCGATTTCAAGACTTGAAAAATTTCTTCCCTTTTCGATTTGAATCCCCTTAATGGCAAAATAATTTTCGTCTCCTCCCGTAATGCTAATGTTAGGATTTGTCGTTTTTGTGCCATATTTCACCTCGGCAGAACCCGAAGCGCGAGTAAAGATTGTTACTGTGGAAGGGAAGGCAAAATCCTCTTTGAACCGCACTGCTTCCTGAAATTTAATGGGCTCGTAAGATTTCTCGCGAACACCATTGTTGTTTCTTCTTCCTGACGTGCGGCTATCTATGTCGAAACTATTTGCCCCCAAGTTCGAAAGACTGGAATCAATCTCGCTCTTTATACCATCCACCGCGGTGAGCATTCCCACTAAAGAAGTAATGCCTATGGCAATAATAAGACCTGTTAATACGGTGCGAAGGACGTTTGATTTGATTGACCTGATACCTTCCCTGATGTTCTCTGCGAAATTCATAGAGTTAAAATGAGTTTTTGAAAGTTCGAATTTAAGCAACCATTGGTCACATATTGCGAACAAAATTTATAAATTCAACGATCGTTCTGTTAAACGGTTCATAATCCAGTTCACAATGAGAAAACTTCCTATATTATTGATTTTGACAACATTTTGCTTTGCGGGTTACGCCAACAAACTGCTTGTTCCAATGGATGAAACTCAAACCAATCATTTAAAAGCTTATGGTGTTGCTTACTGGGTTCTCAGTAAAGACGTAACAATTGACTGGATGTTAAATTACAGAGGCGGAAGTTTTTTATTGCCTGCTACAACTGGGGTTGAAAATGAGTTGATCATTCGAGGAGTCAGCTATGAGTTGATCTCCGATGCAACAGCAGCACAGCTCGAAAGTCAAATTGCCTCGCCTGCTTCGAACATGGACATGATGAAATTAGAGAAAGTGCCAAAAATCGCTGTCTACTCTCCAAAAACAAAAATGCCTTGGGATGATGCCGTGACGCTCGCACTCACCTATTCCGAAATCCCTTATACCTTGGTGTATGATGATGAATTAATATCGGACGAGCTAACAAAGTATGACTGGCTGCACCTTCACCATGAGGATTTTACTGGCCAGTACGGTAAGTTCTATGCTTCATTTTCGCAATACGGATGGTATCAACAGCAACAAAAAGACTATGAAGCCTCAGCTAGAAAGCACGGCTTCGTGAAAGTATCCGATCTTAAATTGGCCATCGCTCAAAAGATCCGTGCTTTTGTGGCTGGTGGCGGATTTCTATTCGCGATGTGCTCTGCAACCGATTCTTTTGACATCGCCCTGGCTGCAAATGGAGTCGATTTTATTGAAGCCATGTATGATGGTGACCCTGCAAACCCAGCCGCTGAATCTCAATTTGACTTTGCCCAAACTTTGGCCTTCGAAAACTTCAAACTGAGAAAAGACCCACTAGAATATGAATTTTCTGATATTGATAATACCGAAGCGAGGAGATCAAGGGCACTGAATGAAGGCAACGATTTCTTTAAGCTATTCCAGTTCTCGGCAAAATGGGACCCTATTCCCACCATGCTCACCCAAAACCACACTTATCTGATTAAGGGATTTTATGGCCAAACTACTTCGTTCAAAAATAGAGTCATAAAGCCCGATGTTGTGGTCATGGGGCAAAATGATGCTGCTGAAGAGGCTAAGTACATCCATGGTATTTATGGCAATGGTTTCTGGACATTCTATGGTGGCCATGATCCTGAAGATTACCAGCACAGGGTGGGTGAAGAACCTACGGACCTGAATTTGTACCCAAACTCTCCCGGCTATCGATTGATTTTGAATAATATCTTGTTCCCTGCGGCTAAGAAAAAGAAAAGAAAGACATAGGTGAGAAGCATAAAATTTTAGAACTCAAATTTCAAATTTCAAAATACAAAGTCTAAAGTCTAAAATCGAAGCAGTATCCAAATTTCATCGCGCTGCAAACTCTCCAATACTAGGGCTCATCTGAATGATTAAGTTTGCCACTGCAAGGTCTGAGGCTTGATAGGGTTTTCGAAAGGCACTTTATCTTCTTGGCTTTTTTCGTAGCGACTGCGGATGGCATTGTACCACTTCGCCTGCATATCTGGGTCGCCCATGAGCATCAAAGGTGGATTATTTTGAAGGCCTTCCTTCAATTTTTCAAAGACATCCACATCCTGCTGAATAAAGGTATCTGCAAAGCGATAGAAAATCGGCTTCAAAAATTTAAACCAACTGATGTCAGTATAAACAAATTGAATTAGCTCAGTGGTATTTTCATTCACTGGCGTTAGGGCAGTCATGATTACAATATCGTTCTCACCTACTTTAATGTGCTCAATTCTAATACCTGGCAATTGAAAACTAATTTCAGTTGTCTGCTCTTTCTTTAGAATTTTATATGCTGCTGAATTTTTCGATGGTTCATGACGCACCATTTTAAAGCCTAAATGTGAAGGCGCAAAATGCTTAGTCTTCAATTTCAAATTGGTCTTCTTTCTGAAAAACCAAGACTGGTGTACAAATGGCACATGGGCTGGATCGATCAAACCTATGACCGAATGATCGAGGCTGCAGGCCATAGGCTTGGCCGTTACAAAATCGAACTTAACATCTGGCCCTAGTGGGAATTGAGGAAACAAGCTTTCGTCCATGTCCTCTGGCTTGCGCATGTCTTTGGGCAAATAGATCAACACAACGCCATTCACTTCCCTTAGAGGATAATAGGGTGCTCTTACTTTTGTGACATCTAAGGTCGAGCTTGGTGGAAGTGTAGGGATTTTTGAACAAGTACCATCTGTTTTAAAACGCCAGCCATGATAACAGCATTCAATTTCGCAGCCATCAAAAGCGCCATAGGTAAGGGGAATCCCACGGTGAGGACATTGATTTCTAAGGGCAAAAACTTCGCCTTTTTCATCGCGTCCTAGCAGAATTTTCTCTCCATCAATCTCCCTTTCAATGGTTTTACCCTGTTTAAGCAAGCTCCCATGACAGGCCACGTACCAAATGTTTCGAAGATTTTTACTCATGCGCTTTTAGATTCCGGTGCTAAAATAATCAGATTGAAGGGGAGTACATAATTTATCCTCAGCGGTATTAATAATAGGTTAAGCTTCCCTCATATTGTAGCACAAGCACCACTACTCTCTTAGCTTTTACTAGCTTTGCAAAAAAACTACAAACCATGTTCAACCTTAAAGAAATCATTTCTGTAACCCTGATACTCTTTTCAGTGATTGATATCTTAGGATCAATTCCCATTGTAATTGATTTGCGCAAAAAAGTAGGCCATGTTCAGTCGGGCAAGGCTACAATTGTTGCAGGTGTATTGATGATCTTGTTCCTTTTTGTTGGCGACAATTTGCTCGGACTTTTCGGGATTGATGTAGGTTCTTTTGCTATCGCTGGTGCAATTATCATGTTCATTATTGGTATGGAAATGATTTTAGGTAGGAATTTTTTCAAGAATGAAGCCAGTGAAAATAGTAACTCATCAATTGTACCTATCGCCTTTCCTTTGATAGCAGGAGCAGGTACACTCACAACCATTGTTTCTATTCGTGCAGAATATGCCGAATTGAATATTTTAATCGGTATTATAGTCAATTTGGCCTTCGTGTACTTGGTTTTAAAATCTACCAATTGGTTAGAAAAAAAGATTGGTCAAGGAGGTATTAGCGTACTGCAAAAAGTATTTGGGATTATCTTGCTCTCCATTGCCATTAAGCTATTCAAAGATAATATCACGGCCCTATGATCATTATTTACACGGATGGTTCCTCGCGCGGAAACCCCGGCCCTGGAGGATACGGCACAGTGCTTAAATACAAAGAACACCGCAAAGAGCTTTCGGCAGGATTTAGAAAAACCACCAACAATCGAATGGAACTGCTTGCGGTAATAGTTGGATTAGAAGCCATTACTAAACCTAATGCGCCTGTCACGGTCTACTCCGATTCAAAATACGTGGTGGATGCTGTTCAAAAAGGTTGGCTTTGGGGTTGGATCAAGAAGGGTTTTAAAGGAAAGAAAAACAAAGACTTATGGTTAAGATTTGCAGAAGTATATAAACTTCATCGCGTAACTTTTCAATGGGTGAAAGGCCATGCTGGCATTCCAGAAAACGAACGATGTGATCAATTAGCAGTCGCGGCAGCAGAAAGTGGAAACTTGCCTGCTGATATTGAGTTTGAAAATGGGATCAATGATTTTTAAACCCGATTTATGCAATAGAAATCGTGATGATGGCGTAAATCACAAAGAATCAGGAAGTTTGGCTTAGATAGCATAGCAGCG
>PCUU01000083.1 GCA_002786855.1 Cytophagales bacterium CG12_big_fil_rev_8_21_14_0_65_40_12
ATCAGAATTGCTGATGATCATTCTTTCACGCAATTGTTTGGTACTTATGGGTTCAGGAAACTGTCCTCTTAAAATACGTAGTAGATTGAATTGTTGCTGCGTGATGCCATAAGGCTTTAAAAAATTCGAAATATTTTCGGCCAGCCAATATGAGGTATACAGCATATTCATGCGTAACCTGTGTTTCTGGTTTTGGAAATTGGCCGTTTTCAATTGTTCGTCAATGTTCATTGGAATGTCGTAACGCTTACCTTTTGCTAAGATAATGTTATAACATCAGTTATTAAAAGAAACTTAGAACTTCCATCGTAAGACTTGGATAAAAAATCCACCTAACTGCTTGGTCAAAAACCAATTCGCTAGGTGGCTCAACAACACACACTTTATAAGGTCATTATTTTTGGTCAGTTACCGTGATTTTATAATGTGGGGTAGGGTTCAGCGGGCAGAAGTAATTGTAAGTTCCGGCTTTCAATTCGACCACTTTGGATTGTGATTTTTCTCCATTCTTAATGGTTTTACCCAAATAGGACGCTTGTACGTGCTCACCTTCCTTGCCATTCACCACTGGCGTGATCACAAAACCTACTTCGTGGTCAACACCAAGGTTGGTTACCTCGAAAATGTATTTGCCTGGTTTCAAACTCAAACCTTCCTTTTCGAATTTTCCGGGCGTCTGATCCAATTTTATGACAGTTGGTTTTTCCTGTGCAAAGCCTGAGATGGCCAAAGTCATCAATAGCAGGGCAATACTCAATGTTCTTTTCATGTTTTTAATTTCTAGGATATGTTTTTGGAATGTTACCAATCCGTTGAGCAGACCAATGCCGCTCAACGGATTTGATTTATCGCTATGATTAAGCCTCTACAGCTTCTTCGATTGGTTTTGCAACTGGGAAGTCGATTGTGATTTGAGTTACGTTATGGACGTAATTGGCCAATGTTTTATCTGCCACTAGGGCGATTAAATCGATGAGCGCGGCATTGTCAAAACCTTGAGCGAAAAAGGATTCAAGTGCTTCGCTCGATGGTCGACCATGATTTGCTGTGATTTCTTTCGCCAATACAACGATTGATTGTAATCTGGCATTGGCGCTTTTGCCTTTTCTCAATTCGATGGTTTCCTCTTCTGTAAACCCGTTCATTTTGCCCAAAGTGGTATGGGCCGCTTGGCAATATGCACAACCATTGACTTGTGATACGGCCAAGAATACAGCCTCCCTTTCTTTGGCATTAAAGCTTCCTTTGGCTTGAGCGCTCTGAAAAGCAAGGTACGAGGATAAGGCATTGGCCGAGTAGCCAATAGTGGCGAATAAGTTGGGCACCATGCCTAGTTGTGATTTCAAATTATCAAAAATTCCTTGGGCTACAGGTGCAACCTGATCTCTGGTGGGTACTGAAAATGTTCTCATTGTTTTTACTTTTTATGGTTTAAAATTCTGTTCGTTTCCGATTTCAGGAGCATAACTAATGTTATAACATTGAAGTTCCAACATTGAAAAATAATTTTAGAATTTACTCAATAGGAAATACAACACATTGAAAATCAATGAGCTAATCTTTGATAAATTTTTGAATCGATCTTGGGCGTGCCCCTTCGCTGCTTGCATCCGCTTCGGGTCGGCCAATGCAGACCTCCAACGCTACCGACTTCGGTCTTCGGTCTTCGTGCTTCCGACTTCGGACTCCCTTTCTATCCCTCACGCGGGCAGTCATTTGGGCTTTCGGCAATATTAATTGGCAAAGCATTGCCCAATCCGTGGCCTTTTTATAGTATTCGGAATGAAAAGCCTTTTCTACAATGCCGAACAAGTACCCCAGCTGCTAAGTCAGGTAGAAGAGTTGGGTTTTAGTCCGAATTATGACTACGAAAAGCATCGCATTGAACTGAGCTGGCCGCGCAAAAATCAAGAAGCTTATATCCGTTTGCCCATTACACTTTCATGTAATACTCAATTTGAATTCGATTTCGAAAAAGAGATCAGTTATCTGATGTTGCTGGTTCAATCGGGAAGTGCTTCAGTTGGTGTTTTTAAGGGCGAAGATTGCTTAGCGCACAAAGTATTTTCTGCCTATATGGTGCGCAAAAAGCAAGGGACAAGTCAAATCAAGCATTTAAAAACCAAAGGCAAATCCAGGGCCGGTTCAAGGGTGCGTTTGGCAAGTACGCTTGAGTTTTTCGAAGAAATCAACCTAAGGCTTCAATCTCATTTTGCAGTATTTGAGTTCGATCGTATCGCCATGAGTTGCTCAAAAATCTTAATTCCTTATCTCTATGGGGCCAAGGAAGCCACTCCCTTCGATAAAAAGGACAGCCGAATTTATAAAATCCCAAAACACCTGCATCAACCCAATTTCGAAGTTATGCTGGGCATGCAAAAATACCTCAACAAAGCCGAGCTAGTTTTTGATCAGGACGTTTTCGGTCAATTGAATGACTTTGGTTCGGGGGTAATTTTTGATGAGGAGGAATAAATACCTGACAGGTTTCAAAAATCTGTCAGGTATGAAAATATCAATCTATTGGCTCTAAAGGTGGAGCAACACTACCATTCCAGCCCAAAGACGCGCCCCAAGTCACAACATTATTTGCAATAGTGGCGGGCTGATTAAGGCATTGAGTTGCTCCGTTGCCTTCATACACTCCGTTGTTCATGATCCAGATGTACTTGTCAGAGCCAAGACCAGTAAACTCCATTTTTGTCCATTGCGGAAGATCTGGTAAAAAGCCACCATAACCACCAACAGAGTTAGGAGTATAGCGCCAGTTTCCGATTTTGATTACCCCAAGGTGCTGGCTGGAACTACCAATTCCCAATTGATAAGTGCCTGATTGGGGTTGATTGCTTGTGTTGTCCGATGGTGCCTCATAATCCTTCGTAGCATCATCAGCAAGTATATTCAAGGTGAGTGCTGCGCCAAGCTGAGCTGTTACCAACACTTTCAGATTTGAATCCGCATAAGGGAAGCCATAAGAATTTGAGCTTTCGTGAATTACCTGAGCATATTGGTTTCCATTTCCATTTACAAAGGGAACGAGGCCAGCAAACATCGCGCTGTTGTTGTTGGTTGTATTTTCCATAGAAAAATAGCCTTCATTCAACCCAATCATAATATTCCTGAATACTGAGTTGGTAATGGTTCGCTCTGCTTCAGTACTACTTGGGTCGTTTATTATTGTCCTGTTTTGATGTATTTGATTGAAGGTCGCGCCACCATCAGTCGACCAACTCATATAGCCCCCGTCACATTCGTAAATGATTTGCGATGTCAGGTTGGCTTTGGTGATATGACAGATTTGAGTGCCGTCCGTACTTGTGAGTGATATAATATTGTCAGTTGCTGCGCTTGCGTTTAAGAAGTTACCATTCATTTGCACAGGAGCGCCATTGGCGGGTGTGTCTGATAAAATGCTCAAAGCTGCTGGGTAGTTGCTAGAGGTTGTATCAGTAAGTGCGGCAAGGTAACTATCATATGATCTATAGCTTCCGGGCACATGGTTAGGAGCAAGAATTTTATCCTGTCCGGTGGCAGTTTTAACCACCGCTGCCGAACCTCCTGCAGCGTTTCCATCTGTTAGCACCGCTTTGGCTTGCGCAATGATTGATGCCGTAGGTGCCGTAGCGACCATTGGCGTTTTATAGCCCAAAGTAAAAGCGTTTCCGGCCGAGTCGGTACCTTCTAAGGTCAATGGTAATCCAAGGATATCAACGTTGGATAGGTTAATCCAAACCGCAGTGTCAGTGCTTTGTCTTGAGAATTCTATCCAACCAAAATACTCGGACCCTTGTGGTAATGGAGGGTTTGGGTATTGGCCATAGCCCACGTAAAGTCTGCCACTTTTAATCGTATCAAATGTAATGGCCATATTGTCGGTAAGGGCAGTTACAACTCCTGGAGTAATGCCTACAACTCCACTAGAGCTATCTGCGGTGAGTAGCACAAATAATACTTTGGTGGGATCAGGGCTGCTTTGGCTTGCCAGAAGTGCGGACGCACCCCTAAGATTCACAATGTTAATTGTTGTAGTCATTTTTCTTTTTGGTTAAGTGAGTTAAAAAATCATTTACAATTTGAGGCAATTTTAATCGCGACACCTACCTACAAAGTGTTATTTGAGTTAATAATTTATGCTGATAATGTTGAGCCCATAATGATTAATTAAAATAGAAAGGCTTTTAAGCCGATTGAATTAAGGAAATAGTCCTTCTTCAACCGTCAATAAAATTTGAATGAACCCAAAATGGATGCTTCCTGTTATTGCCAGCGATATGAAAGTCGAAAACCAATCCTGCGATCCCGAAACTGGCATCTGTGCACCAGCAGAGTTAGCTGAATCTCCATCAGAAATAAAAAAGGAGGCCGATAAAGAAATTATCTATGTCGGAGACCCAATGTGCTCTTGGTGTTGGGGGATTTCTAATCATTTAAAGGCTTTAAAGGAGTATTATCCAGAATTTGGTTTTTCGATTATCGTGGGCGGTTTACGGCCAGGTGGAGGAGAAGCTTGGGACGATAATATGAAAGCCTTTTTAAGACATCACTGGCAAGAAGTTACTGCTAGAAGTGGTCAACCTTTCGGGTATCAGTTATTCGAACGTGAAGAATTCAATTATGACACAGAACCATCTTGTAGAGCAGTAGTGGCTTCTCGCCAATGGATGGAAGATAACGAATTGGCTTTTTATGAAGCGGTATCACGTAAGTTTTATGTAGACAACGAAGACCCCACCGAATCGGAATTTTATCGATCCATCTGTGAGCAATTCGACATTCCCTTTGATGTTTTTTTGGCCATTTTCGAAAGCGACCAATGCAAGTACGAAACGCATCAAGAGTTTCAACTCAATCGCCAATGGGGAGTAAGGGGTTATCCAACGGTGCTTTTTAAAATAAAAGACCAGCTATATCAAATCAACCACGGCTATACTGAATTCGATCAGATGAAGTCCGTGATTGAAAAGATTTTAAAGGAAGAAAATCAATTAGCTTGATTAAGATTCTTTTTTGTGCCTCAAATCTTTTAATCCCGAAGGAATTCAACGTTTATCGCTTTTATCAAATTCATTTATTCGACCCCATCGGGGTCGGATGTTTATTCGTCATGGTTGGCTATGGACATTTGACCCTTTCAGGGTCTTGTCCACTAATTTATTAAAGCAGTTTTCAATGCAAAAGTGGTTTCAATAAAGTCGAAGCATAAAAAACTTCTTACTTATGATGCTCCGCTGCGTTCACGGCTGCGCCTATGATTCCAGCATTATTGAGTTTTTCTGAAACCACATAAGGCGCTTTGATCTTAATGTACTTTCTGAATTTGTTGATTTTCTTGCTTACACCACCACCCAAAATAATATGGTCGGGAGAAAAGATGCGAACGATATGCTTTAAGAAGAAATTGAAGCGCTTGCCCCACTCTTCGAAATCTAGTTCTTCTCTTTTCCTGGCCGAATCAGCGGCATAAAACTCGATCAAATCGCCATTTTTTCCGTACATACGCCCCAATTCAAAATTAGGAATCAATTGGCCATCATAAAAAACGCCACTGCCCAGCCCAGTCCCTATGGTGATTACGAATACTAGCCCAGATTTATGTTTTCCAGCACCAAAACGCATTTCCGCTATGCTGGCGGCATCAGCATCATTGATAATTGTGAATGTTTCATCATCACAAACACCGCTGAAAAGGTCGTCTATTTGAGTGCCCTTCCATGAAGGATCAAGGTTACTGCTGTACATCGCCTTGCCATTAATCACAACCGTTGGGAACGCACAGCCAATGTTGTCGTGCCAATCAAAATGGTCTTTGATTTCTTTGACAATTTTAGCGATTGCCTCTGGGGTTGCAGGTTCTGGCGTTGCGACCCTATACCTTTCGGAAATAAGTCGTCCATTCACAGTGTCAACTATGGCTCCTTTGATGCCTGTTCCACCAATATCAATCCCTAAAATATTCATGCGTATTTTTTAAAATAGAGGGTGAAGATATTTAGATTAAACAGAGGCAGCAAGGGAAAAAGCAAAGCATTTACAAATGAAGATAATAGTCTTTTAAGAGATCGATAAAATCGGGAGTATACTCGCCATTTTGGTTTTTTATCACTAGCCTTTGATTTTGAATAGACGCAGATTTATGCTTCGAAAAAACTTTGATTTGCCTAAAAATAGGGCTGTCGGCTTGGTTGTGAAGATCAATAGAAATGTGCTCTTCCAAACCCAATGCTACCATTGACTTTTTGAATAGCGACATTTGATATTCAGGATAAAGCACAATCGCTAATCCGTTTTCGGGGTTTAGCAGTTTTTCAATTGCTTGGGCCAGCGCTTCAAACCCCAATGTGAAATTGTGAAGTGCCTTGTTCTTATTCTCCTTTTTGCCGAGCTGATTTTTCTCAAAAAATGGAGGATTACAAATGATAAAATCGAATGGAATGTCAGGATGATAATCATTCAGATCGCAATGCTCAATAGACAGCTTTTCCGCCCAAGGCGAATACTGAAAGTTCTCTTTTGCCTGCTGAAAGGCGTCATTATCAATTTCTAATGCGTAAATCGAAGCTTTGCTCGATTGTGCAAGCATCAAAGCCAAAAGGCCTGTTCCCGTGCCTATATCTAATATGCTATCACAATTTTCTGGGAGAAACCGTGCTGCCAATGCACCAAATAGACAGGCTTCTGTGGTCACTTTCATGCCACAATTTTCTTGCTCTATTCTGAATTCTTTGAATTGGAAGTATGAGTTTGGCATTCTGCTACAAATCTAATTCAGAATGTTCATAGTCACAGTACAATTCCACTACTATTCAGTATTCAACCCAAAGGTTCGGAACAAAAATTTAGGATAAGCCACTAATCTCTGATTATCTTAAGCAGGAGATTGAATGCGTTGCCATTCACCAATAACCATTGTACCGACCGATGATTGACAAAGCAAAGGACATAAGAAAAGGAGAGGAGTTGGATCTATCAAAACTGACAGATTACCTGGCCGAGCACCTCGAAGGTTTTTCAGGAGCAATAGAAGTGTCCCAGTTTCCGAGTGGCTTTTCAAACCTTACTTATTTGATCAAAGATGGCTCAAAAGAATACGTATTGAGGCGACCACCGTTTGGTGCCAATATCAAAGGCGGTCACGACATGAACCGCGAGTTCCGAGTGCTTTCTGCCCTAAAACCCGTTTATTCCAAAGTGCCAAAACCCGTGCTTTTCTGTGAAGATCAATCCGTAATGGGGGCTGATTTTTATATGATGGAACGCGTGAAGGGTGTAATTCTGAGAAGTGCTCCTCCAAAGGATCTTGATTTGAATCCTGAACTAATGCGCTCTATTTCAGAAGCCTGCATTGATAATTTGGCCGAATTGCATACCATGGATTTGAAGGCTGCTGGTCTATCGGATTTCGGTAAGCCAGATGGCTACACCCAACGACAAGTAGAGGGCTGGATTGGTCGTTATTATAAAGCCGAAACAGATCAATTGGAGAGCATGAATCTGGCGGCTGACTGGCTACAGAAAAACATTCCAGAACAGAAATATGTCAGCTTTATCCACAACGACTATAAATATGACAACCTAGTCCTCAATCCTGAAAAGTTAGATGAAATCATAGCCGTGCTCGATTGGGAAATGTCTACTGTGGGCAATCCGTTGATGGATTTAGGTACCTCACTGGCTTATTGGGCCCAAGCTGATGATCCTGAAGCTTTAAAACCTTTTAGCCTGACTTGGTTGCCTGGCAATTATACACGAAACGAGCTAGTAGAACGCTATGCCGAAAAAACAGGCTTCGACTTAAAAGATCAGGTCTTTTACTATGTGTTTGGCGCATTCAAAATTGGGGTCATCATTCAACAAATTTACGCCCGTTATAAAAAAGGATTGACGCAAGACCCGCGCTTCGCGAATTTGATTTTCGCGGTCAAGGCCTGCGGAGCGAATGCGGTAAAGGCATTGGAAAGAGATAAAATTTAGTCGGTCATTGCGAGGAGGAGACCATTTGATAACAATGGGCTCTGACGCGGCAATCTTTTTCAGACTTATCGATAATTAGAGTTTATATTAACAGATATGAAAATAGAAGACATCAACAAAGTGCTCATTTTGGGAGCAGGAACACTTGGTCTAAGAGTGGGTTTACAAAGCGCCATCAGCGGTTTTGAAACTACCATTTATGATATTTCAGAAAAGGCACTTGATACTGCTATCCAAACGCAGGCTGGTATTCTCAAAATGCTGATTCGCCACGAAAAGTTAACGGAAGCTCAGGCCGAAGAAGCCAAAGCTCGACTGACCTTTACCACCGATGCGGAAGCTGCCGCGGATGATGCCGATTTCTTAAATGAGTCGGTGACAGAAAATCTTGAACTTAAGCGAAAGGTGTGGGAGCAGTTTGGAGCACTCTGCCCTGAAAAAACCATTTTCACGACCAACACTTCTTACTTATTAGGTTCTCAAATCGCTGATGCCTCTGGCCGACCAGAGCGTTTCTGTAATTTCCATTTTCACGATGTGTTTTATTCTAATGTGGTGGATGTAATGCCGCATTCTGGTACCGAAGCTTGGATCAGTGATTTGTTGATGGAATTAGGCAAAAAGCTTTGGCAAACCCCTGTTTTCGTTCAAAAGGAAAATCACGGTTACATCTTCAATTATATGCTGATGGCTTTAATTGGTGCAGCGGGATCACTGAAAACCATGGACATTGGCTCGATTGAAGATATCGACCGCAGTTGGATGGGCAATTTCAAAATGGAAATGGGTCCTTTTGGGATTTTAGATTCCGTGGGACTAGAAACGGCATGGCATATCACCAGCAGCCAACCCGATAAGAAAAGCCAAGCCTTTGCTGCCTTGCTCAAAACTTATGTTGATGCTGGAAAACTTGGTGTAAAAACGGGAGAGGGTTTTTACAAATACCCAAACCCAAGGTATAAGGAGGAAGGGTTCGTTTGACCTATGAAACCTTATAGGTTTTTGTAATTAATCATATGCCATCATTTGGCAGGCGAGGCTTTTGTGTTCGAACCTATAAGGTTTGGCTTGCCAAATAAAACACCTCTTAACTCAGGCTTTTTTTCCCTAGATTCAGCCTTCAAATTTCAACACTATGCAAAAGTTCTTTACTCTTCTCTTAACACTCATCACTTTTGGGCTGTCAGCTCAAGAATCGCCTAATTGGCTTAGATATCCAACAATTTCACCCGATGGTCAAACGATAGTTTTTACTTATAAAGGCGATTTATACAGAATAAGTGCCGCAGGTGGCGATGCCATGCAACTTACTTTTCACCAAGCGCATGACTACATGCCTGTTTGGAGCCATGATGGAAAAACCATTGCCTTCGCTTCGGACCGATATGGCAATTTCGATGTGTTCACCATGGATGCCATGGGAGGTGAAGCGCAGCGCATCACTTTCCACTCCAATGATGAACAACCTTTCTCTTTTACGCATGACGACAAATCACTTTTGTTTGGTGCTTTGAGAATGGACATTGCTAGCAATAGACAATATCCTCATGGGTCACAATCGGAATTGTATTCCGTGCCAGTAAAAGGTGGGCGAGTTGATCAAGTTTTTACTTTCCCAGCAGAATACATTCAAGTGAATATTAAGGGCACGCAAATGCTCTATCACGATAAAAAAGGGGGAGAAAACGAATTCAGAAAACATCAAACTTCGGCCATAGCGCGCGATTTATGGGTGTATGATAAGTCATCCGATTCCCATAAAATGATCACTACTTATGTAGGTGAAGACAGACAGCCTGTATACAGCCAAGATGAGAAAAGTGTATTCTTTTTAAGTGAGGAAAGTGGCACTTTCAACGTGCATAAATTGAGTCTTGCCAATCCTGCAACTAGAACTCAAGTGACTTCATTCAAAACACATCCGGTTCGTTTCTTAAGCATTGGAAATGGAGTATTGAGTTTTGGTTACGATGGTGAATTATACACTATGAAGGAAGGTGAACAGCCAAAGAAATTGAAAGTGAATATCCGCACTCAAAATAAGTCGAATGCCGATAAATTCATTTCAATCAATGGAGGCGTTCGCGAAATGGCAGTATCTCCCAATGGAAAAGAAATTGCCTTTATCGCGAGAGGAGAAGTCTTTGTGACTTCGGCAGATGGCTCTTTAACCAAACGTTTGACAGATACACCAGAACAAGAAAGCTTTGTGACTTTCACCCCTGATGGAAAATCAGTGGTTTACTCTAGCGAAAGAAATGGCAAGTGGAGCATTTATAAAACTTCGAGAGTAAGAGAGACCGAAGAGCCTTTCTTTTTCGCTTCAACCTTATTGAAAGAAGAAGCATTAGTTGAGAATAAAACAGACAACTACCTACCTAGCTTCTCACCTGATGGAAAGAAATTGGCCTTTATTGAAGGCAGAAGGACCTTGAAGATTTTAGACCTAGCGACTAATAACACCAATACGCTTTTAACGCCAGCAGATCTTTATCATATGGGTGATGGTGACCAAAACTTCACTTGGAGCCCAGATAGCAAATGGCTTTTGTTCGATTGGGGAAAAACCTTGAGCAATAATGAAGTGCTTTTATTGGCTGCTGATGGTTCGAAAAGAGTCAATCTTACCGAAAGCGGATACGGTGATGGAAATCCTAAATGGGTGAATGAAGGCAAGCAAATGCTTTGGTTTAGCAACCGAAATGGTTTGAAGAGTTATGCCACTAGCGGCCAAAGCCAAAGTGATGTGTATAGCATGTTCTTCGATCAAGAAGCTTGGGATAAATTCAACATGAGCAAAGAGGATTTCGATCTAATGAAAGAAATCGAAAAGGCTGGAAAGAAAGAAGAAGAAAAGAAAAACGAGAAAAAGGACGAAAAAGCGGATGAGAAGAAAGTCAAAGATTTGTCTTTCGATTGGGAGGATATGATGGACAGAAAAGCGCGTCTTACGATTCACTCATCAAGCTTAGGAGATGCCGTTTTATCGAAAGATGGCGCTAAACTCTATTATTTGGCTCGTTTCGAAAAAGGAATGAACCTTTGGACGACTGACCTACGCACCAAAGAAACTAAAATGGCCATCAAACTGGATGCTGGTTTTGGAAGTCTCACTTGGGACAAAGAGATGAAAAACCTTTACTTATTGAGTGGAGGAAGAATTTCGAAAATCGATCCGGAAAGTGGCAAGCGTGAAGGCGTTGACATCAAAGGCGAAATGAATTTCGATGCTGTGGCAGAAAGAACTGCCATGTTCGAGCATGTTTGGATCCGTAGTAATGCCGTTTTCTATCACCCAGATTTCCACGGAATTGATTGGGCAAAAATGCACGAAGAGTATAAGAAATTCCTTCCTTCGATTGGTAACTCTTATGAGTTCGCAGAAATGCTTTCTGAAATGTTGGGTGAATTGAATGTGTCGCATTCAGGTGCGCGCTTTTCTACAAGCATCGAAAATGCAGATGCAACTGCTTCTCTCGGTGTTTTCATGGATTACAAGCACAAAGGTGACGGTATTCTAATTGAAGAAGTAATCAAAGGCGGTCCATTAGATAAGGCCAACCTTGATATCAAAAAAGGAATGATCATCGAGAAAATTGATGGACAGACGATTGCTCAAAATACGGATGTAGCGGTTTACCTTAATCGTAAATCAGACAAATTCACCCTTTTAGAAATCCTTGATCCTGCTACCAAAAAGAGCCAGCAAATCACAGTAAAACCGATTTCTCTCGGAGAAGAAAGAAGCTTGCTTTACGATCGTTGGGTGAAGATCAACGAAAAAGAAGTGGAAGAAAAGAGTAACGGTCAGTTGGGCTATGTACATATTCCAGGCATGAGTGATGAACCTTACCGAAGCATTTATGAAGACATGATGGGCAAGTACTTCGATAAGAAAGCGGTAATTGTGGATACAAGGTTTAATGGTGGAGGAGATTTGGTAGCAGATTTAGCCATGTTCTTCACAGGGGTTCCTTTCATCACCTATGCCACCGAAGCCAAAGTGGTGGGTGGAGAACCAACCTCCCGTTGGACCAAACCAACCTTGGCCATGTTCAATGAAAGTAATTACTCCGATGGACATTGCTTCGCCCAAGGATATACGGATTTGAAGATTGGTAAGACGGTGGGTATGCCTACCCCAGGGACTTGTAGTTTTGCAGGCTGGGAAGGTTTACCTGACGGTGGCAGATATGGCGTTGTGCCAGTAAGTGCCAAAAACAGAGCAGGAGAGTGGATGGAAAACAACCAAACTGAGCCGCAGTTCAAAGTGAAAAACATGCCTGGCGTATTGGACAAAGGCAGAGATCAACAACTAGAAAAAGCCATTGAAGAATTACTAAAGGATGTAAATAACTAAAGGCAAATTAATAATGTGCCGTAATACTAGTTTTGAAGAGGAGCCGTTGAATAAGCGGCTCTTTTTTATGGAAAAAAGGATTTCCACTTATCTCTCGATAAGTTTGTACCTTTGACTCATTAAAATTTTTGTAAGATAGGTACTAAAACGCTTGAAATCAGGCAACCTTTTGGAACTAAAAGTCTTACGTTATTTTAAAAGTAAAACTAAATATATATGAAGATCAAATTATTTTTTATCTGCCTTATGGCAGCGATGTTTATTTCTAAAAATGCTGATGCCCAAGAGCTTGGGGTAAGATTTGGCAATGTTACAGGTGGTGATTATGCCATTGATGCGGTATTTAGTACCGCTCAGTTCAGTAGGATCCATGCGGATCTTTCTTTCAGTTCTGAAATAGTAGGGATTGATGTCCTTTGGGATTTTATTTACAGACCAATAGGTGAAGAAGCGATCAACTGGTATGTTGGTGCTGGACCATATTTAGGTTTAGGTAATGATTTTGCATTAGGCGTTGCGGGCGAAATAGGCCTTGAGTATCGTTTTGTGGAAATACCGCTAGCGGTGGGCCTTGATTGGAGACCGGCTTTCAGGATTGTTGATGAAACAACTTTTGGTGCCGAAGGCTTCGGATTTAATATTCGATACGTTTTTAATCAAGGAAGCAATTAAGCCGACCAAGATAGAAGTTTAGCAAACGTTATATCATAGAAATTACTCTACTAGTTTTGTAGGGTGGAGAAAGCCATTAATTTTGGCTTTCTTTTTTTAAAGCCAACCTCAAATGACCAAGCTAAAAATTGGCGGAGTTCCAGAACATTTTAATATGCCTTGGCAATTATTGCTTCGCTCGGGTCAGCTCAGTGAAATAGGAATAAACGCTGCTTGGACAGATTTTCAGGGCGGGACAGGAGCAATGGGGCATGCCCTTCACGATGGAGATTTAGATATCGCTGTATTGTTGACTGAAGGAGCAATTCAAGGAATTGATAAGGGCAAAGATTATAAAGTCATTAGCTTCTATGTTGATTCACCTTTGAATTGGGGCATTCACGTTCCCGGAGGGGCTGCCATTGAAAAAACAGAAGAATTAGAAGGGAAAAGATATGCCATAAGCCGATATGGTTCAGGATCTCATTTGATGGCCATGATAGATGCTAAAGAGCGTAGCTGGGACTATGGAAACCTTAATTTTATAGAAGTCGATAGCCTTCAAGGCGCAAGGGATTCTTTTCAAAAGTCTGAATCTGAAATCTTCTTTTGGGAGAAATACACGACTAAGTCATTGGTAGATTCGGGAGAGTTTCGAAGAATTGCCGAGCGAAAGACTCCCTTCAGTTGCTTTGTGATTTGCGCCTCGGATAGGGCACTCAAAGAGAAATCAAATGCAATAAAAGCCACAATTGAGCTACTATTTTCTCAGGTGAGACAATTGAATGAGAGTGCTCAAAAAGCTTCGATCATTAGCGATTTCTATAAGTTATCAAAAACCGATGTCGAAAATTGGTTAATCGACTTGCGTTGGGCCAATCAGCCTCATTTGAATAAGGAAGAACTGGAAAAAGTGGTGTCCATATTGTTCAACCTTCAGTTAATCAGGGCTGTGGATTTGAATCAAATCTGTAGTGAAATCTTATATTGATTTCGATCTAACTTAACTCAGAAGTTAAATTGGCTGAATAATCCTGACGGGAAAAGCTAACTTTGGCTAAATTGGAGTGTAATTAAATTGAAGAGTGAAGTCAATAGAGTCATATATTGCGGAATACGAAGCTCTTGAGCTGCACAAAGTTGTTGACTACGATAAGTTCAACCAATTTGCAATTACTGCCCATAGCACTCAGATTGAAGGAGCAACACTGACTCTTGAAGAAACCTCATTACTCATAGATGAAGGGATTACTCCAAAGGGAAAACCCTTAGAACATTCTTTAATGGTTAGAGACCACCATCAAGCACTATTGCTCGCTATAAAATTCGGTTTAGATAGGGATGCTATTACTCAAGATTCAATTTGTCAGTTGAACGCTGCCGTGCTCAAAAGTACCGGACAAAAGTATAACACGGCACTGGGTATAGTGGACGCCAGCAAAGGGGAACTTAGAAGAGGTTCAGTTTTGGTGCAAAATCGCTATTTTCCAGCTTATAATAAATTGCCTGACCTTCTGAAAAAGCTAACGGAAGACCTTAATGATAGGATGGATAAAAATTTATCCCAACGTGAAAAAATCGATCTGTCATACAGTGCTCATTTCAACTTAGTCAGCATTCATCCGCATTACGATGGTAACGGCAGAACTTCCCGACTATTGATGAATCAATTACAAACCCGGTTTGGTTTACCAATTTCTTGTGTTTTCAAGGAAGATAAGAAAGAATATTATGAAGCCTTAGAGGCAAGTCGACTAGAAGGGACCATCACTCCATTCAAAGAATTTATGGACTACCAATACAAAAAACATCTCTCTAGTGAAATCAAAAGATACAAGTCCTACAAGAAAAAGGGAGGAATGGGTATGAGTTTTCTCTATTGAATGAGTTTTGATAAATCTGACATCCTTTTTCTTAGGCTAGTTTTTCCATTAACCATGCTTGGTCGTTTGTAAGATTGATTGAACAAATGGCAGCCTTGGTGTATTCTCCTCGAAAAATCGTCAGTAACAAGCCTTTTTACCCTGAGTAACGAAGGGTCTAACATTACTGATTAGCTCGTTCTTTAATCCGAATTATGCAATAGACTTTCTATTACTGTCGTAACTCAC
>PCUU01000024.1 GCA_002786855.1 Cytophagales bacterium CG12_big_fil_rev_8_21_14_0_65_40_12
TCTTCAGATTCAACAGAAGAAATCACAGAGAATCAATACTCGATAGACTTATCGAAAGATGTGTAAGTACAAGCCCAATCACTAGAAGAGACATAATTCTTGCGACTTAAATGAGTAACCCTATGAAAAAAATAATTTCTTTAACACTTGTAATGCTATGTTTTCTCACAATTTCTCTCTCCTTAAGTAGTCAGACAATTTTTATTGATGTAGATGACAGGCAAGATCGTTTTATACCAACAGAAGGGGGCAGCGGTCAACTTGCCCAATGTATTGACCCATCAAATGATGTTTGTACTCTTTCATTTAATCAACACTAAATGAATAACTATTTTAGAAAATTGAAAAGCCTGAGCTTTTCAATTTTCTTGACTTTGAGTGTTTTTCAATCTTGTCAACTCAAAAAAAGTCAGTCTTCCGATGTCATCTCAATCCGAGATGCAGATTTTAATGAAAATCTCACCTTGAAAGAAGGAGATGATATCAAATTAACCGCTTTAACTACTGGCCAAGAAAGTCTATTGGTAGGAGCCATATCAAATATTCAAATAACTGAAAACAGAATTTTTTTACAGGATAATAAGTTACACCAGCTATTAATTTTTGACAGAAACGGCACTTTAATCAATTCGTTACATGCTTTGGGTGAAGGCCCCAAGGAATTTAAATTTATTGAGACCTTCGGTGTAGATAATAAAAACAAAAAGATTGTCCTATTCGACTCGCGTACCTTCAAAATCATCCACTTTGATTTCAATGGTAACTTTCTCTGGGAGCATAAAACTTCATTCTTTATACGTTCAATGTCTAAAATCGATCAGGGTTGGTTGACTACAAATTCATGGAGTAATTCCAACGAATTTCCAGAATATGCATATATTTTTGACGACAATTTCGAGCTTAATGTTGCCATCAAAGAACAAAGCGTTAAGTTCTCCAATCTAATTGCCGACACAAATCCCTTCTCAATTAACGATTACAAAATATTTTTTAATGAGCCCCTGTCCAATGACATTTTTCATTTTGACATTAAGGAGCAAAAATTCAAGAAAGTAATTACCGTGGACTTTTCACCAAATCCTCTACCTGATCCTAACAGCTTCGGGTCTATTAGAAATTTCATTTCTACAATAAATGAGAGTAATCTTCAAGGCTGGATCAGGGATTTGAAAGTGCTAGAAAATGGAAATGTTCTTTTTAAGTTTATACAATATTCTGAAGACAGCCCAAGCGTCAGCAAGATTCTTATCAAAAAGTCGAGCCAAACCTTGGGCTATAGGTACTTTGAGTACAAAGGATTAAAAATTCCATTCCCTAAAATTGCCTTGGGCAACAAGCTCATTAGTGTTATTCCTTCCGAATTGCTTGAAAACCATATCAGCCAATTGACAGGTTCTTCAGATCAAAATGATTTTTGGAAAAATATCTTTGAGCAAAAGCCAACGGCAGCAATTCTACTGGAGTTTGAAATTCAATAAGCTCCTAACAAATGAAACAAGTATTAGTTTGGATAGTTATAATTATAAACCTTTTTCTTGGCACCTTGAGTTACCATTTGCTGAAAAAGGAAAAAACGGTCAGATTATTAAATCAAGAGCTATCAAATGACATTAATATCATTATTAATAGTCAGACAACAGCACTGAAACTCACAGAAGACCATCCGATTATTAAAAACCTAGAGGTTACAAACAGCAAAGGAGAGAAAAGGTGGTTATCAGATATTATTAATCATGACAATTCAATAATTATCCTTCTTAAATTAACAGATTGTCGATTGTGCTTTGATTCGCTTATTCGTTCTTTTTCAAACGAACAAATTCAGACACAAAATAATCTTAAAATTCTTTTCCTATCTGATCACTTCAGTGATTTTCTATATTTTAAAAGTTCCTATAAAATGGGCAGTGTTGATTTTCTATGGTCTTCTGAACAGGTTTTTAATAACTATTACCAGCTTGGACAGCCAATGATTTTAAGATTGGATACTTTTCTTAATATAAAAGATGTTAGTTACCTCCATTATAAGTTCCCTCAAATTGGGTTATCTTACTTCAATTAATTGATAATCTGCTACTTACCTCCATCTTGCTAGACTCGAAATCTTACTAAGGATTCTACTAAGTTGACTTTTTGACTTGGCATTTCGGGCAAGCAGAAGCTATGGAGCGATAATCAATTTAAATCGCTTTCATTCTCATTTTTTTCTTCAATTCCTCGATGCTGTGGCAGAATTTAGCATCCAAGTCCATCATATCGCTTACGGACTGAACGGCATGGATCACAGTAGAGTGATCGCGGCCGCCAAAATGATAGCCAATTGATTTTAAAGAGTGATTGGTGTATTCCTTGCAAAGGTACATGGCTACTTGACGGGCAATTACAATCTCCTTTTTACGGGTTTTGTCTTTTAGATCTTCAACACTGATCTGAAAATACTCTCCAACAGATTTTTGTATATAATCTACGCCTACTTCAGACTCAATATCATGAACGATATTTTTTAAAGTCTGCTTGGCCAGTTCAAGGTTAATATCTGTCTTATTCAGTGTAGCATGCGCAATCAGCGAAATCAAAACGCCTTCGAGTTCACGCACATTGGTGTCCACGCTATATGCCAAATATTCAACTACATCTTCTGGAATATAAATCCCATCCGACTGCATTTTACGGCCAATAATGGCAATTCTAGTTTCAAAATCAGGCATTTGCAAATCAGCAGTCAAACCCCATTTAAACCTAGAAAGCAATCTGTCTTGAAGGCCTTTTAAATCTCTTGGCGGACGATCGCTCGACATGACAATCTGTTTGCCCGTTTGGTGCAAATGATTGAAAATGTGGAAGAACATTTCCTGAGTTTTCTCCTTTCCTGCAAAAAACTGCACGTCATCAATGATCAACGTGTCAACTTGAAGGTAGAAGTTGGTAAAACTCTGAATGCTGTTGTTCTTAATGGCATCTGTAAACTGAGTTGTAAATTTTTCTGAAGAAACATAAAGCACAAAATTGTTCTTATTGTCTCTGCGTATTTTATTGCCAATCGATTGAATCAAGTGCGTTTTACCTAATCCAACGCCTCCATAAACCATTAATGGATTGAAAGAGGTTATTCCTGGCTTTTCAGCCACCGCAATACCAGCCGAACGGGCTAAACGATTACAATCTCCTTCGATGTAATTTTCAAAATCGTAATTGGAATTGAGGTTAGAATGTCTCCATTCTTCTTCAACAGAAGGCATTTCAAATGGGCTTCTTACAGACGGCTGTCTATCTTGTTCCCACTTATTCTTTGGTGCCTGATTGGGTAATGTGACAGAATATGGTTGATTTTGAGCACTACCACTGTCTACAATCACCGAATATTCCAGTCTACCCATGGGGCCAAGTTCACTATGAATGACTTGCCTCAACAGTTGCACATAATGCTCTTCCAGGTATTCGTAAAAAAACTGACTTGGTACTTGAATGGTGATTACGTTTTCTTTGATAGAAAGGGGGACGATCGGCTCAAACCAGGTGCGGAAACTCTGTTCCCCTACTTGGCTTTTAATAAATCGGAGGCAGTCCTCCCAAACCGATACGCTGTCTTTCACCATTAAATGATTAAGCAAACTGGAAAAAAAATCCCTCGAGTGATTTTTGAGGGATGACAAAAATGATAAAAATTAGGTGAAGTTGAAAGATGTATTCGAACTCTCTTCAAAATAATTTAATCCTAGATTTTTAAAAAAGAAGCATCTATCAAAGATGGCCTATTCTATCAAATCAGTACGGTATTTCATTCAAACTCACCTTAATTATTTCCTTTAGTGTAGAATTGAAGCAAAGCCAATCGAAATCCATTAATTTCGTGTAATCAATCAAAAGGATATGGAGGAAAGACTTTTAGATGATTTTCAACCTACAAGTGCTAAGGCTTGGAGCGAATTAATTACCAAAGAGCTGAAAGGAGCGTCAATTGACAGCTTGAACTGGCAAACAAATGGACTGACTGGTAAACCTTTTTATACTCAGGAGGACTTACCAGCGGAATTACCCAACCTGCAATTCGAGAATCAAGCACCAGAGAAATTAGGTGCGAGACATTGGGTTAACTATCAAGTTGTTAAGGTAGAAAATGAAAAAGAGGCCAATCAAAAGGCGATACTCGCTTTAAACAGCGGTGCTACTGGAATTCTATTTCAGTTGGAGTTCACACCTAATTTTCAACAGCTTTTAAAAGACATTCTACTTCCCTATTGCCATATCGGATTCCAATTGACTCAAAGTGGTGAACCATTCATTAAGGACTTCGAAGGGTATATTGAAAAATCCGAATTCTCAGCAGATCAAATTCACGGTTTTATTCAGACCGAAGAAAAAATTGTTTGGAGCCAGTTGCCAAACTTCAAATCAGTAATAGTTGGTCAGAAAAACTCTAACATCTGCGCTGAACTCGCCTTGACTTTAGCAGAAACAATTGATGTTTTAGATCAAGCTGATCCCTCAGACTTAAAAAAGCATTTTTATCAATTACAGTTCAATGTTGAAGTGGGCACTTCTTACTTCGTGGAAATTGCTAAACATCGAGCTTTAAGATTACTCCTAGTACAACTAGGGCAGGCTTATGGCTTTGAAGTCAATCCGGCACAATTACAAATTGCATCCTGCTCTGGTCATTGGAATGAGCCCACAAAGGATGAATACAATTACTTATTGAGGGCTTGTACCCAAGCCATGGCGGCCATTATTGGCGGTACAAATGCAGTAGTGATCAATCCATTTTATCCCTTATTTCCTAAAAACACAGCGCAAGCTGAAAGGATGGCGAGGAACATCTCTACTTTGCTCAAAGACGAATCGTATTTCGACAAAACCATTGATGCTGCTGCAGGAACTTACTTTTTAGAATCACTGACAGCACAAATAGTGGAAAAGTCTTGGCAACTGCTTCAAGATATTGAAGCCAAAGGAGGTCTTTCGAAAATCACTGAAACCGAGTTAGACACCTTGACTAAAAGTGTAGCGGTATGAGACCAGTATTAAAAAATATAAAATCCGAAGTAAAGTCTCAATCAAAAATTGAGGGGATTGATTGGCTGACTGCCGAAGGGATTGAGGTGAACCCAATAGTTAAGGCCGAAAACCTCAAAGAAGCCGAACATCTCGGTTTTGGTGCTGGAAAAGCACCTTATTTGCGAGGACCTTATGCCTCAATGTATACCCAAAGGCCATGGACCATTCGCCAATATGCAGGATTTTCTACTGCCGAAGAGTCTAACGCTTTCTACAGAAGAAATTTAGCCGCAGGTCAAAAAGGACTTTCAGTTGCTTTTGACTTAGCAACGCACAGAGGTTATGATTCCAATCACCCAAGGGTTGTTGGTGATGTGGGCAAAGCAGGCGTAGCCATTGATTCCATCTTGGATATGAAACTGCTTTTCGATCAAATTCCATTGGATGAAATGTCGGTTTCGATGACTATGAATGGGGCGGTAATTCCGATTATGGCCTTCTATATTGTGGCAGCCGAAGAGCAAGGTGTCTCGAAAGAAAAGCTGACTGGCACCATCCAAAACGACATTTTGAAGGAGTTCATGGTGAGGAATACCTACATCTATCCTCCTCTTCCTTCTATGAGAATTATTGGTGATATTTTCGAATATACCTCCAAACAAATGCCTCGTTTTAACTCGATTAGTATTTCGGGTTATCACATGCACGAAGCTGGAGCGCCAGCACATATCGAATTGGCCTATACCTTGGCAGATGGGCTAGAATACATCAGAACTGGGATCAATGCTGGTTTAAATATTGACGATTTTGCCCCAAGGCTTTCCTTTTTCTGGGGAATTGGCATGAACCATTTCATGGAAATCGCCAAACTACGCGCTGGACGATTACTCTGGTCTAAAATTGTGAAACAGTTCAATCCCAAGAGTGAGAAGTCAATGGCATTGCGAACCCATTGCCAGACTTCGGGCTGGAGTTTGACGGAGCAAGATCCATTCAACAATGTCACTCGAACTTGTGTAGAGGCCATGGCTGCAGTTTTAGGTCATACCCAATCGCTCCACACCAACGCGCTGGACGAAGCCATTGCCTTGCCCACCGATTTTTCGGCCAAAATTGCTCGAAATACACAGATCTATCTTCAACAAGAAACAGATATTACCAAAGTAGTTGACCCATGGGGAGGTTCGTATTATGTAGAATACCTCACTGACCAATTGGTGAAAAAGGCTTGGGCTTTAATTGAAGAAGTTGAGGAAATGGGCGGTATGGCCAAAGCCATAGAACAAGGTCTTCCGAAAATGAAGATTGAAGAAGCTGCCGCTAGAAAACAAGCTCGAATTGATTCTGGCAAAGATATCATCGTTGGAATAAACGCCTACCAAGTAAATGAGGCTTTCGATCTTGAGTTATTGGAAGTAGACAATACTGCGGTGAGGAAGTCGCAATTAGAGCGTCTAGCTGTTTTGAAAAACGAACGAAATACGGAAAAAACCGAGGCCAGTCTTAAGGCAATAGAAGAATGTGCCAGAACAGGCAAAGGCAATTTACTCGAATTAGCGGTTGAAGCTGCTCGCAACAGGGCGTCTTTAGGCGAGATTTCTACAGCAATGGAAAACGTGTTTGGGCGTCATAAAGCTGTGATCAGATCAATTTCTGGTGTATATTCAAACGAAGTGAAAGACAACGAAGACTTTAAAAAGGCAAGAGCGCTTTCGGACAAGTTTGCCGAAATGGACGGCCGCAGACCAAGGATCATGGTGGCCAAAATGGGACAGGACGGTCACGATCGTGGAGCAAAAGTAATTGCCACCAGTTTCGCTGATTTGGGCTTTGACGTGGATATCGGACCACTTTTTCAAACCCCTGAAGAAACCGCACTTCAAGCCGCAGAAAACGATGTGCACATTATTGGTGCATCGAGCTTAGCGGCAGGACATAAAACCTTGATTCCTCAACTCATTGCAGAATTAAAGCGCTTGGGACGAGAAGACATCATGGTCATTGCTGGAGGAGTAATTCCCCCTGCTGATTATGAGTTTTTGAGAAATGCTGGCGCGGCAGCTATTTTTGGGCCAGGTACAGTCATAGCAAAAGCCGCACAAGAAATTCTTGTAAAGTTGATGGAGGAATGAAAATCATTGATAAACTCGCTTGGCTCGAAATTCAAAACGGAAAAATTCTTGTAGCCAAAACGAGGGGAAGAGAGGTTTTTTACATTCCAGGCGGCAAAAGAGAAATTGGAGAAACCGATGAGCAGGCCTTGCTCAGAGAAATTGAAGAAGAGCTATCAGTGCACTTAATCAGAGAGGATTTAAAGCACTATGGCGTTTTTCAAGCCCAAGCACATGGCCATGCCGAAGGGATCATAGTAAAAATGACTTGTTATCAAGGCGCATATTTTGGCTCCGTTCAAGCCAGCTCAGAAATTGAAGCCATCGCTTGGGTAAATCACAAAGACAAAGAGATGGTTTCATTTGTAGACCGAATCATTTTTGACGACCTGAACGCCAAAGGGCTTTTGGCGTAAAAAAACACATAAAGATTTCAAACAGAACTAATAATAGAATTTCTTTGTATCAATCAACGATAAGCTCAGGTCAATGCAAATCATCGAGGTCAATAATAAGGTTACAGCCAAAGAATTTTTAGATGCAGCTCGCGTCATTTATAAGAATGACGACATCTGGGTATGCCCACTCGATCAAGAAATCAACGATATTTTTGACCCTACGGGAAATGTGTTTTTCCAAAATGGCGAAGCCATTCGATGGATTGCCAAAAATGAAAAAGGGGAGCTGATTGGCCGTATTGCCGCTTTTATTAATGAAAACAAAGCAAATTTCGACAATAGAAGGATTGGGGGCATGGGATTTTTTGAATCCATCAATGATCAAAAAGTAGCTTTTGCCCTTTTCGATACTGCAAAATCTTGGCTGACTGAACGTGGCGTTGACATGATTCAGGCTCCGATCAATTTTGGAGAAAATGATTCATTCTGGGGCTTATTGGTAGAAGGTTTTACGCATCCTTCTAACGGAATGGCCTATAACCACAAGTATTACAAAGCTTTTTTCGAGGCATACGGCTACACCACCAAAATGGAACAGCTGACCAACCACCTGAATATTAAGGATGGTTTGCCAGAAAGATTTGTGAAAATCGCAGAATACGCAATTTCAAAAAGGCCAAACCTCACTTTGAAACCCTTCGACATGAATCACTTCGATCAATTTGCCGAAGACTTCATGACGATCTATAATGCAGCTTGGACAGGCCATGAAAATTTTACGCCTATTAAAAAGGAGTATGTAAAAGAGACCTTCAAAAAGGTAAAGCCCTTCCATGATCCAAAATACATTTGGTTTGCCTACATCGATGGCCAGCCTGCTAGCTTTGTTTTGGTATTACCCGATGTAAATCAAATCCTGAAAAAGCTCAATGGTAAACTCAATCTCTGGAATAAGATTCGGTTCGTCTATTACAAAAAAATGAAGGTGATGAACAGGCTTCGTGTTTGGGTGATGGGAACACACCCAAAATACCAAAATATGGGGCTAGAGTCGGTGCTTGTTTACAAGTGTTTCGAAGGAGCTGTACCGAGCCATTACGAAGAAGGAGAACTCTCTTGGGTAGGGGATTTTAATGATAAAATGATCGCTATTCATAAAGCGCTTGGTGCAGTACCCGCCAAAAAGCACATTACTTATGAGTTGGATTTAAAGCTATAAAAAAGGCCCAATTTTCATTGAGCCTCTTTAAAAATTTTTCGTTGATCAATGCCTGCTATCACTATCAATTGTGCCATCCACAATATTGATGGTTCGTTTGCCGTAAGCTGCATTTTCCTTTGAATGTGTTACTTGCACAATGGTCATTCCCTCGCTATTCAATTTTTGAAAGAGCTTCATTATTTCTTCTGCCTGATCGGAGTGCAAATTGCCAGTAGGTTCATCGGCTAGCAAGAGTTTCGGTTGTCCTATCAATGCCCTGGCAACGCCCACAAGTTGCTGTTGCCCGCCAGAAAGCTGTTCTGGAAATAGATCTTTTTTGGCTACCATCTGAAATCTGTCTAGCATCTCGGCAACAAGTGCTTTTCTTTCTCCAGATTTTACTCCTTTGTAGAGCAAAGGCGTCTCAATGTTCTCATAAACTGTCAACTCATCAATCAAGTGATAAGCCTGAAAAACAAAGCCTATGTGATGCTTGTGCAATTCCGAACGCTTGCGCTCCTTCATTTTATGAATAGGCTCATCTAAAAAGTAATATTCTCCTTGCGAAGGTTCGTCTAGCATGCCAATGATATTCATCACGGTTGATTTTCCAGCACCACTGGGGCCCATTATTGTGACAAATTCTCCTTGTTCAATAGTTAAGTCAATGCTTTTTAAAATAAAGGTTCTTTGATATTTCGAATCGACAAACTTATCGACATCACGCAGTTTAATCATTGTTGTGGGTTTAGATTTGACCGTTCAGCATTTACCAATTAACATGCCAAGGGCTAATTTATTCATACTAAGCAGTTAAGCAAAACTTCTGCCTAAAATAGCGTACGTTTTCGTTCAGCAGAGTTCGATTATGAGACGCTATTAATCAATTCTCAAAGCCTTTACAGGATTGGATCTGGCTGCATTTAAAGTTTTATAACTAATTGTGGCCAATGCTATTCCTAATGCGCCAACTCCAGCTATGACAAAAGTCAAGAGACCTAAATCTACTTTAAAAGCAAAATTTTGCAACCACCATTTAGATAAGTAAAAGGAGCTCGGAGCAGCAATGATAAAAGCGAGCAAAATCAGCAGGGCAAAATCCCTAGAAAGTAAAAATAACACTTGAGAAACTGAGGCCCCAAGTACCTTTCTAATCCCGATTTCTTTAATTCGTTGCTCAGTGGAGAAGGAGGCAAGGCCAAACAATCCTAAGCAAGCAATCACCATCGTGAGTAAAGCAAAAAGGATTACCACCTGACTCAATTGAGCTTCTGAACTATACAATTGATTCAAATCATCCTCTAAAAAAGAGTATTCGAAAGGTTGATCTAAGGCAAACTGACTCCAAACTTGCTTTGCTTGATCAATTACTTGGGCGCTGCTTCCAGGTCGCATTCGAACGTATAAATAAAGGTATGATCCGAAAAAGGGCGCATAAAAAGTAGACTCTGTTTTTCTTTGCAACGGTTCGAAATTAACGTTCTCTACCAATCCGATGATTCTTTTATTCACCCAATTATTCCCTTGTTTGATCTGAATAAGTTTACCAACGGCATCATCAACCATATTGAGTTCTAATGCGGCCTGTTCATTGATTATTATGGATTCAATGGAGTCTACCGGGTTTTTAGCATCGAAATCTCTTCCTTGTAGAATTGAAATGCCCATGGTTTTCATGTAATCAAAATCTATATTGATGCCTGCCAAATTGAGATTATCTTCATTGTCAATTACGGTTTCTGACTTGATAAAAATAATTGGCCGAAGGCCTCCAGGCTTACTAAATGAAGCTGCCACAGATTCAACTCCAGTATTTTTTAAAAGCTCGTTTTTGAAGGCATTGATACTCGGAGTCACGGCATTTCTGGTATTTGAAATCACCAGCATATTGTCCTTTTGAAAGCCCAAAGACTTATTCTTCATGAAATTCAGCTGATCGTAAACGGTGTAAGTACCAATCATTAACACAATTGATATAGCAAATTGAAATACCACCAAACCCCTTCTTAAACTACCAGAGCTATTCATTCCTGGTGCCAGTTTGCCTTTAAGCACAACCGCAGGTTTGAAAGAAGACAGAAAAAGAGCGGGGTAAATTCCAGCGAGGATTCCAATCACCAAAATGATGGCCAATAGTAAGCCAATCACTTGAGTAGTAAACAGCATGTCAATCGTCAGGGCTTTGCCAGTGAATTGAGCCATTGAAGTCATGGTTGCTCCTACCACTCCGAATGAGAGTATGGCAGAAAAGGCTGTTATAATAATCGATTCGCCCATAAATTGACTAATCAATTGGTTTTTATAAGCCCCTAGCACTTTTCTTACACCCACTTCTTTAGCCCTTTTTGCCGAACGAGCAGTGGCCAAATTCATATAATTGATGGCAGCAATCACCAAAATAAATATGGCAATAGCAGAGAAAACATAAACGGAATCCATACTGCCATTAGGTGCCATTTCATCTCTAAGATTAGACTTAAGGTGAATGTCGGTCAGCGGAATAAGGCTAGGGTTGACATTGGTTCTAGCACTTTCCTCAACATTTTTATCCCTTAATTCTATTAGTCGCTGGGCAACCAAAGGCTCAACATTAGGAGACTTCAATTTTACGTAGCTATAAAATCCTCCAAAACCCCAGCTTTCCAAAATGTTATTGTCGTTTTGACTTCTCAGTGTTTCATTAGAAAGCAAAACATCGAATTTCATATGCGTATTGCTAGGTAGGTTCTCAAAAACACCTGTGACAATGAAGCGACTTTCTCTATTGCCCTGTAGTGTCATCACCTCTCCAACGGCATCAACCTTTCCAAAAAATTTAATGGCCGCGCGCTCACTTATCGCTGCCTTCAATGGCTCATCTAGCACATTTTCTGCTTTGCCATAAATCAGCTTAAAGTTGAAGAATTGAAAAAAATTGGCATCGGCATAGAAGAGATTGTCTTCCTTAAAAAATTCTTCTTCAATCTTAAAAATTGCTTGTTGACCACCTCCATTCAGTCGGGAAAAGGCCTCGACTTCTGGGACTTCTCTCAGCAATACAGGGCCGTAAGCAGATGGCCCGTTAGGATATTTATAGATTCCATTGCTAAGGTTGAGTGCATTATCTACTCTATAGATTCTTTCCGAATCCGCATGAAATCGATCAAAACTCAATTCGAAATTGACCACCAAAAAGATGAGCAAAAAGCAGGTAATCCCTAAAGTGAGGCCAAAGATATTAATTGAGGCATAGCCGGGATGCTTTATAATGCCCCTAATGGCTATTCTGAAATAGTTTTTAATCATTTCTCGATGTATAATTGTTCAACCTCAACAAAAGTCTGATTAAGATCAACTAAGATTTAATGTTAAAGAAACATTCTCTTGACCTTTTTTGAATATAAATTAACATAATTGCCTTCACTAATTATGCCGCTCAAAAAAGAATTACTCATCGATCGAGACCTTAGTTGGCTTTCTTTCAATAAAAGGTTGTTAGAAGAAGCACAAGATGACAGTCTTCCAATTTATGACCGCATAAAATTCTTAGCCATTTACTCTTCGAACCTTGATGAATTTTTTAGGGTAAGGGTTGCTTCATTAAGAAGCTTGGCGGGTTTAGGTAAAAAGAACATTAAGAGACAACTAGCCTTTAGCCCAAAAAAGCTGCTTCAGTCAGTTCTAAATGAAGTAAATGATCAGCTCAAGGATTATGGAGGCATTTTTCAGAAGAGCATTTTACCCGAACTAAAAAACAAGGGTATCAAGCTCTATTACAATGAGAAAATACTCAAAACACACCTCAGGGAATGTACTGTTTTTTTCAAGAGTCATATTCTAGCGCACATACAGCCGTACTTCTTTCAACCAAGTGATAAGCTCTTTATCGAGAATAATGGGATCTACTTTATTGTGGAGCTGGAAAAATTAGATGGGTCTGAAGTGACCTGTTTCGCCCATTTAAGAATTCCTACAGAAGTCCCGCGTTTTTTACAGTTATCGGCAATCGGAAATAAACACTACATCGCTTTTATCGATGACATTATTAGACAAAATCTAAATTTTCTATTCAAGGATTACAAGGTACTTAACTGCTTTAGCGTGAAGCTAAATCGTGATCAAGATGTAGACCTAGAAAATTCGATTGACATTGACATTGTTTCAAATATCAAAAAGCAGTTAGAGAAGCGGAAAGTTGGTGTTCCAACCCGATTCCTTTATGACAAGTCTATGCCAGACTATATTCTCAAAACACTGGTCGATACGCTAGAATTAGAAATAAAGGATTTGGTGCCAGGCGGTAGATACCATAATTTGAATGATTTGATGGCCTTACCGAACCCGATTGGCTCAGCACTAAAAAGTAAAAAGCTTACACCAGTTTCGATAAAAGTTTTGGATGACTACCAGAGTATTTTCAAGGCAATTGAAGAAAAGGATAGAATCCTTCATTTCCCCTATCAGTCGTATGATTATATCCTAAGGTTCTTTAATGAAGCGGCTACTGACCCATCTGTGACTTCAATCAAAGCCACTCTGTACCGAATAGCCGCTAACTCTGTTGTTGCTCAATCCTTTATATCAGCAGCAAAAAATGGCAAAAAAGTAGAAGTCTTTGTTGAATTGAAGGCTCGCTTTGATGAGGCTAATAATATTCGATGGGCTGAACGAATGATTGAGGCAGGCGTCATCGTAACTTATAGTTTACCTGATTTAAAAGTTCATGCCAAGGTGGTTCTTATTAGAAGAAAGACGGATAACGGAGTCAAAAAATTCGCCTTTTTCGGCACGGGTAATTTTAATGAAAATACAGCAGGTATTTATGCCGATCATGGCTTGCTTACCACCCACAATGGGATGACCCAAGAACTAGAAAGTGTGTTTCATCTTTTGCAAAAGGGAACTGAAATAACCTTGCAACTGAAATACCTTTTGGTGGCGAGACACAATATGCAAACCAAGTTGATTGCTCTGATTGATAGAGAGATTGAGCATGTAAAAAATGGAAAGATTGGCCATTTCATTATAAAACTGAACAATCTGGAAGAAGAAACCATGATCGAAAAGCTCTACGAGGCTTCTCGAGCTGGAGTGCAAATCGACTTAATCATTAGAGGCATTTGCAGACTCAGACCTGGTATACCAGAAATAAGTGATAATATAAAGGCTATTCGAGTAGTAGATGGCTTTTTGGAACATGCCCGGATTTTCAAATTCTATAACAATGGCAACCCGGAATTATTTATGTCGTCTGCCGACTGGATGAGTCGAAACCTCCATAGAAGAATTGAAGTAGGTTTTCCAATTTATGATGAAGATGCCTTTAATGAAATCAGTCAGCTATTAGAGTTACAACTCAAGGACAATACAAAAGCCCGATCTCTAGATTCCAACTTGAATCACCACTTGATACATTCAAAAACTAAGGCCGTGCGAAGCCAGACCGACTTTTATAAATACCTCGTTGATAAAGAAAAATCTCAGAAGATGTAAAAGTTTTGCTGGTCTTCAGGAGGGAAAAGCAGCATAGCGCAAACAAAAGCCAAAATAGAAAGCACAAAGCCGATCATAAAAATGGTATAAGCCAAGCGCAAAAGCTTGTATTTTTTTCCAAGCACTACACCAAGAAAATAAATGTCTTTGATCATACTGCCATAGAGATAGTCGCCATCTTTCATCATTTCCTTCATTCCCCATTCATAGCGATCAAGCTTCATTTTATGAAAATTGCCAAAAAACAGTAGGTTGGTTTTCTTCCCCAATACCTCTTCATCGGTAAACATACCTGACGAAACATTTGGCCTGGTTGCAAGAATAGACATAACAATTGTTGACAAACAAACCACAATCAGCATCACTGTGGGGATGATGAGGTTTGGATATTCATAGAGTTTCCTAATGAGCACAGAAACAACCACAGACAGAATGATTGTGTTTACAGAAATCATTATGTTGGCCTTATTATCGGCCATTCCGCTCAATTCAAGATGATTTTTTGAGGTTGTCCGAAACATGGTTTCTATACCTCTGTCAGGTTTTAGCAGGAGTTTATCTTCTAGTTTTCTTACCTTTTCTTCCAGCTTAAGCGTGTATTCGCCATTTCCGGATTTCTCCTTCTTTTCCTTTTTTTTCTTTTTGATCTCTTTCAAGTTCTGCTTTTTAATTGGTTCGAGATACTCCTTACCGTAAGCTGTGAAATATTCATGGTCTTTGAAGAACCTGAAATTCATCTGATTCCAGTCCTCAGAATTTATTTTGTGGCCTTTGATGTGTTCAATCTCCAAACGCATTTTTTCCGACATCATTCCGTAATCTGAACATGCCAGATGGTGCAAATCGGCATCGCAAAGTACTTCTTCCATTAAATTTTTAGGGCTCTGAGGCATTTGAGTGGCCATGATACAACCCACAACCTGCGCTATTTTGTCAGCCGGATAGTCTTGGCGAGTCAAAAACTCCTCGGCAATTCGGGCGCTGTCTTTTTCGTGATTATTGCAGCCAGAACGATAACCAGTATCATGAAACCAGGCAGCAATAGCAACAATCTCCAGCTCTTCTTCCGACAAGCCACAGGCTTTGCCTATTGATTGAGAAGATTCCACCACTCGCTCGGTATGGTAATGATCGTGGTAAACAAACTTTGATGGAATTTCTGTCGTAAGAATCTCCTCGGTATATTTGGCTACCTTCTTTAGAATTTCACTAGTTTCAGTCATCACCCTAATATAATTTGCTGATTTTAAATAACATACTTTGTGTTCAACCCAAAACTAATTCTCGGCAGATTAAGTTTAGTTCCAGAACTATGAAGCTAACGACAATTTTCATTCATTTAATATTTTGCAGCGTTTTTCCTTTGAAGGCGAATGCCCAAGGGAAAAATGCATTTCCTTACAACTTAGAGAAACCCGATGGCCTGTTTGTCATGCCCTCATTTTTGGAGGAAATCTCAGGACTGACCTACTTAGCACCCAATCAACTGGCCGCATTAAATGATGAACATGGCCGAATTTACGTCTATGACATAAAACAGAAAAAAATCGTTCAAAGGATTCGCTTTGAAGGGAATGGGGATTTTGAAGGGCTAGAGTTGGTCGGAAAAGACATGTACGCAATTAAGAGCAATGGCCAAATGTTTCGGTTTAATATTGAAGTGGACGGGGTTGTAGAAACCATTGATGGTCCTTTCAATCATAATAATAATCTCGAAGGTCTCGGCTATGACAAAAAGAGCGACAATTTATTGTTGGCACTGAAAGAAAGTGGGGATGTGGCAAGTGTCAAAGTAAAAGGAAAGGCGGTTTATGGATACAATTTATCGAGCAAAACATTTTCGAAAACTCCCTTATTCGTGTTGAATGATGCCGATCTGGAAAGAGTGCTTGGCGCCAACCATACCAAATTGAGGCCTTCTGGGATAGCCGTTCACCCCATCACTGGAGAGATCTATATGGTAGCATCGGTGGGTAGTGCTTTGGTAGTATTTGATAATTCGGGCAAGCCTAAAAATCTTACGCTACTCAAAAAAAGCCTATTCCCACAGCCAGAAGGCATTACTTTTAGCCCCAATGGAGATTTGTTCATTTCCAATGAAGGTGATGGTGATGGTGATGGAGGAACCATTCTAAGGTTTAAAATGAAGAAATAAAAGCCTTGAATTTTTTCTTGGCAATTGGCGTTTACCCGACATCAAATAGTCATATCTATGATCAGAACATTCTCCTTCGCCCTCATTCTCCTCTGCCTGAATACCTTTTACTCATTGGCATTCCAAGAAAAAGAAAAACCTATCTATTCTGTTTTTTTGATCGGTGATGCTGGCGAGCCTTTCGAAAACCCTGTTCTAACACTGCTCAAAAAGGAACTGGACAGAGTTGGCAGTAATGGCACTGTAATTTATTTAGGCGACAATATTTACCCAAAAGGCATGCCTCCCAAAGGAGATAAATTAAGGGCTGATGCCGAAAAAGCAATCAATGGACAAATCGATGCTATCAAAGATTTTGAGGGAAAAAAATTCTTTATTCCGGGAAACCACGATTGGGCACAAGGGCGCAAACTAGGCGTTGAATGGCTGGCAAGGCAAGAAAGTTATGTAGAAAACCGATTGGACAGCCAGGATGTTTGGATTCCGTCAAGAGGATGCCCTGGACCTATGGAAATTAACCTCACCGATCAAATTACCTTAGTGGTAGTCGATACGCAGTGGTTTTTGCACAAAGGCGCCAAACCTGCCGAAGGTTCGGATTGTGATGCAATTTCGAAAGAAGAATTGGTCGCCAGTTTTCAAGATGTTTTACTAAGGAATGCCACAAAAAAAGTAATTGTGGCTTCGCATCATCCGATGTATACCTATGGTATTCATGGCGGTGTTTTTAGTGCAAAAGATCATCTTTTCCCGCTCACCGCCTCTAAAAAAACAAAATGGTTATACCTGCCATTACCTGGATTAGGATCGATTTATCCCTTATATAGAAAGTGGTTCGGGAATATTCAAGACACCTCGCATCCCATTTACCAGCAATTCAGAGATGCCATGGTTTCATTAATGAAACAACATCCAGACATTGTGCATGTAGCAGGCCATGAGCATGCCCTCGAACACATTCAAAAAGAGGGAATGAGTTTTATAGTGAGTGGCGCTGGTGCAAAAAACAACGCTCATGTCAAACAAAAAGGAGATGCCCTGTTTGCTACCAACACGCTTGGTTTTGCGAGGTTGGATTATTTTGCTGATGGCAGAACAGAACTTCAATTCATTAGTCCCGAAAATGAAGATAATAAGGCACTTTACACCGCTACAATTTCTACCAAGACCTTCTTGCCTAAGCCAGAAAGTTTAATCGCAAAGTATTCCAGAATCAGTTTTGAAGGCCAAGACACTATTTTTGCAGCAAGCCAACTTTACCATATCCGAAGTAAATTTCACATCAACATGTTTGGTGAAAACTACCGTAAAGAATGGGTCACTCCCTTGAAAGTCCCTGTATTTGATATTGGAACAGAAAAAGGTGGATTGGAAATACTACAGCGCGGTGGTGGACATCAGACCATTTCTTTGAGGCTTGAGAACAAAAAAGGCCAGCAATATGTATTGCGGTCGATGGATAAAAACCCGGCACTTACGCTCCCACAAGAGCTTCGCGAAACCTTTATCAAATCCATTGTGCAAGATGGCATTTCGTCTTCTCATCCTTACGCTCCCATGGTGATTCCTACCTTAGCCGATGCCGCTGGTATTTACCATACCAACCCAAAAGTGGTGTTTATTCCTGACGATCCTCGTTTTGGAATCCACAGAAAAGCCTTGGCCAATTCTTTGGCTTTGTTCGAAGAACGTGCCAACAAGAAAAACATTAAAGAAGACTTTTTTGGAAATGGCGATGACGTAGAATCGAGCATAGACCTTTACGAGACTTTAAGAAAAGACAATGACAACCACGTTGACCAAGTCTTTGTGACCAGAAATAGGCTTTTCGATTTTTGGCTAGGCGACTGGGACCGACATGACGATCAGTGGCGTTGGGTAGAATACAATAAAAAAGATGATGAAAAGCTTTACAGGCCAATTCCAAGAGATAGAGATGTGGCCTTCTTTTCTGGTGAAGGTTTGTTTAAAAAAGTTGCAGCTTCCAAATGGGCACAGCCAGCACTCAAGGGTTTTCACGATGATATCGAGTATGTGCCCAGCTTAGGGGCTTACAGAATCCGCTACTTCGACAGGATTTTTATGACCGAGGTATCTTTGGAGCAATGGATTGCACAGGCCGAAGAACTGAAAGCATCTTTGACCGATGAAGTGATCGAAAAAGCCATCCATTTATGGCCAAAAGAAATTTATGATTTGCACGGAGATGAAATCATAAGAAAACTAAAAAACAGGCGCGATAATCTTGAAAAATATGCCCGCGAATATTACTTGTTCATTTCAAAACAAGTCGATGTTTTAGGGAGTGACAAAAAAGAGCTTTTCAAAATCGAAAGACTTGATGACGAAACCACAAAAGTGACAGTTTACAAGATTTCTAAAAAGGGAGAGCTCGACAAAGTGATCTATGAGCGCACCTTTAAGACAGAAGAAACGGATGAAATTCGATTATTTGGTTTTGATGGCGAAGACCGTTTCGAAGTATCAGGAAAAGTCAAAAAAGGAATTAAGGTCAGGATTATCGCTGGAGACGATGATGACATCATCGTGGACGATAGTTTTGTTGGTGGCTTAAGCAAGAAAACCGTGGTTTACGATAATGCCAAAGGCACATCATTAACTACAAGCAAAGAGACCAAAAATCTGACCACCGATAAGGATTCAGAAATTAATAGGTATAACCGAGAAGAATTCGATTTCGATTTACGGTCTCCTGTCATATCAATCAACGCAAACCCCGATGATGGTATATTTTTGGGAGGAGGCATTTCAATTAAAAAAGATGGTTTTAGAAATGAGCCCTATCGTTCTAAGCACACTATTGTAGGTAACTATGCGATTGGAACTTCCTCGTACAATCTCAATTACGATCTTCATGTCATAGATGCATTTGGCAAAGCAGATTTTTCACTCAATGCCGATGCCCGTGTTCCCAACTTTGTGAATAATTTCTTTGGTTTAGGCAACGAAACATCATTTGATGACGAACTCGAAAAAACATTTTACAGAACGCGATTCGAAGAGTTTTCTATTAGGCCAACGGTGGACTTAAATGTTGGGAGCAAAGCCACAGTCAATTTTGGTCCGATTTTCAGGACTGTAGAGGTGGAAGAAAATACCGATCGTTTTATTGCAGATTTTGCTCAAGTTTCGCCCTTTGGCGCCACCCTTTTTGAACAAAAAATTTATGGTGGAGCCACGGTAGGCTTTCATTTCGATGGGCGAGATCAGGGCTTAATCCCCTCAAAAGGAATGGCCTTCAACGCCACTTATGATTACAGCAATGGGCTCAACGATGAATCAGCCAACAGTGGCCAATTCAAAACAGACCTTACTTTTATCTGGAGTTTTAGCGAACCATCTCGTACTACATTTGCCACTCGCGTGGGTTATCAAAAGAGTTTTGGCGATTTCGAGTTTTTCCAAGCCGCTCAACTAGACGGTTTCAATACCTTAAGAGGATTCAAAAGATATCGTTTTTCTGGAGAAAGCAGTTTCTATCATCAGTTCGATATTAGAATAAAGCTCTTTGATTGGCAATCTTACTTTTTACCCTCTCAAGTTGGTCTAGTCCTATTCAATGATCTTGGTCGGGTTTGGGTAGAAGGAGAAAATTCTGAGAAACTGCACCATGGCTATGGAGGAGGCATATTTCTTACCCCATTCAATTTTGCTGCAATTACGGTATTGGCCGCTGCTTCAGAAGAGGGGGTATATCCCTTGTTGAAATTTGGCTTTTTCTTTTAAACTTCAGGCAAATCAATGGTAAACACGGTGCCCTTGCCTAATTCCGAAGCATAGGACACCGTACCATTATGGATTTCAACAAACTGTTTGACGATAATGAGCCCCAATCCGGTGCCTTCAATATCGCCTACATTACTGGCCCTGGAGAAAGACTCGAAAAGGCCTTTTTGGTCTTTCTCGGGAATTCCAATACCAAAATCCCTAACATCTATGGTCAATCCTTTGGACTTAAAGGTGATGGTTACCTCAGGATCTGGGCAATTTTGTGAGTACTTAAATGCGTTGTTGATGATGTTGGAAAGGGCATGGCTCATCAACTGGCTATCCAGGTCCACTTGACGCTCAACACCTACAACATTGATCTTGACATTTCTGGTTTTGTGTTCAACCAAATTCTCCTGAATCACTTGTTTTAAAATGCCTGTAAGCGAGGTGATGTCTTTCTTTAATCTTGTTTTTCCAACGTCTAGCCTGCCCAAAGTGAATACATCCTTAAGCAATGAATTCATTCTTTCAAGTTCTGTTCTTATTCGGCCAACATGCTTTTTAAGCTTTAAATTTGGTTCAGGGTCGCTTTCCAAATACATATTGATGAGTTCATTGCTGGATTGGATGGTGGTTAATGGGGTGCGAAACTCATGAGAAGCCATAGAAATAAAGCTCGACTTGAGCTTATTCAATTGACGTTCCTTTTCCAATGCTTTGATCCTTTCGGAAATATCGCGGGTAGAAGATTGAATATAAAGAAACTTGCCATCACCGTCTTCAATCGAGCTATAAGAGGATTCAACCCAAACCCAATCGTTGACAGAAATCTGCATACGATAAGTGGCTTTTACATCCTTGCTCTTGTTCGCTATAGTTTGATTCACGATTGAAAGCACAAATTCTCTTTCATTGGGATGAATTAGATCTGAAAATTTCTTCCCTAATAAATGAGCTGGCTCGCAGTTCAACAGTATTTTTGACGAAGGGGAAATAAATGAGATTTTCCCTTCAAAGTCTTGTAGGGCAATTACATCGCCCGAGTTTTCAGAAACTAATTTGTATTGCTCCTCTTTCTCTTTCAGTTTTTGCTCGGTGATGATTTTATCGGTGATGTCCCTTTTATTGCTCCTTAAGTAAAGAATTGCACCATTATCGTCAAGAATTGCACCCCCTTGGGCTTCGAGCCAACGCCATTCGCCTTTTTTATTCCTAAATCTAAAAATAGCCACCCCTTCTTTTGATTTTGTTTTGACGGACTCGCTCATCTGTATTTCAATGCGGGGCAAATCGTCTGGATGTATAAAATCGGTAGTCTTCTGGCCCAGAATTTCATCTACCTCGTAACCCAAAATTTCTTTGATAGAAGGAGACACAAAATCATAAATGCCATCAGGGCGCATGAGGGTAACAATGTCGTGAGAGTTTTCAGTAATCAACTTATAGCGTTCTTGGCTTTCCTTTAATTTTCGGGCAGCCACCACTCTCTCTGTCACATCGCGTGTTGATGTGAGTAAATAAAGTGGCTCACCATCGGCATCATTGATCAGCCCACCCCGCGTTTCGAGCCAAATTTCATCTCCATTTTTGTGGCGAGCCTTAAAAGTAACATTGGCCATTTTCCTTTTCTGCTGGATAACTTTTACCATGGCATCGGAGACTTGAATAAGCGATTCCTTATCCATAATCTCCTTAAGTCTTAAACTTTCCAACTCCGAAGAATCGTATCCAATAATATCTTTACTCGAGGGGCTCACAAAAATAAAAGTGCCATCTGGCGATTGAAGACAAATACAGTCACTGGAGTTCTCTGAAATTAATTTATACTTGGCCTCACTTTCTCGAAGTTTGGATTGTGCCTGTTTTAATGAGGTAATATTTGACAAAGAGCCCACAACGCGCCTTGGTTCACCATCGGCCCTGTAGATAATCTTAGCTTTGATGAACACCCAAATCAATTTGCCTGCTGCCCCTACAAACCGGGATTCCATTTCCAACTCTTCTCCTTTGGTTTCGAATTTTCCCTGAAGAACTTGCAGAAACTCTGTTCTGTCTTCTTCATGAATAAACCTGGCCAAAAGATTACCATCCAAAGGGTTTTCCTCTGGCTTATGTCCTATGGCCTGCCAAAATTGAGGAGAAAAATAAGAAGTGCCCTTTTTGAAATCATATTCCCAAATAACATCATTGGTGCCCTCAACCGCCAAGTGATATCTATCATTGCTTTGCTTCAGCTCTCGCTCAAGCGATTTCCGCACGGTAATGTCTTGTAAAATAGTGATATAGCATTCTTCATTCTGAAAATCCAAAGGCATGGTAGAAGCGCTTACCCAATAAGATTCCCCCTTCTTATTTTTAAGCATCAGCTCGTGATTTTGCACATTACCTTTCTTGATCAGCTTTTCCATATAGGATTTTCGCCCTTCAAAGTTCTGGTAAAACTGGAGTACCCTATTGCCCAAAAACTCACTGGGTTTCATACCATACACTTTGAAAAGCATTTCGTTGGCAAAAATGACTTTACCCGTTTCTTTTACAGATATGAAAACTGGATCAGGGAGAGAATCTACTATGCTCTTGAGCCTCTGTTGACTTAGTTCGAGGTTTCTACGGGATTTTCTTATATCATCAATGTCGAAGGTAATGCCATCGAGTCGCATTGGCTTTTCGTCCTGATAAAGTACTTTGACCCTATCGCGGACAAATCTGTAATTATTTTCACCTCTGAGTGCCCGGTAGGAATAGCTGCCAAAGCCATTGTTCAGCACATTTACCACTTCATCCAAAATTCGTTCTTGATCCTCGGGATGGATCATTGTTTGCCACTCCTCAATCGTCCTAGGTGCATTTTTATAAGTGCCATCAGGAGTTCTTGTCAGCGGGTTGTTCAAATATATAATTTCGTAGGGTTCAACTGATAAATCTATACTCCAGATCACCTCGGTAAGGTTCTTTACAACGGACTCATAGCTCAAGCCCTTTGCTTTTAAATCTGAAATTTCGCCTGTGGAACCCTCAAAAACGTTTTGCATAACAAGTATGGACTCGGTGAATTTTATTATCTAAATTTAAGATAGCATATTGACGAATTACTGACAAAAAAACTATTCTCAACCATTCACCTCAACTAAAAAATAATGGCTGTTATCGACAATGATTATGATCAGTCGCCACGAATTCTGATCGTAGAAGACGAACCCTTCATCGCTGAAAACCTGCAGGAAATGCTGGGTATTTTTGGCTATGAAAACACCGAAATTGCTAATTCAGCAAATCAAGCAATCAAAGCAATTAAGACTTCAAGGCCTGAATTGGTCCTTTTGGATGTTAAAATAAAAGGAGACCAAGATGGCATCGAGCTTGGTGGAATTATCCACGACCAATACAAAGTTCCTTTTGTGTATATCACTTCCTATTCGGACAAAGAGACGGTAAATAGAGCGAAACATACGCAGCCCCTTGGTTTTATAGTGAAGCCCTTTACAAAAGATGATGTGTACGCGGCAATTGAGGTAGCGCTTTTTAATAAAAATAGAATTGCGGTCAATTCTGGTTTCAATCTTTTCGAAACCAATCCAACCACCTACAATAATGACTCTATCTTCATCAAGAGAAAGACCCTTTTAGAAAAAGTTAAGTACTCTGATTTGATTTGGATCGAAGCTGACGGAAACCACATTACGCTCCATGCCTCCGAAAACAGGGATTTTACCGTACGCAAGTCTTTAAAGGAAATCACCGACAAGCTGCCAAAAGACAGGTTTTTGCGCGTACACAAATCTTTTGTAGTCCAGGTAGACGCTGTAACCGCCATTGACACGAACCATGTGCATTTGGGAGAAATGAAAATTCCAATCGGCAGGTCCTATTACAATGCCTTTACTGCAACCCTGAATACGATCAGCGCTAGTTAATTTCTGCGATAAAAAAGTACTGGAACTGGATCACTTGAGTCCATTTCGCTCAGGGTATAAAAGCCATTTGCATTCAAAGAAAAGCAAATGGCTTCTCCTTGTGGCTCGGTGGTGTAAGCGAGGCGCTGAGGTGTGGCGGCTAACGCTTGCTGCACTGTTTGACCCGTTGACCTTGGCCAATAGTAGATATTAAAATAGTTCTTGATCAGAATCTCTGCACCATCGGCTGAAATATCGCCAGCCGTAAAATTTGTAAACGGTAAGTTGGCCAAAAATCTAGCAGTATCCATTTCAGTTGTAGACTGAGGAAAAGGCAGCACATATAAACCTACTTGAGCTTCTCTTTTTGACACTACGTAAATGTCATTGGTCAATGGATCCACCATTAATGTTTCGGCATCTCGTGCGCCATTCGAATAGACAAAGTTGATGGCCTCCACATTGGCTAAATTTTGAGTGGTAGGAATATCCAAAACATTCAAATCAGGCTCAGGTACTCTGTAAATTGTCAAACTTGATCTTACCGCGCGGTTGTCTCCAATATCGCCTACATAAATATATTGCAAAGCAGCATCCGGCCCTGGCCCTACAGCTATATCCTCCCAATCTATATTTTGCGCACCAGATAAAACAAATCGGCCAGAATCCGCACCAATTGTTGTGGTTAAAAAGAGCGTTGGGTCACCTCCGCTATCATTGTGGGTCCATAAGTAGATATTATTAGACCTGCTCGCTGCCGCACCAGAAGCTTCGTTCAAATCGGGTGATTGTAAATCTCCCATCGATTGAGCAGCGGCAAAAAGGTTAGACTGTTGAATTGTAGAATCTATAGGATCAACTTCTGCGGGAGCATCTTTGCAACCAGCGGACACAAAACTCATTATGGTAAAAAGTATGAACAGGCTTTTTAAGGTTCTCATGATGGTTCTAACGCGCATGGCACAAAAAGTATTTTAGAGGAAGTGTAAAGGAAAGCCCTAAAATAAAAATAGCCTCCGAAGAGGCCATTATCACTATGTTATTTTTTTGCAGCAGCCCTTACTTTGGCTACCTGGGCTTCGGTGACTATTTTATCTCCTTTGTTTCCCCAGGAATTACGGATGTAGTTCAATACATCGGCAATATCTTTATCGTCTAAACCTGGAGCAGGCATGGCACCATTGTATTTCTTACCATTTACCGTTATTTCCCCTTGCTGGCCATTGATCAATATTTTGATAGAACGATCTAAATCTTCCATCAAGTAATCAGACTTGGCCAAAGGAGGAAAAACATTAGCGATACCCTGACCTTCATTAAGGTGACAGGCCATGCAAATTCCATTATAAACTCCCTTTCCTGCCTCCATGCTCTTCTTTAAAGCTGCGTCCTGATCCGAAGAAGCAAAACTTAATGATACCGTTGCGGCAGCCAATGCTGCAAATAGGATATATACTTTTTTCATCTTGTCAATATTCTTTAGTGTGAAAATATAAGTTTAATTTTTAAAACTAAGCCACAATTCCATTAAAACCATTATTGGACTTGCATACGGTTTGCCTATCACAAATTGAACCAAAGCTTAATCTTCAAAATTAAGCTCGATTTGATTGCGCATAATGTCATCAAAGGTTTCGCGCTGCCTGATTAACTGGGCTTGCCCCTTATGAATTAAAACTTCTGCTGGTCTTAATCTTGAATTGTAATTGGACGACATACTAAAGGAATAAGCTCCAGCATTTTTAAATGCAATAACATCACCTTCTTTCACTTCAGTCAATTTTCGGTCTAAACCAAACGTATCTGTTTCGCAAATGTATCCAACGACAGTATAAATGCGCTTAGTTCCGCTTGGGTTGGACAGGTTGACAATCTCATGATAAGCATCGTACATCATTGGGCGAATCAAATGATTCATGCCCGAATCGACCCCAACAAAGACTGTAGCGGGTGTTGTTTTTACCACGTTAGTTTTCGTCAATAAATAGCCTGATTCACTCACTAAATATTTACCTGGTTCAAACCACATTTCCAGTTCTTTGCCATATTCTGTACAAAAAGCTTTAAATGCAGCACTTAGTTTTACACCCAATTCAGCGATATCTGTAACAATGTCTGCTTCCTTGTATCCCACTTTGAAGCCACTTCCAAAATCAATAAACTCCAAGGTTTTAAATTGCTTTGCTGCATCAAACAAGATATCGGCTGCGCGCAAGAAAACCTCTGCATCCAGAATATCAGATCCTGTATGCATATGAAGACCCGTAACGTTTAGGCCATAGGTATTCACTACTCTAACTATATGCTGAAGCTGGTAAATGGAAATCCCAAATTTTGAATCGGCATGCCCAGTGCTAATTTTTTTATTCCCTCCCGCCATAATATGCGGGTTGAGTCGAATACAAACAGGCACTGTTCCGTGATATTCATTTCCAAACTGCTCTAAAATGGAGATGTTATCTAAATTGATCATTACCCCAGCTGCTACGGCTTCCTTGATTTCTGAAAACGATACACAATTGGGCGTATATAAAATTTGATTAGGCATAAATCCCGCCTTCAAACCTAATTCAACTTCTTGGATAGAAACGCAGTCCAGCTCCGCTCCCATTTTTCGAAGTAATTTTAGGATGGAAATATTGCTCAGCGACTTGGTAGCGTATTTCACGCGCATCTTCACTCCCTGAAAAGCCGAGGTAAGTTTTAAAAATTGTGATTCAATTTTTTCCGCATCATAAACATACAGCGGTGAGCCAAACTCTCCAGTTAGCTTTTCCAAATCCACCCCTTGAATCGAATATCGATTGTCAATCAAGTCCATCAAAAATTAATTAAGGCGTAAATATACTGCCTAGAAAAATAAAAAAAGGAAGGTCAACCAAACCTTCCTCAATTAAAAACCAAAATCAACGCTCAAATCTATTCTATCACAATTCTTTTCGTCAGCGCTTTGTTGTTTTGAATGACTTTCAAAATGTAAATCCCTTCATCAAGGTCAGAGATGTCAATGTTAAAATTGTAATTAGTCAAGCCAGAGTCGTCCGATTTATCATATACAACTTTGCCAGTAGGGCTTACAATTTTTACTTGTAACGGTCCTTTATTGCTGGTTTCAATTTCAAGCTGAAATCTACCATCGCTTGGATTAGGATAAAAACTGACATCCTTTATGGCTAGTTCTTCCATTTTATCCGTTCCGGCAATCTCTTTGTCCTTGTCTTTGGCCGAGCGAATTATGACTCTTACACGAGAAATCACCTTAACTCCATCATCTTCTCCAAAAGCATGAAAACTGAAGTCTTCATCATCAAAGTTGAAATCAAAATCGAAAGGCATCCCTCCAAATTTATCTTTCAAGGCACTTCTCAGTGAATCCATATCGGTAATCTCTTCCCCATTGAAAAACATTCCTCCATTGCCAAAATTAAAATTGAACCGGTTGGCCAAAGAGTCCATGTCCATCATGAAAGGTTCATCATCACCAAAATTGAAGAAGAAGTTATTGCCTCCAAATCCATTCCTCATCATGCCTCTCATTTGAGCCCTTAGCGAATCCAAGCCAAATCCGCGCATAAAAGAATCATCATCCCACATCGGACTCATTCCACCTTGTCCAAATCGAAAGCTGCCATTCGAAGAACCAAAGCCTCCAAATCCGTCCAATTCGATTCCATACTTTTCTAAATCTGGATCACCTTTAATGTCATCGTAGCTGTCATAAGTTTTTTCAAAAGTTTTGGAATCATCACCGTCCTTCGTTATCACCTTCAATTTTACTTTTCCATCCTCGGTAGTGGATATGGAAACCGACTTGCTTTGATTTATACTTGTTTGCGCCCGACCATTGAGCCCAATGGCCAAGAGCATTGCCATTAATATGGACAATTTTATTGCTCTTAAATTCATTGACCTTTTCATCATTTTAACCTTTAAGTTGTTGATACGAAAGTATTTATTAAACCGAATCACGAATGTTAAAGGCTGGTTAAATCATGTTAATTTTTGTTAAGCTCATCAGCATCACCGTATTAATAAAGTACTTTTGATCAATGAGCAGGACGAAAATTAGATGGTTGATAGGCTTGCTGAGCTTGGGTATGCTCGGCCTGATCAGCTTTCAGTTCTATTGGATCCAAGAAGTTACGAATGTCAATGAAGAACGCTTTTCTCAGAGCGTACAAACCGCACTGAACGAAGTGGCCAGTAAACTCGCTCGCGAAAACGACACCTACTTTTTACAATCCGATATCAATCGCAACTTGCCCACTCCGCCAATGCGCAGAGAGGGTTTATCCGATAGCCTTTTCCGTACAAATGCCAATAACAGGCCCTTGCAGTCCAATTCCTACATTGATCCAAATCAGTTTTTTGCTCAATCGCGTTTTCGTATTGAGTATGATGAAAAAAACCAGCAGCTAAATTTTGTTTTTGATTTTGAGGCCTTTCCTCAAATGCAGGCCCCAGCATTCCGACAAGACCCTAATGAGATGCAGCAGCGCCTTCAGTTCGAACAGCAAATCGGGCAAAGATTCAAGTCTATTCAACGCGACTGGGCCACCCACTTAGAGGGAAGCAACAATTTATTCGAACGTGTAAACCCCATTCGCCTAGATACTTTGCTCAAAAGAGAGTTGCAGAATAGAGGAATTGAATTGGAGTACGACTATGGCATAATTCAACGCAGAACCGGCAACACAAATTTGATCAATACTTCCACTACCGAAGACATTGAATTGATAAAAAACTCTCCTTTACAGGCCAATCTGTTTCCAACGGATTTAGTCCCAAAAGACTATTACCTGAGTATATATTTTCCTAGCCAAAAAAGATTTTTGCTTAAACAAGGTTTGCTGCCTCTTACTGCATCAGGTTTACTTATGCTCATTGTTATAGGTTGTTTTGCCTATGCCATTATGATTATTCTTCGCCAGAAAAAGATTTCGGAGATCAAAAACGACTTCATCAATAACATGACGCATGAGTTCAAAACTCCAATTGCAACGGTGTCGCTTGCGACAGAAGCATTGCAGGATCCAGATATTAGGCAAAACCCAAACATCGTAGATCGGTACGTTCAAGTAATACGTGACGAAAACAAGCGATTAGGAATGCAAGTAGAAAAGGTGCTTCAAATCGCCAGCTTGGACAAAAAAGACTTTAGGATAAAATTCGAAACTGCAGATGTTCACGACATCATCGAAAAAGCATTGGTCAACATCAACATCAGCGTAGAAAAAAGACATGGTGTAATCACTAGTCAGCTGTTGGCCTCCAATGCGATTATTGAGGCGGATAAAGTCCATTTGACCAACATCATTTATAACCTTTTGGACAACGCCAATAAATATTCGCCTGAGGCACCCGTTATCCATATTCGGACCGAGAATATTTCGACTGGGGTCATCATAAAAATTTCAGACCAAGGGATTGGAATGAGTAAAGAAGCCATTGAAAAGATATTCGAAAAGTTTTACCGTGTTTCCACTGGGAATGTACACGATGTAAAAGGATTTGGGCTTGGTTTGGCTTATGTAAAAGACATTGTCGACATGCACAAGGGTACGGTTTCTGTGAAAAGTGAACTTGGCAAAGGCAGCACATTTAAAGTATATTTACCTTTCAATCATGGCTAGTTTTAAAATTTTACTTGTAGAAGACGACCTTAATTTAGGTCAGATTTTGAACGAATACCTTACAGTAAAGGGGTATGAAACAAAACTTTGTCGTGATGGAGATGAAGGCGTAAAAGCATTCAAGCGCGAAGCCTTTGACTTGTGTCTATTTGACGTTATGCTTCCAAAAAAGGACGGCTTTTCAATGGCCAAAGAAATTCGAAGAGAAGACAAGGTTACTCCCATCATTTTTCTGACCGCCAAATCGATGAAAGAAGATACCATCGAAGGCTTTAAAATTGGCGGTGATGATTACATCACAAAGCCCTTTAGCATGGAAGAACTGCTTTTGAGGATTCAGGCCATATTAAGAAGAACTGCAGAGAAAAACCCTCAAATTTCTGATCAAAAAATATTCGAATTTGGCTCATTTAAATTCGATTACGATAAGCAAATTCTATCTCGACCTGGCAGCGAAGAAGTCAGGCTGACATCTAAGGAATCCGAACTGTTAAGGTTGCTGTGCTTGCATGTCAACCAACCACTTGACCGTTCCACTGCGCTAAAAATTATATGGCGAGACGACAGTTATTTCAATGCCAGGAGCATGGACGTGTATATCGCCAAACTCCGAAAAATGCTGAAAGACGATGAAAGCGTTCAGATCATTACCATTCATGGTTCTGGCTTCAAACTGATCACCGAAGGTCAAATAGCTTAAATTCCACCCTAATCTCTTTCATTCAGTAAGAATTTATGGAAATCTGGTTTAAATTTGCTCCACAATACGATTTGATTACAAATTAAAAATTGAGCTTTATGGCTATTTTGACCATTTAATTGCTATTTTTAATTCCTTTCAGTTTATTAAGCAGGCTTTATGATTCAGATTTTACCCTCCATATCGATTATCGATGGAAAACTTACACGTTTGAAGCAAGGCGATTATGCCAGCGAAACTGTCTACAAAGACAGTCCCGTTGATATTGCGCGAAGGTTCGCAGATTGCGGGGTGAAAAAAATCCATATCGTTGATTTGGATGGTGCCCGCAAAGGAACCGCCATCAATTTCCACGTACTCGAGGATATTGTAGGACATACAAAAATGGAAGTTGATTTCAGTGGCGGCATTGCAACTGATGGAGATATTAGCAAAGCTTATGAATATGGAGCCGCCTCTATTACCGCATCCTCCCTGGCGGTTTCTAATCAAAAGCAATTTGCTTCATGGCTTGTGTCGTATGGAAGAGAAAAAATCACATTAGGTGCCGATGCTTTCCAAGGCAAAATCGCAATCAAAGGATGGCAGAAAAAAACAGAAATCGATCTTTTTGAACATATTGATTACTACCATATGCGCGGTCTGAAATATGTAAAAAGCACAGACGTAGCGAAAGATGGAATTCAAGAAGGCCCAAATTTCGAAATGTATAAAGAAATGGTCACAAGATTTAAAGGCATTCATGTGCTCGCAAGTGGTGGAATTCGAAATATCGATGACATTAAACGCTTAGAGGATATTGGAGTGAAAGGGGTAATCTTTGGCCGCGCTTATTACGAAGGTAACCTTACTTTAAAAGACCTAGAGACTTTTATCGCTCAATATTCCTAAGATTTCTAAAAAGAATAATTCAGCTTTATGCTGAAATTTCTACCCATGTCGTGGGCAAAGTAGCGCAGTCTATTCAAGTAATCGCGGTAGCTATTATTCATCAAATTCTCTACAGAAAAATAAACTGAAAGCATTTTCTGATGCACTGGTACCTTGAAACCTGTGCTCAATCCTAAGTTAATATAGCCAACAGGCGGGGCAAGAAAATCGAAGACTGTTTGGTCCTGCGCGAACAAATCTATATCCGAATCATTAGCAGAAATTACCTCAGCCACGCTCACCACTCTTGGTGCATTCCGTTGTTGGTCAACGAAATCAGCCGAAATCGATATGTAAGGTTCCTTCAAATTACCTTCTCTGAATTTGAAAGTTGTGCCTAAATTCAGTCGATTAGAAGGAATATTGATCAGTGGCCCTTGGTTGTCCAAGTCTTCGGCACGGATCAGAGAAAGCTTACCACTAAAGTCAACCTGTTCCGAAAAATGATAAATCAAATCTGTATCAAGCCCAATAAATGATGCATCGGTTTGGGTATACCTGAATAGAGGAAAAGCACCTTGAATGGTAAGGACCACGTCTTCGGGCCTTAAATAAATGTAATCAGCAATATAATTGTAGTACGCAGCCACCGTAAGATCAAATTCTTTGGAAACGTGCTCCAAACTGTTGATCCATTTTAGCGCCCTCTCAGGCTTAAGGTTCGCATTTCCCTCTTCTATTCCTGCCGCTCCATTATGCAATCCCCCACTGAATAACTCATTGATATGTGGCGCACGCCAAGCTGTTCCAAAATTCGACCTTAGGCTCCAGCCTTGTTTAAAAAATAATATCACCCCTGCTGATCCGGTGACGTTATTGAAATCAAACTCAGGCGTTTCCAGATTATTTTGTGCATCGAGTCGCTTGACGAGATAATGTTTAAAATCATATCTTACCCCAAGTTCCAACTCGTAGTCGTCTTGAATATAGCGACCAATGGCATGAGCTCCTACTGTCCAATTATCAAAATTTGGTATCAACGGTCGGATACCTGTTTCCGGATTGTTGGAATTTCCTTGAAAAAGAAAACTCGCACCAATATCTCCTTTAAAAGGCCCCCTTGGCGCCATGTCTAAATCCAGTTCAACGGTATGGGTAATCAACTTCAAAGCCAACGCGGGGATTTCGGATCGTCCACCTCTGCGGACATCATACTCTTCTCTATTGTTAATTTGAAGGCCATACTGGGCGGAAAAATCGCCAAGTGCCATTTTGGTGTGGCCGTTCAGCTTAAAAAGTTGATGGTTTACTACCTGCCTAGGATTGTTGATCTCATAACTAAAATCATCGATGACTAAGGGCCGATCGCTGCCAATGGCCCTTTGCAAATCTGTAAGATTCCCCGTATGAGCACTTCTCAAAATACCAATTTCAGCATCAAAACTGCTAAAGAATAACTCCACACCAGACTTCGGGACATGGTATCCCAAACCGACAGAAAAATTATTTTCCCTTGTACCTGTATTGGTAAGCCTATAATCCGCTGCCCGTGCGTCACCCGCCTTTTTATAGCTACCCTGCAATCTCCAACCAAAACCCTTTAAGGATTTTATCCCACCTTCCAGAAGGGCACTTGTAGTAATCAAGCCATTATTAGAATTGCCCACTGCATTAAATGCCCCAGCTATGCCAGCTTCACTCGGCAAATCTGGTGGATTCACAAGGATCACGCCTCCTATAGCGTCTGAGCCATATTTAACAGCTGCCGCACCTTTGATTAACTGAAGATTAGTGGCAACGAAAGGATCAATCTCTGGCGCATGCTCTTGCCCCCATTGCTGACCTTCCTGCCTTATTCCATTGTTAAGAATAAGTATTCTATTGCTATGCAATCCATGAATAATAGGTTTTGCAATGTTAGGACCTGTTTGTAGTAAGTTGATACCAGAAATACCTTGAAGCGATTTACCTAAGGATTCGCCCCCGCGCTTAAAAAGTTCTGCTTGATTCAGTTCCGACCTAGATAATGTAGCCACCTGCTCAACTTTTTGGCCTTCCACAACAACACCTTCTAGCGCAATAACTTCTGGCGCTAACCTGAACTCAATGCGCTCTGAATTCATCAAAATGACCTTTTGTTCAAATGACTGATAACCAACAAACCTTACGCGGACTTCATAAGTACCAGTGCAAAGGTTTTTAATTTCGAACCGCCCTTCAACATCTGATATTGCAGTTTTATTTTCTCCTAGCAGCTCAATCGTGGCCAAAGGTATGGATAGGCCATTTTCAGCTGAAATTATTTTGCCACGTAAAATCAAATCACAGCTTTGGCCAGCCGCTGCGTTTATTGTGAGTACAAAAAAGAAAAATAAAATTGGAAGCCTTTTCAACATGGCCGCAATTAACCATTAATGCAACGACATTGCAACAACGAATTCTTAAAAGGTAGATGAAGATTAGAGAAGGTCTTATTTTTTCTCGAGAACGTCCGAGGGCTTGAATTTGTAAAAAATGTAGTAGAGAAAGTTAAACGAAAGATTTGACTGACTGTCATCCTTCTTGGCAATTTTGGATTGACTGGCTTTATTCTCTGGTAATTTATTTGTTTGACTGATACCGACTTCTGGCAAAAGTGACTTTGAATTTATTCCTAGTTGTATGGTTTGGGGCTTATTTTCTTGAGCGAAATCACCTGTCAGACTATCCTGAGCTATGTTTATTGGTTTCGGAAGGGGTAAAAGGACTTCTTCACCTTGCTCTTGGGCAACAGTTCCAAAGGAATGAAGGGTCATTCCAAGTATTCCAAAAGTAAAAATGCGTAGAACCTTTTTAAACATATTGAAAACTCACGGGGCGATAAAATTAACAAAAAAACGCAATTATCTAAACGGTCGATATTTTATTTTGTTTAGTTTTCTTCAGCGAGTGTTAAAAGGATGTTATGTTCAAGTTTGAAATACAAAATTATGGAAACAATTACATGGTCAGATTTCGAAAAGGTTGAATTGAGGGTGGGAACCGTCATAGCCGTTGAGGATTTTGAAAAAGCACGCAAACCAGCCTGGATATTGCATATAGATTTGGGAGAAGAATTGGGAATAAAGAAGTCGAGCGCTCAGATCAAACATCATTACGAAAAATCAGATTTGATCAACAGGCAAGTAGTATGCGTGGTCAATTTCCCCCCAAAACAAATTGCAAATATTGTTTCGGAAGTTTTGGTAACTGGTTTTCCTGATGAAGATAATAATGTAGTATTGTGTAGACCTGATAAGCCTGTTCTTAACGGTTCTAAACTCTTTTAATCCAAATAATTGAAACTCTCAAAGATCCTCAGCTTAACCAATGGCAAATATCTTTCGCGCAGCGAGGATCATGAAATTCTTTATTTGAATACCGACAGCCGCACTGCCTTCGACACGCATTCTGGCTTGTTTTTCGCAATTGATGGGGAACATCATGATGGACATACCTTTGTCAATGATCTCATAAAAACAGGATTTAAAAACTTCATTGTAGAAAAGCAGATTGCTGTAGAAAATCCTGATGTCAACATCATTCAAGTTGAGTCATCGCTAAAAGCGCTTCAGTGCGTTGCTGCTTTTCACCGTAGTAATTTTAAGAACGATGTACTGGCCATTACGGGAAGCAACGGAAAGACCATCGTAAAAGAGTGGCTTGCGCAATTGGTTTCAGAAAAACTAAACGTGTGTAAAAGCCCTAAAAGCTATAATTCTCAGATTGGAGTACCCCTCTCGGTTTGGAATCTCAAGGAAGAAAATGACCTTGGCATATTTGAAGCTGGCATTTCAATGCCAAACGAGATGCATAAGTTGCAGTTGATTATTAAGCCTACTCATGGAATTTTAACCAATATAGGCTCGGCCCACGAAGAGTATTTTGAAAGTATCGAACAAAAACTAGAAGAGAAGCTCAGGCTTTTCGAAGCATCCGAAGTCCTCTTTCATTGCAACGACAAAGCGCTGATCAATGAGGGCATTGCGAAAATGAGAAAACAACCCAAAAAAGTCATTTGTTGGGGTTTTAACATTAATGCTGATTTAAAAGTAAGCCACCTTAATAATACCCTCTATAGGTTTGAAACCAATAAAGAAACTTTCGATATCAAATTGCTTTCGAACAACGAAACGTATTTAGAGAATATTCTTCACTGCATTTGCTTTGCTTATTTCACAGGATTTAAGCCCTTCGAAATCCAAAAAGGAATTGAAGGCCTAAAACCAATTACAATGCGGTTGGAATTAAAAAAGGGAATCAATAACACTTACTTGGTTGACGATACCTACAATAACGATTTAGCTGGTTTTGAAACCGCTTTGGATTTTTTGGGTCAGCAAAAACATTACAATAAAAAGACGATCATTATTTCAGATATACTCCAAACAGGATCAAAAAAAGAAACCTATCAAAGAGTTGCCGAATTAATCGTTGAAAGGGCCGTTGATCAAGTGTATGCCATTGGCAGTGAGCTTAAGGCCCATGCTAACTTCTTCCCAAAGTCAACACAGTTCTTTGAAACGACAGCATCATTTCTAGAAGACCCTTCGATCCATTTTGAAAAGGAAGTTATCCTTATTAAAGGAGCGAGACGTTTTGGTTTCGAAAAAATCGTCAAGCAATTGATGGAGCGCGTTCACAATACCGTTCTAGAAATCAACCTGGACGCCATTACTCATAACCTCAACATTTACCGCAAATTACTACGGCCAAAAACTAAGCTGCTCATCATGGTCAAGGCCCTTGCTTATGGCAGTGGTGGAGCAGAGATTGCCAATCTTTTGCAGTTTCATAAGGTAGATTATTTGGGTGTGGCTTATGTAGACGAGGGTGTTCAGCTGCGGAATGCTGGGATTAAAATTCCGATTATGGTGATCAATCCTTCCGAAGATGACCTCGAAAATCTGATTCACTTTAATATCGAACCTGAAATCTATAGCTTGAATCAGCTCAAAATCTTTTCCGATTTCTATAAAAAGAAAGGAATGGAGCTTTGCGGTCATTTTACGATCAATACAGGCATGAATCGGCTCGGCTTTAATCCTGAATCTGTGGATGCGCTGATTGAACAGGTAAAACTCACACCAAATCTTAAGGTACAAAGTGTATACACCCATTTAGCCGCGGCCGATGAAGACGAACATCTGGAGTTTTCATTGCAGCAAATAAAATTGTTCACAGCAACAGCCGAAAAAATTGAAAGCAGTCTGGGCATAAAAACGATCAAACATGCCTTGAACTCTGCGGGCATCACCCGATTTCCAAATTACCAATTTGATATGGTGAGACTAGGTATCGGGCTTTATGGAATTGAACCGAATGGCAACCAACAAAACGAGCTAAAGCCCATCAGCACGCTTAAAACCAAAATTTCACAAATCAGGAGTGTAAAAAAAGGGGAATCTGTGGGTTATGGACGAAAAGGAAAAGTAGATCATGACATGCGAATCGCCACAATCGCCATAGGCTATGCAGATGGTTTTTCAAGAATTTTCAGCAATGGAAATGGTGAGGTGATGGTCAATGGGAAACTTGCCAAAGTAGTGGGAAATGTTTGCATGGATATGACCATGATTGATATTTCAAATATTGAGGCAGAAGAAGGTGATGCAGTGATCATTTTTGGTGAACAGCCTTCGATCATAGACTTGGCCAAAAAAGCGAATACTATTCCTTATGAAATATTAACCAACGTTAGCGATAGAGTCAAGCGGGTATATTACACAGGATGAACTAGCCCCCACATCCAATATTTCTCTTCAACGGAATGTTCTTTGGCAGGCCACCAAAATCAAATTCATCTTCTAGCAGCTCTTCATCGTTCACTTTTATCACTTCTTGAGTATCTGGCGCTTTCTCCTTCTTAACTTTTCGTATTGGTTTCGCCTCCTCTTTATTTTTCATCTTGGTTTAACTTTTAATGATTTACTTAAACCCAATTCTCTACTAGCTAGTTGCATAATTGAATCCTCATCGCACAAGGTGATTCACCAGGTTGATCAATCAATTTAAAAAACATTCAGTTATTAGAACGACAATTTTGTTATCCGCGTTTGCTCTGCTAAATTGCGGCTGTTTATAATTAATCTAAATAAGGATTACCTGTGAGAACCCTGGCCCAGCTCAAGAAACATGAGAAAGGAATCATCAAAGGATTTAATGATGACACCCTTTCGGTAAAACTAATGGAAATGGGCTGTTTACCCGGTACTGAAGTTTCTGTTGATTTGATCGCTCCATTTGGCGACCCTATCGCTATTGGCGTAGCAGGTTACTGCTTATCACTTCGAAAAAATGAGGCCGCTTGCATTATGATTGAGGAATAAATTCTATGTCGAAGGCCGAAAAGATTAAGATCGCTCTTATTGGGAATCCAAATTCAGGTAAAACAACCTTGTTTAACCTATTGACTGGTTTAAATCAGAAAACTGGTAATTTCCCCGGTGTTACAGTGGATAAAAAATCAGGTTTCTGTAAACTCCCAGATGGAACAGTAGCAGAAATAATTGACCTTCCTGGTACCTACAGTATTTACCCCAAAACGCTTGATGAACAGGTAGTACAGGACGTCCTACTTGACCTCGACCACCCTCAGCACCCAGATAAGGTGATCATTGTGGCGGACGCCTCGAACCTTAAAAGGAATTTACTTCTATTCACTCAAATTCGAGATTTAGGGATTCCGCTCATCTTGGTTTTGAACATGATGGATGTTGCGCAACTCAAAAAATTGAACATTGATTTACGAGGCCTTTCCATTGACCTTGGAGTAAAGATTGTTCCCACCAATTCCCATTCTGGCGATGGTATCAACGTTCTGAAAGAAGCCTTGACCCAATCGCTGATCAAGAGTAAGCGGCCTTTTTACGATACTTATTCTCTGGCGCCAAAAACCATTGATAAGATCAAGGAAGATTTTAGTTTGACGGAAGATTACCGGGCCTACCAATTCGCACAACAATCTGTCAGGTTAAATTTTTTAAGCCAATACCAAAAAGATGAGATCAATACTATAAAGACCAATAATGGCTTTTATGACGTACCAACACAGTCGCAAGAAACACTAGGCAGGTATCAGCTGATTTCTGATATTGTCGATCGCAATATCATTAACTCAAAGGATCCGCTAAAAAAGTCCATCACTGAAAAAATTGATGCGGTGGTCACCCACGCTGTTTTTGGATACCTCATTTTCTTTTTGATGTTGATGCTCATTTTTCAGGCCATTTTTGCCTGGGCAGAAACCCCAATGAACTTGATTGAAGGAGGTATTGCTGAATTCAGCAATCTTGTAAAAGATGTGTTGCCAACAGACGTAATTACCGACTTATTAACGGATGGAATCTTGGCTGGCTTGGCTGGAGTCCTCGTTTTCATTCCTCAAATTGCCATTCTGTTCGCCTTTATTGCGCTTTTAGAAGAAAGTGGGTACATGTCGAGGGCTGTTTTTCTGATGGACAAATTCATGAGAAAATTCGGCTTGAATGGAAAATCAGTTGTTCCGCTCATTAGCGGTATGGCCTGTGCGATTCCAGCCATCATGGCTACTCGAAATATTGAAAGTTGGAAGGACAGGCTCATCACAATTTTTGTGACTCCTTTTATGAGTTGTTCTGCACGTTTACCCGTTTATGCCATACTGATCGGGCTCGTAGTGCCGAACGATACAGTACTGGGTTTTTTCAATCTTCAGGGTTTGGTTTTGCAAGGTCTTTACCTCTTGGGATTTATTGCAGCAATAGGTTCGGCTTTTGTCATGAAGTATATTCTTAAAACAAAAGAACGCGCCTACTTTATCATGGAGCTTCCTGGCTATAAAATTCCGAGTTGGAAAAATATAGGCCTCACCATTTATGACAAATCAAGGACCTTTGTTTTCGAAGCAGGAAAAGTAATCATTGCCATTTCCATTATTTTGTGGGTGCTGGCTTCCTACGGATTCAACGAAAATTTCCAAAATGCCGAAACTAATGTTCGAGTAGAAATTGGTACGCAAGCCACTGACGAGGCATATGAAATTGCTTTAAACGCCTATAAACTCGAACATTCAATCGCGGGATCATTCGGTAAATTCATCGAACCTGTGATCAGACCATTGGGCTATGACTGGAAAATCGGAATAGCCTTGATTACCTCTTTTGCTGCTCGTGAAGTCTTTGTGGGTACCATGTCTACAATCTATAGCATTGGTGCGAGTGATGACGATGAAACCACTATAAGAGAAAAGCTTAGTGAAGAAAAAAATGCCCAAACAGGAGAGCCCATGTATTCGCCAGCGGTTGCTTTTTCATTGATGGTTTTCTATGCTTTTGCTATGCAGTGCATGAGCACTTTGGCGGTTGTTTACCGCGAAACCAAAGGATGGAAATGGCCAATGATTCAAATGGTCTACATGACGGCTGTAGCCTATCTGTCTGCGCTGTTGGTATATAACCTATTTTCCTAAATCTTCCTTTTCAGCTGGTTTGTAGTTCAGCGGTAATTTCACTGAAAAACCTCCCCAAGTCCACCAACCTAAGTATAAGGCTGATCGCTTGCTGGTAAAGTAGCCTGGAAAAGAAACAATCGGGTCTTCTTCGCCTTGGAAAAGGATCACCGACTTTTGAAAGAGAGGCACATCACTAATATCTAAGCCCACCACTTGATAACTGGTTAGGCTTTGGTCGTTAGATAATGAAATGGTGGAACGAGATTTTTGATCGGTGTACTTATAATTACCCGTCTTGGATTTACTTCTATAAAGCTTTTTGTATTCTTCATCTTCGAAGCCGTCTTTGTAAGTCACTTCAATATCTGATTTCACTGAGAGCTTATATTCAAATTCCTTATCCGTTTTGGTCAATACCAAAATTTCTGAAACAGGAGCAGGGTTCAATGGGGTACTATATTCTGAGGTGACTGAATCAAACTGCACCGTGTTTACCATAAAACCCTCTTCCAAAGTTCTATTTTGTATCAATGCATTCAAAAAATGATTTACCGAACCATAGTAGGCCTTCTCTCTGGCTTCGTCCCACTTTTTGTTCTGTTTTTTAGATTTGGCTTCTAACTCTTTAAACTGTGCCTTTCCAATCGTAGTTTTAATGCCATTGCTAAAAGTAAATTGCTCCAGCAAATAGCCAATTCTGTAGCCCATTGCATTATTTTCGACAAAGAGCAGATCATTTGCGATTACTTCGTAAGTGTCCAAAGAATCGACCACATAAAATTCCAAGACCTCTGGATTCACAATTCGACAGTCCTTAGCATTGCTATCTCGCCCTAAAAAATCTTGTTCAAAGCGCTTCAGTAACCTTCTGTCTTTGCGCCTTTGTGCCCTAGTTTTTGTGCCAACCACTTGAAAAGCGTCAAGGGCCTTTTCTTCAATATTCAATTCAATAATATACCGCCCGTTATCCAAACCTTGACCATTATTAAACCTAATCGTCTTGGAAGTATAGCCCACATAAGAAATTACAAGGTTGAACGCGATGTAGGGAATGTCTTTAATTTCAAATTCACCATTAAGGTCAGTGGCTACACCTAGCGTACTGTTGTCGATAAAAACATTGGCATAAGGAAGAGGTGCTTGTGTAACCTCGTCTACTACCCTACCAGAAATGACCCTATCTGTCAATTCCCTCTTCAGGATAACAATTGTTCCATTGACCTCTCTGAAATACAAGTTGGCGTCATCTAGTAAATCGGTTAAAATCTTTCTTAGTGGAACACGATCATAATCCCCAGTTATTCTTTCGATCCTGGGAATGATGGTAGTGTTATAGGAAAAGTTGATCTGTGCCTGACGATTCAATTGACGTAAGGCAGCACTCAAGGATACACTATTAAAGGAGATTGTAACATCACGGCTCAGAACTTGATTTACAACTTCCTGGGCCTGACTGCTAATACACCAAAATATGTAGATGGAAACCAAAAATTTCCTGCGCATGCACCAATTTAATTAGTACATTTCTTTCCATCTAATATTATTCGATTTTCTTTGAAGGACTTTACTTCTATGTTTGGGAAGGTGATATCGATCAAATCGACAATTTCTTTGATAGATTTATTCTCATAAGTACCTGTAATCGGGCAGTTACCAATTTCTTTGTTATACTCAATTTCAACCCAATAAGCATCTTCAAGATTTTTGATCACCTCGGCTAAGGTTGTATTTTCAAACTCAAACTTTCTTGTCCACCAACCACTGAAATTGACATTTTTGATTAAATCCTTTGTTATTGATTGGCCTTCTTTATCCATTTTGGCCATTTCGCCCTTAGCCACTTGTTCTATAATCCCATTGTTTTTTACTGAGGAGAATTCAACGTTCCCTTCGGTTACGTTCAGTTCAATGTCGCTGTCTGAATAAGAAGTAAGATTAAAGCTTGTGCCTAAAACTTTTACTTTCGAATTGCCCGCCAGAATTATGAAGGGGAGATTTTCGTTCTTCACCACATCAAAATTGGCCTCGCCTACCAGCGTAACCGTTCTATTGCTATCTCCAAAATCTGAAGAAATTTTTAGACTTGATTTGGCATTCAACTTAACAACTGAGCCATCTGGTAAATTATATTCCTTAAAACTGTTGGCAGACGAAGTGAACTCTAACGATGAGCTTTCTTCAGAAGAATCAATTTCTACTTTGTTGTTCATCACTAAAAAACCAGCAACAGCAATTACTAGCAGGGCAGCGGCAATTTTGAGAAAACTATATCGAGGTCTTTCCATCGGAACTACCCTTGTTTTGGTAGTTCTGCGATTTACTTTATTCCAAGCCGCTTCAGTATTGAACATAACGGAGCCGTTCTCACTTGTCAAATCATAGATCAGTGATTGCGCCTCGAGTTCGAGTTTAAGCTGCTCATCATCAACGAGTTGATTTTCGAAATCAGCCCTCTCTTTAGCATTTAGTTCATCGGCTAGATATTTAGCCACTAACTCTTCCATTATTCTGTTCTTACTGTCAGATTATGTAACAACCCTGACTATTTATTCCCCTATAAAAAAACCACAAGTGGCAGAAAAAAAATCAAATAATCTTTAAGCCCCTCTCTAAGAATCCTCAATGCTTTACCCATGTGCACCTCCACTGTCTTTTTGGAGATCCCTAATTCATCCGCAATTTCGTGATATTTTAAGCCTTCCTCCCTACTCATTCTGAAAACTTTTTGACACTGAGGAGGCAAACTTTCCAAGGACTCCTCAATCCGCTTCTGAAGCTCAAAATCAGGTTGATGACTTACGTAATTGGCCTTAAGACTCTCTATAGAGTCTTGTTGCCTGCTGGCATAATTCGATACAACTTTTTGATGCTTAATGTAATTGAGTGCTGTGTTGTGGGCCGACCTGAAGAGATATGACTTAAAACTGATGTCTTCTCTCATCATTTCCCGCTTCTCCCAAAGGTTTACGAACGTGCTTTGAACAATCTCTTCGGCAGTATCCGGATCGCGGATAATCCTGTGCACGTAACGACAGGTTGCCTGATAGTGCTCGTTGAACAAATGTTCAAAGGCCTTTCTATCTCCTTTTGAAAATGCAGCAAGTAGTTGACTCTCGTTAATCGACACGCAATGATGCTTTAAAGGCGTTGAAGTTAAAAAGAAAAAACAAATTCCAATGGACTGAAATGCTCACAACAATTAATTAAGTTTTTGAGTAAAACTCTGAATCGCTAATGATAAGTTTGATGATTCTTTTGAGGATTCATTTCAAAACTAAGATCAAGCAACGCTGCAAATGAAAAACACCTATACCCAAAGAGTTTCCTTATTCCAAACTGAAAAGGATGCTTTAAAAAAGCAATACACTACGCTAGCTTGGCTTCGGGTAATCTTATTTTTTGTGGCAATTATTTTGATCACGATTAGCGCCAACGCCAAGGTAACCGAGGGAATCACAATAACTATTATCGCTTTTATAGTGACCTTTTTCTATTTGTTTAGGAAACACCTCTCGGTTAAAACAGCCCTATCCTTAAAAGAAGCATTATTAAAAATCAATGAAGAAGAGCTTTTAAGACTTGACATGAAGTTTTCGTCTCTGGATGCGGGTACTGAATTTATCCAGCCAACGCATGAATACCATATCGACCTAGATATTTTCGGAAAGCATTCCATATTCCAGTTGCTGAATAGAACCTCTACAGAATTTGGAAAGCGCACATTGGCAAAGTGGTTGAGTGTGCCCGCGAATAAGACCGAGATTCTGGAGAGACAAGCGGCAATCAAGGAAGTATCGGGATTAATTGATTGGAGACAAAATATTCAGGCTGCTGGAATTGCCTTTAAGAAGGAGACGGCCAGCGTATTTCCGCTACTGACATGGGTCAAAACCAAAAACACAATTTTGGGCCAAAAATTTTATCATCTGGCTTTAGCTATTGTTCCCATTTTGTCACTGTTATCTATTCTGGCAACTGCTTTGGGCTTTGTCCCTATCGGAGCCCCCTTTCTAATGATTGTTGTGAACATGGCTATTTTGGCTACTACATTTCAGCGTGCCAATGAAATATACAAGCAAACCATCGAAAGCAATAAAGTGCTCCTTTCCTATCAAGTGCAGATTAAACTGATCGAAAATCAAGATTTCAATTCTGATTTGATGAGGAAATTGAAGGCCCGCTTGAATAGCAAAAGCGACAAGGCCTCTAAAGTGATCCAAGAACTTCAATTCATTTTGGACAACCTTCATAACAGAGCCAATCTCATGTATCACCTTTTCAATTTCTTGTTTATTCTCGATGTCTATTGGTTGATTCGGGCAGAACGTTGGAAGAAAAAAACCCAAGATGACATCGGGGCTTGGTTCGAAGCCATTGGAGAAATTGAAGCAATTAGCAGCATAGGCGCTTTCCATTTTTCAAATCCTGAATTCTCATTTCCAACCATCAGCGAAACTCCGTTCGATATTAAGGCTACGGACATGGGCCACCCCATGATCAATCCATTAAAACGAGTGAGCAATGATTTCGACTTTAGTGGAAAGGGAGGTATTTGTTTGATAACTGGTTCTAATATGAGCGGAAAGAGTACATTTTTAAGGACAGTTGGGGTCAATTCTGTATTGGCCTTAATGGGTGCTCCAGTTTGCGCTCAAAGCATGCAGATTTCAAAACTCCAAGTTTTTACGAGCATGCGTACTCAAGATGACTTAGAAGAAAGTGTGTCATCATTTTACGCTGAACTTAAAAGACTAAAGCAGCTTTTAGGCTCTATCAATAATGAATTACCAACGCTCTTCATGGTTGATGAGGTGCTCAAAGGTACAAACTCAGAAGACCGACATACAGGAGCTACCGCCTTGATAAAGCAATTGAACAAAGCCTATGCTTTTGGCTTTGTATCAACACATGATTTAACACTTGGCACAATTACGACTGAACTTCAAGGCATCAAAAACTATAGTTTCAATAGTGTGATCGAAAACGATGACATCATCTTTGATTATACCCTCACCCCAGGCATTTGCAAAAGCTTTAATGCAACTAAATTGATGCAGAAAATGGGTATAGAAATTATTGATTAAATTTGCGCGCATTCCACAAATTTGAGCTATGTCGCCATTTGATTCTGATTATAAAATAGGTGTTTTAGGAGGAGGCCAATTGGGCCGAATGATGATTCAATCCGCGATTGATTTCAACTTCAATGTGCATGTGCTCGACCCTGATGCCAATGCTCCTTGCAAAACCATTGCAACTTCGTTTACGCATGGTTCGCTCACTGACTTTGATACTGTCTATGCCTTCGGGAAAGACAAAGATGTGGTTACGATTGAAATTGAAAACGTGAATACAGATGCCTTAAAGGCTCTTGAACGCGAAGGGGTCAGTGTTTTTCCTCAGCCAGAATTGATCGAGTTGATTCAAAATAAGACACTTCAGAAAAAATTCTACCTCGAAAACGCTATTCCAACTGCCTCCTTTATTGAAACGGCCAATAAATCAGAAGTGGCTCAACATAAGGACTTCTTACCTTTTGTGAACAAATTAGCCACAGGAGGCTATGATGGTCGCGGAGTACAGGTGATCAGGACAGAGCAAGATTTTGCCAAAGCCTTTGATGCACCTGGTTTTGTTGAAAAACTAATCCCTTTTGAAAAGGAAATCGCAGTGATCGCTGCCCGAAATCAAAACGGTGAAGTAAAATGCTACCCAACTGTGGAAATGGTTTTCCATCCCGAGCATAATTTGGTCGAATATCTATTTTCTCCTGCGGTAATTTCCATCGAAATAGAAGAAAAGGCACAGGCAATTGCTCAAAATTTAATTGAAAAATTAGGTTTAGTTGGGCTATTGGCCATTGAAATGTTTTTGACAAAAGAGGGTGAAATATTGGTCAATGAAATTGCGCCACGAACCCACAATAGTGGACACCAAACGATAGAAGGAAATGAAACTTCTCAGTTCGAACAGCATTTAAGGGCCATTTTAAACCTTCCATTGGGCAGTACTAAAATCAAAACGCCAGCCGCCATGATCAATCTTTTAGGTGAAGACGGCTTTGAGGGCTTCGCGAAATATGAAGGTATGAATCAAGTGCTTGGCCATAATGGTGTTCATGTTCATTTGTACGGAAAAAAAATCACAAAGCCATTCCGAAAAATGGGACATGCTACCGTCACGGCTACAGAAGCAGAAGGTTTGCGAGAAAAAGTTAACTTCGTAAAACAGCATTTAAAAATTAAAGCATGACAACTCCGCTAGTAGGTATTATAATGGGCAGCCAGTCCGATTTAAAAATTATGTCGGAGGCGGCAAAAGTGCTAGAAGAATTAGGAGTGCCTTTTGAGTTAACCATTGTTTCTGCACATAGAACTCCTCATAGAATGGTGGAATATGCTGAAAGCGCAACTAAAAAAGGCTTAAAAGTAATTATTGCTGGAGCAGGTGGCGCTGCACATTTGCCTGGGATGGTTGCCTCGCTTACAACTTTGCCTGTGATTGGCGTCCCCGTAAAATCTAGTAACTCCATTGACGGTTGGGATTCTGTGCTTTCAATTTTGCAAATGCCAGGAGGGGTTCCTGTAGCCACCGTGGCTTTAGATGGTGCTAAAAATGCCGGGATCCTTGCCGCTCAAATCGTTGGAACCTTTGATGAGCAAGTCGCTAAAAATTTAGTCGATTTTAAAAATGGCCTAAGGGAAAAAGTGGAGGAGAGCATTGAGTACATCCAGAAAAATGGATGGAAATAAGCTTTAATCTGCTAGCGCTTAGATTTCGAAGTCGAATTCCTTTTCAGCAGAAAATTGAAAATCGAACCAATACTCATATTCAGAATATTGAATGCAATCCACCAGTTCTTCATTTTGCGCTCTCAACTTGATAAAACTAGTGTGAGGCAACCAATCTCTAAGTTTTAATACTTGATCGAAGGGTAACTTCGAAATTTCAACGTATCCAGTGCCTAAATCGTAATGCGGTGCAGCTTTCATATAAATACAATCTTACGAACCCAATGTTTCTTTAGCGTAATTCACTATTTATGAGATTGTTAAGTTTAACGCTCCAATAAGCAGTAATTGTTAAAAAAGGACTGCCCTTTTTAAAAAGCAGTCCCTTGTTAGATGTATTATATGTCGGTAATGTTACCGATGGGTTGAAAACTCCCTTAATTATCTTTTTTCTTCTTTTTCAAAAGCCCCTTAATCGTGCTCTCAGCCTTCTTTTTAGCGTCTTCCAATTTTTTGTCCACACTGTCCTTGTTCACGCCAGCTTTAGTAGCGAGCGTTGCAGCGAGACTGTCCTTTTGCGACTTGATTAGTGAGTCAGCTTGGGTTTTTAATTCAGTCTTCTTAGCGTCCAAAACAACATTTGCGGAATCTTTGGCCTGATCTACTTTTGCTGTCACCTGCTGTTTGGCTTCTTCTTTCTTCTCATCCACTTGGGCCTTAACCGAAGCTGTAACTGCACTTTTAATATTTGTACCATCGCTAGCACCAACACTACGAAGACCAAATTCTGGTTTGCTATAAGTTCCGCCCAAACCAATGTTTAGGCGAATATTGTCTCCACCAGCAGAAACCTTTCCGCCCGTAACCTGAGAAACGAGACTATTTAGCTGAGTACCCATCTGACCTGCTGGAACATCCATTCCTAAAGTATAATTAATAGACCCATCAATGCCTGTGCTACCTTCTATTGTAGTTTTATAGCTCCCTAAGTTGACATCAAAAGGCTTGACAAATAATCGCCCATCTTTAATTTCTGCCGACATTTTTATTTTATCCAAAGTTGTTGTTGAAATCTTAGATAGCTTAGTGAGGGAAGTTAACCCTGACATGATCTGAGAATCACCATCTAAACTGGCTTGGATAATTTGGATCAAGCCACCTCCAGTTAGCGTTGCATAATCTGGCATCATATCAGAGCCCAAAGCACCTGCCATAGAAAAATCGGTGGACAATAAGCCATTCATTTCTTCAGCAATTGGTGCAAGTTTTTGGATCATATCAATACTTTGAAAAGAAGCAGGAATTGAGATGTCTTTTACATTAAAGCCAAAATCGAAAAGTGGTTTTTCTGGTTTACTGTCATATGAACCTTTTAAGCCAACCGTCCCATTGAGGGTTTTCATATTGGCATTATCAAGGGTTACTTTTCCATCTTTAACGATCAGTCCGCTATTAACATCTTTCATTTCGAGCTTGTTGTACATCACCTTACCAATCGAAGCATTCATATTAAATAGGACGTTCTCTGGAATTCTAACTACTTCCAATGGCTCGCCAGTTTCATCTACAACTTCCTCTTCAGAAGTTGTCATCCATTCACTCACGTTCAACACGTCAGCAGAGGCATTCAGGTTGCCTTTCAATTGTTCGTTATTCAGGGCAAATCCCATATAATTTTCAATCTGACCTGTAGCGGTGAAATTTGTCTCCCCAGCTGAGCCCCTCATCTCGTTCAAATTGATATTCTTCTTATCGAATGAAGAATTGACTGAAGTAATTTTGAAGGTCTTGCCCATGGCTTCATCAGTATATACTAAGTTCTGAACCTGAAGCACTCCTTTAGTATCGAGGTTTTGATATCGACCAGCCTCCACATCACTCATTTTACCTTTTGATGCTAAATCCGCCATGATTATTCCTGAGGCATCAACCCCTTCCATTGGGTAGAGTTTTAGCAACTTCGCTAAATCAAGTGTTCCCTTCGCAGTGGCATCCCACTCAAAATTGTCAGGGTTTTCTAACATAAGCTTCGCTTGAAATGGTTGACCATCCAGCATAAAGTCCATATTCGACACGTTGATTTTGGTATCATTTATATTGCCCGTTGTATTGAGTACCGCGGCAGTTACATTGATTTTTTCTAGTGGTGTAGGTAATTCAGCTGATTGAATTTTTCCATTGACCAAACCCATCTTGATATCCAGTTTCGGGATAATGGATTTACTACTATCGTATTTTCCATTGGCAGTAACATCAACAGACAAAAGCCCATCGAGACTTAAGCCTTCCATTGGAATCATGGCATTAATGTCTGCTAAGTTCAGCGTTCCGTGCATGTCTGCATCAATCGGATAATCCTTAAGATTAGCCACTCTTAACTTGGCATAGAAGGGGTTTTTCCCGAAATCAACATGCAGGTTTTTTAGGTCGATTAAAGTGTTTTCAATAACTCCTGTTGTATTGTCAATCGTCAAAGCCATTTCTATATTCTGAATGGACTGTGGAAGATCTGGGTATTGAACAGAAGCCCCATCGACATTCAGATTGAAATTAAAGGCTGGCATTTCAGTTTCTGAGTAACGGCCATTTACTCTTCCATTAAACGCCACATTTCCATCCGCCTTCACATCTGCAAAACTTTCGGTATAAGCACCTGGAATAAGGGAGAAAATCTTTTTGAATTCAGAAGAAGGCGAACTGAAGCTCAAATCCATTCCGTAAGCATCATCGAACATAGTGAAGGAACCGTCCGCAGAAAGAGGAAATTCATTGATCAGAAATTCATTCTCCTTGAAGGTAAACTTCATATTCGGCAAGTCCATACTCATGACCATATCTATGGACAAGGCTTTATTGGATACGTATTCTGCCCCTTCATAACTAAAGCTTCCGCTTTTCACATTGCCCTTAGCGATCAAGTCAAAGATATCCTCGGCAAAATCTCCTTTGCCAGTCAAATCAATGCCGTTCAATTGCGTAAATACCTTAGTCGATTGATCATAATAAATAAAATCACCCTTGGTTACCGAAAAGCTATTTAAACCGAAGCTCACAGCCGCAGCTTCTTCTGTAGCGACCTCTGATGTTTCGGTTGATGCTTTGGCTATATCATAGTTGGCCGTTCCATCCTCTAAAACAATAATGGTGATATCTGGCGATTCCAAATCCACGCCTTTGATGCTGATTGTTTCCCCAAATAGCACTTCGCTGAGATTAATTCTTGCCTTCAAATTCTCAATGTTGGCTAGGGTATCTCCTTCGAAAACACCCTTGCCAATAATTCCAAAATCACCTAGGCTGACCGTAAAATCTGGGAAATTCTTGATCAAAGAAAGACCAAATTGATCTACATCAAAGTAGAGTGTAGCTTCGGTATTCTTATCAAATTCTGAAATAATCAGTGCTTGAATTTTGTCTTTAAAAAAAACGGGAATTAACAGTAGAAGAATAAATAGGCCTACAAGTACGCCAAGGAGTATTTTGAAAAAACGTTTCATAACATTTGTAATTTTATACGAAGTACCTAAATAATTAACTAACCAAGCAAGTGGATGTTGTTAATTTGAAGATTAATTAATCTGGGGATTCAAGACTTCATCTTTCGGATTTTCCTTGGGCCATACCAAAGCCATAAACCAGAAAAGGATAATAAAAGGAGGCCAATGCCTAAAAAATTCATTGAAATCACCTTGAATAGATCGGAAATAATACTGCCGTCATGAATTTTCTCTATCCAATCGGAGTGGCGCTTAGCGACAGAAAATACCTCCAGGGTCTTTGCATCAATTTGTACTTCCCAACTACCTGTATCGAAAATCACCTTAGCAATACCCTTGCTAGGCCTGTATTCTATTCTGTCTATGTTTTCAGTTTTTAAGCCGAGACTATCTACAGCCAAAAGGGCCTTGGCCGATAGTTGCACCACAGGTTGCCAATCATTCATTTCCAAAGTTTCACCCGTTTGAGTGACAGGCTGAAGCACATCAAAGTTCTTTTTCCAAGCCAAAAATATACCCGTCACCGCACTCAGTATCAGGAATAGCGCTAAGACCAAACCTGACACCTTATGAATTTGGCGATAAGACCTTAATGACTTGGCAATTGAAGTTGGTGTTTTGGCCATACAAAGCTGAATTGCTTTTAAAAGATGCGAATAAGTGGAATTTAAGTCGAAAGCACAACACATATTATAGCAAGTAGGGTCGCCCTTTTGCCATCTATACATGACCTCAAAATAAATTATATGTTAAGCTATTTGTTTTTATGTTACCTTAATGTTACCTTAATGTTAACATTGACAAAATTAAGCCCTTTTATGCTGCTCCATAGAGATGATAAAAAGAAGATACATATGGCTAATACTCACCCTAGGGCTAATTCCAATCGCCTTATATCCTCAATCTGAAGGGGACAAGGGCTTATCTTTAAATAACAGTTTGGCCAATGTTGAATTCTTTTTGATCAAGCAAGACTCTCAACAGAGAAATAATGTTCTTCAAGAATTTACATCCCTTATATCAACCTTCGAAGCCTTAAGAATAAAAGAAAAGGATGACCGCGCTTTTCTTCATAAACTATTTCAGAAAACACATCGAAAAAGTTTGAATCGCTACAACCTTTACTCCGACTTTGGAGATACCATGTTAAATGGAAATTACGGATGCCTCTCAGGCACAATTACTTATGCCTTGTTGCTTTCACACTTCAACTTTAAATATGAAGCGATTGAATTGGCCAATCATGTTTATTTACAGGTTCATGTTGGTGCATCCATTGTTCTTTTTGAATCTACTTTGGCTGCCCGAGGATTCGTGGATAAACCTGAAGATGTTCAAAATGCCTTAGAACGATATTCTCAAAGAAATACAAGTGCAGATGTGATGGCTATTGCCGCTTCATATGATTTACCAAATTCCGAAATTGAGAACCGTATTGGCTTAACCGAACTCGCTGGTTTGCAGCTTTATAATCGTGCCATTCAAACTTATAAAAACTCTGATCTGATCTCTTCGTTAGACTTCACTCTGGAGGCGCATGACCTGTACCCTTCGATTAGAATAAAATATCTTATGCAATTATTAATTAACGAAATCTTATACAGCAAAGGGCTTAGCGAAAAGGTAAAGCAAACCGCATTGAACAATTATGTAGCTCACATTCGTGAGAACAGAATCAGTCAAACCAAATAATTGGGGTTACATACTTAGGATTTTAAACTCAACTCTTCTGTTGATGGCCCTGCCCATAATGGTCCTGTTGGTAGCAATAGGCTCTGACTCGCCATACCAAACAAACTTGAGTCGGTCTTCTTTAATTCCTAGGGTCAAAAGTGCCTTTCTAACCGCTTCAACGCGTCTCCTAGATAAATCAATATTGTATTGTACTGTGCCGTAACTGTCGGTATGACCCGCCAATTCCACTACCGCTGTCGGATAGTCGTTCATGAATTTAGCCAGTACACGAATCTCTGTCCAAGATCGAGGTTTCAACAAATCTAAATCGAAATCAAAGAATACATTCCTGATGATGAATGAAGCTCCGGGAGCGGCCTTTACGATTTGCGCATTGAGGTTCATAATAGGCGCTTGAACACCACTTACAACGGCATTTGCGGCAATTTCTGGCTGGCCTAATTCTCTTCGCTGTGCATTGAGAATTTCGAAGGTATCGCGCTTAATTGCTGGCAAGCTCAGGTCTATGGCCACTGCCCTCAATATATCCGTAGGTACACTAATTGGTTCGCCTGTCGCCAAGTCAGCACTGTCTAAGTCTAGTTTGTCTAAAGTGACGGCATAGACGTTAATTTCTGAAATATCCAACAAGTCAATGGTTGAGCCTACGGGTATGAAGCCAGGAATCTCTGCTCTATAGCTGTATATTTCATCAGCCGGAAGTTCAATACAATAATTCCCAGCCGCGTCAGTCCTTACCCTGCCCACTTCTACTCCGTCTCTCAACCGAGAAAATACCACTTCGCCATCTAAAGGTTCTTGACTTTCAGGATCTAAAATTTTCCCACATAAAGTAACTAACCTAAGCTGCTGAGTTACCAAAGGCAGTGTGAGCGAGTGGATATCCAAATCGTTGCCCTCTACTTCTCTACAAAAATATGCATAGGAGCCATCATGAGGTATAAACAAAAACATGTCATCCACTTCTGAATTGATGACAGGTCCTAGGTTTTCAGGTTCGGTCCAGCTAGTCCAGGAGTTATCGAGCCTTCGGGTTACAAAAATGTCCTTCTTGCCATAACCACTGTGTCCTTCGGAAGTGAAGAAAAGTGTTTTTTTATCTGGCATCAAAAATGGGCCTTCTTCTTCGCCAGCGGAATTAATGACTGGCCCCATGTGCAAGGGTTGGGTCCATAAACCATCCTTTTGTAAGAATGAAACATATAAATCCCTGGCACCTTCTGTACCTCTTCCCTCTTCAGAGATCAAAAGCACCTCACTGTCGGGTGTAAGCCAAAAATTTACATTTCTATGAACGTTGACATCATTAAAAATTTTCAGGTTTTCGGGTTTTGTCCAGGTAGTATCTGATGTCCTTAGGCTCTTAGAAATCCCATATTTCATTCCTCCTGGTAAGTACTCGTTACCGAGAATGATCAGCTCCTCATCTTCTTGAAGAAATGAACTGATAAAATTTGGATCGGTATTGTTGAGTACATCGCCAATATTTTTGGCCAATCCCCAATCCATGGTTTTGGTGTCAAAATCAGAATACCAAATATCTTCTAGGTCATCTTCCCCGCCTACATTTTCTGGGTGTCCTCTGCGGCTGTAATAAAGTGTCCCTTTGTCGCGGGTCATCAAAGGCTTTATTTCTCGGTTGGTGCTGTTTACCAAGTCATTGAGCCTATACACAATCAATTTGGTGTTGATGTTGGGCATCAGGTTGATTGTGGCGTCAATCGGTTCTCTTGAATTAGAGATACCAATACAATCGATTGCCACGAAACCATCAACTGAGCGTCCATCAATCACTATTTTAACAGCCTTTACATTGTAGCTTGTTCTTTCGAAAAAGACCCGAAACATTCGGAATGGCTCTTCGACAGGTCCAGGGTTTTGTTTAAAAACAGAGTATTCAACGTCATCTTCATCGTACAAAAAGATTTCTCTTATGGCTCCTGGATTGAAGGTCTCACCTATTGCCACCTGCGATATTGGAAGCGCAATGTCGAATTGTACCTTGATGAATTCTATTGTATTTGGGTTAAAAGGAGACCAAGCGTTAGGATTGTCTCCTCCCGCTGGCAATATGTTAGGATGGCCAAGCGTCTGCCTTGCAGAGCCTTGGAGTTCTGACAATTCCGAAGAATAATCAACAACTCTTGAGGCCCACTGAACAGTAGTTTGGGCGGATATAACAATAGTAAAAGACACCCAAAAAAGGATGCTAATCGCAAATCTCATAGTGAAGAGATCAGTAACAAAAATGATGATTCTCAATAATAACCAAATATAATCAGGAAATAAATAAGATTGCCTTCCAAAGGCCTATACGTTTATTAATCTAGAGATTTTTGACCAAAGATCATATACCCGAACGAGACCGATAGCCCTACCCGAGCTTGGGGGTTTTCTAAGTAATTGAACCTCACTGTTAACGGCCCTAGCACAGAATTATAAATAACACCTGCCATGCCCATAAAAGAAATTGGTTCAAAACCCATATCGTCTGTCACTGTTTGGTTTTCCCCCTCCTCTGGCTTATTAAAGGCCGAAAAGGCATACACCTCTGTTCTCAGAAATAAGCTATTTGCAAGTTTCAAAGAATGGACCATACCCGTGCCTATATAGCTATAAGCCCTATAATTAGTAAGAAAATAAGTTTCTGAATCAAACATGGGCTCATATTGATTCGCAAAAATTTGACTGGATTGGAAATTTCTCAAGTTAGGCTGGGTACTGAAGGCAGACTCGAATTTCCAGCCAAAAGTATATTTTGAGGAGATGGTTCTATACTCTTCAAAATGCACTTGCAATGAAAGCCAATTCCTGTTGTCCCTATAATTTGTTTCTTCATCGGGTACATAGATAAATGAAGTAGTTCCAGGTATGTATTTCGTTTGTCCTAAAAAATAATTGGCCGTGCTATAAAACCTCACCCCCTGAGTAGGAAACTGCTTCGCATTCAGTGTATTCCTTTCATAACTCAACTTCGTTTTAAAAGCATCAAACTTTAGGTCATCCAAGATCTCGTTGATGGCCACGCTACTTAGGTTGCTAAATTTATATGAGTTCTTTACCAAGGCTGCCTCGGCCGTAACCAAGCTGCGTTGCCCTGAACCAATGCCCAATGTCACCCCGAGCTTTCTGTCGATACTGGTGAGAATAGTGGCATCAAAACTCTCGTCAAAGAAGTCGTCTGTATTGAGGTAATTCCATTCATTCAAATTGAAAGAAGGCTCTAAAAACAGTCGTACCCTTTGGTTTAGATTGAACCTTGAGGCCAAAAAAACGGACTCATAAAATCGCCCAGTTGAAACTTTCATTTTATAAGTGTTCAAATAGCGGTTGAATGAATTATACCTAAATCCAAAATACAAAGTGCTCACACTCCTGGTGGATAAGTTTCCACCAACATCGACAGATAGGGTATTGTTGGCCGTGGGCTTTAAATAAAGCTCCAATACATAATGCTCCTTCTCAAAATCGTATGAAAAATTCAAATACACATTTTTAAAATACGACTCTGATACCAATCTAAAATAGGCTTGCCTGATTTTAACCAAATTTAAATTACCTTCTTTGAACGACACCAAAGAATTGATCAATTGCTCTTGTTTTGGTTGAAAACCATACAGCTTAAGGGCGCCAAATTGATAAGCACTAAAACCCGCTCTAAATTCGCTTCGATTGTGTTCAAGTTCCGATTTAGAAACCCGTCTTTTAACTTTTGTTTTGATACTATCCATTTTGGCCATGGTTACCTCATAGCCCGCCTTGATCAAGGCATCCACCTTGTCAAAATCGAAGGCTGTATAGGATTTCATATCTGGCTCCAAATAAATGTCGTTTGGCCCCAAAACTGTAGGGTCTGTCTTGTCAAGAAAAAGAAAAAGAAGGGCGTCTGTTAGTATTTCCTCATCTTGATCGAAGGGGTAGTCATTCGACTTCTTGGTTGCTACATTAACCCCTATAGTCACCTCTGGTTTAAAGTCCTCTTTCATTACGTCCACGGGAAAATTGTTGTACAAGCCTCCATCGAATAGGTACTTATTATCAAATTTGATAGGCCGATAAAAGAAAGGTACAGCCATCGAAGAACGCGTGGCCTGCATGAGTGAGCCAGAATCTAAGCGCACTACCTTTTCTGAAAATATTTCTGCTGCAACGGCCTTGAAAGGAACGAATAATTGGTCAAAATCATAACGTGCCGCCTGTGCCGCCTGACCTAAATATTCGCTTAAAATAAAGTTGATGATCAAATCATTGGCAATTGGGGTATTGAAACTGGCTTGAAATTTCTCGTTAAAAAGTAAATCCACCGAGGCCAAGGAGGCATCGTCTTGCGATTTGGTGTAATTGTATTGATATCTATCAGAAGAAGTTCCGTTTACCCAGTCCTTAAAGGATGGATTAAGCGCGATCTCCGCGATCTCTTCGGGACTATAGCCAGCGGCATAGAGCGAACCAACCACAGCCCCCATTGATGTACCCACTACATAATCTATGGGTATTCCGCTCTCTTCTAAAGCTTTTAAAACCCCAATATGGGCAATTCCCTTGGCCGCTCCTCCACTCATGACCACGCCAACCTTCTGCGCCTGCAACGCGAAAGAGGAAGTTGCCAAACAGCAAACTATACAAACACGGGCGTAAATTTTGCTAGACATAAAAAAAGCAGGAGTAAGCCTGCTTATGGTTTTTGATTCTCATCTGTTATTTACTACTGGCAGAAACTACGCCTTCTGCCCATTCGAGCTGAATATCATTCAAGCGCTTATCAATCAAGCTTTTGGTTGCATCAAACTTCACCATTTGCTCTTTAGAAAGTGGTTTTTCTGCCGGTAAGCGCTCTCTTAAAAAGTCGACTTGTTTGTCATTTTTCCAAAACCTAAAACAAAGGTGATAGCCTGTGGCCAAACCTGTTTTACCCACATAGCCTATTACATCTCCCTTTCTCACTTTTTGGCCATTTTTGTAATTGCCAAATTTAGACATGTGCAAGTATCCTGTAGTATAGGTACCATTATGGCGAATTTTGACATAATTGCCATTGCCATTGGTCCAGCCCCTCGCAATGATAATTCCATCAGCAGCAGCCTTAATAGGCGTGCCTTTATCTGCCGCGAAGTCTGTTCCTAAATGGGCCGTTGTCCGTTTTAAAACTGGGTGAAATCTGGTTGGATTGTAGCGAGAAGAAATCCTTGAATATTCTACGGGATAACGCAAAAAGGCCCTTTGAAGACTTTCTCCCTTTTCATCGTAAAAGTCAAACCCATCTCCTTGATCATAAGCATAGGCCTTATACTCGTTTTTCACATGGTTAAACTCCGCACCAATCACAGCACCAATACCAATGGATTGCCCATTCACTAATTTTTCCTCATAAATGAATTTGAACCAATCGCCTACTTGCAGTGCCCTAAAATCGATTTGCCATCCAAAAACATCAGCTACCGCACTCACCAAAGCGGCTGAGCCCCCATTTTCACGAATGGCGTGGTCTAAAGAAACTGTGATTTTCCCAGACATGGTCCTTTCCACCACTTCGACTTCACGCTCTTCTTTATAAATGGCGATTGAATCTTTTAATTGATAAATCACATACTCCAGAGGGCTTGGCTCATACACAAAATAAGCTGCTCTTTTTAAAGAATCCTCTGTATAAAACAGCGTGTAATCGCGGTTAGGAATAAAATTACGAACACTAAAGACGGCCTTGGACAGTCTGTCAATACTAAAAATATCTTGGTTGCTGATGTTAAAAGGGAGCAGAATATCTGCAATGGTTTGGTTCCGCTGAATCTTTCCTTCCAGGATTTTATACTCATCTAATGAAATTCCAAATTTATACTCGGGTTCAGCGATGACAACTTCTGGCTCTTCAGTGAATTCTGTGCTTAGTGGAATTGATGATTTTGGAAGGTTATTATTGAAGTAGAAAAACATGGCTACCACGCCAATTATTGCCACTACAATTCCTAAATTTTTTTTGTTCATGCCTTAGATTTAACCTCTCAACGGCAAATTAATAAAAATGTGGCTGAGATAAGAAACTATTTTCACTACTTTATCTCAAGCGCAAGCTGTTGAACACAACTGATACTGACGAGAAGGCCATGGCCGCCCCGGCAATCATTGGGTTTAGCAAGAATCCAGAAAAAGGAAATAATACACCTGCAGCTACAGGAATGGCAATTACATTGTAGAAAAAGGCCCAAAACAGATTCTGCTTCATGTTTTTGATGGTTTTTTCTGAAAGCACCATCAATTCAAAAAGCTTGGAAATATCTCCATTTAACAGGGTGACCGATGCGCTTTCTAAGGCCACATCCGCTCCAGTACTCATGGCAATGCCCAAATCCGCTTCGGCCATCGAAGGGGCATCGTTAATGCCATCGCCAGCAAAAGCCACAACATGCCCAGCAGCCTTGGCCTGCTTTACGATTTCAAATTTATCTTGTGGTAAAAGGTTTGCCCGATAGAACTTAATTCCTGTTTCTCGGGCTACATTCGCGCAAATTTGCTCATTATCACCTGAAAGCATTTCTACTTCGACTCCTTTCGCTTGCAGCTGAGCAATCAGTTTTGCAGAAGACTTCTTAACGGTATCGTTCAGGGCAATCAAAGCCAATAGTTGATCATCTTTTAAGAAAAATACTTGCGTTCTGCCTTTTTTATCTTGTTCATCTATAATTTGCTTAGCTTCGGCTGAAAGCACTAAGTCTTTAATTACGGCTTTACCCACTACTTTGAATCGATTTTCTCTTAAAGAGGCCTCGAGGCCAAGGCCAGGTATGTTTTTCAGGTCCTTGACTTGGATTGGGAAAAGGTGGTAGTTGGCTTCTAAATAATCGGTAACAGCAGAGGCTATTGGATGGCTTGATGTGGCTTCCATTCCATTTAGAATACTCAAAAGTTCAAGATTATTTTCTTCGGAAAAGAAGGTGTGAAAATCGGTAACGGTTAATTTTCCTTCCGAAATAGTCCCCGTTTTGTCCACAAAAAGCTTAGTGACTTTTGACGCGTTTTCAAGGGCAACGGCATCTTTGATGAGAATCCCCTGTTTAGCGCCTTTACCAATGCCTACCATAATGGCCATGGGAGTGGCTAAACCCAAAGCACATGGGCAGGCAATAATTAATACTGAAAAAGTATTGACAAAGGCATATGTAAGTGATGGATCAGGGCCTAAAATAAACCAGATAATGAAAGTTACCGCAGCTAAGCCAAGGACAATCGGCACAAAAATACTGGCAATTTTATCTGCCAATTGCTGGGCAGGTGCCTTAGAACCTTGCGCCTCAGTGACCATTTGAATGATTTTCCCTAAGACGGTATTCTCACCTAATTGCTCGGTTCTAATCTCTAAACTGCCATCACTATTGATGGTGCCCGCCCTTACCTTATCGCCTTCCGCCTTTTCAACCAAAAGTGATTCACCAGAAATCATGGCTTCATTGATCTCCGCACGGCCAGTGGTAATCGTGCCATCCACTGGGATTTTCTCCCCAGCCTTTACCAATATAGTATCATTGATTTGCAACGACTCAAGTAAGACTTCTTCTTGCTTGCCATCCACCAATTTAATTACCTTTTTAACCTGTAACTCATAGAGCTTCTCTATTGCTCTTGAGGTGGAGAACTTAGCCTTCTCTTCCAAGTACTTTCCCAAAAGAATGAATACAATAATGACTGCTACGGATTCATAGTAAACATGAACTGCCAATCCTTGCTGCTGAATAATAGAGGGAAAAATGGTGTTGAAGGCACTGAATAGAAAAGCTGAGCCCGTGCCGAAAGCAATGAGGGTATCCATATTGACCGCCCCGTGTTTGATTTGCTTAAAAGCACTTGTGAAGAATCGAGCCCCTGCACCAAAGATTACTGGCACAGACAAAACCAAAAGCAATACATTTTTATACTGAAATTCGCCCACAAACATGGAGAGCACCATGACTACTAAGGCAAGTGCAATCGCGAAAAACAGGCTCCGTTTGGTCTTGGCTAAATCCGTGCTCCGCGCTTCATTTACTTTCGATTTTTCCTCTTTGGCCTGCAGTTGATAACCCGCTTTGTCCACCAACTGCTGTAGCTTCTTGAATGAAGTCTCCGCTTCGTCATAAACCAAGCTGACCGTATTGGTAGCAAAATTGACCGAAACTTCAGTGACCCCCGAAGCACCTTTTAATGTTTTTTCAATGGAGGAAGCGCAGCCAGCGCAGTGCATTCCTTGAACAGGATATGTGTCTTTGATCGTATTTTCTTGCATCGCCATTGTCTAACAAAAGTGGAAACAAAATCGTGCAATCCAAACGACTATCGAGCGGCAAACTCTTTTAGCCCTTTATCTAAAAACTGAATAAAGTTGCTCACCTCGGCATCATAGGATTTTGGCCTAAGGAGTGGTTCTTCATTATTGTCTAAAAGCACATAGTAAGGCTGTGCATTGCCATTAAATCTCGTGATCTGGAAGTCGAAATTCTGCTTTCCAAGGGTTTTCTTGACCTTACCATCATATTCGGAAGTGTACCATTCTGACTCAGGTAAAGTGGTTTTATCGTCTACATAAAGTGCTACTACTACATAATCTTCTTTCAACCTTTTTAATACCTGAGGATCTGACCAAACGTATTCTTCCATTTTTCGACAATTCACGCAGCCATGACCTGTGAAGTCTATAAACAAAGGCTTCTTTACCTTTTTAGCATAGCTTACCGCTTGTTCATAGTCGAAGAATCCTTGAATACCATGTGGTAAATGAAGGATATCGTCATATTTTACTTTGGTTGGAAACTGGTTTTTAGTGGCTGATGGCGAAGAAATTTGAGCCTTTGCAATCTCTTCTTGTATAATTGCTTTAATCGCGAAATCATGAGTACTCAATGGCGGTAAATATCCCGATAGTGCTTTCAACGGTGCACCAAATAATCCTGGCAACAAATAGATTGCAAAAACGAAACTGATAATGGCCAAAATCAATCGAGGTACTGAAGTTTTTTCGGTCGGGCTATCATGTGGCAAACGAATTTTTCCCAACAAATAGAACCCTAATAAAATGGCAATCACAAGCCAAATAGCAATGTATATGTCGCGGTCGAGCAATCCCCAGTGATAGGCTTGATCGGCAACGCTTAAAAATTTAAAACCTAAGGCCAATTCAATAAAGCCCAAAACTACTTTTACCGAGTTCAGCCAGCCCCCTGATTTGGGTAGCTCTTTTAACATGCCAGGAAAAATAGCGAACAGCGTAAATGGAATGGCAAAAGCACTTGAGAAACCTAACATTCCTACTACGGGCTTAATTACCTGACCTTGAAAAGACTCAATTAAAATAGTCCCTACGATTGGTCCAGTGCACGAAAATGAGACTAAAACCAAGGTGAATGCCATAAAGAAGGTGCCAAAAAAACCGCCCTTATTTGCTTTCTGATCCATGCTATTGACAAAACCGCTGGGCAAAACAATTTCGAACAGACCAAAAAATGACAGTGCAAAAATAAAGAATACCGAAAAGAAGATAATGTTCGGAATCGCCCCTGTGGCCAATTCATTGGCGATACCCACTCCGAATAAACTCGTGAATAGCAGGCCAATCAGAATGTAGATTACGATAATAGAAATCCCATAAACTACCGCTTTCGTAACCGCCTGCCTTCTTGATTGACTGCTATTTGTAAAAAAAGCGACCGTCATCGGAATCATCGGGAAAACGCAGGGCGTTAAAAGGGCGGCCAATCCAAAAAGAAATGCGGCAATAAAAAAGCCCCATAAGGAGCCATCATCTTCTGGTACTAGTAAATGATCAAAGCTTTCATCGGTTGGAGCTTTGTCTTTAGTTGGCTTGTCTTGAATCTGGGAATTTACTTTGCTGGGTACTGCCTTTTCTTCAACCTGTTTTACTTCCTCCTCGGCAGAGGAAACCGTTACAAAATCGATTACAAATTCCTGTTCTCCCGGAATACACTGGCCTGTTACATCGCTACAGGTTTGAAAATCTAAAAGTCCGGCCAGCTTAAAATCCTTGCTCAGCACTTTCACCTTCTGCCTAAATTCGCCTTTTTCTGAGAAATAGGTGATGTCGGCACCCCAAATGTCATCGTACTTTTTCTTTGGCTCAATAGGGATTAAATCGCCAATCAATTCAAAAGAACCATTTTCTTCGAATTCAACAGTGGTTGGCGTTGGGCCAATCTCTGGATCGATATCGCTAGAATAGATATACCAGTTTTCAATTAAGGCAACTCGAAAGATGATTTCAATTTCATCGCCCACTTTCACCTCCTTTTGAGAGGCATCGTAAGACCAAGTTTGGGTTTGACGAAACTGTCCTAAAAGGGCAACTGAAAAGAAAAGCGAAATAAAAACAACAATACTCCTGAACATAATCGAAAATTTATCACTGACCGAACACTTATGGGTTCACAATCATTCAATACGTTTAAAAAGCAATGACCCTACCTCTCATTCAAAGAAAGCCAACCGACCTTTTATAAAAACATCGATTGACCGGTATAATTACTTGCTTAATGCTGCGAAGTTCTTGAAAAAGAGAGGAATAGTTTCTATTCCTTTAAAATAATTAAATACACCATAGTGCTCATTTGGTGAATGGATTGCATCAGAATCCAAGCCGAATCCCATCAATACGGTTTTGATCCCAAGTGTCTGCTCAAACAAGGCAACAATCGGAATACTGCCTCCACCTCTGAAGGGTATTGGCGCTTTACCGAAGGTAGTTTCCATGGCCTTAGCAGCAGCCAAATAAGCTGGAGAGTCTGTTGGCGTAACGGCAGGCTGACCTCCATGATGAGGCATGACTTTCACCTTAACGGATGCCGGAGCAATGGCCTTAAAGTGATCTTCGAAAAGTTTGGTGATTTTATCTGGGTTTTGGTTCGGTACCAATCGCATAGAGATCTTCGCGTAGGCTTTTGATGCAATTACCGTTTTGGCTCCTTCGCCAATATAGCCCCCCCAAATTCCATTTACATCTAATGTCGGTCTGATGGATGAGCGTTCCATTGAGGAATATCCCGCTTCTCCTTCAGTTCCACTCAATCCAATTGATTTCTTGTATTCCTCTTCATTAAAGGGCGCTTTGGCCATTTCAGCCCTTTCTTCTGTTGAAAGCTCTACCACATCAGCATAAAAGCCTGGAATGTTAACTTTCTTGTTTTCGTCTTTAAGCGAAGCAATCATTTCTGACAACACATTGATTGGGTTTGGCACCGCCCCACCATAAAGGCCTGAGTGCAGATCGCGATTAGGCCCTGTCACTTCAACTTGTACATAGCTAAGTCCTCTCAAACCGACTGTGATGGAAGGCACATCATTGGCAATGATGCCAGTGTCAGAAACCAATACTACGTCTGCAGCTAATTTTTCTTTATTCTCTTCTAAGAAAATACCCAAGTGGTCTGAACCAACTTCTTCTTCTCCTTCGATTAAAAACTTGATGTTACAATCTAGATTGCCCGTTTGCATCATCGTTTCGAAGGCTTTAATGTGCATGTACATTTGGCCCTTATCATCACACGCTCCACGAGCAAAGATTGCTCCTTCAGGATGAATCTCCGTTGTTTTGATTACTGGTTCGAATGGTGGTGAATCCCAAAGTTCATAGGGATCAGCTGGCTGAACGTCATAGTGACCGTACACCAAAACGGTAGGAAGTTTGGGGTCTACCATTTTTTCACCATACACTATTGGATGACCGCCCGTTGGACAAATTTCGGCTACATCGGCTCCGGCCTCCAACAATTTGGCATGAACAAATTCAGCTGCTTTTAGTACGTCTCCTTTGAACTTACTGTCGGCACTAACCGAGGGAATGCGCAGTAAGTCTAATAATTCATTCAAAAAACGGTCTTTATTGGACTGGATATAATTGTTCATGACAAGCAAAATTTAAGTTTTAACGCTTGCAATTTAATTGAATTTGAAGAGAGAAGTGAAGGATTGAGCAAAAGATAAGTGCCGCTCTATTTCAATAGATCTTCTATTTTTTTGTCGATGATTTTAGTCAAAACGCCATTATACCCTGCCTGAAAAAATTGAATATTGCCTTCCTTGTCCAAAACATAATGCGAGGGGTAACTGCTCACCTGATAGATTTGAGCTACATTTCTGGCACTTGGCACGATATCGTAATGAAAGGCCTTTCGATTCAAGAACTTTTCTATTGCAGCTTGATCGTCTAAAGCAAAAGCAACAAATTTTACATTCTGATTTTTGTATTTCTCCACGAGTTCATTCAGTTCTGGAATTTCTACTTGGCACGGTTTGCAGCCAATAAACCAAAAATTGAGCACCACAATTGACCCCTTCAATTCGTTCAAGTCCAATCTATCGGAATTCATGTTTTTGGCGATAAAACTAGGTGCTGCTGTTCCCTTTTTGTCTCCGGTGGTATCAGCCCGCTTCATCATTTGCGCTAAACGAGCGTCTCTTTGTGCTGCTGGTAACTCTACTAATACAATTGCAGACAGCGCTCCCTTATTATCAGCGTAAAGTTCGTATCCATAATCAGGGCCAGCAATTGCCCTCATGGCTGCCAATTGGTCCAGCTGTGTTCCATTTTCAAAATACATTGGTAAACTCAGGTTCAGCCGAACTCCGTTTTGTTCTTGCGCTGTCATTTTGTGCAAACCCGCAGGCAAGAAATCTCGGTTTTGAGCATCGAGAAGAAAGCTTGCGCTAACCAAAACTGCAATGCTAAGGAAGGTTCTAATTTTCATAATTGTATCAATGGTTGATTATGAAAAGGACAATGGTTAAAAACCATCGCCCTCTACAACTTCTTTTTTCTTGAGGGTTTGGTTGCCATCGGCTGACATTGCCAAACGATAAGGCTCATCAATTCCGTAGAACAACTTTCTGTAATTCTGAGTCCAGGCAATTACTTCTTCAAGGGTGTAAACATTCACCTTTGAATTGGTAATCTTGCCTTTCTTTCCATCGCCCAAAAGCGATGCATTAAAGGCTTCGTTTGAAGAGAAGGTACCCAAACTAAAGCCATCATAGGTAAAATAATACCAAGTGCCTTCGGTCATTTGCAAAAGGACATTGACGAGGTCGCCCTCAGGTGTTTTTTTAATTTCAACAAAGCCATCGACTTCCATATTAAGGTCAAGATTATTGACATTACTTAGGCTGATTTTGCCTTCGCTGTAAAAGGTTTTTAACTGCTTCGACCATCTAAGGTCAACATTCGAGATGACCAAGTTCTTCATAAGCTCGCCTGCGCTGGAAGCATTTACCAAAGGAATTGGCACTGTTTGATATGATTTGTCCCATTTTTTTGTCGCCTCATCCCCAATGAATTCGGCCACCTTATAAATGAGGTCAGAGCGATCGTCATGTGCTCTGCGCACGCCAAGCTTATCCCCCATTTCTCTCAGATTTTGACCCATAAGCGGCACGCTTGTGATTGGCAAACCAAAATCCATGACGAGCATGGCATTTACTTTAAAATCAGCTGAGTCCAAGTTACCGGTGCCCTTGCCCGAAGCTTGCACAGAAAGGCCTTTGCTAAGCGGGCTCACAAAATTGAGTTTGCCTTCAAAAGATACATCCTGAGTATCTTCATTATAGGAAAACATACTGCCTTGATAAAAATTTGCGGGGTCATCGCGCTTGTCAGGATTGGCTATGTTATACGATCCTGTCGATTGGTCATAAGAGAGTTCTCCTCCTTTGGGGATAAAGAAATCGTCATCGTCAAAACCTCTTTTTTCTGTGATGAACGAAAGGTAAATCTCGCCCTTGTTGAAATGCAAACCTGCAGTAAGTGGTTCGCCAAACTCTGTTCTTGCCTTGTCAAAATCAAAGACCACTTCAGAAATATCATCATTGGATTCGTATTCGATCCAAACGTTTTTTTCTTTCAATTTTTGCAAATTCAGTTTTACAGCACCACTTAATTCCAAGGCCTTTCTAAAGGCATACATGTAAATTTTTCCCTTGAAAGTAAATCCTGGCGACACGATGACGCCATCCTCGGCTTTGACATCACCACTTGATTTGGTGAAAAGCCCATGCTCTTTGTCTTCTACGAATTTAAACTCGTCAAACTTGATGGCGAAAGTGTCTTGTACCGTAACCAGCTCATAAGTACCAACGCCTCTAAAGCGCTTTCGGGAAAGAATTTCTATCTCTGCATTGAAAAGACGGTGATTGGTATTCGCAGTATCAAAAACTACGACTGCGTTTTTCAAGATGCCCAGTTCAGAGTTTTCAAGAATCAGTACCTCATTATTCTCAGGCGAAATCAGCGCATCGGCCACCACGATATTGGGGATTCCTTCTACCTTCAATTCTTGCTTTTCGATATCATAAAGGGCCTTAGTCCCTGAGAAGACGAGAGAGTCCATGCTTTTTCTTGTGGAATAAAAGAAGGATTTCTCAAGCGGTACAGTATCTGGTTTTACCATGGTGATCACCTTGTTCTCAATGTCCCATTCTGCATTTGGAATGGAAGTTTTATATTGAGCGAAGGGGAATGAGAGGGCGGCCATTCCTTGCACCTCGGGCTGAATATTGGCTTTGTTTCTCGCCAAATCATAATCAACCCGTACATCTTCAGAACTTAAAATGGGTTGTTTTGGATTGGCAGAGCTCAACTCAAAACTCGAATTACGGGCTTCATAAAGTGTTTCTCCCATCGTAAAATTCTTGGACTTGGTAGTGGAGCCTTGCATTTTCATTTCTCCATTTCCGTAGAGCGCTTTAGTAGAAAGCGCCATGGTTCCATCAAATGTGCCCAGACTGTCATAAACCTTGAACGGGTTTTCTAAATTTCGAAGCAGCATACTGTCCTTTTTAGCCAACCAGTTGATTTCATAACGCGCTAGTTTAACCGATGGGTAAGACGTTCCATTCAAGGTCCCAGCCACAATGCTTCCATCAATTCCTTTCTTGGAGTACATGGAATCTAGATAAAAAGTGACTCTTTCTGCATTAAAAGTACCCGTCAAAAACTCTATTACTCCTGGAGATGAAAGCCCTGACTGGTCCATATTGATTTCGCCATAAAGCTTACCTGAGGTATTGTACAAATTATAGCCTGAATCGGGTACTGCATGAATAAAACCAAAGGATTTATCGGGCATGGCCCTTAGGCTTTCCTTAAAATCTGGAAAAATACCATTGGAATGAAAAGTGCCTTGAAACTCATAGGCCGATGGGTCTGCTTTCGAGGCACTGTCTAATACAAACGGAGGAACGTCAAAATACACCGTGCTGTCATAAGCGCCTCCTAAAACCTTACTTTTGTCGAAGAAAACATTGGCACTTTGGTCGGTAGAGAAAATTGGATAATCAGGTTTTGAAACCCTGGCCGATTTATTATTGGGGTCGTTGATCAACAGGGTGCCTGAGGTGTTAACCAATTGGTTGTTCAACACCTCTCTTCGTCCTTCAGACACCTCAACCTCTAGTTTAATTGAGTCAATTTGGGTCAATTGAATAAGAAAAGTATCGTACCTGAATTTAAACTTTTGGCCATTGAACTGAAAATTCCCTGCTTCCAAAGCACCATCAAATTCTATATTTCTGTTTTCAAGGATTTTGACAATACCATCCTTAGGTGTGATCAAAACATCCAGTGAATCACTCACAAAAAATTGCTCTACACCCCTGACCACCAGCGTATCATTTAACAAATCTATGGTGGCATTTGGGGATGAGCTGATGATGGAAGGAATTACCAAATCATCAAAATCTGACTCGTCACGTCCGGCATCATAATAATGCAGGCCCTTTTCTGTAATGATCACCTGATCGGTGTAGCCATTATAAAGCACCATTCCTTTGGACATCAAGTCGATCATGGTGCGCTTCAAAATTCCAATGTTGAGCTTGCGCTCCTCGGCCAATTCGTTCAGAAAGAATTCGTTTTTAGGTTCATATTTCTGGGCTTGCTTTACCGCTAAAATCAAGGGATGAAAATTGTAAAGCTGAGAAAGTCCGTTATACCTGGCCGCACTAAAAAAGTTTTTGGATTCTACCACCAGGGGTACCTCTGTTCGTGCCGAAAGGATGGTAATGTTCAGGCTGTCGGATTTTACATTCCATGTAAGTCGGTCGCCCGTTAAGTCAACATTGTAGTAAGATGAATTAAAAGGGGTTGTTCTAAAGTCCTTTTTTTGAGGCTCTAAGCCGAGCATGTATCGACCATATTGATAAGAAAACTCAGCCGCTGGATGATAAATAGAGTCTGCGCCATGATAAATTGTTACTTGCGCTTGTGGCGAAGTGACCACAGAGTCTTCTTTGTTAAAGAAAAAGGCTGATCCCTGCGCCTTAAATTTTCTTTTGCCATCAATGATGGCCTCTAGCGTGGAAAGTTCATTGAAGGCAGATCGGCTAAAGAACTGACGGCCTTCATAGCTCACCCCCCCTTTATAGCTAAGTTCAGACGTTCCTAAATCGTTGATGGGTGCATCGGCATAATCAGAAACAAACTTTGGATAACTGTCTACTGTGGTGCGCTGAGGGGTTAAGGTAATTTCAACAGCACCAGAAACGGGGTCGTTTAACTTGCCAGAATAATGGAAGTAGGTTTCTTCGAACCTTATATCTGTTTGAGTTACAAAGAAAGCGTAGTTTCGGAGTTTCGCATAAGTGCTTTCAGCAGGTAAACCTACGTTCGTCCAATCTACTGCTCCCCCTTGTCCTTTGAATTCTAAGGTTTCGAAAGAAAAAGTACCTGAAGTTCCTTTGAGGTAGATTGTATCCAACCTATTCAGAAATACCAAGTCAATGTTCTTGAATTCGATTACTGGCCCCATCACAAGAGGTAAAGAAGGTAAGGGTTCATCGGCTGGATTTACTTTTGGAGTATCTTCCTGAACGATACCTTGTTCCTTCATCAGGAGTAGCTCAATAGCATCTGGCCCCTGCTGTTCCTGCACTACGGGAGCTTCGTCCTCGAAATCATCATAACCATTGAATTTGAGCTCTGAACTTCCATTCTCTACATAAATACCATAACTACGGTCTTTATAAAGTGCTTTGTCTGTGATAAAAAAGGCAGCGTATTGATAAAACTGATCGATAATCTTTTTGTCGTAATCTTCTGAAACCCTCAAACAAGCCTTCACTAAGGCATTGAACTGATCTTGGTTAAAACCTGCTTTGTCTTCAGCAGAACTTAGAATATTAAATATGCCTTTGAAATCGAACCTTGGACGAAAGCCCTTTTTCTCCATGTTGAGAAGACTCTGACCGATCTGGTTTTTCTGTTCAGTCGTAAAACCGCCCGATTGCCATTTCTCTATGAAAGGTTGGTAATCTGGGCCAAAGCTGGCTGGATTAGGCGTGGTAAAGATTCTTTGAATATCGGCTGTATAAACGATCGAGTCTTTGGCCAATTCATTCTGCCCAAGGGCAAAGCTTGAAAAGGCAATACTAAAAAGAACTGTAAACAAGACTTTTTTCAATTCGACCATTTTTTGCCCATTGACTGACCCTTAATAACGTATAAAACCTCAAATTTATGATAGATAATCAAACTTTCTTTAGCAGAATTGCCGCCCAATTTTTCCTTTCTGTAGATTTTATCTTTTCAAAACCATTGGCTGCCGTACATTCTAAAAGATCGGCCTCGTCTTCGGTATAAAATCCACTTAAGAATAAATACCCGCCTGACTTGGTCAATTTTGAATAGTATTCCATTTCAGCCAATAATACATTCTTATTGATGTTGGCATAAAGAATATCAAAAGGCTCATCAAAAGTGAATTCATCGATGGTGCCTAAAAGCACTTGCTTAGGTTCAATACCATTTAGGGCGAAGTTCTCTTTGGCATTCTCGATACACCAATCATCAATATCGGTGGCCGAAACTTCCACAGCCCCTAATTTGGAAGCCATTATGGCCAAAATCCCCGTTCCAGATCCAACATCAAGCACTTTCGTGCCCACATGGTCAAGCTCTAACTGCAACGCCAACATTTGATGAGTTGTTTCGTGGTGCCCAGTTCCAAACGACATTTGCGGATGGATGATGATTTCATGTTTGAAACCTGGCTTTGATTCATGGAAAGTAGCGCGAACGAAAATATCATCCCCAATTTCAATAGGATCATAATTTTTCTCCCATTCTTCATTCCAATTTTCTTTCGGAATCTTCTTTAACTCATACCAAATGCGGGTTTGCTTTCTGTATTTGTTAAAAAGGGTTTGCAGAGCCGGATGGCTAAAAATCTCTTCTGATATATAGCCATCAAAGCCTACTTCGGTTTCCACAAAAGTATCAAAGTCCAATTCGCCCATTTCTGCGATAAGAATATCTGCAAAAGGCGAGTCGCAGTGCACTTTGATTTCGATGTAATTCATAATTATGGGATTAAAACGATTTTGCGATTGAAACAAAATCTCTAGCTTTTAGAGAAGCCCCACCAATCAAACCTCCATCTACATCAGGTTGAGCGAAAAGTTCAGGTGCATTGTCTGGCTTGGCACTTCCACCATATAGAATCGAAATTTCATCCGCTACTTCTTGACCATATTGGCCTGCCAAGAAATCGCGCAATGATTTGTGCATGTCTTGTGCTTGTTGAGACGAAGCCGTTCTACCTGTTCCGATGGCCCAAATTGGCTCATACGCAATTACCACTTTTTGAATTTCATCTTCTGTAAGATGGAAAAGGCTTTCGGTCAATTGATTGGTAACGTAAGCTACTTCCTTTCCCGATTCACGAATTTCTAAAGATTCGCCACAGCAGAAGATTGGAGTTAAGCCATTGGCCAATGTCAAATCTACCTTTTTCGCCAATTGTGCATTGGATTCGTTGTGGTATTCTCTGCGCTCGCTGTGTCCAAGCACCACATATTCAGCGCCTGTTGATTTCACCATTTCAATAGAAATATCACCGGTATATGCCCCCGATTCGTGCTCGCTGATGTTCTGAGCCGATAAAAATACTTTGCCGCTACCTTCCACAATTTTGGCAACCTGCGAAAGATGAATAAATGGAGTACACAACACCACAGTGACATCGTCATTCAATTCATCATTGACAATGTTCACTACTTCCGAAGCTAAGGCAAGGCCTTCACTTAGGTTTTTGTTCATTTTCCAGTTACCAGCAACAATCTTTTTTCTCATGATTTGATTTTTTCGCGTTTCGCCCCAAAGATAATTCATTCTATCTTAGTTCGATGGCTTTTGAGAACGAAGAACGAAAACGAATGCGGCTCGACCCTAAAGTAGCAAAACTGAAGGCTGCTGACTATTGCGCTTATCAGGAACGCTCTCAGCAAGAAGTTAGGGATAAATTATATACTTATGGCCTGCATCAAAACGAAGTGGAGGAAGTAATTTCGGAGCTGATTCAAGAAAATTTTATCAATGAAGAGCGATTTGCAAAAGCATTTATTGGTGGAAAATTTAGAATGAAGGGCTGGGGCAAGCGAAAGATCCTGCAAAGCTTAAAACCACACAAAATTTCGGAGTATTGCATTAAAAAGGGTATAGAAGAAATTGATCCTGATGCCTATTACGCCACTTTGAAAAAGCATGCAGAAAAAAAACTTCCTTCTTTGAAGGGGCAAAACGATTACATCATCAAAGGCAAACTTAGCCAACACCTAGCCATGAAAGGCTTTGAAGGCGATTTGATTCGAGAGGCGATTCAAGAGGTTTTGAATGAATTTCGAGAAGGATAATTGATCGTCATTCCCGTGAAAACGGGAATCTCCGTTCTACATTACAACATACTCGTTGCAAACAAGAATGAGTAGATGGAAAAAATGAGCAAAGTCACTCGGAGAAATCGAGCGACCAGCAAACTTTTAAAATGAGAAGACTCAAGGATTAGCCTACATCTTGAATCCCTGCTTAACCTCTTTCCCAGAAAAATGGAGGCTCGATTCCTAAAGTTCTAAGGTATACATAACCTTGACCTCGGTGGTGGATTTCGTTATCGATGCAGTAAAAAATCAAAGCATAGTTGGTGCCCTCGTATTGACCAAAAGCCTTTTCTACTTCTTGAAAACGCTCAATCCTAATTTGAGGAAATAACTCATTCAATTTCTCTGTTGATTCGTCCCAAAGTTTAAGAAGTCCAGTTTTAGTGGTAGGTTTTTCTTCTGCCTCGGATTCGCCAAAGGTTTTCCATTCTCCGGTGATAATACCTGCTACGCTCGGCACAGCCATGTGGATCATTTCGAGCGCTAGCTCAGAAAATGGCCGCATTCCGCCTACTGAATAACTAAAAAGTTTGTCTTCCGGAAAAGCTTCAATCGCCTTACGGGTTAGGCTCCTGTGTCCTTGCCAATGGTTTAAAAAATCGTTTGGGCTAATGAAAGCTGGTAATGTTTCGTTTTTCATGATCTGTGTTTTTTGATTATGATATAAACTTAAAGGCCACTTGTGACAACCCTATGTCAGTAGGTTTTTTGGATGGGTGAAATTCTTTTGGATTGGGAAGCACAAAAGTCTGAAAGTCGATAGAAGAGATTGTGCGAAGTGATCTATACTTTGAATTAATTATTCTAAAGATTGCCTCTTCATCATCCACTACTCTACAGATTTATCGCAATGACAGTTCGAACAGACTTACAAGGGTAACCGTCATTGCGAACCTGTCTTGGTTCATTTTTTACTAAATGATGACGTGAAGCAATCTCAAACATTCAAGTATTTATCTTCACCTCACAATCGTTCTAAAAGTCAAATTTACACGTGGGGTTTTGATCATTTTTGTGGGAGGCAAGCGATGAAGCCAATGGCTTTGAGTGGTGTCTTTCATCACCAAAAGGCTGCCATTTTCTAAGAAGATCTCAATCTTCTCTTTTGTTTCTTTATGCTTGAAAGCGAATTTTCTTTCTGCCCCAAAACTCATGGAAGCAATCGCTCCATTTTTCTTCAAGTCCTTTTCTCCATCGCTGTGCCAAGCCATTCCTTCTTCACCCGAATGGTAAAGGTTAAGCAAACAGGAGTTATAAGTTTCTCCAGATTTTGCCTCTGCCAGAGCTTTCAATTTGATCAACTCAGGCGTCCATGGCAAGGCATGTTTTGTAATATTAGAGTAACTGTATTCAAATCTCTGATCTCCATACCAAGCCACTTTCCGCTTGGTGATGTAGTGCTTTCCGAAAATTACTGCCTCATCATTTCTCCATTCAATTCCATCCAAAAGAGCTCTATAGTAGAAATTAGATTCTTCGGAAGACATCAGTTTACCGTAATAGTTTACCGTACCATCTTGAGGCAACCAGTTTTTAGTTTTGTCTATTTCTTGAGGGAAGAGGTTCATTTTTCCAATTTAAGTATGCTGTTCTCATGCAATGTCCGCAGGGACGAAAACCATTCAATTTAGCTTCATCTACCGAATAGAAAAACACCCTGTTTTCCTTTTTCATCCTTTTCCCTGAAGTGCAACTCAGCGCTCCGTAAATTTTAAGTTTTCGGTTACCGCCCAAAGTAAGCTCTTTCGATTTTAGCTTTAGGTGCAAGTCAGCATCACCTATCGAGTTATGTTCAATCATTAAATCAAGTCAACGCATCGTGAAAAATTATGCCGAGCGTATGCCTTTCTCCACTATGCACCTCGCTAACGCCATGCTTCATATTAACTCGATAATAGCCTTTTGTTCCCTTTATGGGTCGAAAATTTGTTGTGAAAATTACCAGATCCCCACGGTTGGGCTTTAAGACTATGGCTTTCGATTGCGCTCTTGGCGTTTGTTGGGTCAAAACAAATTCCCCTCCCGTAAAATCTTGATCGGGTTGGTTTAAGAACATCACCGCCTGAATTGGAAAATAAACCTCACCATACAAATCTTGATGCAGCGTGTTAAAGCCGCTCTTGCCATATTTCAAAATCAAAGGCGTGGGTTGAAGTTGACCAGCGGCATGACATAGCTTTTGCAAAGCCAGAAAGGAATCGGGAAATTGCTTTTCTATCGCTAAAACCTTCATCCAAAGATTAGCAATTGGAGCAAGTCTTGGATACAAGCTTTCCCGAATTTGTTGGATCATTTCTGGCAATGGATATTGAAAGTATTTGTATTCTCCCAAACCAAATCTATAACGCTCCATCACTACTGTTTTTCGATAACTTCCCTTTCGATCATAATTGGCAATCAATTCCTCGCAATCAACCCTACTTAAAAAATCTGATATTATTGCATATCCCTTTTGATGCATTTCTTCCGCAACCTGTGCCCAATTGACAGCGGTTATTCTTTCTTGAATCGTCATGGCTGATTAAATAGAGATCTTGGTTTTGGCGGCTTCCCAACCAATGATTGCCGTTTTTCGAGTTGAACCCCACATATAGCCCCCCATATTACCACTGGTTTGAATGACCCTATGGCATGGAATTAAAAAAGCAACAGGGTTACTACCAATGGCCGTACCTACCGCCCTTGAAGCACTGGGTTTTTCTATTTTCGAGGCGATGTTTCCATAGGTTGTAAGACAACCAAAGGGTATATTCAACAGCGCCTTCCATACTTTAAGTTGAAAATCTGTTCCTTTTAAATGGAGCTTAATCTTGTCTAGTTTTTGCCAATCGTGAGTGAAAATGTAAAGTGCATTCTGCTGGATGAGATCTACCATTTGCTGAAATTCCGCTTTGGGAAAATGGTTTTTCAGCACAGCTAACCCATCCGTTTCGTTTTCTGCAAAGGCCATATGGCAAATCCCTTTTTGGGTGGAAGCTACTATGATGTTTCCAAAAGGGCTTTCGGCAAAACTATAATTGATTGACAATTTCTCTCCCCCGTTCTTGAATTCTCCTGGAGTCATTCCTTCAATATTCACAAACAGGTCGTGAAGTCTACTTGTGCCAGAAAGACCTGTTTCATAAGCGGCATCGGACACGGTCACCTGCTTTTCTTTTAGCATTTGCTTGGCATGCTCAATGCTGATGTATTGCAAGAATTTCTTCGGACTTACCCCTGCCCAATCTGTGAACATTCTTTGAAAGTGGAAAGGGCTTAGGTTTACCTTTTCGGCCACTTCATCCAAATTGGGTTGTTGCTTAAAATGCTGCTGCAAATAATCAATGGCCTCGGCTATTCGCTGATAGTTAACATAATTTTGATTGTTCATCATTTCCAAAATTTAATGATTTAATGAGAACAAAGGTTAAGCAAAGCAGCAGCGATTAAAACCCGAATCTTGCTCAGTTAGGCTAAAACTAGACACCCCTCAGCAAAACCACAAAATTCATCTGAGAAGGTGCAATAATATAATACGGATGACCTGGATTACAACTACTCGATATAATAGTGACAAAACTTTATTTGAGATTCATCTTCACCATCCTTTGCCCAAAAGAATATGCCTTCATCTGTAGCAAAGCTTCCCTCTAAATAGCAGTTATCATCAATTTTGATTTCATCAATCACCTTCAGTTCATTATCGAAAAACATAATGTAGCCAGGTTTTGTAGAGGCATCGGTTGGCTCACCGTCAGGCCTAAGTTTATGCTGGCTTCCCCAATGTGTACGATAAAAATATGGTTTTTCTGGGTACTGGTTTAGCCTATTAAACCAAGTGCCATCATTGCGATAATCATAATCAGAGTGCTGTGATTGCCTTTTCGCTTTATTTTCAGAAAACTTACTTTCGGCAGAATGCATCTTACTTTTCTGAGTAAGGAAATCATATTCATAGATATTTGATTCTACTGGAAATCCATAAAAAAGTCTACCCCCTTGAAATGATAAATTAGGCCGTATTTCGGCAAAGTCTTCGTCATTTTCTATTATAAAACTAGAGTATGAGATGGGGAGAAAGCTCAAAATTTCATTGTCCAAATCATAAAGCCCTAGAATTGACTGTTCAAAAGCTTCTCCATTTTTTCCAGATCCCCTTGCATTGTCATGCTGAAAAAAGCCTATCATTTCCGATCCTTCTATGCTGAAATTAGCCTCGTTTGGTGTCCTAAATTGTCCACTAATTGTGCCTTCATAATTACCAAAGTCCATATTGTAAGCTTTTAGTAATCTACCTGAATCATCGATCAAATATAATTTACCAGCGCCCATAACATACAGGCTGTCAGGCCTAAGCACATTCAGTTTGTAAAACTTATTTATGTAATTAGGGCCTTCTTTGGCCAGCATAATTCGGTAATTAAAACGCCTTTCTGTCAAGTTGTAAACATCCAAACTATGCAAAGGGCGGTTATAAACATAAAGGAAATCTTGTCCTTCAATTTGGAAGACATGTGGTTCTGAAGGGTAGATGGTCAGGCCTAGACTATCGACTTTTACATAGGTTATAGAATTATTAACACTAAATTCCGAACCAAAAGACTTTTGACTATTATCTTTTTTTTGCTCACAAGCGAATAGTGTGAGCACCAAAATCATAAGTAGAGCCTTCAAATAGGTAATCTGTAAATTCATCCAACACCAATTTAAAGCAATTTAAAGCTATTCGAAGCATTCGGACTAAACACAGATGTTAAATATGGCTAAAATGGTTCGATAACCATCGTTTGCTAAAAAACCACCCTGTACTGAGAAGCCGTTAATCAAAAATGCGCTTGTTTCAGGGCTAAAAAAGATAAAATCAAGCCAAACCCTTTACCCATAAATAAGCGTAGCGGACGGCCAAAAGCAGCATAATAGGCAACATGGCAATAGAATATACTTGCACTTGGAAGACCCAAATCAAGGACATGCCCAATAACAGGATAAATAGCAGGCGAATATAAACACGCACCCAGGCAGGTACATTCCTTCTCACAATAAAAAATGCCACAATCAGGTTAGGCGCGAAAGCCCAAAGTACATTCATATTTTTGGCAGTGGCAGTATGGTCCGTGGCAAACCAGAGTAAGAGCACTACAAGGCCCACCAGCCCTGTGATCAACAAAATGGTAAAATCAAGATAACGCGCCCTTACCATTTGGGCCATGTCGCGGTAAGTAAGTATAACCACTACTATGGCCAATAACGAGAAAATCATCCAAGGTGAAATACTCTCTTTGGCCACTTCATAATAATCCTCTTCGAATAGTTTGTTGGTCGCCTTAACGGCTGGGATTTCCACACCATTTCTGTTTATGGTTGCATGATCGTAAGCGCCCATCACATAATCGGGCAGAAACATGTACTCTTCTGGCTTTGCCTTTACATCGATGACAGCACCTAAGGCGATGTCGATACCAAAATCCCACCACGGATGATTAAAGGTGTTCTCTTGAATCAAATCCCTGAAGGTGTCTTCCCTACCTAAATATTCCTGATGAAATTGAAGCTTGTCGCCTAAAGCATCTTGAACAACATCTCTTAATCTCGTGGCACAATTATCAAAGAAGAAGTCATAGAGGTAGCGGCTGTTTTCTGGAAGTGCATTATTTTGGATGAAATTAAAAATCTGTTGTTTTTCATCATTGGTCAAGTCCAACACCTGTTCCGTTACCCATCTGCCTTGGCTCTGATAATTGCCCAAAAAACTTCTAAAATCTTGCACTGCTAGCTTATAGAGCAATTTCCCTTGAGCAAATTTTACATAAAAGCCATCTTGAAAGGATTCATAGGTGCCATAATTGTAGGCATAATCTATGTTCAAATAAGGGTCGCGGATGCGCAGCGCTCCATGACCAAAGCTATCGTACAACTCTGAGCCTGGGCCAATGGTAATTACACTTACTTCGGCCTGACCAGACAAAGTGCTGAATTGAGCTTTTAGCGAAGCACAAATTATAATGAAAACCAAAAAGTAGAAAAAGCGCTTCATGTGCAATTCGATTGAGTAATACGAAGATAAAGAGAGTTATCAGATTAAAAACTCATTGTGTTTTGAAAGTGCATTTTGCCGACCTAATTTGATGCCATGAACAGGAATTTAACCGATGGTTTAAATTATGCTTCCAAATTAAGCCCTTTGCGCATTTGGAACCTGTTTCAGTTGGTGGGCAGTTATTGGCTTTCAAAACTAACTAGGAAGTCTATTCATTTTGGAATGCCCACGAGCATTTCTTTAGAACCCACCACTGCTTGTAATTTACGCTGCCCCGAATGCCCTAGCGGTTTGCGCAGTTTTACCCGAGACACAGGAATGTTAACCGATCAGGTTTTTGAAAAAACCATTGATGAGCTTGCCCCACGACTGAGTTATTTGATCTTTTACTTTCAAGGAGAGCCTTATTTGAACGCTAATTTTTTGAAGCACGTAAAATATGCCTCCAAAAAGAAAGTCTATACGGCCACCTCCACCAACGCCCATTATTTAGATGATAAAAATGCCAAAGCTACTGTTGAGTCTGGGCTGGACCGATTGATCATTTCCATTGATGGCACCACGCAAGAAACCTATGAGCAATATCGTGTTGGTGGAAAATTGGAAAAGGTAATTGAAGGCACACAAAACATTGTCCGCTGGAAAAAGGAGCTGAAGAGTAAAACTCCGCACATTATTTTTCAATACTTGGTGGTAAAGCCGAATGAGCATCAATTGGATGATGTCCAAAAATTAGCCAAAGATTTAGGCGTAGACGAAGTCGCTTTTAAAACCGCCCAGATTTATGACTATGAAAATGGTTCGGACTTAATTCCGACTATTGAGAAATACGCTCGCTATCGCAAAACAGCCAGTGGTAAATGGGAAATCAAAAACCGTTTGCTTAATCACTGCTGGAAAATGTGGCATTCGTGCGTAATCACTTGGGATGGAAAGGTTGTGCCTTGCTGCTTCGATAAAGATGCGCATTACCAATTAGGCAGTATGCAGGGAACAACCTTTAAGCAAGTTTGGCGCGGAGCTGCTTATCAAAACTTTAGACAGTCTTTGATCAAATCGCGTAGCGAAATCGAAATGTGTAAGAATTGTTCTGAAGGAACGAAGATTTGGGCTTAGCCTTTCAAGTGATCGGGGATTCTCACTTCGGCCTTTTTCATTTCTTTGGCAATATCGCATGAGCCACAGCCTTTAGGACAGCCTTTGTCGGCCCTGTATTGGTTATAGAAGTGCCTGCCGATGTACAAAACCGCAATCAAAAAAACGATACCTACTACAACTTCTTCCATTCAATTTAACTTCTGAAGGCTTAACCCTTAACTCGCTGGCGAAGTTCGTTTTTATTTAGAATTATTCCAAATAACCTGCTGTTTTTGAATTAGCTTAAATGGGGAAGCCATTGAAAAAGCTGTTACCTAACAAAAATGAAATGAATATCATTTAAATTTAAGGGAATGAATAAACAACGGATATATATTGATACCTCAGTCTTTGGAGGATATTTCGATTCCGAATTTGAAGAATTCACAAAACCTCTTTTCACTCGAATATTGAACAATGAATTCATGGTGTTATTTTCAACCGTCACTCAACAGGAGTTAGAAAAAGCACCTATCTCTGTAAAAGAGCTTGTGGTGAGCCTGAAAGCCGAAAGCACGGAATTTATTGAAGAAACGCTCGAAGCTGTTGAATTAGCAATGAGCTATATTGAAGAAAACGTTGTAGGTAAAACAAGCTTTGCTGATTGTTTGCATATAGCTCTGGCTACAATTAACAATGCCGACATTCTCATTAGTTGGAATTTTAAACATATTGTAAATGTCAATCGTATCCGTGGTTACAATTCTATAAATATTAAAAATGGCTACCATCAAATAGAAATTCGTTCACCAAGAGAATTAATGAACTATGAAGACTAAACAAAAAGAGTTCGATGCCGTGAAGTTCATGAGAGATCAAAGAACAATAATAAGCTCGAAATTGAGCAAAATGACGCCTTCTGAAATAGTTGAATATTTTAAGAAGAAAAAATTAGAAAACGGGATTCGACCAAGCGGGTAGGTTCAACTAACCTATTAAACCCAATACTTCTGAATCATTTTGAGCATTTCAGGCTGCACCTGATTGCCTGCAATGATTTGTCGGCCAAAAAGAAAATCTGAGCCCCCTTTGAAATCTGTTACCAAGCCACCTGCTTCTTTTACAATCAAAGCCCCAGCTGCAACATCCCATGGTTGGAGGTTATACTCGAAGAATCCTTCGAATCTACCACAGGCCGTATACACAAGATCGACAGCTGCGCTCCCCATTCTTCTCAGTCCATGCGTTCCTTTCATAAACTCATTTAAAATGGCCAAGTATTGCTGCATTTGGTCGAAGTTATAGTATGGAAAACCCGTTGCTAATAAGGCTTTATCAATGGTTTCGACAGGAGATACCTTTATTGCAAAGTGATTGAGGTAAGCACCTTGTCCTTTTACCGCATGAAAACATTCATCTCGATTGATTTCATAAACAACACCCAATACCAACTCGTTGCGTTTCATCAAGGCAATGGACACCGCAAAAACTGGGACTCCGTGAGTGAAGTTGGTTGTACCATCCAAGGGATCGATGATCCAATTGTAAGTATCTGATTTTTTAGTAGACGTGCCTTCTTCGGCAATAAACCCCGAGCCAGGCAGTATGGCGTTCAAACCTTTGACAATACGCTTTTCTGCTTCCTTATCTACATAAGACACCAAGTCGTTTTTGCCTTTGTATTCAATTTTGGCCAAATCGAAATTTCTTGATTCTTGCCGAATGAATTCTCCGGTTTCTTTGGCAAGCACGATTACATCTTGAAGTAGCTGTTGCATATCATTAGTTCAGACAGGCAAATATAGTCTTTTCAATTCCTTAGGGTTTTGGAATTAAAAGGAAATATTGAAAGCTGCTATCCACCTTCTTATTGTTTCAACGAAGCCAGCCCCTGTTGCAACAAAAAGCCAATAGAGGTTAATTCCTTATTAAAATGAAAGCGCTGATTAATTTCAATTTCAATCCCTGAGTAGTCTTTTATTGGATATTGTTTCCGTAAATAGGTGGTAAATCCATCGTCAGTGCCTTTATAAGGCTCATTCAAATCAATTGTTAGCAAGGGCGCAAGCGCCTGAAGTTTAGCCTGCAATTGCAGTGCGATCTTAGCTTCTGGTTTACGATCAGGGTCATATAAAATACCTATATCCGTTGTTCTTCTCTTTCCTTCCCAAATTGGAGTGAAAGAATGGATGGAAAAATGGGCCACTTCGAAATGATTTTCAATCGCCTTATTCACAGAAGCAACCACCGCTTTTCTATACGGATGATAGTATTTATCGAGAATGAAGGTTTTGACAGAAGGTTCAAGCTCTTTACCATATTCACTAAAAAGTTGAGGGCTTTTTAAAGATCGGTTCGCTTCTACCAACAATCTGGAGGTTGTGTGCAAAAAGACAGGAATGCCTAAAGCAGCACCCATTGCCGAGGCCACATTTGCGGCTCCTGGGTCCCAGCCACGATGCGATTTTATCTCGTCATCGGCATTTTTAAATAAGTATTTGTAGTTCTCAGGAATCTCATTTCCTGCGTGCTCGCATGTAATTATTAAGCTCCTTCGAGACATGGATTAAACATTTCGTTGTTTTCTAAACAGTCGGTCAACTCCCTGTAGACCATCTTTAAATTGCTATGTTCGCTATTATGGTCAACGCTTTCCAAAATTCTATTGGCCAAAGTGCCTTGATCTAATATCATGCGAATTTGAGTTTCCCATGGGCTAAGCCTTTCGGGATACAAGCCCATCAACTTTTGAAACATTTTCTTCCAAAAGTCGGAAGCGGTAACCTCTTCGCTGGCCTCAAATCCAAATGCCTTAAGGTAAGTCTTATCTCTGATTATAGAATGATCGGCATGACGAATTACATTCTTAAAGATTGCGTAGAGATCATTTGTTTTGAACTCATGCTGCTCTTCGGTGGTGAGACCTTTCTCATCGACCAACATTTGCAAAAAGGCAATTACCAAACTAGCAACCGCCAAATCTGCTGCTGGGCACTCTTGAATATCAATGATACGAATTTCAATGGCTCCTCTATCAAATCGGGCAATTGCGCCACGTGAGTTCAGCCAAACAGGATCAAGTATTCCCTCTGGATCGTAAGGTAAAATATCCTGTTCGATTTGACTGTGGATGTATTTGCGATAGGTCCTTCTCGAAAATACCGCCTCAGGAATCACCTTCCCCGTAAGGGACGGAATGAGCTTTTGATTGTTTTGATAGTAATCCAATCGCTTGTCCAGAAAACCTGTGAGTTGACCACCAATGATGGGCGAGCTAGCCGATAGGGCAGGTAATAAAGGTAAAATCAATCTGATTGCTCCATGAAGTTTAGAGAATTCCTCATCGTCATAAAACGGTAGATTGATATGGGTGCTTTGCAAATTGCTCCAGCCATGTCCTTTGCAGTTAAAGATTCTATCATAGGCAGCATAAATCTCCGCACTGTCGTGTGTCCATTGAAAAGATTCTGTTTCAGGATCCATCCAAGGATGAGCAGCACCAGGCATCAAACGCGCATTGAAGCTGCTCAAGAGCTCGTTCATTTGCTCAATTGCCTCCTGAAAATCCTGATTGAGCTGTACCAAATCGCTCACAGGCTTGGTACACTTCAGCTCTAATACATGCAATGCCAATTCGTTGGACCAGCTCACGCTACCCAAATTTACCTCCCCAATATATTCGCCTGTCAAAGCTTTAAAAACCTCATCGGCAATGGGCTTTACGTTGAGGGTTTCTATATCCACAATCATGTATTCTAGCTCTATTCCAAATGCTTCGAATAGATGCAGGCGGCTGACATTACTCATATTGCTTAACTCATTTTAACTCTTTCGAAGATGATCTCCATGATTCGCTCATAGAGCCTATTTTTTATGATTCTATCTTCTACCCCGGCATCAATATTGGGGTTGTCGTTGATTTCAATAACGTAGAATTTACCGTTCACTTCTTTGACATCCACCCCATAGAGGCCGTCACCAATTAATCTTGTGGCTTTTAGCGCAGTTTGAAGCAAGCCCACCGGGGCTTGTTCCAGCGCAATGGTATCGGCATTTCCTTCAATATGTTTGTCCCCATCTTTCCAGTTCACAATTTGCCAATGATCTCTGGCCATGTGGTAACGACATACGTAAAGGGGTTCGTGGTTCATTATCCCTATTCTCCAATCAAAAGGAGTAGGCATAAACTCTTGTGCTATGAGCAGTTCCGAACCTTTAAAAAAGCCTTTCAAAAGGGCTTTGAGTTCAACATCATTACTTACTTTTTTGACGCCACGAGAAAAAGCACCATCGGGTTCTTTCAGAATAAAGGGATATTGAAGCTTTTCCGTTTCGGGCGTTGATTTGTCGCGTGAAATGATTGCCGATTTTGGAACGGGAATATTGTTGCTGGTCATCAACTCATTCAAGTACACCTTATTGGTGCAGCGCAGAATCGAAGTTGGATCGTCTACCACTACCAAGCCTTCTGATTCAGCCTTTTTAGCGAAACGGAAAGTATAGTTGTTTACATTGGTGGTTTCGCGGATGAATAGTGCATCGAATTGGGTAAGACGGGCATATTCGTTTCTGGTAATGATTTCTGTGTTGAAGCCCGTTTTTTCGGCAGCCTTTACAAATTTCTGCAAGGCTTTGGCATTCGAAGGGGGGTTGTCATCCTCTGGGTTCACCAAAATAGCCAAATCATATTTTCTACGGGGGTTACTCTTGCGCACGACCATTTTTCGCGTAAGAAATAAGCCCAGCTGCTGTGCAAGTGTGATTCTTTCCTCCTCGTCCAGATCGTAAATATTGAGTGGTTTAAGCTGCTCCAAAGCCCACTTTTCCTTCTTTACGAAGGTTACTTTTAGTATGGGCGATTGAAACAAGTTGAAAAGCAACAAACCTAATTTCCCAGTGTGTATACCGCCAGTGTAGCCAAAATAGATTTTGAATTCGACCTTGTTTTCTGGGCTACCCTTAAATGTTTTTTGGATCATTTCTGTAAAATCCTGCGCATCATCTTTGATCATGGCTGGGAAACGAAAATCTTGAATTGTGGCCACTTCGGGCAGCACCTTATGGTTGCGCGCCTCGGCCAAGAGCGACACGTAATAGCCTGTGCTTTGGTATTGGTATGATTTACAAAGGTTAATGACCTTTACATTATTCAAGTGTCTTAAACCCTCATTTGCAAAGTATTCTCGCGCTGAGATTACTTCCACACCTGGGATATTAAAGTTCCATTTCTTTGGGTTTTCTGTTACGATCAGTTTTGACATTACTACTGTTTTGTTCTGGGTTCAATTATTAAAAGATTGGAATCATAAGTAACAATACCAAGCATTATGGCATTGATTAATCTGCTAAAGTCCACTTGGTAATGATGGCCTCGATTTGTTGGGTTATTCTTTAAAGGGTCTGCAATATCTATCTGGCCAGTTTGCTCGTCATAACCATCCAAAATCACAAAATGGCCCACTGGTATTCCTCTTACATCATCATATTCTGTTTCAAATTCCCCAATCTCGCGCTTGCTTCCATATAAGTAGGTAGCGCTCAGCCCAGTAAGCACTGGGCGCCTTTCCTGCAAATACGTTTTAATGAGCGCAGGGGTCAGGTCTTGAAACTTGATTTTGCCACCCATTTTCAAAAACTTAATATAAGCATTCGAGGCATATTTAATTTTGCGCTGAACTTTGTACTCGCTCTGCAAAGTCAATTTCTGAATAAGGTCTGTGGATGGATCGTCAAACCAAGATGGGTCAAATAAATGGAGATTATAGGTGTAAATTGTGGCCTGATAACCTCTCTTCAAAGCATGATTACCAAGGTTTACAGCGAGTGTGCCGCCACTCTTCAATTGCTTTACTTGTCCGATTAAACCCGATAGATCAACAAAGTCATCGTAGTATTGATAAACCGCCTGCAAGCAAGTTGGGCCGCAAGTAGAATCGGTAGGTTGCGAAAGTATATCAATTCCTAAAAAGGCCTTATCAGAAACAGTCATCTATTTTTTTACCTTTGATTACCCTATGACGCAGACATAAAAAAAAGTCACCTGCCACTAGTAAAATTTATGATCAACAGCGACCACCTTTCAGACGAAGAAGTAATCGCCCTACTCAAGGCGGGCGGACATGATCGCTATTTTGCTGTGCTTACTCTACGCTACGAAAACTATATTATCAAAAAATGCAAAAGCTATGTGAAGGATGAAGATGAAGCGGAAGACCTCTGTCAGGAAATTCTGATCAAGATTTTTATGCAGATAAAGGACTTTCGCAGCGAAGCCAAATTCAAAACTTGGCTCTATTCTATTATTCACAATACCTGCGTTGATTATTTAAGAAAGGAAAAGAATAAAAGCCACAAGGTAATTTCCGAAAAGCTTCAAGAAGAAATGGCCGATCTGGTAGATGAAGATATTGTGAACTTCGAAAGTCTTGAAATGGCACTTTTTCAATTGCTCGAAGAAATTACCCCTGAAGAAAAGTTAATTCTACTTTTGAAATACAAGGAAAAGCATTCCATCAAAGAAATCGAAACCACATTGGGAATTTCTGAAAGTGCTGTGAAAATGCGGCTTTCAAGGGCCAAGGAAAAAATCAATAAGCTCTACGCCAAAAACCAGCGTTTGCATTAAACTTGGGTTAAACAGTTTTTCCTTCTACCAACACTACAAACTCGCCTTTTACTCCTTTTCGAGTGAAGTAATCAACCAATTCTGAGAGGCTTCCTCGAACCGTTTCTTCAAACATTTTAGAAATTTCTCTCGATACTGAAGCATTTCTATCACCTAAGTATTCCTTGAGTTGTTCAAGGCATTTCACCAATCGATGGGGTGATTCGTACAAAATGATAGTTCTCTCCTCTTCAGCCAACTTCAGCAATCGCGTATGGCGGCCTTTTTTGTGAGGTAAGAAGCCTTCGAAAACAAAACGATCCGATGGTAAACCAGAGTTGACCAATGCTGGCACAAAGGCGGTGGCACCTGGTAAGCAGTTAACCTCTATACCCGCTTTTAAAACCTCTCTTACTAATAAAAAGCCTGGATCAGAAATGGAGGGTGTGCCAGCATCCGAAATCAAAGCGAAAGTTTCACCAGCCCTCATTCGATTAATCAATTGCTCAACTGTTTTATGCTCGTTGAAAATATGATAGCTCTGGAGTGGTTTGGAAATATTATGATGTTTTAAAAGTTTGCCAGAAGTGCGGGTATCTTCAGCCAAAATCACATTCACTTCATTCAAAATCCGAATTGCCCTGAGGGTGATGTCCTCAAGGTTTCCTATGGGCGTGGGAACAAGATAAAGTGAGATTTCAGCCATTAAATTAGATTGTCAATTTTAGCGGCCAATTTACGGTCTTTCTCGGTAACGGTATTGCCCGCGTCATGTGTCGTCAGTTCTATATTCACGGTGTTATATACATTTGACCAATTGGGATGGTGATTCATTTTTTCGGCCTCAATTGCTACTTTGGTCATAAACCCGAAGGCCTCCACAAAATCTTTGAACTTAAATTGTCTTACTAGCTTATTATCATTTTCTTCCCACATGGCTCCTTATTTTTCTGCTGTTATGATGTACTGAAATTCTAGGCTTTTCAAGTCTGTAGCCAAGTTATTAAAACCGGCCCGCTTTAATGATTTTTGAAGTTCAGCAGCCGATACCTTATGCTCATCCGAAGGACCCACAGGGATTTCACCTGATTTAAAATCGACCACAACCAGCTTTCCCCCCGACTTTAATCCCTGATAAAGCCTTAACAAGTACTTATCCTTATTCGGAATATAACCATAGGTATTGACAATCAATACAATATCGGCCTCGGCATCTAGCAGATTGGGAACATCAGGAGGGGTAAGTCTGGCCTCTATATTATCTGCCCAACTCCCCACAATCGCTTTTTGATTATTGATGTATTCCAACGAATTGGGATCAATGTCTAATGCAATTACCTTCTTGGCTGTTCTGGCAATTTTGAAGGTAAAGTAACCAGAGCCAGCGCCAACATCAGCCACCGTTTTATCCTTAAGGTCACCGAGTACCTTTAAGACTAGCTCAGGGTTTTGCCATTCTGTTCTTTCTTCATCTTGTTCTGGAAGTACAGTTTCTTCTAAAGGTGCTGGTTGAGGCGATAATTGCACATCGGGGGAGGCCTGAGGCTCGTTATTCTCTTGCTTTGGCTTATCAGCACAAGCCCACAAAAGAATGATCAGCGATATGCAGAGCAGCTTCTTCATTTATAGTGCAATGATTCCTTCAATTTTAGAAGCCTCTTCATAAATCTTTATAATCGATTCGCTGTTTGGCATCATGGTCTGTGCGGTCAGGCTCACGTACTTTCCTTTGCTAGAAGGTTTCATTTTTACCTCGTGGCCCGGAAAAAGTTTCTTTACCTCGTCTTGCAACGAATCCACAACAATGAATTTAAACATGTATAATGCGGGGAAAACATGCGTTGCCTCTAATTTTTCGCGAAATGCTATTGACGTGAAATTTTGCATACTGCTAAGTTAAGCGGCTATTGATCAAAAAAAAATCGGCCCTAAGGCCGATTCTATCTCTTAGTAGAATTTGTAGCGTTTATCTACAATTTCAGCTTTTCCTTTAATGGACTGGCTCAACTTGATCTGTGTGTTAGAAGCCATTCTTTGCGAGACTTGATTTACATAATTTGTATAGTCTGTAATTGCCGCTGGCTCCGACTTTGCTTTTAAATCAATGATCACAACTCCTGTTTCTGTAACAATGGGATTAGACCTATCTCCTACATTTTTAAGTGCAAATGCCTTACCAATAGCCATTGGCGAAGTGCCCACATTGGGCAGAGAATTAGAGGCCAATTGCAATTGAGTGTCGCTATAAACCTGAGCAGTAGCATCGAATGAAGCGGCAATATCACTAAGCGCTCCTTTAGCCGTAGCCAATTGATCTTGGATGTATTTGGCTTTTTTGGCGTTTTCAACCTTGAGTTTAATTTCACTTCGCACATTGCTCAATTTAGCTAAACCAGCTTCCACCTTGCCTTTATATACAGCTACGACATAGTCATCGCCCAAGTCAAAATTTTCAACATCACCGATAGATGCATCACCATACATCCATGTTACCAACTGACGTGCATCAGCCAATTGTCCGACTGAGTTGCTGTTAGCGTTTACGTTGTTACCATTGTAAACTGAATATCCTTTTTCGGAGGCATAATTTACGAACTCATCATATGAATCAGCATTCAATAAAAAGTCACCCGCTAATTTGTAAGCCTCATCTACTGTTTCATCAGATGGAGTTAATTCCTTCAGGATTATAGCCACTTTATAACGATTCTTCGATGGCGCGTTAAGTACTTTAATGATGTGAAAACCAAATTGGCTTTCTACCAACCTGTTTACAACACCTGGCCTAGACAAAGAAAAGGCCGCAGATTCGAAAGCATCATCCCATTTACCTTGACCCGAACCGCCTTTGGCATACCATCCTAAATCACCGCCAGATGGTCCTGAAGAATCTTCAGAATTTTGTCTAGCCAATTGAGCAAAGTCTTCACCATTTCTAGCTTGAGTCAATAACTTCTGAGCTTTGGCTTTCACATCTGCCTTTTCGGCCAATGATAAGCCTTCAGTTTTTAATAAAATATGGCTTACTCTAACAAACTCATTTTCACCCTGAACGATATCTGAAAGCTTGAAAAGTGTATAAATACCATTTGAAAGTTTTGGTCCCAATACATCTCCTACTTTTAAATTATCAAGATTATCTGCTAAATCCGTTGGCAGTGCAGTTGGGTCATAAGTTCCAAAGCCTTGGCCTTGTTCTGTGTTGATTACCGCTAGTGTTGAATCGTTATCAGACTCTTCGAGCTGAGTTCTTAATCGGGTCAATTCCTGCTGAGCGTAAGCACTATCTGCGGCTGAAGGAATCACCGGAAACGTAACATAGTCCAAAGAACGGCTTTCTTCCACGGTATATTCTTCTTTGTTCTCATTCAAGTAGGCCTCCATTTCGGCTTCTGTAACTTCAGTGATTTTATCTTGATCAACTGCAATGAATGGGATATAGAGATAATCTACAGTAATATTTGAGGCTTGTGCATTGTACTCTTGCTGCGCCTCGGCCAAGGTTACATAGTTAGTTTTTTGAAGTAGATTCTGGAATTTTACCATACGTCTATTTTCTGCCAAACCATTTTCAAACATTTGCCATTGCACTCTAGCTTGCTCGTTCAAATCACTGTTAACAAGTACTTGGTTCAAAAACTCCCTATCTAGCTCGCCTGTTTCTGGGTTAGCAAATTGCTGAAGCACAGAAGGAGAAATGTTTTTTCCTTGGACCATGTCGATGCGCTCATCGGCAGAAACCACAATCCCTGCCTCATCAAAATGTTGTGTATAAGCGATCTGGGCAATCATTTGCTCCCAAGCCTGATTTCTGATGGTCTGCATTAAAAACTCATTGGGATTGACACCATACTGTGCCATGTAGTTTTGCTTAATGCTTTCTACTAAATTGGCAAATTCCTCTTGACTCACGGATTCCCCGGCAATTTCGCCAACTTCCGTTTGATCACTACCGAGTATAGATGACCTCGTTCCTAATAAATCGGTGAGAACGAAAGCCATAATAGAAATGCCTACTACTATTACTAAGAATCGCCCCATCTTTTCGCGGAGCGTGTTAATTATTGCCATTTGTACTTATTTATTGAAATAGCCGCAAACATAATTGATTTATGCTCTATTATCAAAGGAAATGATCTACAATAAGGCTGAAGCTCAGTCTTCTTGGCTAGGAATGTAGGTAAACATGACGGTATCTATTCTGGCATCTTGCATGGCTACGATTTTAATTTTGAACGGAGGGATATTAATCGTCTCATTAACATGCGGAATATTTTCGGTAACCGATAGAATAAAGCCTCCTAAAGTGTCATAATCGCCCTCTGGAATATTGAAATTATATTCCTCGTTGAGGTAATCAATTTCGTGCCTTGCAGAAAACATGTACTTATTATCTTCCAGCACCTCCTCTACCCAATCCTCATCATCGTGTTCATCTTGAATTTCACCGAAGATCTCCTCAATTACGTCTTCTAAACTGACCAATCCAGAAGTGCCTCCAAATTCATCAACCACCAAGGCCAAACTTTTCCTTTCTTGAATAAACTGAATCATCAATTCATTCACCAACATAGTTTCTGGCACAATAATGATTGGCGTTAGAATGCTTTCTATGTCCTGAGGCTTTTTGAACAAGGCCAGCGCATGGCAATAACCTATCACCTCGTCTATACTTTCTCGGTAAACCAAAACTTTGGAATGTCCACTTTCAATGAATTCATTCTTGAGGTCTTCAATCGTATCTTCTAGCTCAACGGCTGAAATTTCGGTCCTGGGAATCATACATTCCCTCACCTTTACGGTTTTAAACTCAAGGGCATTATTGAAAATCTTAGTGTCGAGCTCCACCTTTGTTTCCTTGATATCCTTATGCGTATTGCGTTGAATGTAAGATCGAAGATCGGTAAGCCCAAAAACGGGCCTGTCTTCTGAGAATTTCTGCCTCAGGATATAAACAATGATGAACCTGGACATTTGTTCAATGATCCAAACGAGCGGAAACATTAAAACAAAAATGATGATTATGGGAAGTGCCAAAAAAGTCAGCAGCCGATTAGGGTTAATTAGAAAAATGCTCTTTGGCGTAAACTCAGCGGTGAACAATACCAGCAAAGTTGATAATACGGTCTGGATTAGCAGCACAGAGCCAGGGTTGCTCAAGTATTCAGGCAAAGTTTGCATGATGAGCGGCTCTAAGATAAGAGCCATAAAATAGCCATAAATAACCAGGGCTATGGTGTTACCAACAAGGGCAGTATTAATAAGTCTTGAGGGCTTCTGAGTAAAAAAAGCTAGTATTCTTCCGCTTAATAAGCCTTGCTTACTTTGAAGTTCGATTTGCAACTTGCTAGAGGTGACAAAAGCGATTTCAGTTCCAGAAAAGAAAGCTGAAAAAATTAGGGTAATTAAAATAATTGAGCCCTGATAATAGTCCATTTAGTGTTTGTTTTTAGGCTTTTGTACCTGCTTTTTTTTTATTGGCTTTTCCTTTTCTTCCCGTTTCGCTTTGCGATATCGGTATAAAAATAACAGTCCTATCGATATCATAAAAATGTAATAGGCTTGCGCAATGCCAAAAGTCATTGCTTGATGCACTCCGATAATGAAAGAAACCACACAAAGGGTAAAAATGATGGTATCGCTAATTGTTCGCATTGCCTTCTTTAATAATGAATTCTGAGTCTCTTGGGTTTTTGATAATGTAAGAAGAAAAGTCTTGTGGAGCTTCTAATCCCTCTCCTTTTATGAGTTGGTCTTCTGTAACAATCGTAAAGAAGCGTTCAGTGAAAATCATTTCTTTTTCTGGATCCCAAAATAACTCTTCCGTTCTTAATGTCTGCTTTTCTTTCAAGTTACGAACAAATACATCACCTGTAGCTCTATACAGCTTTGTTTTTGCATCATAGCTGCCAGTCATGGCGGTGAGTACAGAGGTAGTATCACCCGCTGTATCAAAGAAATCTATCCTTATGGTTTCTGGAAAAGATAAGTCCCCGTTCTTAAAGGTCAATTGCTTGTTCCCTTTGATCACCAGCTTAAGCCTTGCTGCATCGGTCATCGTAATAATCACGTTGGTCGACTCTAAGCTTGGACCATCGTACTCTTCCATTTGCGCAAGTTTTTGCTGATCCGCACCACAAGCGCAGACAGAGAAAATAATGAACAAATAAAATAGTTTGGTCAACTTCATATCATGAAAAACGGTCTTCTCTGTTAAGGGAAGACCGTCTTTTTATGCTTTAATTGTCTTACTGTTGATCAGGTCTTTTTTGTAATGTCACACTTTTTTGGATCCAACATCCAACAAAAACACTGTCCCCAAGTTCCTTTCCTTCAGTAAATATTTCTCCTTGACTAGGGAAATAAGATTTGGCCTGATTGGCTTTTAACTGATTTCCACCCTGAAGGTAATATTCATAAGCGACTATAAATTTCGCTCTGTCCTGCACTTGACTTTGCTTTTGATCACATTCTGCGCTTGAAAGAATCATGTCTCCAATCATGGTATACATTTCTTCTTTTAAGGTAGGATCAATCGCTGCTGCCTCTAAAGCCACTTTTCTAGCTTCTGCCTTTTCACCTGCCAATCTTTCAATCGTTGCAATTTGCTTCAAAGCCTTGCCCTTGTCAGTATTGTCTTGGGTTAAAGAAACTGCCTTTCTATAATAATCTTTCGATTTATCATATTCCTTAGACTGACTAAATCTTGAGCCCAATAAATATGCAACACCATAATTTGGATCAGCTGCAAAGACACTTTCGGCTACGCTAACAAACCACTCGGCATCAGTACAACCTCCGTTGAATGCTTGTCCAAAGATTTTTTTAGCTAATTCTGCATTTTGCGGGTCAGCCTTAAATTCAGGAACTAGTTTTTCAATGATAAAGTCACAGTCGATCAAATTGAGCTGGGCCAATTTATCATCAACAAACTCTTTTACGGCATCCATACTTTTAGTGCTTTTTTTGGCGGCTTTTGCCTTGGCAATTTGGTAATCGATATGCTCAATGCATCGATCATAAATCGCCAAGATTTCATCTTCTGTAATACCAATATCACGGGCATAAGCCAAAGCAGCAATGTTCATGTAATATCTGCCCAATGAATAAAAGGCTTCATTACCTTCCAATTCATACGCCAACTTGAAAAGATCTAGTAGGTATTTGGTTTTGTCTGATTCCTTATAATAGAATTTGAAAGCAGAGTTAGCCTGACGCGCAATGTTATCCTTTTTTGATTCTGGATAGACAGTGAATCTCTTTTCGTACAAAGACATCACTTTGTCTGCTGCTTTTAACCTTTCTGCATCCGTTTTGGCGTTGTCAAAGGTTTCGTCCCAAATCTGAATTCCCTTTATATAAAGTGATTCTCCAACATCAGGATAGTTGGCGAGAAGGTATTCAAAATGAGGTTTGGCTGCTTCATATTGCCCTGATTTTTCAGAATCGCTGAACAGCGTCCATTTGGTTTGGGCATCTTTTCTTTTTTCTGGATCTTCAGGCCATTTGAATTGAGCCATAGCAGAGTATCCTGATAAAAGGATCACAACCGTCAATAAAAACTTAAGTCTCATAGTTTAATAGTTTAATTGTACTTCTGTCTAACAAACCAAGTTTGATCTTGTAAGCTAAACCCTAAATTTAATTTTAAATAGTTTTCTCTTATTAAGCCGTCTACCACACTACCCCTTCTACCTAAAGTGGCGCCAAAGTTAATGTTCGAAACTCCCCAAAAAGCATTCAACGGTAAAGACATTCCAATATTTATACCAAAGTCGTTTACCTCTTGTGAATTGATTAGATATGGGGTCCTTTCATAGTGAACTCCAAATCTATAAGTAAAACGCGATAAGGCCTTCAATTCTAGGTTATTTGGCGTAAATTCTCCACCAAGGGCAATTCGAAAGGCATTTCCGAAATTCTGGCCTTTAACTCCAGCTTCGTTAACATAGTTTGACCAAGGTTGTGATTGCAAGTCTAAACCAAACACATATTTGTCCTTTTTTTCTATCGAAATCCCAAATCCCAATCGATGTGGAATAGTAATCTGAGAATCTACATTGGCCACAAGCGTATCGCTTGAGGATGTATTTCCGTTGAGATCTCTACTTTCAAACTTGGTTAAATTTCTACTTCTCACATCGGCCTCCAGATTATAGAAGGCTCCCAAATTCAACTTTTTAAGCTCTCCTACCTTGAAACTATAATTCAGCCCTACATTGGCAGTAAAATCCGAAAAACTTCTTCTTTCGTTGTAAACTGTAGTTCCAAAAGTGGTGCCTTCCGCATCAAGAATAGTGTATTCTATCTCTCTTAGAATGGAGCCAAACAAAAACGATCCTTTTATTCCTACCAATAGATTATCTCCAATGCGAAAAGCATTAGTCAAATAAACTTGGTCTATACCGCCCGAACCATCCAGCTGGGAAGCTGATGATGTATTGTCGGTTTCATAGAGGCTGTAATTGACGGAGGTGTATGGGCTAAGGCCAAAAGCCAAATTCCATTTGCCATATTTTATGGGCAATGACAAGCCAAAATCTTTGAATCCACCAGTAAAAGAGCTGTATTGCGTTTGTCCATTGTTGTAAGTCCTAGAGTCAAATGAAGCACCGATTTGAAAAATGGCTTCGTAGTTTGTTGCTACAAGGGCTGGGTTAATATTGTTCAGGAAAAGCCTATTATTAAAACTGATGCCTAAGCCGCCCATCGCAGCATTTTGTGAGTAGCCACCCCAACTAACCTCTCCAACGCCAAAAGACGAGTAAGCGCTTTGTGTAAACTGCGCATTTAAATTGGCACAGAATAAAAATGCCCATAAAAGGGCTGAAAATCTTACTGAATTTTTAAGCATTGTTTACCAAAACAAGTTCTAACCAACTGGCACTATTTTGAGGGTTACAAATATGCCAGCTTTTCTTTTAGATTCAAACTTTTCAATTCATTCAGGGTCAATAAATGACTTAAAATCAGACATTTTAACTAAAATTATGATCTGCCGACCCGAAATGATACGTTCTTGATCTTATATATTTTTTATGTCATCGATTGCATGATTTTGTTTTCAACCGACACTAAGTCCCTAACTGTCAATATTGTCGGGACATCGCAATTCAAAGTCCGATGAAAATCATGCATTTTAAAATCCTTCATAAAACACCCAATTGGATGAACCGTTATTCAATCCATTATTTAACTATAAATTTAGTTTAATAATCGTAAAGCGCAAATCTCAATTTATATTTCCTAATCTGCCCATAGAATCATTAGTTTTACGGCCGTCAAAACAACAGGTGAAACAAAGGAATGAGAGATTTATTAGAGAAATTCGAGAATAAGAAACCAGAAATAATTTTCGAATGGAATGATTCTGAAACCGAGGCTTGTGGGTGGGTAGTGATCAATTCATTGCGTGGTGGAAGTGCTGGAGGAGGCACGCGCATGAGGCTCGGACTCGATAGAAATGAGGTAGAATCGCTCGCAAAGACCATGGAAATCAAATTTACTGTGAGTGGCCCACCGATTGGTGGAGCTAAGTCTGGCATTAACTTCGATCCGAGCGACCCAAGAAAAAAGGAAGTACTCAAGAGATGGTACAAAGCCGTTTACCCGCTTCTCAAAAACTACTATGGTACCGGTGGCGACCTGAACATAGATGAAATTGCCGATGTTATTCCAATTACTGAGGCCTATGGACTATGGCATCCGCAAGAAGGCGTAGTGAATGGGCATTATCAGGCGAACGAACCCTTGAAGATCAAACTACTGGGGCAGTTGAGAACGGGAGTTTCCAAAGTAGTTGAAGACCATAATTATACTCCTTCATTAGAGCGAAAATACACGGTTGCCGATCTCATTACCGGATATGGCGTTGCAGAGTCTGTTATCCATTACTATGATATATGGGGTGGCTCGCTGAATACAAAGCATGCAGTAATTCAAGGTTGGGGCAATGTTGGAGCTTCTGCTGCCTATTATTTGTCCAAAGCGGGTGTAAAAATTGTTGGTATCATCGATAGAAATGGTGGTGTTATCAAGGCAGAGGGATTCAGCTTTGAAGAAGTGACGGAGCTATTCTTGAATCGAAATGGCAACCAGCTCGTTGCGGAAAATATGCTGCCATTTGCCGAGGTAAATTCCAAAATCTGGGATTTGGATGCTGAAATCTTCATTCCTGCGGCAGCATCACGATTATTAAATCAAAGTAATGTGGACCAAATGGTTGCCACCAAGCTGGAAGTAATTGCCTCAGGAGCCAATGTTCCTTTTGCCGACAAAGAAATTTTCTTTGGTCCTATTGCCCAGTTTGTAGATGAGCGCGTTTCTTTAATTCCAGACTTTATCGCCAACTGCGGTATGGCGCGTGCCTTCGCTTATTTTATGAGCGGGTTGGTGGAAATCACAGATCAAGCTATTTTTCAGGATACTTCCCAAACCATTCGAGCAGCACTAGAAGAAGTGAGGAAGTCGAATAGTAATAAGACACATTTGGCCAATTCGGCTTTTGAGATTGCGCTCAAGAAACTAATTTGATTTAGAGTTAACATTGCATTTAGCACTATTTCATATCTTGACCCAAATTCGCAGTACTTATTTGTATTGTCAATTCAGAAGCCTATTTTAGCGAGACACAGCAACCTTAATGAAAAAGACTATCCTAATTGTATTATGCCTTTTCGCAATGGTATTCACTGCCACTTCGAAGCCTTTACACAGGGTTAGCAGTACTCTTCTTTTGGTTGAACAACACGATGAGCCAGCGCAAGCACAAGATGATCATCACACCGAAACAGGCACTGAAGAGCATACTTCTCCTCCAGGTTGGTCCGTAATTCCTTTCGTTCTATTGCTAGTGATGATTGCTACAGGACCTCTGTTTTATGAGCATTTTTGGCACAAGAACTATCCAATCGTTGCTGTATCATTGGCTTCTGTAGTGGTACTATATTACCTCTTCGGGATTGGGGACGTCAATCACCCTGTTCATGCATTAGCAGAATACATTCAATTTATAGCGTTACTTTCTTCATTATATATTGCCTCTGGTGGTATTATGATCAATGTGGATAAGAAAGCCACACCCATCACCAATGTTGGCTTGTTGATCATTGGTGCAATAATCTCCAATCTTATAGGAACTACCGGGGCATCAATGCTTTTGGTACGCCCGTTCATTCGATTGAACAAAGGAAGGATTCAGCCCTACCATATTATTTTCTTCATTTTTATGGTAAGCAATATTGGTGGTGCACTTACTCCAATTGGCGACCCCCCTCTGTTTTTGGGTTTTCTGAAAGGAGTGCCTTTTACCTGGACCATTGCACATAACTTTCTGCCTTGGGCCACTGCCTTGGGAATATTGGCGGTTCTCTTTTATATTTTCGATAAAAGGAACACTGATGAAGACCCAGACGAAGTGCCAGATTATACCAACAAGACCACTATTTTGGGCGCCAGAAACTTCTTTTGGTTGGCGGTAATCATTGGCTCTGTTTTCTTGGACCCGAATGTTATTGAAGGCGTTCCTGCCATTCACTATCATGGTCAAAAATTTTCCTTTTTAAGGGAGCTGATCATGTTCTCTGTCGGCTTCTTCTCTTATAGGTTCGCTGACAAACGAGCAATCAAAGGCAATGAGTTTAATTTTGAACCCATACGTGAGGTAGCATTTATTTTCGTGGGGATTTTTGGTACCATGATGCCCGCTCTCGCACTGGTAAGTGAATTTGCCCAATCAGAAACTGGGGTTGCTCTAATTAGTCCCAACACTTTGTATTGGGGCACTGGTGTTCTATCAGGTTTCTTGGACAACGCGCCTACCTATTTAAACTTCTTGGCAGCTGCCTTGGCTTCGCAAGGAGGGGATATTAATGTGATTGCCGATGTTCAGAACTACGCCAACGGTGGAGTTTATGAAGATTCAATCATCAATTTAATTGCAATCGCTGTGGGAGCCGTGTTCTTTGGCGCAATGACCTACATTGGTAATGGCCCCAATTTTATGGTGAAGTCAATCGCTGAACAAACCGGTATCCATATGCCTTCTTTCTTTGGCTATATTCTTAGATATTCCATCCCGATATTGCTTCCGATCTTCTTTGTGATTTGGATTCTTTTCTTCTTGATTTAGTAGCGACAAACTTTTAGATGATTCATTCCGTTGGGGATTCAACAAAAGTTGGTTAAATTAATCATTTAGAGAATGCCCATGAATAGCCTATACTTTGATCTGGTGCTTAGCGGTCTTACCTATGTCATCTTGACCTACTTGTCCTTTATGCTAATGAAGAAAAGAAAATCAAGGATTGACAATGATGACGATGGAGGGATTGGCTTGGTCTCAGGCACCCCAAAAATTGACCTGCCACCAGGGGTAGTTTGGTCCGATAGTCCAAGAACTTTTAAAGATCACCCTCAGGAGGTCTTTTGAATTCCATTCTTACACTTGTCGCAAATTCCTGTTATTAGAAAGTTACTCTCCTCCGCAGTGAACCCACGCGGAAGTTTCACCGATGGAATTTCTACATGCTCCAAACAAATGGTTTGTTCGCATTCATTACACTTAAAATGAATATGGTTATGCTGATGGTCTCCATCAGAACATTCATCGGCACAAAGTGCATATCGAATGCCTCCTTTATCATCGAGGATCTTATGAATCATTCCACGGTCGAGGAAAGATTTTAGGGTTCGATAAATAGTCACCCGGTCGTATTTACCATCCACAGCAGACTCAATATCGGCATGAGAAATCGCGATATTATTATTCAAAAAGACCTCAATAACATCGGCTCTCCCTTGAGTGAGTCTTAAATCATGATCCTTCAATAATGTCTTTACGTGTGCCTCCACTTTTCAAAGATAATTAATCATTTCCTATAATGACCATGAGATACTTCGGGTTCCCCAAAGCCGTTAATTACTTCCCTTTCGTCTGAAAATCTTGGTTAAAGAGTTAAATATCTTCTTTTGCCATTTCCAAAAAAAATCAAATTGCCCGAGGAGCGTTCCATAGACCATTAACAAAATCTGGTACAATGGAAACACAAGAAGAATGTAAAGCAGCGCTCCCTTCATCCCAACGATCTCCTGTATTCCGAAAAGTTTGAAAACAAACGGTTTTAAAAAAACCACGGAACTTCCTGTAAGCGTGAATACAATAAGCACCAGCACCACTTGCGTAATGGATTTTAAGTGCCATCGCTCTTGCATTTTCACTAAAAATTTATTGTCTGCCAAAATTGATAAGGGTTGTAAATGGGGACGAAGTTATACATGTTGATTCGAAAGCCCAACTTTCGCGAAATTCTGACTTAAAAAAACTTCATATGCATAGACTTGAGCTGATTATTTCAATAAATTACATGTCTAACTAATATGTTCGATCATGCACGATTTAAGCAAGTTCCAAAGAATGATGGTTTGTCTGGACCTGACTGAAATGGACAAGCATCTGATTCAATATGCCTCCATGGTAGCGAGCGTTTTTGAGATTAATTCGGTCTATTTTTACCATGTGACAGAATCCTTTGAGCTTCCTCCAGAAATTCAAGAAAAGTACCCTGACTTGGTTGCTCCTCTAGACGAAACTCTCGTGCATGAAATAAAGGGTAAGCTTGAGCAAGACTTCGTCAAGCCCGAAAGCTGTGATGTACATGTGCTGGTTTCTACAGGAAACAAAACTGATGAGGTACTCAAAATGGCCAAAATCAAAGTGGTGGATTTAATGCTTTTAGGACGAAAAAAGACTTTCAGTGGCACTGGCCTCAATTCAAGAAAGATCGCCAAGAGCGCTCCATCTTCTGTCATTTTTGTGCCCGAAAAACCTCCGATGGAGTTGAAAAAAATAATGGTGGCCGTTGATTTTTCCAACCACTCGCGCATGGCCTTCGAAATTGGAATGGCACTGCAACGAAAAACTGGAGCCATTTTGCTAAGTAACAACGTTTATAAAGTGCCCAATGGCTATTACAAATCCGGAAAAACTTACGAGGAATTTGCCGAGATTATGCTAGAGAATACAAGGCGCGATTGCGAAAAGTTTTTCAAAAAAATTAATCTCGAAGGCATAACCTATGACCATACCTATGCCTTAGATGACGACCCTCATCCCGCTGATAAAATCTATCGGACAGGTTCTGAAAATGGTGTGGATATAATTGTGCTTGGTTCGAAAGGAAGAACGAGTGCGGCCGCGTTTTTAATCGGTAGTGTGGCTGAAAAACTTGTTATGGAAAGTGGTGATATTCCGTTGTTCTTGGTCAAAGAAGGCAAGGAGAATGTTGGTTTACTTGAAGCACTTTTCAGGCTCTAGTTAATTTCCAATAACTGCTTTTAAACTATAGCTCAAATCGCTTTTCAAGAGCATGTCTTGATTTCCTATTATCGAGAAGCTTGAAATTCTGTTCATGCCAGCGTCAAAGCTAAAATTTAGATTGAGTTCTTTATCGAATTCATAAACGGTATTATTCTCTCTTGAGAGAATTCGAATATTTGTGAGTTGTTCATTAAGGTAGTTGTATTCGATTAATCGGACTGTGGCTTTTTGTCCTTTAGCTTCATCAATTATTTTCTTTTGGTTTTCGCCAAGAGGAAATTCTTCAGTTACATAGGCCGTTTCTAAGCCCAGCTTATTGATATCAGCCTGATAAAATAAGGCCAATTGTGCCTTCCATTGACTGGCCGAATCCAACTCAATGCTGATCGTCTCCGTTTCACCATTAACGGTGAGCATCTTAGTAAAACTTGGTTTCTCTTTGGCCAAGAGCTCCGCTTGCTGATCTAATAATTCCACAAGATCAAAATAAATCCCAGTTCTAATCGGCTCAGATTTTTGACCTTCATCGCATCCCCACAATGCAATCACAACAAATAAGAATAGGTATTTCAATTTCATATAAGAATGTTTCCTGTCATTTCCGCTGGTCTTTCAACACCCATTAATTGAAGAATGGTTGGGGCCAAATCGCCTAATTTACCATCTTTCATTTGAGGTCGCAGCTCATTGTCAACGAGAATACAAGGCACCAAGTTCGTAGTATGTGCAGTATTTGGGCTTCCATCAGGATTAATCATAATATCGGAATTGCCATGATCCGCTATTACTATCGTGGTATACCCGTTTTTAAGCGCTGCTGCAATCACAGTTTCAGCACAAGCATCTACTGTTTCACAAGCCTTAACCGCAGCTTCGAAAACACCGGTATGACCGACCATATCTGGATTGGCAAAGTTCAGGCACACAAAATCAACCTCCTGTTTATCCAATTCCTTTACAATGGCCTCTTTTATGTCGTTTGCACTCATCTCTGGTTGCAAATCGTAAGTGGCTACCTTTGGAGATGGGCAGAGAATTCTAGTTTCGCCTTCAAAAACTGTTTCCCTACCTCCACTAAAGAAGAAGGTCACATGTGGATATTTCTCTGTTTCGGCTATTCTGATCTGCTTTTTGCCTGCATCGGCCAGTACTTCACCGAGTGTATTCTTAAGGTTATCCTTATCGAACATTACATGAACACCCTTGAAAGAATCATCATAGTTGGTCATGGTGACATAGTACAGATCTAAGGCATTCATATTTTGCTCCGGGAAGTCCTTTTGAGTTAAAGCTTGCGTAATTTCTCTTCCTCTGTCTGTCCTAAAGTTGAAGCAAAGCACTACATCTTCTTCCTCAATATTGCCAATTGGCTTACCGTTATTGGCATGGATAATTGGTTGAATAAATTCATCGGTAACACCAGCAGCATAAGATTTCTTGATGCTTTCTTGGATATTTTCAGTGGCCTCTCCAACACCATTTACCATGGCGTCATAGGCCAATTTTACCCTTTCCCAACGGTTATCACGGTCCATGGCAAAGTACCTTCCAACTACGGAAGCTACTGTTCCTGTAGTTTTGGCCATGTGGGCTTCTAAATCCGCCATATAAGCACTTCCTCCTTTTGGATCCGTATCTCGCCCATCCATAAAGGCATGGACAAACACCTCTTTAAGCCCGTTTTCATGGGCAATCGTCAATAAACCTTTTAAATGATCGATGTGAGAATGTACACCACCATCTGAAAGTAATCCAATGAAATGGACTTTCTTGTCATTTGATTTAGCATAAGAAATGGCGTCTTTCAAAGTCTCATTTTCAGCCAAAGTACCTTCTTCAACGGCTTTATTCACTTTGACTAAATCTTGATAAACGACTCTTCCTGCACCAATATTCATATGGCCCACTTCAGAATTACCCATCTGCCCTACTGGCAAACCAACCGCCAAACCCGAGGCTTCAAGTTTACTATGAGCATAGTTTTTATACAGAGAATCTACAAAAGGTGTTTTGGCATGATCAATTGCTGAAACCGCTGAATTGGTGCCAATTCCCCAACCATCTAGGATCATTAAGAGTACGCGTTTTTCCATAGGGCAAATATATTATATTCTCTCTGGGTTTGTAAGTCTTTATCGATTGTCTTAATTTGGATGAGAACTTGCTGAATGGAAATAATAACTGGCATTGTTTTCGTTATGGTCAGCAGCTAAGTCGTTCAAAATGAGGTATCAAAACTTAAGTAGGTCTTTAACTTTTCTTTGTTTGTTGGCCATAGGCTTTTACAGCTTTGCTCAAACAAATGAAGAAATAATTATAAATAACGTTCAGGAGGCCTTAAAGTCTTCGAGTTCGCGGGAGCTGGCCAAGTACCTAAGCGACCGAGTTGAAATTAAGTTAGAGAACGAGAAAAAAGACTACAGTGCCAACCAAGCCGAAATAGTTTTAAAGCAATTCTTTCAGCAGCATCCTGCTAGTGAAACTGAGTTTATCCATGAAGGCAATTCGGCAGGTGGGATTATTTACGCCATTGGCTCTTACACTTCTGGTAATCAGAAATACAGAGTAGTGGTGCGCGCTAAGAAATACGAAGATCAGTACAAAATCTACCGATTAGAATTTACTGAAGACCGTTAAGCAAGCCAATCTATTTGTTAATTTTGGTCTATGTGGCCAAAATACATCAACGAAGACTCTCTCGATCAATTTATTAATTCAGCATTAGCCGAAGATATTGGCGATGGTGATCACTCCTCACTTGCTTCTATACCAGAAGACGCAAAAAATGGCGCTTTCCTTTTGATGAAGGATAGCGGTATCATCGCTGGTATTGACCTTGCAAAAGTCATCTTCAAAAAACTAGATCCAAATATTGAAATTGAAGCCTTGGTCGAAGATGGTGAGCCTGTTCTTCGAGGTGACATCATTATGAAGCTTCATGGCAATTCAAGAGCAATTTTAGCTGGCGAACGCCTCATGCTCAATTGTATGCAACGCATGAGCGGGATTGCCACTTATACCAACAAATTGGCTAAGCTTATTTCACACACCAAAACCAAACTTTTAGATACGCGAAAGACGACTCCTAATTTTCGCTTGATGGAAAAATGGGCAGTACAAATCGGTGGAGGAGTAAATCATAGATTCGGTCTTTTTGATATGATTATGTTGAAAGATAATCACAATGACTTTGCTGGAGGTATTACTCAAGCGGTTTCAGCAACCCAGGAATATTTAGCAGCAACAGGCAGGGATTTAAAAATTGAAGTTGAAACTAGGAATTTGGATGAAGTTAAAGAAGTATTGAGCTTACCAGGAGTGCATAGAATCATGCTCGACAACATGAGCCCAAAGTTGATGAGGGAAGCACTGGCACTGATCCAAGGCCGTTTAGAAACAGAAGCTTCCGGTGGCATTAGCGAAACAACCATTCAGGCCGTGGCCGAGACTGGTGTAGACTTTATTTCCGTTGGAGCATTGACCCACTCTGCCAAGAGTTTGGACATTAGTCTTAAAGCCGAAAATTAATTTGAAACGCGACAAACGCAATTTTTTAGTCTTAATGATTGAAGCCTTGGTTTTGATCCTTATGTTTGTGTTCCTTTTTCGACACTGTGTTAGTTAGCAGGGATTTTTAATCATGATTGTAAAGACAAAAAAATACGCTTTAGATAAAAAAGCCTACATACGCGCTGGAATGCGCAATATTTTAAAAGAACAATGGTGGGTAGTATTGATAGCCGTTGCTATTTCTTCGATGACCTTTGTAATCCCATCCAACTGGTGGTGGATTGGTGCCATGATCGCCTTCGTGCTTTACATACTTTTTTGGTTGATTCAATTTACTGGGGTTACTCAATTAGAGCAAAGCAAAATGCTCTTCGAAAAACTCTCCTACGAGATTGACAGCCGACAAATCTTAATCAAGCTGAATTCCAAACAAGGAATGCCCATGAAATGGGAGCAAATCAAAACCGCTTGGGTAGATAAAAAGCAATTTGTTTTGGTGGTGAACAAGGCGCAAATGATGCTCTTTCCTTTTGGTGTTTTCAAAACAGAAAACGAAATCAAATTCGTGGAAACCATCATGAAGAGAAAAGGCTTACTCAAAGAGAAATAAAATATTCAAATTGAAAATTTACTGAGCACTGCCGTTTACTGGCCGTGCTTTTTTTGTTTATTGCCATCAAAAAAATTGAACACGCGCTCGTACATCGAAGGCATATTGGCCTCATTTCTTTTCGGATGTACGCCAGTGTTTATAAAAAAAGTAAGCGCTAACGCATATACAATTGGTGTCGTGCGATTGGCCATTGCTTCAATCTTAGTCTACTTTCTATTTGTTGGCTACAAAAGACTTAAAGGTTTAAATAAAAAGGATTGGAAATCGCTGGCCGTGATAGGATTGGTTTTTGGACTGCATTGGGTCACCTATTTCACGGCTGTGAAAACAGCAACTCCTTCGCTTGCAATTTTAGGCGTTTCCTCCTTCGGTATTTATCTGCTTCTTTTTGATTGGTTGATTCATAAGAAAAAACCCACCGCATTCAATTGGGCAATGATAGCATTGGCGGTCTGTGGAATTCTATTGATCGTACCAGAATTTACGCTCGGTAATAACTACACCTTGGGCCTTTTAATCGCACTTGTGAGCGCCTTTTTCTTTGCAATTTTGCCATTGCTTCAACAGAAAAATAAGCACATCCATTCTTATACAAGAGCATGGGGTCAATACAGTTTTGCGCTTATCTTCTTTACCTTTTTCATTTCAGAAACTGAATGGAATTTGTCTCCATCAGATTGGGGATATTTGGGGATTTTAGCCATTCTATGCACGCTTGGGGCGCATACACTTTGGTTGCGCGCCACTACAAATTTGCCCAACACCTCATCAGGTTTGATCTACTATTTGAGTATTCCCGTTGCCATGATTGTCAGCTATTTCTTTCTGGACGAAGCAATGCCCGCTCAAAAAATTCTTGGAGCTGTTTTAATCGTTATGTCCAATGTAATTGGCGTGGGACGACAAATCCTTAGAAACCAAATTGCAAAAAGAGACTTGAGTAATTCAGAGATCAAAATAAATCAAGGATGACCTCGGCATTTTCTTTGATTCGCTAAGCCGTTGAGACTCGCCTTACTTTTTCAAGTTTTGTAATGGGATGGATCAACACGACAATCAATACTCAATCAATTCTATAGTTTGATCTACAACGTTTTGATTAATAACTCCTGAAAACAGGCCATTCTCAATAATCAAATATTGAAGAAGGTATAAATTTCGCGGCTGTAATCGCAAAATTTATAATATATTTGCGATTGTAATCGCAATTTTATGATCAATCGCGCCCTTTCCATCCTGATCAATCAACGGGTAAATGATAAAAAAGTAATTATTCTACTTGGCCCAAGGCAAGTAGGTAAAACTACTTTATTAAGGCATAATTTCTCAACTGAGCGTACGCTATGGCTCAATGGTGATGATGCGGATACGAGAAATCAACTTTCCAATCAATCAACAACCTGGATTAAACAGCTTGTTGCAGGTCATGACAGGATCATCATTGATGAAGCACAGCGCATTGAAAATATCGGCATTACCCTTAAAATCATTCATGATAATATTCCTGAAATCAAGGTAATCGCAACAGGTTCATCCTCTTTTGAATTGGCTAATCAAATCAACGAACCGCTTACCGGACGTAAATGGGAATTTAAACTTTGGCCATTGAGTATTGGTGAAATGATAAAGCACCATTCCCTTTTAGAAGAAAGCCGTCTTTTAGAGCACCGATTGGTCTATGGCTGGTATCCTGATGTGATCAACAACCCTGGACATGAAAAAGAAATCTTGAATACACTTTCAGACAGTTATCTCTATAAGGATATTTTAACTTGGGAGAACATCAAGAAGCCACAGAAATTGGAAATGCTGGTTCAGGCCTTGGCATTTCAAATCGGCCAAGAAGTTTCATACCACGAATTAGGACAAACAACAGGTCTGGATAATGAAACCGTGGAAAAGTACATTTCATTGCTTGAAAAGGCATTTATAGTTTTTAGGCTTCCATCGTTGAGCCGAAACCTTCGCAATGAATTAAAGAAGAGCAGAAAGATTTATTTCTGTGATGTAGGTATTCGTAATGCAGTGATCAAAAACTGGAATCCAATAAGTTTAAGGCAAGATGTTGGCGCTCTTTGGGAAAACTTTTTGATTGTCGAACGACTTAAATACAAGGCCTACAATTCCGTTTTCTCAAATGATTACTTCTGGAGAACCCATGCCCAACAGGAAATAGATTTTATTGAAGAATACAACGGCACGCTCCATGCCTTCGAATTCAAATGGAATGAAAAGAAAAAAGGAAGTTTCAGCAAATCATTTACACAAGCATACCCAAATCATGAATTGCTTACTGTCAATCGAAAGAACTACTTGGAATTCATTCAGAAGCCTTAGAGCCTACATATTCCCCATATTTTTTTAAGATCAATTTTCATATTTGTAGATTTTGATTATGTTTGTTCTACAAATACGAATCTTGATTTATGAAAGGAACGCAATTAGGTGAATTTGAAGAGCTCGTACTGCTGGTAGTTGGCGTATTATTTCCAGAAGCCTACGGCCTAAGCATTCGAGAAGAAATCATCAATCAAACTAAACGAAGTGTAGCCATTGGGGCTGTACATTCCGCATTAAGCAGACTAGAAGAAAAGGGCTTTTTGCAATCGGATTTGGCAGAAGGCACCCATGAACGTGGTGGTCGCAGAAAACGCATCTTTTCCATCACGGCAAGCGGCAAACGCGCACTTGAAAAGAATCACGAAATGCGGAACTCATTGTTCAATCAAATTCCAGAAATGGCGCTTAAAACAATAAAGCTAAGTGGCTATTAAAACCCCATATTCACCTCCAAAAACTGCCGTCAAGCTGCTTTCGCTTATATGCAAAAGAAGCCTCTTTGAAGAGATTGAAGGTGATTTATATGAATACTATCAAGCCGAAAGAGAAGAAAAATCTAAGCTAAAATCGGACCTCAATTATTGGTACCATATGCTGAATTTTCTTCGCCCCTTCGCACTCAAAAAATTTGGTCAAAACTCAAACGCAATCATCATGTACAGAAGTTATTTGAAATTTGCTTGGCGTGGAATGCTCCGCCAAAAATTGCAAACAAGCTTTCATTTACTGGGCCTAATTGTAGCCTTTAGCATTTGTGGCTTCATTTATCTGCACCTAAAATTCGAACGTTCCTTCGATTCATTTTTTGATAATTCGGAGGATATCTACCGAGTGGCCTGGATGAGCGACAACCCTCAAACCAGAACTCCTCATCCTATGGCTCAGGCTTTGGTGAATGACTTTCCAGAAGTGATCGATGCGGTTAGTCTATCTCCTATTTATGGTCCGGGTCTCACCAAAACAACCATTCCGCTTAAAAATGAAAAAAAGAACATCGCCTTCAATGAGCCTAATGGCTATTTCGTAGACAGTACATTTTTTGATGTCTTCAGCTTTAAAGTGATTGCCGGAAATGCCGATAAAGCATTAAGAGAACCATATGCCATCATTCTATCACAATCTACTGCTGAGCGTTATTTTGGCAATGAAGAAGCCGTAGGTCAAAGATTATCTTTCAGTGGCATGACGGACATGCTTGAAGTTGCCGCGGTAATTGAGGATGCCCCAGTGAACACCCACTTTCACTACAACTTTTTGATTTCTTATGTCACGCTTAAATCACTTCAATTCAATGACCCTTGGATGTCTTGGGACGATTTTGGTCATTTCAACTATTTGAAGCTTGCACATAATACCGATGCAAAGCAATTCGAAGCTAAAATCCCTGATTGGGCGTCAAAGTACCTCGACTGGACCCAAGAAAACCTTACCGCGTTAAAAAATGGTGATCTCAAATTTGAGTTACAACCATTAGAGGACATTCACCTTCATTCTAATATCCGATGGGAGTTAGAAAACAACGGAAGCGCAAGTTATCTGCTTATTTATGGCCTCAGTGCTTTGTTTATCCTCCTTATTTCAATCATCAATTTTGTGAATTTGAATACCGCAAAAGCAGCACAGCGATTGAAAGAAGTAGGTGTAAAGAAGACATTAGGAGCGTACAAATCGCAAGTGTTTTCTCAATTTACCTTCGAAGCCTTATTGACCACTTTTCTGGCACTCGGACTTTCATTCTTAGCAATGTTCCTTTTCGAAAACTCATTTAATCAGTTGGTCAATGGCCATATAGACGTGTCTGATTTATTTCAGGCTGATTTGATTGTGTTTCTAATCTCAGTCTCGGTGATCACAGCTTTTCTTTCAGCTATTTATCCTTCCCTCTATTTGAATTCTTTTGAAGCAGGTCAAATCTTAAAAGGCTTAAAATTGAGCAAATTAGGTGGCGCGAATATTCGAAATGGGCTTTTAACAGTCCAGCTTATTGCGGCCATTGTAATGATCAGCGGAAGTATCGTCATCAAAAATCAGATTACTTTTTTAAAGGAAAAGGATCTAGGTTTTAAGCAAGACAACCTATTGGTTGTAGATATTGACGGATGGGATCCCAATACTCTATTGATCAAAAATAAAATGCTTAAGAACTCCAGCATTTCCGAAATCGCTGCGGTTTCAAATATTCCAGGCGGACAGTTCAACCAACACCCTCTTTATCTTGAAAACAATCCTTCAACGACCATTGATGCCTCAGAAATGTTTGTCGATGATGATGTAGCCGCTGTTTTAGCCCTAAAACTTGCGGCAGGCCGAATGCTAAATAAAGCGTTTTCTGCTGATTCTGCCGGAACTTCATTTGTGTTGAATCAATCAGCTATCGAAGCGCTCAATGTCCAGAACCCCATCGGAAAAACCCTTGTTTGGGTGGACAATGAGAACTTAGTAAAAGGCGTAATAGTCGGAGTTGTTGAGGACTTTCATTACAGATCATTGCATGAGCCAATCAGGCCAATGATCATGGCCATGCAGCCGAACAACTTAAACTATGCATTGATCAAGGTAAGCCCAAATGATCTGAGCAAAACCATTGCTCAAATTGAAACGGACTATAAAGAACTATTTCCTGATTCAGAATTCCACTATCAGTTTTTAGACGATGAAATAGCTTCGCTTTATCAAGAAGAATCCCGGACTTTAACGCTTGTTACTTTACTCTCAGGCATCTCAATTCTCTTGGCTTGTGGAGGCCTCTTCGGCATCATTTCTATCGTGATCAGACAAAGGGTAAAGGAGATCAGTATTCGGAAAATAATGGGCGCATCGGCAGCTCAAATATTATGGCTGATGAATTTAAAATATTTGCTCATCGCTGGCTTGGCTATTCTTGTAGCAGTACCTCTTTCTATCTTCTTTATGAAAGATTGGTTGGGCAATTTCACTTACCAAATTGGCATTAGTCCAGTGGCTTATATCATAACGGCTGTTGGCGTAATCGTATTGATCGGGCTGACCATTAGTATGATTTCGATGAAAACCGTAAAGAGTAATCCAGCTAAAGCGCTGAGGGCGGAATAGGTTCTAAATCCCCCTCTGGCCTAGGCCACTTCGCTTTGCCGCAGCTACGCGAAGGCAAGATGGAGGACAGCGGAAGAGGTAAAATAAAAGTATATCAAGCTAAATTAACTACAGCTGTAATTATCCCCCGATGCGCGTATGCTAAAGCTTTAGCGCAAGCATGGCGGGGGCAGGGGGTGGAACAATAAATTTCTGTGGTGGTAACCTGTATAATAATAGACTATCAAGAAATCACCTCAGCCAAATACTTCGCGGTGTGGTTGTCTTTCAACTTTACCATGTCCTCAGGGGTACCCGTAAAAGTGACTTTACCGCCTTTGTGGCCTCCTTCAGGGCCAAGGTCAATGATCCAGTCTGCTAGCTTAATTACTTCGGTATTATGCTCAATAATGATCACCGAGTTGCCTTGTTCAATCAAGGCGTTAATGGCCTTCATCAACTTGCTGATATCATGAAAATGCAAGCCAGTAGTAGGCTCATCAAAAATGAAAAGGATATGCTCTTGATTATTTGATTTACCTTTTCCTAAATAGAAAGCCAACTTCACCCTTTGTGCCTCGCCTCCACTCAACGAGTTTGAGGATTGACCTAAACGGATATAACCCAAGCCAACTTCTTGCAACGGTTTCAGTTTGTTGTAAACCGATTTTTCGTTTTTGAAGAAAATCATCGCATCGTCAATCGTCATTTCAAGCACATCAGAAATGTGTTTGTCGTTATAAGTGACTTCTAAAATCTCTTGTTTAAAACGTTGTCCTTTGCAGCTTTCGCAGGTCAATTGAATGTCGGCCATGAACTGCATTTCAATCTTCACCACTCCTTCTCCTTGGCAAGTTTCGCAACGCCCACCTTCCACATTGAAAGAGAAGAAAGCTGGTTTGTATCCTCTTTGGCTAGAAAGCGGTTGGCTAGAATACAAATTTCGAATGGCATCATAAGCCTTCACATAGGTAACTGGGTTGGAGCGCGATGATTTTCCAATTGGGTTTTGATCGACAAATTCGATTTGGGTTACCTTTTTAGTATCGCCCTCCAAAGCATCCATTTTACCTGTTTGATCCCCGACCGTTCCCAGCATTTTGCCTAACGAAGGATAAAGAATTTTCTTGATCAAAGTCGATTTTCCAGATCCGCTGACTCCTGTAATCACCGTCAAAATATCCAAAGGAATATCGACATTGATATTTTGAAGGTTGTTTTCTCTTGCTCCGACTACCTTTAAGCTATCTCTCCATTTTCTTCTTTGGGCTGGAATTGGGAGTTTATCTCGGCCGCTTAAGTAGTTTGCCGTATGCGAAGTCCCTGTTGCAATTAATTCTGCAATAGTCCCCTGAAACACCAACTCACCACCGCGAGTACCCGCATCGGGACCGATATCTATGATTTGATCAGCAGCGTCCATTACTTTTTCCTCATGCTCAACCACTACAACGGTATTGCCCAAATCTCGAAGTGTAAGTAATACCGAAATCAGTCGATCTGTGTCTCTTGGGTGCAAACCAATGCTCGGTTCGTCAAGGATGTACATGGAACCGACCAAGGCACTGCCTAAAGAGGTCGCCAATTTAATTCGCTGATATTCTCCGCCAGAAAGTGTGCTTGTCAATCGGTTTAAAGTCAAATAGCCTAAGCCCACTCGTTCGAGGTATTCCAATCGATTCTCAATTTCGCGAAGCAATCTTCTGGCTACTTTTTCATCATGAACAGAAAGCTTGAGCCCTTTGAAAAAAGCAGCTGAATTTTCTACAGGCATTAAAACAATATCCGAGATGCTCTTGCCTTCTATTTTGACATAGGAAGCATCTTTTCGCAGCCTTGTTCCTTTGCATTCCGGACAGTCAGTTCTTCCGCGATAGCGAGAAAGCATTACTCTGTATTGAATTTTATGCGATTTCGCCTCTAGGTGATCGAAGAATTTATTGAGCCCTTTAAAGTATTTATTTCCTGTCCAAAGCAGTTCTTTTTCCTTTTCATTCAATTCGGAATACGTTCTGTGAATTGGAAAATCGAATTCGATGCCATGCTTGAGCAAAGGCTGCAACCATAAATTCATGGTCTCGCTGCGCCAAGGAGCAATCGCTCCCTCAAAAACAGACAGTGATTTATCTGGAATGACGAGGTCAGGATCAATCCCTAACACTTTTCCAAAACCTTCGCAACGCTTACAAGCGCCAAAAGGATTGTTGAAAGTAAATAGATTCACGGATGGCTCTTCAAACAAAATCCCATCCGCCTCAAAGCGATCCGAAAAAGTCATCCTCCCTTCGCCAGGAAATTCTATGATACAATCTCCTTGACCTTCAAAAAGCGCAGTTTGCACAGAGTCAGAGAATCTAAATTGAGTGTCTTCGTTATGAGCAACGACTCCTCTATCAATCAAGATTTCTAAATCAGTGGAGAGAATATTTTTCTCATTTTGAAGAAGGTCTTCTATAAAAAATGGTTCGCCTTTGGCTAAAACCCGTGTATACCCTTTTTGGAGTAAAAGATTAAGCTCTTCTGCCAAGCCCCTTTCTTCCTTTTCGATCAAAGGACAAAGGATCATCACCTTTGTTCCTTCGGCCTTGGCCATTAAAAACTCAACAATACTGGTAACGCTATCTCGGCTGACTTCCTGCCCACTAACTGGACTGTAGGTTTTGCCAACTCTAGCAAAAAGCAGTTTCAAATAATCGTAAATCTCTGTGGTAGTACCTACCGTAGAGCGTGGATTCCGAGTATTTACCTTTTGTTCGATGGCTATGGCAGGAGAAACTCCCTTGATATAATCCACTTCAGGCTTTTCCATTCGGCCTAAAAACTGGCGGGCATAAGAACTCAAACTTTCAACGTACATCCGTTGACCTTCAGCAAAGAGCGTATCAAAAGCCAAAGAAGATTTTCCCGAGCCCGAAAGGCCCGTTACCACCACCAATTTATTTCTTGGGATGGCGACATTCACGCTTTTAAGGTTATTTACCCTTGCTCCCTTAATGATAATGAACTCTTTAGGATCAAGTTCATCAATAGGGGTGGCAGCGACTAAAGTTGTTGAATTCATAAGATTGCAAAGATAACAGAGCTTACGGCTATTTGTTAATTGAAAAGAAAATCGGGCTTCAGAATTATATTTGCCTCTTTGGCAAGATAGTTGTTGAAAATTTTGAGCATTGCTCTTGGGCATCTATTCAGGTTCAGAAATTCAAAATTTACTTGATGAAAATTTGCATTCTTTGATTGAATGAATACTTTTGAGATTGATTCTATTGTTAAACCGTTCCAAATCTAAACGTTACCATATGTAAAGACCTCTACTTAGACCTAACAAATACTAACATGAGGAAATACGAAGTAAGCGACAGTCAACTGATCTCGCTATACAAAAATGGTAGTGAAGATGCCTTCACAGAATTAGTCACACGTCATAAAAACAAAATCTTTACCACGATCTATATGATTGTGAAAGATCATGACTTGGCCGAAGACCTTTTACAAGAAACCTATGTCAAAGTAGTGAATACCGTAAAATCGGGTCGCTATAATGAAGAAGGCAAATTTCTGCCTTGGGTAACTAGAATCGCTCACAACCTAGCCATCGACCATTTTAGAAAGGCCAAACGCTACCCTACAATTGTATTGGAAGACGGAAGCAATGTGTTCAACAGTTTGGAGTTTTCAGAAGATTCTATTGAAGACCGTCAAATAAAAGAAGACACACATACGTTATTGAGGGAGTTGATCCAGGAATTACCTGATAGTCAACGTGAGGTACTGATGATGAGACACTATATGCAAATGAGTTTTCAAGAAATTGCCGAAGTAACTGATGTGAGCATCAATACGGCCTTGGGAAGAATGCGCTATGCTCTGATCAACCTCAGAAAGAGGATGGACAAACTAAATGTTGCGTATGATAAAAACCTTTACCCAGAATGATCTGATCAGATTCGTCTATCAGGAGACCCACGCAGAAGAAAATATCGAGATTGAAACTGCAGCTATTTTTGACGAAGAGCTTGCTGATGAATTGAATGCACTTAAAAGAACAATTAGTGCATTGGATTTGGTTGAAAGAACACCTTCTTTCAAATCAATCGATAAAATACTGAGTTACTCTAAATCCTATGACCTACATTCTTCGAAATAGCCTAATTTAGGGGCATGACGAGAAAGCAGAGATACGAGGCTTTTATAGACTACTTCAGTAACCATCAACCTCAAGCGGAAACGGAATTGGCTTATGGCAATCCGTTCGAACTTTTGGTGGCGGTGGTTTTAAGTGCGCAATGCACTGACAAGCGCATCAATATGGTGACACCAAAGCTATTTCAGGATTTTCCAAGTCCTGAGCACTTGGCGGCCACTACATTCGATGAGCTGTTTCCCTATATCCGAACGGTTTCTTACCCTAACAATAAAACCAAACACCTGATTGGTTTAGGTAAAATGTTGGTGGAAGATTTCGGCTCCGAAATTCCCAGTACCATTGAAGAACTCCAAAAACTTCCTGGAGTAGGTCGAAAAACTGCCAATGTAATTACATCGGTAGTTTGGAATCAGCCGAGTATGGCTGTAGACACACATGTTTTCCGCGTTTCTAAACGACTAGGGCTTGTAAATCAAAACGCCTCTACTCCACTTGCTGTGGAGAAGCAATTGGTAAAGCACCTTCCTGAAAAAGTAATTCCTGTGGCCCATCATTGGCTGATTTTACACGGCCGTTATACTTGTGTTGCCCGATCGCCTAAATGTGATTCATGCGAACTGACTTCTTTTTGTCGATATTTCGAAAAAAAGGAGGGAATTGCTCGTTAAGGTGTATCAGACTTAGCATATGAAAATCTTATACGTCCATCAATATTTCAAAACCCCGCAAGAAGGTGGCGCCATTCGCTCCTACTACCTTGCCAAGGGTTTGGTGAACGATGGCTTTGAGGTTGAAATGATCACAGCCCATAATGAGCAAGGCTACAGGAAAGTGGAAATTGATGGGATTATCGTTCACTATCTACCCGTATTTTATAGCAATGACCTAGGATTTTTCAAGCGGATCAAATCATTTCTCAGCTTCGTTAGAAAAGCCAAAAAGCTAATTGAGAAGGAGAAAATCCATTTCGACTTGGCCTATCTCACCTCCACCCCGCTCACTATCGGTCTAATCGGTCTTTGGATCAAAAAGACCAAAAAGAAGCCTTATATTTTTGAAGTACGGGATTTATGGCCCACTGCACCTATCGAAATTGGTGCAATCAAAGGCAAGATAATCAAGCGATGGCTGTATAAGCTTGAGGCCAAAATCTATGAAGGAGCGGATAAAATCATAGCGCTTTCTCCGGGCATGAGGGATTGGATCAAATCGGTTGTGCCTGAAAAGGATGTTTATATGATTCCTAATATGGCGGACTGCGAGTTTTTCAACAAAGAATTAAAAGACCCAAAATTAGCGCATTTCTACCATGCCAATAAGCCTTTTACCATTACCTATTTGGGAAGCATTGGCCTCACCAATCACTTAGAGTACTTTTTAGATATTGCTGAAAAATCCCAACAGTTGGGTCTCAAGATAGATTTTAAAATTGTGGGCGAAGGCTCAAGGCTGCCCCATTTAAAAATGTTGAGCTATTTAAAGCACCTAAAGAATGTGGAATTCTACAGTCATCAAAATAAAGAAGGGGTAAGAAGAATTCTGAATGTGACCGATGCCACTTATGTATGCTTTGCAGATATTCCCGTATTAGGCACAAATAGTCCGAATAAAATGTTCGATAGCCTGGCGGCTGGAAAACTCACTATTGTGAATTCAAAAGGCTGGACTAAGGACCTTGTGGAAAGCTACAAATGTGGCTTTTATACTGATCCAAATCAGCCGAATGATTTTATAGAAAAAATTAACCCCTTTCTCCAAGAGCGCAGCTTATTGGAAAGCTATAAAAACAATGCGCGCGAAGTAGCCGAACAGCATTATTCAAAAAAACTACAAATTCAAAAGCTCGTGGGCATTTTAAGAAATGAGAAAAAAATCAAGATCAGCGATTCCGAGGTCTATATTTTGACTGCATAAGCACTTTTCCAGGATCCGTTTCTTTCATTAAGTCCGTAAAGTCCAAGTCTTCTTCATCACGGTACTTTCGAACAATTTGCCAACCAATCCATTGACCAATTCTTCCCGGGCAAATAGGGTCAATCTCTGGAATGCCCGGTCGTTCATCTATGTACCTCGATAAATTGGCAGGCGTTTTATCATAAAGTAGGGCCTTATCCACAAAATAGGACCACAAAAACCCTTCGCTGCGGATGGAAGAAGCAAGCGCTTCGCCTGAATAACCAATGATCAAACTATCGGCTGTGCACGGCAGAATGGTTTTGGTAAACTCCAAGGCCTTTCCATAATAGACCATTTCGTCCAACACTGTTCTTTGACCTTGCTCGGTGGTATTGAACTTTAAAGAAGTGAACTGTACAATTTGAGGCACCAAATGCTCAGGTGTCAACCTCGCTTTCAGATAGTCATACACATTAGGTCGGTAAGAGGCTTCATTGCCCAAGTAATAATCCAAGCCTATGACAAGCAATGAATCCGAAAAAAAGACATCATTACCGAAGGCGGAATAGACGGTTTGTACCTTGGGCACTTTGTAATCTGGGTAATATGACTTTATCCTCTTAAAAGCATCGGTCAAATCTTGCTCTAATTGCTCCTCGTTGATCAAAAGCTTGGTTTGTTGGTAAAGCGTATCAACAAAGGGATTTTTCAATAATCCAAAGACCTCAGCCACCATTGCTGACTCTGAAGGATAATCAGCAGACAAGAAGAAAAAATCTCTGAGAATTGGGTTCGCCTTAAAAAAATTCTTGAGTGCAAAGGTATCCTCCACGTCATGGATCTGATCTACAAGGCTTTCATATGAAAGTTCGAGTTCAATATTCGGCACTGCGGGACAATCACTGTCCTCGCCACAAGCCATTACCAAAAATAGAAGCGCAATAATAAACCAGCTTTTATTCATCCTAAATTTTAAATGACAAAAGTATTCATTTATTTTATTCCCTATGAGGAAATACATAATTACGACCCTAGTTTTAGTCTTAGTCAGTTTCGCCATTTCGGCTCAAGACTATACCATTGGAATTAAGTTAGGCCCTACTCTTACCTTTGCAAAAGCCGCTACTGATGGCAATTCTACTAATTACGATAATGAAAGTGCACAAGCCCAGTTTTTGGTAGGTGCTTTTGTTGATTATACTTTTAAAGAAAATTACCATTTCAATTTTGGTATTAATTACGCTTCTAAGGATTTTGGTTTGATCGCCAGATCATCGCAAAGTATTGCCACAGAATTAGGGCGGGCTAGTTTCCAGCAGGAGTTCTTGCAATTACCCGTTCTGCTCAAGCTCTATACCAACGAAATAATTTTAGACACCAAAATCTATTTCAACTTTGGGATTGTACCAGAAATAAGGCTCAGCAACTCTGCCCGGGCTGCCAACGATGATATTGTCCGTGAATTCCGAAGTTTCGATATAGCCGGAAATTTTGGCGGAGGATTAGAGCGCAGCATAGGAGTGAACACCCGTATTTTTGCCGGCATCTTTTACAACCTAGGTTTTATCAACCAAGTCAAAACCCAAAACGATACATTTGACGAGCTCAGCCTTAAAAACAGATTGATCGCTTTAGAGATTGGTATTAAGTTTTAAACTCAAATTTTAATCAAAGGCTGGTTGGAGAAAGCGCTATCCTTTCGCTTACGCAAAGACCGCTAAAACCCAACCAGCTGTGAAAGGTGCAAAGACCTGAGGACAATCACATTTGTGAGATGTGGATACAGTGTCTAATCACCAAGAGTAAATTTATCTAAAAAATAATGATTGTCATTATTTGGGTCTAGCGCTGAATGCTGGGTAATGGGCGGCCCAAGTTCTTTAAGCATTAAAGCTTTTATTTCTTCATAACTGGTTTCGGCATCGTATGCCAATTCTTCATACTTCCAAAGTGGAGTAACATCGCCTAACCAAATAACCTCTGTGCCTCCCAAAGCCTTTACTACCTTTTCAATATTTGGCCGAGTGCGTTGGTAGAATTCTGAATGGAACAAAAAACTGTACCTATCCGGTGATATTATATAACCTACCTCTGGGTAAAGCGTTGGCAGATACCAAGTGGGGTTTTCAAACACGATTCCTACTTCTTCTTCTCTGTTTTTAGATTCTAGCCAAACTAGCTCTTTATAGTAACGCCAAGGCGTATCATTAATGCATTCTTTGCCATTATGATCTCTATAAGTGGTGGAGAGGTTCAAGGCTTTCAGTTTTTCTAAAACAGCATTGTAATACGCTTTACCGTGGTTTGGAGGCAAGCTTACGTTGGTGATGGCTGTGAGCGTAATTCCCATTTGTTGTTAAGCTATAGCCCTTCAAGGGTTTAGTTGAATTTTAGTAAATCTTAAAATCTATGCCTCTTGGCTTTCTAAAGTCACCCATTTCAAACTGATAAAGGCCACTCGCTACGGCTGGGTGAATTCCCTGTTCATCAGCCAAAAACTTAAATGCTTCTGAATTGAACTTGTAAGTACGTTCCATAAAATGTTCCCAAGCTTTGGGCTCTACTAATTGGCTCTTTGCATATACATTGGCTTCATGCTCAATTTCATTCGACTTTTCTCCTGTCTTTCTCTCTAAATCAACAAACTCATTCTTAGAGTCAGCTTTCAAATGTTTAAACACGTGGCCTAATTCATGAAATAAGGTGAAGGCAAAATTGTCGATGCGTTTATGCCTTAAAGTCATCACTATGGCAGGATTATTCTCAGACCAAAAAGCCATGCCATCTACAGGAACTTTATTGGCCTTCTCTTGAATGATAAACTTGATCCCATAGGCCAAAAGAAGCTCTCTAATTTTGTTTAAGAGGCCTTTATTCTCTTGAAGAAGTGATTTAAGGTTAAAGATTAAATCTTCCTCTAAACTTTTATCGAAGGCTGCAACCTTTATTTGCTTTGCTTGGAATTTTGAAACAGCTGTCCAAGTGTTGAAACTCACCTGATCATGCGCCAACTTACCAGATAATCTGTAATGTTGAGCTAAGGCTGGCTCTTCTGCCCTATTGTTCTCAGCATCTCCTAAGCCTAAGATTTCATATATTGTTTCAATATCCTTTTCAGGTTCGCCACATAAAAAATTCTGCTGCCTCAAGTATGTCATATCGACATGTGTACTTAGAGACTTCCATTGTTCAATGATTGATACCTGCGACTTGGCTTCAATCTTAGCTAGGTTTAACTCATACTCTTTCTGGGCATTGAGCCAAAAATCTGCCGGAATATCTAAAGCAGCTGCTAGTAATAAGGCTAGCTTCGCATTAATTCCCCGTTTCCCTTTTATCACTTCGTTTATCTGACTTCTCTCGTAGCCAATTAATTTGCCAAGCTCAGTCTGCGAAATATCCCTTGCCTCAATTTCATCCAAAAGCATTTCGCCTGGGTGAATCGCATAGGCTGGCTTTAATTCATCAATTCTTTTCATTACTATCCTGCTATTCGTAATGTTTGCTAATATCTTCTAATTCTAAAACCTCCAATTTTGTTGAAGTACCATCTTCAACCACCTGGAAAAGCAACCGATATTGTTTATTGATACGTACTGAGCAAATTCCTTTTAGGTCTCCTTTTAACTTCTCGAAGTTTAATGCTCGGTGTTGTTTTAATTCTTCTGTCGATTCGATTACTCTTAATCGCTGTACCGTTTTTACATATTGACGAACTAGACTTGGGTTCGATTTGAACTCTTTATGCCTATGAACATTCCCTTCATAAACATCAACCAAATACTGTTTGCCAAACCTGATTTCCATTTAGTCAACGTAAAAAAATGACTCATTGTTCACGATTTTGTGAACAAAAGTAATGATAATATAGGGAATTAAAAAAGTCTTGTGTATCCACCTATAGAACACTCTATTCTTATTTGAATCAAGAAAGGCCTGTAATTATATTACTCCTTCCTTTATATTTTCAAAACCTTATCAAGGTCATAAAACCTAATCTTTTCGTCATTCAAACTAAACCGAACAACATCTATATTCAGTTTATCTAATGAATCGACTACTTCCTTTTTGATGTCTTTGGGAGCAACAAAAATCTTTTTACATCTACTAGGGAGGTTAAGTGAGTAAAAGTACAGCTGACCTATGGCTCCATACAAATTCTGTGTTGATAACTTAGTTTTCACTTCAATTAAGTGGGATATCTTGTCGTTGCTTCTATAAATAAAAATGTCCATTTTCTGGTCATTGCCAACTAATAGACCCTTGCTTTTAAGTCTCAAAGTGAGCTCATTGACTATTAGCCCGTGATTCGATTGAACTGTAACCGTTTCGGGTAAGTTGTAGGTGTATTTGCCATGAAACTCTGGATTAAATGAAAAACCATCCAACCCATTTTTATTTCCTTTCAGTATTTCTTTAATTTCAGCAACATGATGAACGAATCTCGCCAACTCATTCATTAACAAATTCGATTTAACATTAGCTATAATTGCGACCTTTTTGACTTTACCACTTGGAAGAAGCGCTAATTCAGATGCTCCCCTATAGTGATTCCAAAATCCCGATGGACCGACCCCTTTAACACCCCCTTTAATGTTGCCTGTATGAACAAGCAGAATTTCTTGAGAATCATTGATTGCGAAGAATGCTCCTCCTTCTGAGAGGTGGCTAGGGGTGTGTTTATAAGTAATATTCACTGTAATTTGTGCTAATCCATTTTCTGAAGGAATATTTGAACCAAACGGCCCCCAATAATGATCTTGACGTTTTTCATTATGCCACCATATTTGTAATTGATTATTGACAGCGACTCTAGCCTCTATTTGTTTGGGTTGATAAGTAATGCGCACATTTCGAACATCGTCAGCAGCATTGTCTAGTTTTTTAACAAAGTATTTGTGAAGTTTTTCAAACTCTGCATAGTCTTCAATTGGAATGATCATGTGTGTTAAATTTTTATGATTCCTCTATTATTTTAATCTCCTCCTCGCTTAGCCCATACAGTTCATACACCATTAAATCAATTTCGCGCTCTAAGGCTGAAGTATCGGCCTGCGGGTTTTCCTTTTTGAGGGAAAGGATTTGGTCGACTTTGGATTCGAGAGAAGTTGAATCTACCATAGGGATTTGCTCCAAGTATTGTCGGATGAATCTGTAATAACCTCCTCTAATTGTTTGAGTGATATTCCCATAAAAGAAAAGAACGAGACCAGAATTCAATAAGCCCAAGTCTGACTTTTTTAATGTTGGCATGATGTAAGCCGTATTAACACAATAAAAATTTCCTTCATCGTAAAGCGCCTCACACCTTATTGAAATATCTGGAAGCATAACTTTAGGCTTCTCAAACTCTTCATAATAATCGCAAGCTCTCAATTCCCACCAATAATGGCCTTGATCATACCTAGCCTTGGCTTTAACCTCAAACTGTTTTAAGAAACTTGAAATTGAAGGGAATTTCTCTTGAAGTTTCTCCCATGCCTTTTCTTCGTCTAAATCACCAAACCATTTTTTAGTGTCTCCATTTTTGAAGAGTATCAAATACTTATCACTCTTGGGTTGCTGATATCGTTTAATATCTCGACCAGCCAAAAATGGTTTAATGATTTCGGCACTTTTGGGGTCTTCTTCAATCAGTTGGTTTTTGGTGGCCTCATCAATTACAAAGGCCTCATTATAACCAGTTAATACCCCTCTATAAATTTTACCCTCCACATACTCGCCAAGCGGAGCTCCTTGGTTTTTTATCTTTTCTAAAAGGCGCTGAATTTTATCATCAACCAATGTCCAGCCGTTTTCTGGCAATAGGCTCTGGTTTACCTCAAACTGGTTTTGCTTTACATATTCGCCTAAAGACACATCAAACTCTAGTGATTCAATTGTACAGGCTTTAAAGTTGGGTTCGGCATTGGCGGTTTTGCTCATGTGCCAAATACAAGGGTAGGTTGTGGCTTCTTCAAAAACGGGCAAGTCGCCAAAGTCCACAATAGATTCGATGGAAAACTGCCCTACCCAATTGCGCAGGTTTTTGCCATAGCCCGCCCGCATCCATTTGTTCGGCAAAATGTATATGAATTGGCCATTTTGTGCCAATACGTTCATTCCCCTTTCCACAAAATACACAAAGAGGTCGGCCGTGCCTGCTGCGGTTTGGTAGTGCTGCTGCAAATAGGGTTTATCGGCAGAAAAGGCTTCTTGCCTAATGTATGGTGGATTCCCAATCACCACATCAAAGCCTAGAAAGTCGCCATTATGGTTTAGCACTTCAGGGAATTCGAAGCGCCACTCAAAGGCGTTTTGGTAAATCTTGTTGCTTTTTATTTCATCAAGTTTGCCTTGCTCTATGGCAATATCCTTTTCAAGTTTTTTTATTTTTGCTTCACGCTTCTTCTTAAGCAATTTATCCTTCCCATAATCTTCTTCTGGATCAAACATCATAAGACCAAACCCGTCTTTACCCTTGCCTGTAAGTTTGAAAAGTTCATACCCGAGTTTATCAAGTCTTCTTTGGATCGGATTGTCTCTGGCTATTTCTGATCGAAAATCACTTTTGATTTGCTCAATCAACTTCTCTAACCCCTTCTTCTCTTCCTTATTGCTGGCGTGTTTGTAGTCCAGTACAAAACCTTTATAAGTTTCAATGTTCCATTTTACAGACTTGAGAATCCTACTCAGGTCTTCGTCTAACCCAAAACGGCTAATCAGCGAGTTGCCGCATTTTATGTTGATGTCGATGTTTGGGAGGGTTTCTAAAGTGGAATAACTCCCTACTTTATCATAACCCTCCAAGGGTTTGAAACCCTTGGAGGGTTCGGTAGCTTGACGATAGTAAGCATGCTTCAGCAACTCAATCCAAAGCCTAAGGCGGCAAATTTTTACCGAGTTGGGGTTAATGTCTACCCCAAAGAGGCAGTTTTCTATAATGGTCTGCTTTTCATGAAAAATGGTTTCCTGAATGCGCTGACTGGTTGGGTTTTTAGGGTTGTACTGAAAAAGCTCATCGTCTAGCTTTATAATCAGTTCATCGTTAATCACCTCAAAAGTGCAGTCGCGCAAGGGTTTGCCTTCTTTGTCAATCAGTATTTCCAGTTCGCTTTTAATGGCGATCAATTCATTCAAAGCCGAAACCAAAAAGTGACCCGAACCCACCGCAGGGTCGCAGATTTTCAGGCTGTTGATAGCCGCATTATATTCGGGTTTTTTCTTTCTGTCCAGTTGACTGTAGAGATCGTCAATGTCATCGGCTTCAATGCCAAAATCATTTTTAAATCTCTGCAAAACCGCTCTTCTAATGGTTTCGCGGCACATGTACATTGTGATAAAACCGGGTGTAAAGAAGGAGCCATCTTTATAACCATTGATCTTCTCGAAAATTAGCCCCAATACTGAAGCATTGATCAGGGTTTTCTTCTCTTCCTGAATTTCTTCTCCGTTTTCCGAACTGAAATCATAGGCATCGAGAAAAGCAAAGAGATAATGAAGGGCACTCAATTCTCCACCTTTACGTTTGCCGTTATTGTCTTTCAATACCGTTTGGTTATGCAGAGGCAATTGGCGTTCATCGCGCAATAACCCGACATACAGTGTAGAAGCCTCTAAGGTAGTGGACTCAAACAAAGAACTGTTGAGGTAAGGCACTTGGCCGAATTTTTTGTGGTTTTCCTCATCGCGTTCTTCGGGTTTTTTGGCCAAAACACCAAAGAAGAGGTCGTCCAGATCGTCATAATCATGAATCAAATTGGCATTCAGAAAAGCAAAGGCTTTGTCTTTGTTATAGCTAATCAGTTGGGCTTCGAGCAGCTTGAGAAAAAGCACACGGTTTACCCAAGTAATGACAAGCTCAAGCGCCACCCCAAAAAGTTGATCTTCTTTGGAAGCACCATATTGGATTGGTTTTTCCACCTGAAAAATGAGATCACGTTTGTCTAGCTGCTTAATGGTGTTTTCCAAAAGCGAAGCTTCATCTCGTTGACCTTTGGCCTTGCGCTGAATAATGTGCTTGCCTCCTTCTTTTTTATCTTCCAATCCAATAATATGGAGTAGCTCTTTATAGAATTCTTTATTGAGGCTATTGCTATCGTTGGCAAAATTGAGCTTGAGCAGATGTTCTGGAGAGAAAATCTTATAGAGCGCGATTAGTTTTTTGTTGCTCTCGCTGTCACCTTTCTTTAAAACCGTTTCATAATCTTTTAGATCGAAATGGGTGAATGTAATTTCGGTTTCGAGTTTATCTAAAAATGGCTTAGCAATGTCGTTATAGAAAACCGAGGTATTGGACGCAGAAAGTTGCTTGCTTTCAAATTGATCGAACTGCTTAACAAGGCCTTTATTTTGGGCGAACAGCTTTTCGAAAACCTGCGCATCGAAGATAAACCACTCGTGAATATTGGTGATGATCAGGTGTCTGACTTCCAAATTTTTTGCGGTAATGCGTTCTCGCAAATAATACAGAATCAGCTCATGAAATGCCTTTCGGTTCAGGTTGTCTTTGGTCACCATTTCAGCTTTGTTGGTCGGCCTCTTCGCCTCAATAATTACCCCAACCGAGTCGCTGCTTTTAGGACCATTGAAAATCGCCCAGTCAATATTCTGCTTTACATTAAAGTGGTATTCTTCCCCGAAATAGGTCTTTTTTAGGAAATCCCGCATTTCGGTTTTGTGGTTCTCCTCGTCTTTGGCATCATCTACTTGGCTAATGAGGTAGAGTAAGTTTTGCCTAAACGCTTCAATATCATTCCTGAAAGGTTTTACCTTCCGGTATGCTTGGTTAAGGGCGTCTTTTGGTTGTATGGGGTGGAGAAGCATTTATTAAATTTAGACAAATAGGTTAGTTGTTAGCGTCAATACCATCAAGCCTTTCTTCAATATCGGTGGCTAAGTCTTCTGTGAGTTTGTTAGCCCATACTTCAATTTCGGATTTTGATGGTAATTGATGATAAAGAAATTCTATTTCAGGCTTTCGGTCATTATCATAAAAGATTTGATATTTTAGCTCCAAAAGACGAATTGTTAGTTGTCTATAGACTTGAAAAGCCTCAGTGCCTGCAGGAATAAAACCATCAAGATTCAGGCATATTCTTAGCTCGTAAGGATTTGGTTCTTCCTTCAGTTTATTTTCAAAATCATCCTTTTCGTAAAACCTATGACTTGTATGCTCTAGAGTGCTCCTATCATATTTAAACAGAGTCCTCAATTCTGTACTTTTCAATTTAAATGAATCCCAAAGGGGATAAATATAACCGTCAACTATTTTTCTGATAGTTTCCTCGCTTTTTGATTCTTCGATTTTGGGCTTTTTAAGCCGTTCAACTCTTTCTTTGATGGACTTTAGTCTTGTTTCAATACTAGAGGAGGGAATATCAATATCCTTTTCTAGCTCCCTCTCAAGCTCTTCAACGGTAGGAAGATCCTCCTTAAACTCATCTGGTAATGCACTATGAAATTTGTAATCAGCAACTCCAAGTGGTTTGTCTAGGCCCTTCAATGAATATTCAATTACGGTTTTGTTGGGAGTTTTACATAAAAGAATACCAATTGTTGGTTCATCAAGCATTCCTCTTAATTGTGCATCAATCGAGTTGATGTAGAAGTTTAATTTACCCGTATATTCTGGTTTAAATTCTCCCACTTTCAACTCAAAAATTACATAGCAATGAAGTCTGATATTGTAAAAGAGTAAATCTAAGAAATAGTCACTGCCATCAACCTGAAGGTTATATTGATTTCCTACATAAGCAAAGCCCTTACCAAGCTCCAATAAGAATTTTTTCATATTGCCGATCAAGGCATTTTCGAAATCTCTTTCGTGCATTTTTTCCCCCAGAGATAGAAAATCAAATACATATGGGCTTTTGATTGTTTCAACAGCCAAATCTGATTGAGCAGGAGTTAGCGTTGAATTGAAGTTAGTAATTGCAGCTCCCTGCCTCTCATGAAGTTTGTTTTCAATTTGGGCCAGCATTACATTTCTACTCCAACCGTTATCAACTGTTTTTTGAATGTAAAAAAGCCTGATTTTCTCTTCCTTTATTTTTTCCAATAAAGTCAAATGATGATACCAAGTCAATTGTGCAAGTGGTGCTTGCACAATTACGGAGTCTTGCTTGTCCAACAATTGTGCAAGTGATGCTTGCACAATTCCGCTAGGATAAGCTTCTGCAAAAACCCGCATATATTTTAAGTTTCGCTCAGACAAACCCTTCATGTCAGGGAATTCTAACCTTAAATCATCTGCTAAATGTTTAATTACTTTAGCTCCCCAACCTTCCAATGCTTGCTGCTCAAGAATTGTTTTACCTATTTCCCAGTAAAGACAAAGAAGTTGCTCATTCACTACAATGCTGGCCTTAAGTCGTGCCAGCCTGATGCTCTCCTTCAGAGACTTTAAAATGTTTTCGTAATTACCCGTCATTTCTTACAAGTCAAAATAACAAAAATAACTATGAAAATTAGTCAATCTATTTTAAACCTCAAATCGCCCTCCCAAAAGGAGCGAAAGCCAAGCCAGCCAATTTAAAGTGCTGCATACCGAAGGGAAGGCCAATAATGGTAATTGAGAAGAGGATTCCCCAGAAGAGGTGGGTGAGGAAAAGCCAGAAACCTCCGAAAATGATCCAGATGATATTGAGTGGTAAAAACAGACAACCACCCACAGCGCTGCCGGGTCTCACTTCTTGACCGAAAGGGGCAAAACCAAGAATCGCAAGTTTAAAACATTGAATGCCAAAGGGAATACCTACTACAGTAAGGCAAAGTGCGATTCCCCCAATAATATATTCCAAAGCGATCATCCAACCGCCAAATACAATCCAGATGATGTTTCCTAAAAGCCTCATAAAATATCTTTGAAAGAAAGCACCTCTAAATTTTCCGTAGACAGCTCAAAAACCGTTGTCAATGGCTGATCCTCGAGTTGATACTGATGCAAGTAGTGAACAGATGTTTTTCCACTTAAATCCATATGAAAAACGGAGAGGTTTAAGGCATTAAGCTGTTGATTTAAGATTGAGATTTGATCGTTAAAAAGTTGTTGCTGTAATTTATATTCTTCTAAAACTGAAGAATTGGTTTTAGCCGAAGACTTCTCCATTTGCTTATCTAGCCTTACATTCTCAAAAATCAATTCATCCAAAAGGTCAAATTCAAAATTATCATTAGCGGCTAAAAAACGATGCATGATGCCATTTTTACCTTCCTGAAGCAAATTTGAAGCAAGGCTTAATTTAGTCCTGACCGTATCTTGAACTGCAATAATTGAGGTAGCCAAGGCTTGATTGGAAGATAAAAAGGCATTATCGATGCGCTGAAAAGACAAAGGGCTGTACTCACTGGGGTTTTCTAAATGCTCTAAAATAAAGAACCTAATCTCGGATTGAAACTTGTCCTCATCCGATCTTAAATCGCAAGAACAAATGGCCAATATCACTAATAAGCCCCAAGTGAATAGCTGAAAAATTTTCCTTTTCATGTTCTAAAAGTAAACAAGTGCTGGTCAAAAGTATGCATAGCCAAGATTAAAAGAAGTTAATCTGGTTTGCGGTAATTCACCCCTCTTTGGTCTAGCATTTTGAACTGCCAATCCAATTTATTTTCAAATTGACTCCAATCCTTTTTGTCGGCATTGGTCCAAACGGTTTCCGAAAGGGCAAGCATCCTCGGGAAAACCATGTACTCAACGTAGTCCGAGGTTTTCATATACTCGGTCCATACATTGGCTTGAGCGCCTAAAACATGGTGCGCCTTGTCGGCAGAAAGTTCTTTTGGCACAGGCTCATAGGCATACACATCTTGTAAAGAAGTAAAACCACCAATGGCCAATGGCTCTCCTTCTGGCCCTGCTTGATAATGATCAAAATAAGCCACATCATTTGGGGTCATGATCACATCATGGCCTTGCTCGGCAGCTTCAATTCCCCCTTTTTCGCCTCTCCACGACATTACAGTGGCTTCTGGTGCAAGGCCACCTTCCAAAATTTCATCCCAACCAATCAGTTGTCTGTTTTTGCTGATCAAGAACTTCTCAATTCTTCGCACAAAATAACTCTGCAATTCAAATTCGTCTTTCAAACCTTCGCGCTTAATGACTTGCTGCGCTAAAGGGCTTTTCTTCCAAGCATCTTTAGGCGCTTCATCTCCACCAATATGAATGTACTTCCCTGGAAAAAGGTCGATCACTTCGGTAAGTACATCTTCTAAAAAAGCAAAAGTTAGTTCACTTGGGCAGTAAATATCATCGGTAACTCCCCATTTGGTAAATACTTCGAAAGGACCAGAAGTACAGCCCAACTCAGGATAAGCAGCGAGTGCTGCCACACTATGGCCTGGCATTTCAATTTCTGGGATTACCGTAATATGTCTGTCCGCAGCATAAGCAACAATCTCTTTAATTTGTTCTTGGGTATAAAAACCACCATAAGGTTGGCCATCGCCCACGTATGGGTCGAAGTTTTTCTCTACCATGGTTTCCTTCCGAACACTTCCTATTTCGGTAAGCTTCGGATATTTTTTGATCTCAATTCTCCAGCCTTGGTCTTCCGTTAAATGCCAATGAAAAGTATTCATTTTGTAAAAGGCCATCATGTCTAGATACTTCTTGATGAACTCCACAGGGAAGAAATGTCGGCAAACATCGAGGTGCATTCCTCTGTAGCCAAAGCGAGGCGCGTCTTCAATATTCATTTGGGGCAATCTTACAGCTTCACCTTCCAAAGGCAGCATTTGAATTAGCGACTGAACCCCATAAAATAAGCCTGTATTGCTCGCTGCAGCTATTTCGACTCCATTTTCTGAAATGGACAAGTCATAGGCACCTTCCGTGGCGTTCGTCATTTTTTTCCATCTAAAGTCGATATAATTTGACTTCGGTACTTCTTTGGCAACTTTAGAAGTCCAGCCAATCGTTTTAAGATAATCGGCTAGAAATTCCGCTGTTTTTTCTGCTCCTTCTTCCTGCACCACAAGCGTAAGGCCTTTAGAAAGCACCATGGATTGCTCACCTTTCGAAATGAATTGAGGCTGGGGAACTATGGCGGTTTCACTGATTTGTAGGTCAGAGTATTTGTCGGGTTGACAGGCACATATTGCTAATAAGACAGTACAGCAAAAGGATAGAAGTAGTTTTTTCATGCTTGAAGTTATTGAGAATCATGAGATTTTAAAACCGTTTGATTATTGGTAGGCAATAGATAAGTACATTTTTATAACTTCCCTAAATTTTTTTGAATATGAGCAACCGAAGAAAGTTTATCAAATCTGGCATTTTAGGTGGTTTAGCCGTTTCAACAGGAAGTATGGCCACATTAGCCTGCGCAACTCCAACCACCGTAAGCCAAAAACCTATTGTGATCTCTACTTGGAATCATGGCGTTGAAGCCAACATGGGTGCATGGGAAGTGCTTTCAAAAGGCGGAAAAGCAGTAGATGCTGTGGAGCAGGGTGTAAGGGTTACCGAAGCCGACCCCAATAACGCAACCGTTGGTATTGGTGGTTTTCCTGATCGTGATGGTTTTGTGACGCTCGATGCTTGTATTATGGACCATAATGAGAATTGCGGTTCGGTCGCCTTTCTTCAAAACTTTATGCACCCCATTTCTGTGGCGAGAAAAGTGATGGACGATACACCTCATGTGATGCTAGTAGGCGAAGGAGCCAAAAAATTTGCTCTAGAGCAGGGTTTCAAAGAGGAAAACTTATTGACTCCCAATGCGGAAAAAGCTTGGAAAGACTGGTTGAAAAACCAAGACTACAAACCCAAAATCAATATCGAAAATCACGACACGATTGGAATGTTGGCTTTAGACGAAAACGGAGACCTTTCGGGGGCTTGCACCACAAGTGGGGCTGCATGGAAAATGCATGGCCGAGTGGGTGATTCCCCAATCATTGGCGCTGGACTTTATGTAGATAATGAAATTGGGGCCGCAACTGCTACAGGTTTAGGAGAGTTTGTGATCAAGATTTGTGGCTCGCACATGATCGTAGAATTAATGAGACAAGGTTTTTCTCCTCAGGAAGCTTGTGAGGAAGCAGTTGGCAGAATCAAGCGTAAATACCCCAACAGCTATATGGATTTGCAAGTTGGCTTTTTGGCTTTAAGTAAGTCTGGAGAATATGGGGCTTATGCCATGCATAAAGGTTTCAATTTCGCGGTAAAGTCAAACGCGCAGGATGAATTGATAGATGCTGGGGCAGCGGTGTAATTAGGCCTTGGCTACCTTTTGAATTTTACCATAACTAAGCGAACGCCAAAACCACTCCAATGGGCCATATTGAAAATAGCTCAACCACAGGGAGGAAAAAACAACTTGGAATACCCAAATGGCGAAAACGAACACCGCCTGTGCTGCACGGTCCAAATCGCCAAACAAAGCCAAACCGTGACCATAAAAGGCATAAGTGCAAATGATGGATTGCATGATATAATTGGTCATCGCCATTTGACCTACCGCAGCCATCCTTTTGGCCATAAAGTTTTTAGTCCCTGCTTTGCAGAGCAACACGATGATTCCAATATAGCCCAAGGCCATCGCCACACTACCCCAGTAATTGAACTGAGCATAATAGAAATAACTCTTTTCGAAGTCCCATCGGTCGTTGAAATCCAAAATCACCCCAACCAGCACCAAGGGCAAACCAATGGATATTCCATAAATGGCGAGTTTAGCCAGAAACTTGGTGGATTGTTTGGCTGTTAAAACTCCCTTTTTGTAAAGGCCCATTCCCAAAAGAATGAGGCCGCAAACGCGCCAAAAGGTTTCTGAAATAAAAACTTTCGTCTGCATTTTGAATGCCTGAGGAGTACGAATAAGCATTTGCCGCTCCCAACTGCTTGTATAGTAATCTATTTCTTCGGCAATGGCTTGGCTATCGGGCGCCCAAACCTCGGCTTTAAAGGCTTCAAATTGCCCAGGCTCCCATAAAGGAATGGAATAGGCAAAAATGAATTTCAAAAGAGAGCCTATTAGTAAAAAAATAAGGCCTGCCCGAAAGAGATATTCCTTCTTTTTACTTCTGAAAGCAAACATGAAAAATCCGCAAATTGCGTAAATCACCAAAATATCGCCAGCCCAAAGAAGGTAGGCATGGAATACCCCGATGATGAACAACCAAAAAAACCTTCTGTATTGAAGGTCTCCCGACCTTAAATGCTCCTTTCTGGCTTTTTGGGAAATCAAAATAATGGTGGCGCCAAAAAGCATCGAAAAAATTGCCATGAACTTTTCGTTGGCAAAAACATGACTGAGCAGCCAAACATAGAAATTGATATCTTCCAGATTTTCGAATGCTGTTGGATTGCTGTAGGCCACCCATGGCATTGAATAGCTTTGAATGGTCATCGCAAGAATACCAAGCACTGCCACTCCTCGTAAAATATCGAGCGATATAACCCTGCTTTTCGGGTCAATGGGTGCTAAAATGTAAGATGAGCCTGCCAAAATCTCGGAAAAATAGGGAATTAAATTTAAAGAATATATTAATCTTTGAGATACAAATACACGTGAGGGTCTTCAAAACGCAATTCATGAATTTTCAAGGCTGCCGTACGCTGTTCACATTCCACACCATCTTTAAGACTAAACCGGTAGGAGTGCAATGGACAGACCACCTCGGATAGAAAATTGATCAAGCCATCGAATAGTGAGTGTTTGTTATGTGGACAAAGGTGATCGAAGACATAAAACTGCTCTTGGTGCTGCGCCAAGCAAATTTTTCGTTCCCCAATTTTGATGATCAATCGTCCATTTTCATCGAGACTCTCGATTAAATCTTCCTTAGTATCGAACAACTTAAATCTCTTCATTCTCTATGAATATTAGCCCAAGCTCGTCTTTGCTTGGGCATTAAATTGTGCTTCTATTTGTTTTGCAACTGTTTCAATACTTCTTCAATGGCCTTTTCCAATTGAGGATCTCTTCCGTTGAGTCTATCTGAGAAATTCGTTTGGACGAAAATATCTGGCTTCACCCCTTCCTTCTCAAGGTTTTTACCGTCAAGCGTGTAGCAGCCCCATGATGGTAATCTGTAAAAAGAGCCATCCACTAAACCCGCTCCACTGGTGAAAATGATCCAACGGTAAGTTTCGGTTCCAATAATTTTACCCAAGCCTAATTCTTTAAATCCAGCAGCCGTCATTTCTGCATCGCTCAAAGACTGCTCGTTGATTAAGAGCACTGTTGGTTTTGCACCTGCTCCGAAATTACCCTGTGGGGTTAGTTTACCTTCTCTAAACTTCCATTGTAAATAGGGTTTTTGAGAAAGAAATTTTAAAACCTCATCATGCACATTTCCCCCTGTGTTATATCTCAAATCCAAAATCAAAGCTTCTCGGTTATAGGCCTCCGATGTCATCTCTATTAGAAATTCTTCAAGGGAACCTCCGCTCATATTCTTCATATGCACATAGGCGACTTTCTCCTTGGTTGCAATATCTACTTTGCTTTGGTTGTCTGCTATCCACTCATCGTATAAGTTAGTTCGCATCGCACCAGTACTACGGGGATGTATTTTTACTTCCATTGCCTTTCCTCCACGAATAAGCCCAAGGGTTACTTCTTCATCAATCGAAGGCTTATTCAAATAATATTCACGGTTCATTTTTGGATCAATCTTCTCTCCGTTGATCGAACTCAAAATATCTCCTGATTGAATATTCTTATCCGTAAAATCCGAAGGGCCTTCACTAATTACTCTTGATATTTGATAAGGGTTCGTTTTCGAAAATTCTACCCCAAGGTTCAAACTCTGGCTATTGTAGAAACTGTTTTCTTCTTGCCCAAAAGAGCTAAAGCCCATATGAGAGGAATTCAGTTCGCCCAATAAATCATTGAGCATAGTGCGTAATTCTGTTCTTGACTTTACGAAAGGCAAAAATTTCGCATACTGATCACGAAGCTTCTTCCAGTCCTGACCATGAAAAGTTTCGTTGTAGAAGTTCTCTTCAATGCCCGCCCAAGTTTCATCATAAATTTGATCGAACTCATTGCGAAGCGATCTTCTGAAAGTAAAATCAATTTCGACATCCTTTAGGGTTTTGGCAGATGGATTCAGCTTTGAAATATTACCACCATTCAAGAGGTAATGAGATTTTTTAACCGTCACAATTTCTGAGCTTGCTCTACGGCTGCTCGCTATTTGTTCTGTTTTATTTCGTTCGAAAGGTTCAATCGTGGTCATCCATAGGGATGGAGAACCTTCATCATGATTTGAAGAATAAAGCACATAGGTCTTTCCGTCAGCTTTGAGCACAAACGGATTCGATTGGGAACCAAAATTCGGGCTTATTCTTTCTAGGTTTCTGATCCATTCTTCCTCAAAATCAATGGCGGTGATGACGCTATCCTTTTTCTTATCCTCCTTTTCAACAAAAACCTCAGCCAGCTTATCCGACTTAAATTCACTTTCTTGCCTGGCCAAAGGCACACGATACACATGGCCATTTTGCATTCCAAAAGGATAAGTAGGTTGCGTGCGGTCGGTTACAAAGTATAAGTATTTTCCATCAGGCCCCCAAAAAGGACTGGTTTCAGAAATACCTGTTTTGGTATAATTGGTCAACTTTTTAGTCGCCAATTCATAGATATAAATATCTTCCTCAAAGTCGTTTCGCACTGTGAAGTTCAAGTATTTGCCATCGGGTGAAAATCTTGGTTGTGGGTTATAAAGACCCCAAAGTTCTTCTTTGGCGATGGTCTCGCTTTTTAGGCTTTCAAGATCGAGCAGTCGCACTTCGTTGATACCGCTGAAATAGGCAGCCTTAGTTTTATCCGCATTCAACTCAAGGTTTCTATCGAATTGTTCGTCTTTGGTCAATTGCTTTTCAATCGCTTCAAGATTAGAGGCATCAATGGTAAATAGATTGGTATAACCTTTTACCGTTTGTGTGAATAGAAGGGTTTTATCGTCCTTTAACCACTTTACCTCCACTACTCGCTCTTTGATATTGGTTTTGATTTGGCGGGCAAACTTTCCACTGATATCGGAAACAAACAATTCTCCTCTCGATACAAAGGCCAACTTCTTTTCATCGCTCGATACGTCAAAAGCCGAAATATTTCCTTTTGTATTAAAGTCCCTGTCTTCGGCCAAAGTAGTATTCTGAAAAACAGAAATATTCACTTTTGCGCTGTTCTTTTTAAGCACATCATAAACATAAAGTTGGTAGTCCTTCTCGAATACTACCATTCCTCCATTGGCATTTACCTGCGGTGTTTTTATGGAAGTAGGAAAATTAGTGAGCCTTTGCTTTTGCCCACTGGCTAAGGAATACAAGTTGTATTCACCATTTGATTCATCCGATACAAAATAGAGGTTCCCTGTTTTGTCTATCGTTGCCCACATGTCCTTGCCCTCGTAAGTCGTGTGCTGTTTGTAATCTCCCGTTTTTGGGTTGAAGGATTTTATATCGGGGTTGAAAGCACCTTTGTATCGTTTTCTCGCCACTTGATTACTACTTTCCCAGCTTTCATTGAAATAAATAGTACCATCAGGATGAATGGCTAAATTATGTGGCCAGTTAAAAAAATGGTCGAAAAGACGGACTGGAGTTCCTCCTTCAATGCCCACAGAAAATGCCGAACGACTATTATAACGGTTAGATTGAAAGTAAATCGTTTTGCTATCCCATGACCAAGTTTCTACTTGATCATTCGATGAGTTGTAGGTTAGCCGCTTGATCTCTCCACCGTTGTAAGGCATTATATAGACATCTGAGTTGCCATATTGAGCACTCGAAAAAGCAATCCATTTACCATCGGGACTCACTCTTGGGTAATGCTCTACGCCTTCCATAGCGGTAATTCTTGAAGCAGTTCCGCCTTTGGTTGCTGTTTTCCACAAATCGCCATCATAGGAGAATATGATTTCTGAACCATCGGGGTTGAGGCTGGGTGTTGAGGCAAAATACACTTCGTTTTGAGCTTTTAAGGAACTCACCAACAGAAAGGAATAGAAAAGTGTAAATAGTGTTTTCATAGTTGTATTAATTTTTCGAGTGAATATGACTGACATAAAAAGGCCAAATCATGGGTTTTACCCTTATCTGGATTAAAATTTATCCTAGATTTGCCAGCCGCAGCTTGCCTATTTATTTACCTAAGCTATACATATTTAGCTTTGCACAAAAAATGAGTTGCCCCGATATCCCCAATTTTTGATAAATGGAGTTTTTAAGAAATAAAGCTGGATTCAAATGGCTAACCCTTCGATTGGGGATTTCTACCATGCTGCTCTTTTTTTCAATAATAGTGAAATCTCAAACAGGTGTTATTGTGCTGGATAAAAGTGCAAAACCAATAGCAGGCGCATCGGTAAAAGTAAAAGACAGCAATGTTGGGACCACCACAGACGAAAAAGGCACAGCGCTGCTCAACATAAGTTCGCCCACCGTAATTATTATTTCCCATATTGGTTTTGAAAGCACAGAAACCCTTATGGTGCCTGGCGTTTGGCGAACCATCACATTAGAGGCCATGATCAGTGCTTTATCGGATGTGGTGGTTGAAGGATTTTTGACTGGAAGAGACCTTAACGAGCAGGCAGGTTCCATTTCAACGATCAACTTAGAAAGTCTAAAACGATTCGATCAGGCCTCTTTGGTCCAAGCAGTGAATACTGTTCCTGGAATAAGGTTTGAAGAACGTGCTGTTGGTAGTTATCGCATTTCTATCCGAGGCAGTTCTGTTCGTTCCCCCTTTGGGGTTCGAAATCTCAAGGTTTATTGGAACGGAATTCCTTTCACTGAACCCGGTGGAAACACTTTTATCAATTTGCTAGACCTTACCAATATTGCTCATATCGAAATCATAAAAGGCCCAGCGAGTAGCATTTATGGAGCAGGCACAGGAGGGGTAATTAAGCTCAAAAGCACAGTACCAGCTGAGCTCAACAATAGTCTTCAACTGACTACAACTGCTGGTTCTTTCGGTTTATTGAAAAGTGATTTACTCTTCAATCAATTAGATAGCAAAAGTAGCTTCACCCTAAAACTAGCCAGACAAAAAGCGGACGGCTATCGCGATCACAATGCCATGGACAGAAAGACTTTTGAAATTGAAGGACTTCTTTTTCCAAAAAGTAATCAGACATTGGCCGTTTCATTGCTCTATTCTGATCTGTTCTATGAAATTCCAGGCGCACTTAATCCCGCGCAACGAGAAGAAAACCGAAAGCAAGCAAGGCCCGGCAGCGCAGAGCGCTATGCCTCAATTGACAACCAATATTTGCTTGCCAAAGTAAGCTATGAATTCGATTATGGCACCGATTGGCATTCAAAGTTCTCCGTTTTTGGTTCGAAACTCAATTTTGAAAATCCCTTCAACTTAGATTATAAAATAGACGAGCAAAGTATCATCGGCAGTCGATTGGAAATCATTAAAGACATTAACATTCAAGGCAAAGAAGGCAGTGTAATTTTCGGTGGGGAAATCCAGAACTCCAATTTCAACGGGAAGAACTTTGGCAATGTATTAGGCGTGGCCGACACCATCAATTTCGAAGATAATATCGACTCGAAACAAAGCCTTCTATTTGCCTCTTTTGAAATTGAGCCCATTAAGGATTTATTTGTTAACGCTTCTGTCAGTCGCAATGCTCTGAATTATGATATTGATCGAGTTGTGGACAAAATCAACAACAACCCACAGCGTTTCAATAAAGAATTCGAAACGGTATGGGCTCCTCGTTTGGCCATTTCAAAAAAATTAAGTGATCATAATTCGATTCATTTTAGCATTTCCAAGGGGTTTTCTCCGCCTACCACTACGGAAGTACGCACAAACGAAGGCAGTATTAACCGTGATCTTCAACCCGAAAAAGGCATCAATTACGAATGGAATTTCAGAGGTGATCTACTTCAAAACAAAGTCACTTACGATTTGGCCTTATTTAGATTCGACCTGAAAGAATCGATTTCTAGTTATACCAATCAAGATGGAGTTGTGCTATTTAGAAATGCTGGCAAAAACCTTCAAAACGGACTTGAACTTCAATTAAATGCAGAATTGCTTAATCAAGAACAGGGCTATTTACGAAAAGCATCGGCTTCGGTGGCCTATACTTATCACGACTTTATTTATGATGAATTTATCAACAATGGAGATGATTTCTCGGGAAATGCCTTGCCCGGTACAGCCAAAAATGTAGTCAACCTGCTCGTGCATACTGAATTGTCTACTGGCTTAAACCTTAATTTCAACTATCACTATTCGGATGCCATTCCACTGAATGATGGCAACACCGTCTATTCTCGTCCTTATAACCTCTTGAACATGACTTTCAATTACCCCATGACCTTTAATAAAAAGCTTGGGATTGAGTTTTTTGGGGGAATGAACAATATCTTTGATGTAGATTATAGCCTTGGCAACGACTTGAATGCTTTTGGCAACCGTTATTTTCAACCTGCTCCAGAAAGGAATTACTTTTTCGGGTTGAAACTCAAATTTAATTATCGCGAACAATGAAATTTTCTATAGAAGAAACCAACGCCCTGATCAGAAACCGCAGGTCGATTTATCCTACTTCCTACTCTGACGTTCCTGTGGATGAAAATATCATCCGAGACATGCTGGCCAATGCCAATTGGGCGCCTACTCATAAATTGACCGAGCCTTGGCGCTTTGTGGTTTTCCAAAAAGAAGGGCTTAAAAAATTAGCCAAGTTTCAATCTGAACTTTACAAAGAACTCTCCACAAAAGCTGGAAATTTTGATGAAAGTAAATTTGAAAAACTAGCCATCAAACCTTTGATGGCTTCTCATATAATTGCCATTGGCATGAAGCGAAATGAAAAGGAGTTAGTCCCAGAAATCGAAGAAATTTCTGCCGTGGCTTGTGCGGTCCAAAACATGTATTTGACCGCTACTGCTTATGGCGTTGGCTGCTATTGGGGCTCTGGCGGAGTGACTTATAAAACTGAGGCCAATGCATTTTTCGGCCTTGGTCCAAACGATAAATTGCTTGGCTTTATGTACATCGGCAATCTCAAAAGCGACAAATGGCCTGTTGGCAAAAGAACTCCTTTTGAAGATAAGGTGACCTGGGTATCTTAAAAAAGACACAAAACTCAAATAACAAATTCCAAAGGGGTTAAAGGTTAAGGCTTCTTCAAAAAATTAGCTGCCACCTAAATGCCCACATCCAGCGGAGATGGAAAATATCTATTTCGGCATTTTTCATAATGGCGTTCAATTCATTTCTTCGGAATGAACGCCTGACAGAAAGGGGAGCATCGTTCTTTACCATATCTGACTTAGAGAAAAATCTCGTGAGCCACTTGATCAAAAACTCTGCTAACCAATGGCGGTGCAAATCATTAATTACCGTACCGAGCTTGGCTTGCGACTTGAACTGATTGAAAATTCTGATCAGTTGCTCATCCGTAAAATGATGCGTGAACAGCGTGCAAAGCACTATATCAAATTCGCGTTGTTTAAACTCATCAGAAAAAATATCGCAAACCTCAAAACGTATATTTTCATACCCTTGGCAGTTTGAAACCGCATAATCAATGATGTGTGGATTGGCATCAAAACCGATCAATTCTACCTCCACTTTTCTCATCTTCGCCCATTGGGCAACCAGTTTGAGCATATCTCCTCCTCCACAGCCCAAATCAGCAATCACCAGTTTTTTAAGCTGCTTGCGTTTGAGCAATTGATCAAGGCCATTGGTGGTAACATAATTCCCTCCCAACCATTTATTAATGGTTTCAAGTTCTTTGAGCGTTTGAGGAATCACTTCACCAGAAGCATCCAAATCGTCCATTAACTCTTCTTCGTATGATCTAGCGCTCAAGACTCCTTTTTTGAATTTGACTATTGTTCACTTAAAGTAGGTAATCCATTTTAAATGCCCTAACCCATAGAAATGAATATAAGTGCCGACATGATTAGACTCGAAATTGGAGACTGTTAAAGTCATTCTAGGGTGTATTTATAAAATCTTCTATAAGTATTGCTCTCGTCTTCACGAATTGAAACCCCTCCTGCAAAGAGGAAATTATCCTGAAAAACAAAATACTTTGCTATAGGCATTTGATAATATTTTAACAGACCAGTTTTTAAATCCATTTCGATTAAAGAAACAGCCATGAGGTTCTGACTTACAATTTCAAAGACAGAGTAGTCACGATACTTGTCAGCACTTAAATGCGACACAATCCTATAAATTCTGCCGTTGTGATAAAAACCCAACTCATAATTTACTTCCTTGACCTTATACTCCAATTCTTGGCTCTGATTAGGAAGTTTTTCTAACAGATTAGGCCTTCCGAAATGATTTGATCCACAATAGAAGCTTGTTGTTACTTTATTTGGAATGTTATAAATGTAAATTGAATCTGAAAAATTATAATTTATAAGCATCTGATCTTCATCGATCTTGGTTATCATCGCTCCCGATAAACTAGAAGGCAAATATTTACCTTGCACAAATTCAGGGAACCCAATTTTATCGACAAATTTTGACGAGTTGGGCTCATAAAACTGGATTGGCGAAACCTTATTGAAATAATCTGGGTCATCATATCTAGTATCATTTACCGTGGTCAGAATCATCTCCTCCCCTAAAGTAATCATACTCGAGTAATACCCATTTTTATAATATCTCTCAAAGCGTGAAGAATTGTATTGGTATTCATTAACCTTTTTCCCTTCTGAGTTGTATAGAAAAAACGAACTTCTGGCCGCTGGAAACACATATAATGAATCTTCCCCTTTTATAAAAACTGATGCCTCAGATGAATTATAACCATCTGGGCCTTCTCTCGGAATAATTATGGTATTGGAATACAACTCATCATTGAAGTCAACTTGATGGATGACCAAATCACTCACTCCATTCAACCCATACTCAACCAGCATTGTTCGCTCATCTTTCCTGAAGGTTGTCCAATTGGTATGTTGTAGAAACTCTTCGGGCATCACAATTTCAAGGCTATCCAATTCCTTGAAACTGCTATAAGCAAAGTTTTGATCTTGTTTATCTATCGAACAAGAATGAAGCAAAAGAATAGAGATGGCTAAAAACCAACCTCCTTTAAAAAAATTTACTTTCATATATCTCTTATAAATTCTAGCCCAAACACCTAATAATTTCTCGGGAAGGCTAATATCCAAACTACAAGCATTTTCATGCACATTTTTTTAGTTCTCCAATTGATCATCCAAATCGTCCATTAACTCTTCTTCGTATGATCGGTTTTTTAACAAGGGATTTCTGTATTTCGAATCAATATAAGCTTAATCATTGTAATAATATGCTTTGAAAATTTGTCTAAACACTCTCTAAAACCATAGATTCTAAAGTAAGGCCCGGCCCAAAAGCAACTGATAAGCACTGTTCGTTTTTGCTTTGGCCAGACGCCATGATTTTCTCTAAAACAAAGAGCAATGTGGCGGAAGACATATTTCCATATTCCTTCAAAACTTCGTAGGCAAATCGATTGTCTTCTTTCGAAAGCTTCAACTCGCTTTCGATCACTTCTAAAATTCTTTTGCCGCCAGGGTGGATGGCATATTGCGTAATTGATGCTTCGCGAAGCTTGTTTTTTAATGTATCCGTCAAACTTTTGATTCCAGATTCCACCAGAGAAGGCACATAAGATGAAAGTTTCATTTCGAATCCAAAGTCACCGATGTTCCAAGCCATGTTTTCTCCGCCATCATTCAATATTTCAGTATGAAATGCCAAGGGCGAAAGTCCTTTTTGGCTTGAATTCTCATTGAAGGCCGTCATCAAAAAGGCAGCAGAGCCATCACTAAAAATGGCATTGGCCAAGAGATTGTCTTCATCCGGTTTATTCTGAAAATGGATGGTGCATAATTCCGTAGCCACTATTAAAACCTTAGCATTAGGATCTGCTTTGCAAAAAGCATCCGCAGTCCTTATACCCGTAATGGCGGCATAGCAACCCATAAAATTGATACATGTCCGTTGAATTTGTGGATTGAGATCGAGCATATTAATCAAGTCGATATCCAAGCCAGGAGCGTACATGCCTGTACAGCTGATTGTGATTAAATGCGTGATTTCGGATAATCCAATTTCTGTTTTTGCAAAGCAATTGGCGACAGCTTGGGCAGATAATTTTGCTGCATTGGCCTTATAAATTTCCGATCTTGTTTGGGTAGAAGGAAAAGGTCTTAGATCAGCAGTTTGTGGATAAAAACTCCATTTCGTTTTGTCCAATTGGCCATAATCCGAAATTACAGAATGTCTTGTTTTAATTCCTGTGGCTCGGTACAGTGCCTGAAGTCGTATTTTATCTTTGCCTTCAAAGTCATGAGCTCGCGCCATAAACTCAAAAATTTGGCTTTGGGGAATTTTATTTTCGGGTACTGCCGTACCAATGGCGGTTATGATTGATCTCACGTTCTATATTATCCTTTTTTCCTCTAAATTGTTCATCATAGTTTCAGCTTATGTTAAAAAAGTCGACCTGGTTACATTTACGCATTCCGTTTAGTTACTTCCTGCTTCCGATTTATCTCTTTGGTATTTCCATAAGCCCCAACTTGAGCGAGTCAGGTTTACTCTGGTTATTTGTAATACTGCACCTTTTTATTTATCCCGCTAGTAATGCCTTCAACAGTTATTTTGATAAGGATGAAAAGAGCATTGGCGGACTTAAAAACCCACCTCCAGTAGATAGAAACTTATATTTTGCCGCTCAACTTTTTGATCTAATCGGACTAGGTTTGGCTATTTGGCAATTCAAAGACAATTGGAATTTGGTCGCCATGTTGGCCGTTTATATTCTTGTTTCTCGGGCTTATAGTCATCCGAACATTCGATTGAAAAAGTATGCTATTTTGAGCTGGTTCATCGCAGGATTTTTTCAAGGAGCTTGGGTGGTTTGGTTAATTTATGTTGGGCTCAATAATTTCCCCTTTTTAAATATTTTGAAACCTCATGTGCTAATTCCTGGGCTTTTGGCCTCTGCTATTCTTTGGGGTTCTTATCCTATGACTCAGATTTATCAACATGAAGAAGATTCGAAAAGAGGAGATACTACGCTGAGTATAAAACTGGGCATCAAAGGCACTTTTCTATTTACAGGCCTTTTCTTTGGCTTAGCTTCTTTGCTTTATGTACTGTACTTCCGCGAGTATCATCAAATAAAATATGCTTGGGCTTTTTTAGGCAGTATGTCACCCGTGGTTCTGTTCTTTGGCTGGTGGTTTCTTGCTGTGATTAAAGACGAATCGAAGGCAAATTACAGCAATACAATGCGTCTAAACTTTATCTCGGCAACATGTTTAGGGGGTTTCTTTCTTTATTTCTTTTTGAACTCTACCAATGTTTTGAATGTAGTGGGAGTTTATTAACTTAAACTGGATTTGGTAAATAATGGGCTTTTCATAATCAAATTTTAAATTGTAAAGTCACCTACCCATTGCTAAATGCGTGTGATCAACCCCTCAAGATTTCGTACAAATAACAATCAGGTTTGAAGTTTATGCATCACTCTATTATATCGGCCATATAAAGTACCACCCCATCAGAACTAGCAGTATAAAATGCCAAATCAGACCGAGGATTGTTGATAACATATTCTACATTATCAGGCCCTTGAATAATGCCGTATGTCGACAAATCCATTGCTAAATCGACAATAAACGTCTCATATTTCTCAGAATTCTCAATAGGTTTTTTGATGTAAAAACGAAAGCCTGATTTGGTAACGTTAAAATACGAAATACCGAGGTTTGATGCTTGCTGTCTCAAAGAGATTTCTCTTGCAAACTCTAATTCCGGAATTGTTAAAGAAATAGAGGTTAAGTACTTACTATTAACATCGAAAACATGAATGGTGGGGTCATTGTTAAAGACTATATAACGTTTATTTTTGAATACCCCAAGTTGAAAAAAAGTTAAATTTCCCCCAATTGGCGATTCAATCAGATTACTTATGGTCATTTCTTTATTAAGACTTCCCGTTGCACTATTAAGCGAAAATAATATACCCGCGTCTTTGTTAAATTGAACTTCCGTTTTCTCATTAAACAGAGCCATCCCTCCCCGTGTACTGAAAATATACCCTTTGCCTGTTGATAAAAAAGTATTCAAGTATAGGTACATCGGGACAGACACTTTGTTATCATCATGAAGCTCTTTTGAGTCTATTCTTTCTCCAGCAAAAGTATAGCTGACTATTTTACTTGTATTGATCTCGAACATCGAAATGTACGAGTCATCTCTGAAAAGAAAATCAATAGGTACCCCTCCATAAATATAATTCATAGAGCTTCTCTTTTCTGTATTATTATTGGTAGTAAAGAAATTCAAAATATCTCCTTCAAGATTATATAACCTAAATGAGACGGATAATGGATTTAATAAGCCAATATGTGATTTACTAAGCTTTACCTTTGCAATATCTAAGAAGGCATCTTGACCAGTATTTAAATTGATTGTATCGCTCACCACCATATGTTGTTCAACTCTTTGAAAGACAGGTTTCATCTGAGTATTTTCTCGACAACCACTGAACACAAAGAGCAATAGGGCAGCAAGAAGATTAAAAGTATTTTGGCTAGAGTTGATTAACAGCGTTCTGTAATTCATTTAAACGAAGGGTTTTCTTGTGTATGTTATCTTTGAAAAAGGTAAATAATACAGGTTGATCAACCACTAGATCAAACTCTAATAAGGCTCTTTGCTCATTATCCTTTATTATGTTGATCCCGTCATTTTGACCAACTATCAAATCAATCTTCTTTCTTGAGTGGGAAGAAAGTATAATCAACAAATTTTCCCTGTCGGCATTGAAGTATAAAAAATCCCTGACAACATCATCACAAGAACTACATACGTCCACATTCACAATCACAATTTGTTTGTAGTCGTCCAAGGTTTTATCAAAAGCCTTTAAGAAAGCCACTAACCTTGACTTATTACTGTTGTCGAAACAACTTGTCACTAAGAATAAAAGAATGAAAAATTTTAAATATTTCACTTTATGATATTTTTATTTGAATCCAGTACATATACTGAATATTCCACCCTGTCCTCGTCTAGATTTTTATAGTTGGTACTAAGTCTAGGAACATAAAGCCCATTTTTACCTACAAACGAACCATAGGATCTATAAACATCTTCTGCAAAATCGACCTCTCCTATCTTTTTAAAATCAGAATCTAGAATCACACAAGAAACAGGCTTTTGGTAATACGCAGAGGAATTCTTGTGAATTGCTGGATTATACTTTATTGGTCTTTCCAAAATTCTATAATACACTTTTCTATACTTATCATAAATTATCTGTGTATAAAGATAATTCCCTAAGCCATCCTCCAGCGACTGAATAGAATTTGGTCTTCCTTTATAAAACACCCTTTCTTTGTTATCCTTGTCGTATTTAGCTAAGTATACATCAAAATGATTATTAGACATATCGTAGACCCTCAATGAGTCTTCTCCGTAAAATGCATATACAAGCTGCCCATCTTCGTTTAAAGTTTTTGTATGCAACATAGAGAACAGGTGCATACTTTTATTTTGCAACCACCGCGGAAAAGTGATAGGTAGCTCGCTAAATTCTAAGCTTTTCAGATCCAAGTAAAATTCCCCAGAATAATCAGAATTAATATTGGAGGACATGTAATAGTCAAATACCTCATATTTACTAAAAATAAGTTTGTTATGAGATAACATAGTGGGTGTGCTGGTATTTGATTGGTGATTCAAAATTGGGACAGGTCGCGAAAAATTATTTCTCGGTTCAAATGGATGGGGATAAAAAGTATCCTTAAAATTACCTTTATAGTCTACTATAGATACATTCCTCAAATCCATTTTACTGAATACATAGATTGAGTCTAAATTTCTTATCGTTACACCTTGAAGTTCTCTGACGGAAAAAGGCCCGTCATTTGGAATTGATACTTGGCTTAAGAGCTTAGCAGAACTTAAATCATAAAGATTAAATCCGTTTATTAAATAATTTACACTAAGTAGAACCTCAAGAGTATCGTTTTCGAAGTAAGAGACATTAAGAAATTCGTAAGACGTTTTATCGTCAAGTACAATTGAAAGTGAATCTCTTTTAATAAGGATGGTTTCATATTCCAAATTACTCCCTCCAGAAGCATTTTGAGTATCTTCACACCCAAATAACCCAAAAAACAAAGGGACAATTAGAGTCCTTTTAATTTTTAATAAACACTTTGGTCCATTCATAAGAGAAAATATTACAAGCATAAAATTATGAATTTGGGTCAAAAGATGACTTAATAAATCATTCTAATGACCCATTCAAAAAAATCCAAGTGTTAATCATCAGGGATAATTAAAAAATCCAACACAATCATATTCCGGACCAGCACAGCCTCCACCAGGCAGATCAGTCGAGTGAATCACAAAATATTCATCACAAAAGGTTATTGCTGAACCATCAGGGTAATTCATGCTTTCACATTCAAAAGCCGAAAGTGAAAAAGAAGAAATTGCGATAACTCCAAAAACCAGGAGTGTCATCTTTAGTTTTTTAATCATAATTGTAATTTTTAAGTTAAACATAAACTCCTAATAAGTTACGTTAGAATAGTTGTCAATTCCAAATTTAATCCCAACTCATCTCGTAAATTTCTTTTTACTCATGTTTCTTGATGGATTTTTCATTACTTATTACTCAACTCTACCAATGTTTTGAATGTAGTGGGAGTTTATTAAAACGGTTGACCATGTGTGTTTTTCATCACTTTGTTAGCAAACCAAGGTGAGTTCTTCATCAACCTTAAGGCGATTTCGCTGGTAAATTTAGAGCCGAATAATGTTTGCGTTTGCCTCCCAACCCAAAGCCTTCTTTTGAAAGTGGCATTCCATCTTTCCGTGTATTGAGCCTCAAGTTTAGCCCTGTCTATAACTCCGTTATTGCAGTTTTCAACAATAGTGTCTGAAAGCATTTTAGCCGAATGAATGGCCATTGCCATGCCGTTTCCACAAAGTGGGGTAATCAGACCAGCAGTATCGCCCGACATTAAAATGTGGTTTTCGATTAAGTTTTTGGGCCTGAAAGAAAAGGCATTGATGACCACCGGTTTTTCGAAAAGGAAATCAGAGTTTTCAAAAATAGATTTAAGAAATGGATTCTTCTTAAGTTTTTGATCTTCCATTACTTCGATTGACCCAGCCGATTTTAAATCGGCTCTTCTGCCCAAATAGCAAAGATTAAATTTATCGTCTTCAATGGCGCTGATACCGCAATAACCTCCCTCAAAATTATGCAAGGCGACCAAATTTTTGGGGTAATCCGTTTTGATATGATATTTCACACCAATAAAAGGCGCTTCATCATTCACATGCGATCGCCCAAGCTTTTTATCCAACACCCCGTTTTTGCCATATGCCCCAATGACCAAATCCGCTGTAAATTCTTCTGAATTAGTAGTTGTGAGCTGAAATTTATTATCGGTAAAGCTGACATTCGAAACCGTGCAATTCTCATGAACTAATGCGCCACTGGCTTTAGCCAAATTCACCAAATGATGATCCAAAACATACCGGCTGATGCCAAATCCACCCAAATCCAAAGGCATTTCAATGCTTTTGCCATTGACCGAAGAAAATTGAAATTGAGTGATTGAAGAAGGTGTAATGTGAACGGGTAGTAGCCCTTCACTTTCTAAAAAAGGTAACACCTCATTAGATATATATTCTCCACAAACTTTGTGAAATGGGTACTGCTTTTTTTCATAAAGACTGACTTCAAAACCCTTGCTAGACAGCAAGATAGCATTTACCAAACCTGCCAATCCACCTCCGATTATTGCTATTTTCATAGATTATTATTTCCCCCTTTTATACCAATGTCTTGCCATTCAAATAATATGGCATTCTGCATCCATTTTTTGACCTTAGTTTAACCCAAATAATTAAACTATTTATAGAATGAAAAAGATTATGCTGAATTCGCAAAAACTTTTAACAGTGATTGCGGCATTCTCTTTCTTATTTGTGGGCATAACGCAAACATCAATTGCGCAAAGGCGAAACAAAAAAGATGAGAAAACTGTGGCGGCTACCCCGCCAGCTAAACCTGAGGCCAAACCAAAGCCTAAAAAAGGAGAACCAAAACCATACTCGGAAGTTATCACAAAAGATGCTGTTTCTGACGAAGGTCTTTTCACCGTTCATAAAGTTGAGGACAAATATTTCTTCGAAATCCCGAATAGCATACTCAACAGAGATATGCTTATGGTTACTCGTATTGCCAAAACAGCCACAGGGCTAGGTTTCGGTGGTGGAAAAACCAATGAGCAAATGTTAAGATGGGAAAGGTTTGAAAATAGGATCCTCTTAAAGATCATCTCTACAACGAACACTGCTGCGGATTCTCTGCCAATAAGTGAGGCGGTAAAAAACTCAAACCTAGAGCCAATATTGGCGAGCTTCGATATTGAGGCATTGTCTAAGGATTCATCAGGAGTCGTGATCGATGCTACTTCGCTTTTGACTAGCGATATCAAACCACTTGGTCTGCCTAATGGAAGTAGAACTCAATACAGAGTTACTCGATTGGACGATAAAAGATCGTACATCACAAGAGTAAGCAGTTATCCAGAAAATATCGAATTGCGTCATGTTAAAACTTACTTGGCCAGTGCTCCTCCTTCAAACAATGCAGAAGGTACAATTACTGTTGAAATGAGTAACTCCATGATTCTTTTACCTGAAGTTCCGATGCAAAGAAGGCTTTATGATGAAAGAGTTGGATGGTTTGGTAGAGGCACCACAGACTACGGTTTGCCTGTTCAACAGTCAAAAACAATCCGATATTTGGACAGATGGAGATTGGAAGTACGCGATGAAGACATGGAAAAATTCAAAAGAGGAGAATTAGTTGTTCCGAAAAAACAAATCGTTTATTACATCGACAGAGCTACTCCAAAAGAATGGGTACAAGCAATCAAAGATGGTATAGAAGATTGGCAAGTAGCTTTCGAGCGTGCTGGTTTCAAAGAAGCCATCATTGCTAAAGAAGCACCAACGAAAGAAGAAGATCCAGATTGGAGTCCAGAAGATGTGAGATATTCTACTGTACGATATTTAGCTTCTCCAATTCCAAACGCCAATGGTCCTCACGTAAGCGATCCACGTTCTGGTGAAATTTTAGAAAGTGATATCAACTGGTACCACAACGTAATGACTTTATTGAGAAGATGGTTCTTTGTTCAAACAGCCGCCATCAATCCACAAGCTCAAATGCCAGAATTTGATGATGTTGTAATGTCTCGTTTGATTCGTTTTGTGTCTTCTCACGAAGTAGGCCATACTTTGGGTTTACCACATAACTTCGGTTCTTCTGTTGCTTATCCTGTTGATTCTTTGCGTTCAGCAACATTTACAGCTAAAATGGGAACTGCACCTTCGATCATGGATTATGCTCGATTTAACTATATCGCGCAGCCAGAAGATAAAGGAGTGGCTTTGATGCCAGAAGTAGGTGAATACGACAAATACGCTATTGCTTGGGGTTACCGACCAATTCTTGAAGCTAAGTCTCCAGAAGCTGAATTACCAACTTTGAGAAAATGGATCGAAGACAAAAAAGGTGATCCGATGTACAGATACGGAAGACAGGGTAACAACAACGATTACACTGCTCAAAGTGAAGACTTAGGTGATAATGCCATGAAAGCAAGTACCTATGGTATCAAAAACCTGAAAGTCATCATGAACAACTTGCAGAAATGGACTTACGTTCCAGGTTCGGATTATTCTGAATTAGAAGAAATGTATGGTGAAGTTCAGTCACAATTCAACCGTTATATGGGTCATGTTGGCCGCTATGTTGGTGGAGTAAAAGAAGATTACAAAACTGCAGATCAAGCAGGTGTTGTTTATACTCATGCTCCAAAAGAATTGCAAAAAGACGCGATCAGATTCTTGAATGCTGAGTTGTTCAATACGCCAATGTGGATTCTTGATACTGAAATCATCAATAGACTGCAAGATTACGGTGCTGTTGAAGATATGCGTTCAATGCAAGAAAGAACGCTTTACTCAGTTTTAGAGTGGAGAAAATTAGGCCGAGTTATCGAAAACGAAACCTTGAACGGTGCGAAGAATGCTTATGGCATCCTTGATCTTTTCACTGACCTTCGCAATGGTATCTGGTCTGAGCTTGCTGCTGGTAAAACAATCGATACCTACAGAAGAAACTTACAAAGGGCCTATATCGAAAGATTAGAAACACTTCTTACAGGAGAATTAGCTCCTGCTCCTGCTCAATTCAGGGCCTTTATTGGTCCTGGTATCGATGCAAGTCAATCTGATATTCGCCCAGTAGTTCGTGCTGAATTGAAAACTCTTCAGTCTAGAATCCAAGCTGCTATTCCAAGAACTTCAGACAGAATGTCTAAGATTCACTTAGAAGATGCTTTGGAAAGAGTTAAAATGCTTTTAGATCCTAAATAAGGATTGATCATACAATAGAAAAGCCTTGGAGAGTAATCTTCAAGGCTTTTTTGTTTAGCATACGGTAGCAATAAGTCCGTTTATATTTTTCTGATTCTTATTTTGTCAATAGTTATTGTCGTAAACTTCCCGAATAACTCATTCCCTTTTTGCTGTACAAGCTCCACGAGCATTTCTGTAATTCTTGCCATGTCTGAATGCTTATATCTTAAGAAGATAACACTAACATCTCTTTCCTTATGGGCGTAAACCCATTCTCCAAAGTCCTTGTCTTCTGTCACGATAATTCTTCTTGGCTCTTTTGAGAATTCAATAACTTCTGCATCAGATATGCCAGAGAGATTGTTGGCAATTGAATAAACTTCTATTCCATCATTTGCAAGTGCTTTTTGAATACTTAATGGAATATTCTCGTCTGCCAGAATCATAGTTTGGTAACAAGGACCTCTTCATTGGCGATTCGTTCAGAAGCATAGTAAAGCGCAGCTAGTATATCTTCCCTTTTAAGGTGAGGGTACATCGATAGAAGTTCTTCAATATTAGCACCTTCAGATAGCTTCTTTAAAATAAGCTCAACCGTAATTCTAGTCCCCTTAATGACTGGTTTGCCCAAAAGAATTTTGTAATCGGAAGTTATGCGCTCCTGGTAATTCATGGTTTTCATAAACTAAAGTAACGAAGATTGAAGAGTGTTACAATTCGTAACGAAATCAATATACGTTCTGAGCACGATCAAGTTCTAATAACCACCCTGATTTGGTTAAACTCTTGCTTAACGTGAGTTCGGTTTAAACAGCGAGTTGCAATTAGTTAGAAGGCTGTTAAAATTTGATATTGAGGGAAGGTTTTTAGGAAGGAAGCATAAGACGCAGTCAGGGCAGTTGTGAAGTTTGATTGGAAAACCTCTAGACACACTAATAGGGACACAACCCAATCTGAAGGCGATGGTATTCCTTGCTTTCCAATTAACTGACCATTTTGCCGAAAATAAAAAAGCGGCTCCAATTATGAAGCCGCTCTATATATTTTTAAATGATCTTCTGCTTATGCGAAGAAGTAAGGGAATTTGCCTTTGGCTATCATAGTATCCGCTACTTGTCTTCTAAGCTCTTTGGTATTCACTAAGTCCATTTTGGTGAATCGCTTCAAGCCCATTAACATTACTTTTTGCTCATCGCCTTTAGTGAAACTGGCAATTGCTTCTTTTGCAGCAGCGGTAACTTTGTCGATGGCCTGCGCCATGTAAATTTGAGTCATCGCAATGTAATCCGCACAGGCTTCTTCGCCTCTTTGGCTCACCAGTTTTTCTGTTCTCAGCATGGCAGATTCCACCGCATAAATCTCGATGAGAATATCGGCTAAGTTCATCATTACCTCTTGCTCATCTTCGATTCTATCTTGTAATACCATGGCCGCCTTTCCACCTACCATTAAGAATACCTTCTTCAAGTTTTGAACTACTTCTTTTTCGGCATTGAAAAGCACTGATTTGTCAATTGAATTGAAGGAAGGCACAGAAGTCAATTCCTTTGAAACCGCCATAGCAGGTTCAAAAATATTCAACTCGCCCTTCATTGCTCTTTTCAAAAGCATACCAATCATGAGCATACGGTTAATTTCATTGGTCCCTTCATAAATTCTTGCGATACGTGCATCGCGGTAAGCACGTTCCATCGGAGCGTCTGCTGAGTAACCCATGCCACCATACACTTGCACGCCTTGATCTACCACATAGTCCAAAACTTCTGAGCTGTGTATTTTAGCAATCGCGCATTCAATAGCAAAAAGCTCAACGCCCTTTAGCTTAGCCGCGGCATCATCCATTCCCTCAGCAATAAGGTCATTGATTTTATCTTCAATATTCTGACCTGCTCTGTAATCCAAAGATTCCGTAACGTAAGTCTTTGTGGCCATTTCAGCTAACTTACTTTTAATCGCTCCGAAACTCGAAATTGAAACTCCGAATTGCTTGCGCTCATTCGCATATTGAGTAGCATATGAAATTACGGTTCTACAACCCCCAAGTACACCCGCGCCCAATTTTACGCGACCAATATTCAAAATATTAACCGCGATTTTGAATCCGTTTTCACGCTTAGAAAGCATATTTTCTACTGGGACCGGACAGTCATTAAAGAAAACCTGACGGGTAGAAGAGCCTTTAATCCCTAGTTTCTTTTCTTCTTCGTTCATGGTGATTCCACCGAAGTTCTTCTCGACAATAAAGGCTGTTAGATTCTTATCATCTTCAATTTTGGCGAAAACGATAAAAAGGTCAGCAAAGCCAGCATTCGATATCCACATTTTCTGACCAGTGATATTATAGTGCTTGCCATCTGCTGAAAGAACAGCTTTAGTTTTTCCTGAATTAGCATCAGAACCAGCGTCTGGTTCAGTTAAACAATAGCATGCCGCCCATTCACCTGTCGCTAATTTTGGTAAATATTTACTTTTCTGAGCTTCGTCACCGTAGTATAAAATTGGTAATGTACCAATCCCTGTATGTGCACCATAGGTAGTAGAGAATGAACCAGCTGCTCCGACAATATCGGCAATTAGCATGCTAGTGTTAAAGCTCATTCCAAGGCCTCCATATTGTTCAGGCACGGTAATTCCCAAAAGCCCAAGTTCCCCAGCTTTTTTAAAAATCGTTGGTACCAAATCAGGTTCCTTCATGCTGTCAATACGATCTGCAATTGGGGTGATTTCCGTTTCAATAAAGTCACTACAGGCTTGCGCCATCATTTTCTGCTCCTCACTGAATTCCTCTGGGATGAATACTTCGTGAGCACTTGTTTCTCTAATAAGGAATTCTCCTCCTTGGATTGATGATTTGTTTTCTACTGCGCTAGACATATTCTTGTATTTTAGTATTGGGACTTGGGTATTGAGACGATCATCGACTGATTGATTTTTTAAGATTATAAATCATCTTTTGAATCCGATCAATTTCCATCTCTAGCTCTCCAAATGAGTCATTATTTAAAAACTTTAATCTATTTGCTATTATTAACTGGGTTTCCAATTCGCAGGTAGAACCATAAGCAATACCTAAAAATTGATTGAACTCGCCAGAAGTATTTCTTCCTGCTCCTTCAGCAATGTTAGAACTTATTGATACCACACTTCTCCTTATTTGACTGGTTAAGCCAAATCTTTCGTCTGTTGGTAACTCCTCTGTAGCTTTATAAGTAGTTACTGCAAAGTCAACTGAACTCTGCCAAACCCTTAACTCTTTATAATTATTCATATGTGTAATGTTTTTTCTTAAAACTGATTCTCACTACACTATACACACCACTCAATTACTATTTTAGGAATTCATAAATACCAGCAACTCCTTGGCCTCCACCCACACAGGCGGTCACCATTCCATACTTGGAATTGCCTCTTCTTCTCATTTCATTGAACAACTGTACTGAAAGCTTAGCGCCAGAACATCCAAGGGGATGACCGAGTGCTATTGCTCCTCCGTTCACGTTCAGAATAGATCTATCTAAATCCAATTCTTTGATCACAGCCAAGGATTGCGCACCGAATGCCTCGTTCAATTCAATCAAGTCTAAATCTGATTGTTTCAAACCTGCTTGCTTCAATGCTTTTGGCACTGCGTCCACTGGGCCAATTCCCATAATTCTTGGATGAACACCAACGGCTGCATAAGTCACCATTCGGGCTATTGGCTCTAGGCCCAATTCTTTGACCATTTTTTCAGACATCACCATCACAAATGAAGCCCCATCAGAAACCGGTGAAGAGTTACCAGCAGTCACTTGACCACCTTGTGCAAAGACGGGTCTAAGTCCAGCAAGCACATCAAGAGAAGTATCCGCTCTTGGTCCTTCATCCTTATCCACGGTGTACGACTTTTCGGTCATTTTACCATTTGGCCCAACAAACTTCTCTGTTACTTTGATTGGAACGATCTCAGCATCGAACTTACCTTCAGCTTGCGCTTTAACCGCCTTTTGATGTGATTCAAAAGCAAATTGATCAGAGTCTTCTCTAGTAATTCCAAATTCTTTTCCCACCTGTTCAGCAGTTAAGCCCATGCTTAGGTAGTAATCTTTGTGCTCTGTAGCCAGCTTGTAGTTGAGCGCAGTTCTGTAACCCATTACAGGCACTTGACTCATAGACTCTGTTCCTCCGGCAATAATACAGTCGGCCGTACCCGCATGAATTCGTGCTGACGCCAAAGCAATTGCTTCCAAACCAGAACCACAATAACGGTTCACTGTTACGCCAGGTACTTCAATGGGTAATGACAAAAGTGAAATCATTCTTGCCATTTGCATGCCTTGTTCTGCTTCGGGAACTGCATTGCCTACAATAAGGTCATCAACTCTTGTTGGGTCGAAGTTTGCAACTTGGCTTACCAAATGTTTGATTACTTCAGCAGCCATATCATCAGAGCGAACTGTACCCAGTACACTTTTTTTGCCCCTGCCTACTGCTGTTCTATATCCTGCTACTATATATGCGTCCATATTTTTATCTAGATTATAGAGGTTAGATTTTAGAAGTTAGACTTACTAATTTCATCCTCTCAGTTTATTTAATAATCCTGTAATCATTTTCTGAATTTCCCAGACTTTTTCTAGGCAATCATCCAACTTTTCTTGGGTCAAATAACCCAAATCAAAAGACAAAAGAAGTTGAGTTTCTAATTCATGTGAAGAACCCAAACTTATGTCCAAGAATCTGGCAAAATCAACATCGCTGCCCCTGCCAGAACCCTCTGCAATATTTGAGGGAATTGAAACTACACAAGACTGAATTTGATGACAAAGGTTGAATTTCTCACTAGCAGGAAGTGTCGAAGTCAATAAATAAACCTCCTTCACTAGTGACCTACTCTTTTGCCATACTTTTAACTCTCTGAAATTGTGCATCTCTATTCGTCTAAATACTATTGTCTAATATCTATCCTCTAATTTCTAAGCGGCTTTCCTTTGAACAAAATGCTGTGAATTCGCTCTAGTGTTTTTGGCTCAGCTGTTAAGCTTAAGAAAGCCTCGCGTTCCAAATCCAATAAATATTGTTCAGAAACTTCTTGGGGATAAGTCAAATCACCTCCACACATTACATAAGCTACTTTTCTGGCAATCTTCGCATCATGCTCAGAAATGTAATTTCCGAAGAGCATTCCATTAATCCCTGCTTCAAAAAGTGCCAAACCTGTTCTTCCTTGCACTTTGATATCAGTTCTTTCTACAGGCTGAGTATAACCAGCATCATAAAGCTCTATTACTTTACGCTTGGCGTCCGTAATTAATCTTTTTCTGTTTAAGGTGATTTCGTCAGTCGGTCTCAAGATGTTCATTGCCCTTGCTTCTTCAGCCGAGGTTGCCACTTTAGCAGTAGCAATATTCATGAAGGCTTCCTGCAATCTGTTTAATTCTGGATCTCCATTGACATAGGCATCTGCTGCACGCATTGCTAATTCCTTAGTACCTCCACCGCCAGGAATAAGTCCAACACCAACTTCCACTAATCCGATGTAAGTTTCTGCGTGAGCTTGGATCGCATCGCAATGCAACGATAATTCACAACCTCCGCCAAGCGCTAAACCAGCAGGTGCAGAAACTACGGGCACAGAAGAGAATTTAGCCCGCTTCATGGTATTCTGGAATTGAGCGATCATCAGATTGATCTCGTCAAACTCCTGATCTCCGGCATACATAAAGAGCATCGCGAGATTAGCTCCAGCTGAAAAATTAGGGCCTTCGTTACCAATGACTAAACCTTTATAATCTTTCTCCGCCATAGCAATAGCGGTTTCTATTCCTTCTATTACCTCTTGACCAATTGAATTCATCTTGGTGTGGAATTCTAAGCAAAGCACACCGTCACCGATGTCAAATACTGTCGAACCTGAATTGCCCCATACCTTTTTGGTACCTCTAATATTTTCTAGTATAATCAATTCCTCAGTTCCAGGAACTGTTTTATAGCTCTTAGAGGGAATATCATAGTATTGCTTTACTCCGTTTTCAATCTTGTAGAATGAAGTATGGCCAGCGGCTAACATATCATAAACCCATTGTGCTGGCTTATGGCCCATGGCTTCCATTTTTGTAAGCGTGTCTTGCACACCCAGTAAATCCCAAGTATCATACGGCCCCAATTCCCATCCAAAACCGGCACAAACTGCCTGGTCTATTCTGAAGAGTTCATCAGCGATTTCAGGAATTCTATTGGAAACGTATTGGAAAGTATCGTAAAAAGTAGCTCTGAAGAATTCTCCAGCCTTGTCATTAAAATTAACAAGGGTTTTGATTCTTGCCTTTAAGTTTTCTTCGTCTTTTACAGCATCTAGTGCTTTGAAATTGGCCCTAGAGCGAGGTCCATATTCAAAGGTTTTCAGGTCAAGTTCTAAAATGTCTTTATTGCCATTCGCATCAACAGTCTTTTTGAAATAGCCTTGTTTAGACTTGTCGCCAAACCAGCCTCTTTCATGTACTTCTTTTACGATACCCGGTAGTTTGAATTTTTCTCTAGACTCATCTTTAGGCAAGCCTTGATAAAGGTTGTTCGCCACGTTAACAGTCGTATCTAAACCAACAACATCCATAGTTCTGAATGTGGCGGACTTAGCTCGCCCAATGATTGGGCCTGTTAGTCTGTCAACCTCACCTACTGTCAAGCCCATTGCTTCAATGGTATGCATAGCCGACATGATGGCATAAATACCAATTCGGTTGGCGATAAACGCAGGCGTATCTTTGCAAAGCACTGTTTCTTTACCTAAATAAAGATCACCGTAGTGCATCAAATAATCGATGATTGCTGGATCGGTTTTAGGGCCAGGAATAATTTCGAGAAGTCTTAAATAACGTGGGGGATTGAAGAAGTGCGTTCCGCAGAAATGTTTTTGGAAATCCTCGCTTCTACCTTCGCACATCAAATGCATGGGAATACCGGAAGTATTTGAGGTGATCAGCGTACCTGGCTTTCTGAACTTCTCAACTTGATCAAAAATGATTTTCTTGATATCAAGCCTTTCCACCACCACCTCTATAATCCAGTCCACATTGGAAATTTTCGCCATGTCATCTTCAAAGTTTCCCGTGGAGATTCTTTTGGCAAAGCCTTGGTCGTAAATGGGTGAGGGTTTAGACTTTAGAGCGGTGGTTAATGCCTCATTCACCAACTTGTTTCTGGCGGCTGGATTTTTAGCATGTTCCTCGGGTAAATCGCGAGGCACCATATCCAGTAACAAAACTTTGATACCTATATTGGCAAAGTGGCAGGCAATTCTTGATCCCATCACACCTGAACCCAATACGGCTACTTTTTTAATCGATCTGTTCATTAGTTTTAGAAGATTGATTTTTTATCTATTAGACTATTTATTTGATCAACAACCTCGAAGAAGATGTCCAATTTTTCTTTTTCAATCGATTGCTTAGTAAACTCATTAAAACGGAGCACAGTGGCTCTTGAAATTTCTCTTTTTTGTTTTCCTAAATCAGTAAGAAAAATTCTAACCGACCGGCCGTCAGTGGGATCCTTCTCCCGATAAATGAAACCTTTTTCCTCCATGCTTTTGAGCATTCTTGTCAAGCTTCTAGACTCCAAGCCCATCAAAGGTGCAATTTTCGTGGCAGGGGTTCCCTCTTTAGAATTGATTATTAAAAGCACAAAACCGATTGAAGTTGTGATGTCATGCTTAACGGCTTGCTGGTTATACATGCGGTATATTCCATGCCAGAGCATTTTTACATTGTGATCTACGGTTTCTTCTCCCTTCATAATCCTGTAAGGCTTACGAAGTTAAAGAAAATTTGTTATGCATGCATACTATTTTTTATGAAAAATTTATGCCTGCCGATTTCTTAATTCTGATTACTTAATGGTTTGAACGAGCACTACTGTGGTTAGTGTAGAGCTAATAATTGCGGCAATTGTTCCGAAGGTCTCTAAAAACTTACCTGATTGCCTTGGCTTTTTGGGTGGTTTAGCATTGAATTTTGTTAGGAGAGTTTTATGAATTATAAAAACGACTATTAAGTATCAATATCTCTAACTTCCAAATCTGACCCTAAGCCATATCGAATAAGGTCAAAGAGGTTGTAGTCTTCTAGGGTATGAAGATCCCTTAATTTACAGTCACCATCCGCCATAATCTCCATGACTTGGAACTCAAAGGTTTCGCCAAAGTTGGTGATGCAGAATTTTTTACCTACCCTAAGATTATTGAAAGATTTGGCCATTGGGCGAAGATATTACACATTATATATCTTCTCGATCAGGTCAGCATATTTATCTTTGATAATCCTCCGCTTCAATTTCAGCGTTGGAGTTAGTTCTCCGGAATCGATTCCCCATTGATCCACTAAAATCTCAAACTTTTTGACTTGTTCCCAATTTCCAAAATTTAGATTAGCAGCATCAACATCTGCCTGAAACTTATCTATAGTTTCAGGCCGTTTGATCAACTCTAACGCTGATCCGGAAAAGCCATGTCTTTCGCCCCAACTCAACACCGCTTCGAGATTAGGAACAATGAGAGCCGCAGGGAATTTTCGGTTTTCACCAACTACCATCACCTGTTCTATCAAAACTGATTCCTTTAGCTTATTTTCCATCACTTGGGGAGCGATGTATTTACCTCCAGAGGTCTTGAACATCTCCTTTTTTCGATCCGTAATTTTTAAATAATTATCCTCTGTCAACACGCCAATATCACCCGTATGAAACCAGCCATCGATAATCACTTCATTGGTTTTTTCTTCGTCTTTAAAATAACCAATCATCACATTTGGCCCTTGAACCAGGATTTCTCCATCTTCAGCGATTTTCACTTTAACATCTCTGAGGATTGGCCCCACGTAATCTAGCCGAGCAGCATGTGCATCGGGCATTCCAATGCTTATGCCTGGAGAAGTTTCTGTTAGACCGTAGCCCTCAAGTATTCTAATGTCTGCCGCCCAAAAAATCCTTTTTAATCTTGGCTGAATGGCTGAAGCCCCAACAATGATATGTCTTACATTTCCTCCTAACGCAGCTTGCCATTTACTAAAAATTAATTTTCTGGCAATTTTTAACTTGAAATTATAGACCGCACCCATATTCAGATCAGGGGAGTATTTTAAGCCTAAGTTGACAGCCCAAAAGAATAGCTGTTTTTTTATACCCGAGAGCGCAAAACCCTTGGCTACAATTTTATCATAAATCTTTTCGATAAGACGAGGAACTGTATTAAATCCATGAGGCTTAACTTCTTGCAAATTTTCACTGATTTTTTCGAGACTTTCGGCATAATAAATCGACACCCCTAACTGGAAATAGAAGTAGATGGCTGTTCTTTCAAAAATATGGCAAAGGGGTAAAAAACTGAGTACTCTGTCCTTGCCTTTTTCATATTGTGCTCTTTCAGAAACTGCTCTTGAATTCGATAATATATTATCATGGGTGAGCATAACGCCCTTAGGTCTGCCTGTTGTTCCTGAGGTATAAATAATAGTGACCAGATCATGGGTATCAATCTTCGATTTTCGATTTTCGATTTCAACCTCTAATTCAGGCGTGCTTTTCTCGGCAAGTATAGACCAATGATGCCCCTCGAAATCATCAAATGTATAGATTGGAATGTTTAAGTTGGCCTTT
>PCUU01000039.1:0-173 GCA_002786855.1 Cytophagales bacterium CG12_big_fil_rev_8_21_14_0_65_40_12
AATCTTGAAGATTTAGAAAAACCAAGTTCTAAAGATCAATTCATACAAAAGTTACATCGTAATTTTTCTTTTCTTAAAGGCAAAGATGAAATTAATCGTGATAAAAATTTACGTACTCAAGTTAGTGATGAGCTTTTTAGAAATATAAGTAATGTTAATGGAAAATTCTTAAA
>PCUU01000039.1:384-61863 GCA_002786855.1 Cytophagales bacterium CG12_big_fil_rev_8_21_14_0_65_40_12
AACTATATTGAAAAACTTTATACTGGGGTAAGGGATACAATTATTTTACAAATAGATCAGTAAGTAAAAATGCCTTGCTTGCTGTTAATCGTCAGACTTTTGTTGTTCGAAGCTTCTACTCTGCCGATAATCCTTGCGTCAATTTGGAAAGACTCGGAGATGGAAATTATTTCTTTTGCAAAAATTTCTTCAACATAAATTTCTAATCTATGTCCCATGTTGAAAACTTTATACATTTCTTTCCAATCTGTGCCGCTTTCTTCTTGGATCATTTTGAACAAAACGGGAGTATCAAAAAGATTGTCTTTGATAATATGGAGATTGTCTACAAAGTGAAGCACCTTTGTTTGGGCGCCTCCACTACAATGAATTACTCCACCAATTTGAGCACGCAACTGTTTCAAAATCTCAACCATTACTGGGGCGTAAGTTCGGGTTGGGGAGAGTACTAATTTGCCAGCATTCACTGGGCTTCCTTCCACTGAATCGGTCAATCCATAGCTTCCAGAGTAGACTAAATCTGATGGCACAGCTTGATCATAGCTTTCAGGATATTTTGCAGACAAGTCTTTTCCAAAAACGTCATGACGTGCAGAGGTGAGCCCGTTGGATCCCATTCCTCCATTGTATTCATTTTCATATGAGGACTGACCGAAGGAGGCAAGACCTACAATCACATGGCCTGGCTTAATCTTCTCGTTAGTGATTACTTCAGATCGCTTCATCCTTGCAATGACAGTACTATCTACTACCACCGTTCGGACTAAATCACCTAAGTCGGCCGTTTCGCCCCCAGTGCTGATAATGTTCATGCCATTGTCGCGGAGCATCTGCAAAACCTCTTCGGTTCCATTGATCAACTCGGCAATTACTTCGCCCGGAATCAAGTTTTTGTTTCTACCAATCGTAGAAGAGAGCAAAATATTATCTGTAGCACCAACGCAGAGTAGGTCATCGATATTCATGATGATCGCGTCTTGGGCAATTCCACGCCAAACTGAAAGATCTCCAGTTTCTTTCCAATACATATAAGCTAAACTGGACTTAGTACCAGCGCCATCGGCATGCATTATGTTGCAAAAAGCATCATCGCCACCCATAAAATCAGGTACCACTTTGCAAAACGCTTTGGGGAAAAGTCCCTTATCAAGGTTTTTGATTGCATTGTGAACATCTTCTTTGGAGGCAGAAACCCCTCTTTGCATGTATCGGTCGCTCATGGACTTGGGAATTAAGCTACAAAAATAAAAAAGCCTCACGAAAGGAGGCCTTATTTAAGATTTTTAATCTGCTGTCTTCTAGTTGTTTTGGTATTCGATTACTTTGAACTCTGTTCTACGGTTTTTTTGATGCTCTTCTTCGCTACATTCCACATCGTTGGTACACCCATTGATCAACCTTGTTTCTCCATAACCTTTTGCTACTAGCCTATTCTGAGAAATCCCCTTTAGAATAAGGTATCTAACGGCTGATTGGGCCCTTTTTTCTGAAAGATCAAGGTTGAAATCGTCATCAGCCCTTGAGTCGGTGTGCGAGCTCAATTCGATTTTAATATTTGGATTGTCTTTAAGCAGCTGAACTAGTTTGTCCAATTCAAGTGCTGCATCATCTCGGATATCAAACTTGCTTAAGTCATAGTAGATATTTTGAAGGACGATGGTTTTTTCGAGTACGATGGCATCTAAGGTGAGCGAAGTCTCAAATTTCTTGGTGGTAAATCTTTCCACTAAATCTTCTTGTCTTACGAGTTCACCAATGGTTGAGAAAATGACTCTATTGGTAAAGAAATTTGGCTTTTCACCAATCACAATATATTCCATTTCTGGATCGACTTTAAATTGAAATGATCCTCCCCTGCCAGTTACTTGATCATCAATCAATTGATTATCCTTCGACATCAGCCTGACCTTAACATCAGCCAAGATGGATTTAGTACTGTCGTCATTCAATTGATAGGTCGTACCGCTGAGCACGTATTCTATTTTCTTTAAGTCTGAAGAATTATCTACGAAAGTATAAATGTCATCGTCACCTTTTCCTCCCGGTCGGTTGGAGCTAAAAAATCCCTCGAAAGGAAAATCAGAATAGACCAACCCAAAGTCATCATAAGAAGAATTGATTGATGGCCCCATGTTTTGTATTGTAATTGTTCCGCCTGAATTTATGGCAACAAATACATCCAACATCCCGAACCCTGCATGCCCGTTAGACGAAAAATAAAGCTTGTTGTCTGGAGAAACATAAGGAAACATTTCTTCTTCAGTAGTATTAATGGTGGGTCCCATGTTCTGTACATCGCCCCATCGACCTCTGTCGTTAAGTTTGGCCCTGTAAATATCAGCGCCACCAAAACCACCTGGCCTGTCAGATGAAAAATAAAGTGTTTTGCCGTCTTGGCTAAATGAAGGGCTACTGTCCCAAGCATCTGGACTATTGATTGGCATTATGCTAGCGGCTTGCCATTCACCATTTCGTTTGGTCGACATGAACAAATCAATGTTCAGCCTGCCTTTTTTGTCATCGGTATTTCCTTTGGCGAAAACCACTGTATTTCCATCGGGTGAAAAAGCGATAGAGCCTTCGTTGATTTCGTCTTCATTAAAAATGGAAGAAAGCTTTTCTAAACTAGCGGCATCTACCTTCAAACCATTGGACTTCACTTTGTATAAATCGGTAAAAGGTATGCCATATCGTTCGAACTGTTCGGCTTCTCGACCCGCAGAAAAATAGAGTTCATCATTGAAAAAATAAGGACTGTACTCTGCATTTTCAGTATTGACAGCCGCAGCATTTTCAACATCAATATTTCGAACATTAAGCTGCAAGCTATCGAGCTTATCCAAATTGGCGAGTTCGGTTTTGGCCCTTTCTACAAATCGATCTACTTGGGCATATTGAATGTATTTCTGCAAAACTGATTTCGCCTCTTCATATTTCTGATTAACCTTGAGTGATTGTGCGTAGTACAATTCCATCTCATCATCGGCAAAACCTCCTTCTATGGCCTTTGCATAGTATGGAGAAGATTCATAGATGCGATTTGTTTTTCTGTAGGATTCCGCAACAAAATAATTGTAAAGCGGTGAGTCGGGTTCGCTTTTAAGCTCTTCTTTATAATCTATGATGGCTTGATTGTAGTTCTCGTTTTCAAAACTTTTCTTGATCTTAATTTCCTTTGGCTTCTCCAATTCATCCTCGAGATTTGTACTCAAAGCCCCAACTGATGATGTGGGAGGTGGTGTATTTTGATTCGTTCTTTTTGGTGGAGTGGCTGGGGAAGAGTCTACCCCCAAAAAATTCTTTGAAGATTGGCAAGCTGCCAACAGAGCAAATAAAATGATGCCCGAAAATTTAATCCAATTCCTCATTGCTGTGTAAATTAGCGAAATAAGCTGAATGCTAGTACTTATACGTTTGCGGTAGTTTTAAAGTATTTTCCAAGCCAACTTTCACTTGCCTTTACGCGCCATTTACTGTCTAGTTCTATTTTCTTTTGAACTGTATTATCGAAAAACAAGGTGGTGCTATCTATGATACCCTCTTCAATCTTTGATTTTAAATCAGATAGTTTGAAAAAGACTACTTTCTCATCTATCCAAAAAGCCAAATTCATTCTTTGAAAGAAATCCAAGTGCATTTTAGCTCCTATTTCTTGAACAAACCTAAAAGAGCTATCTATGGAACAACCGCTGGCCATGTTGAAGCTTTCGTCAGTAGCAATGACTAAAAAAGCATCATGCTCAATGATCCCCGAAGCCATAAGATTATTGCCATGAGCAGCCCAATTTCCAAGAAAAACCTCTAATGACTTAAGTATTTCAGCCTGTTCTTTATTGTTCAGTAATCTATCCGATTGGTAAACCCAAACCCTTGAATTTTCACCTAATGAATCAAAATCTGTCAGCATATCTTATTTACTAATTCTCTTCAAATGTCGGCTGATTGTCTTTTAGAAACAACTAAACAAGACATTTCCAACGTATGGCTATTGTCCAACAACACTAAGACCTTTCTCTAATAATTTGAATGCTATGAGATCATCTAAATTTATTTATTGCTGTATTCCCATATTTCTAATGGGATGTATAGGTACAGACATAGTGGAAGACACAATCGTTCCAGAAAGATTGTCAATTGGGAATCAAGTCTCTGAACTAAGAGTTGGTGATTCACACCAATTCAATGTTGACTATTTCAACGAGTATGGCGAGCCAACCATGGTTCAAGTCAATTGGACCAGTTCAAATTCAAACGTCATTTCGATTGAAAATGACGGTGTGGCAACTGCCCTTGCTGAGGGTATGGCTACAATTACTGCCCTGTTTGGCGAGGCATCTGATGCTATTACAGTAACTGCTGGGGCGTCCACAACTATGGCATCGTCCGTAAGAAGTGGAACCTTCAGTAACGCAAACGATTATCAGGTTTCTGGAAATTTTAGCCTCACAGAGGTTTCTGGGGGCCTTGAACTTACTTTTGGCGAGAATTTTAGATCATCAAATGGCCCCGGTCTATTTGTGTATTTGAGCAATCAAGCCCTTGGGGTGAATGGCGGCTTTGAAGTCGGCAGGCTAGCCAAAAATTCTGGCAGCCAATCATACACCATAGAAGGTGATGTGAAGCTGCGTACCTACAACTTTGTTCTCATTTATTGCAAGCCATTTGGTGCGGCTTTCGGTACAGGAACACTAAACTAATTAGCATGTTGATAAAATTAACAAGAATTGCAGTAACAGCTGCCCTTCTGGGCATAGTCCAAAACTTATATGCTGGCGGAGGTTGGCCCCAACCGAAAGGAAAGGGTTACTTCAAACTAGGCCATTATAGCATTGTATCCGATGCTTACTATGCGCCCAATGGAAAAATAATAGATATTGCTACCGCTGGTATTCACATTAGCAGCCTGTATGGCGAGTATGGTTTTACTAATCGCCTAACGGGTATTGCCTATCTTCCCTTTTTTTCAAGAGCGACTCTTAATGAGCAAAAATCTGGTAGAACAGGAAATATCATTGCCGAAGGAGATGAGGTCAACTCCTTTGGAGATTCAGAAATTGGAATTAAATATGGCCTGATCGTTAATAAGCCCATAGTTGTAAGTGTTGGGTTAACGCTTGGTTTGCCCCTAGGTGAACAAACGGGCGGTAGCACTGGCGTGCTTCAAACTGGAGATGGAGAATTCAATCAGATGGTCAGCGTAGAAGCTAGTCGCGGTTTGAATAAAGGCCAGTCATGGATTTCAGGACTTTTAGCTTTTAACAACAGGACGGAGAACTTCTCTGATGAACTAAGGTTTGGATTAGAATTGGGCACCAAAATAGGGACTAAGTGGTTTGCAAATGTCAAGATCATCAACGTGAATTCCCTCAACAATGGAAGTGATTTAGAAACTCCTTCCAATGGTATATTTTCGAATAACATAGAGTATTTGGCTATCACGCCTGAGTTATCTTATCAGTGGAATGAAAAATATGGTGTGACGGGTGCGGTTGGTTTTGCCGCCTCAGGCAAAAGAGTTTTAGCAAGCCCCTCATTTTCGCTTGGTATTTTTCTCAAGCTTTAATAGCCTGAGTAATTCCAAAACATAAAAGAGGGAACTCCAATTCAGAAATTCCCTCTTTTAAGATGAAGTTGAATACTTTTTAAATTATCCCTTCATTTCGAGCGATCAATTCGGCCAAATCCATGACCTGAACAGATTCTTCTTTTTCCTTATTTTTCACGCCATCGCGCATCATGGTCATACAGAAAGGACAGGCCGCTGCTATTATGCTTGCTCCGGTCGCAAGTGCGTCTTCAGTTCTTTCTACATTCACTTCTTTTTTACCGGGTTCGGAATCCTTGAACATTTGAGCTCCACCGGCACCACAGCAAAGTCCGTTGGTTTTGCAGCGCTTCATTTCAACCAATTCAGCATCCAGTGCCGCTAATACCTCACGAGGGGCTTCATAAATATTATTGGCCCTGCCCAAATAGCAAGAATCGTGATAAGTAATTTTCTTCCCCTTAAATTCTCCTCCGCCTTTCAAGCCAACTTTTCCCTCATTGATTAATTGTTGAAGGAAAGTTGAGTGATGGATTACTTCATAATTTCCACCTAATTCAGGGTATTCATTTTTGATGGTATTGAAACAGTGAGGGCAAGCGGTCACAATCTTCTTAATATTGTAGCCATTTAAGACTTGAATATTCGAAATGGCTTGCATCTGAAACAGAAATTCATTCCCTGCTCTTCTGGCAGGATCGCCAGTACAAGTCTCCTCTGGACCCAGAACCGCAAATGAAATTCCCACCTTGTTCAAAATCTTGACAAAAGCTTGTGTTACTTTTTTATATCTATCATCAAAAGAACCAGCACAACCTACCCAAAACAATACTTCGGGAGATTCTCCTCTTGAGGCCAAATCGGCCATTACAGGTACATTATTTAAGTTTTCACTCATGATCTTGATATAAATTATTTTGACTCCATTTCTTCTGCCCAATTGAACCTATCTGTCGGTGGAAATTTCCAAGGCGCAAAGTTGGTTTCCACATTTTGGAACATGCTATTCCATGATGCTGGTGATCCGGATTCTTCCATCGCTACATATCGCCTCATTTCAAGAATAATTGAAAGAGGATCGATGTTCACTGGACAAGCTTCAACACAGGCATAACAGCTCGTGCAGGCATTAATTTCTTCCTTGGTGATATAATCACCCAAAAGCGATTTACCATCTTCTAATCCCTTGCCTCCTTTTGCTAAACTTGCGCCTACTTCTTCTGCCCTATCACGGGTATCCATCATGATTTTACGTGGCGATAACTTTTTGCCAGTGATATTTGCCGGACAACTAGAGGTGCATCTTCCACATTCTGTACAGGCATATGCGTTCATTATGTTCACCCAGCTCAAATCATTGATGTCCTTTGCGCCAAATCGGCCCACTTCTGCCGGAACATCACTTGGTGTTTCTGTTGGAATACCCAGCATCATATTCACCTCATTGGTCACCACAGGCATGTTGGCGATTTTACCTTTGGCATTGAGGTTTGAATACCATGTATTTGGGAAAGCCATGGCGATATGCAAGTGCTTTGAGTAAGTTACGTAAACCGCAAAAGCTAAAATGCCAACGATATGGAACCACCATGCGAACCTCTCGACAATGTGCAAAGTTGAAAGGCTCATTCCTTCGAATATTGGCAATAAGAAACTACTGAAGAAGAAAGTTCCTGTTTGAGCGTAGTGCTCGTCTTGTCCCTGAATCAGCATGTCCGTTGCATTCATTGAAAGAATGGCAAACATTAGGATGATCTCAATTACCAAAATCAAGTTGGCGTCAAGCGTTGGCCATTTCTTCATTTCCGCTCCGCTGAAACGAGGCACTTTGATAATATTTCTTCTGATTAAGAAAACAACACACGAAAAGAGCACGGCTACCGCCAAAAATTCGAAAATATTAATCAGCACAGTATAAAAGTTGCCCAAATAGGGGGCGAAAATTCTGTGCGTTCCCGCAATTCCATCAATCACAAATTCCAAAACCTCTAAATTGATCACCAAAAACCCGACATAAATCAACAAATGCAGGAAAGCGGGCACAATGCGCTTAAACATTTTCTTTTGGCCGAGCGCTACCAACAGCATTGTTTTCCATCGTTCGGCAGTCTGGTCGTTGCGACCGGCTGGCTTTCCAAGGAAAATGTTTTTACGTATCCTGCTGATTCTCTGGTAGAGAAGGTATCCTGCAATTGATATGATTACGAGAAACGCGATTTGAGAAATATATTCCATAGAAGAGGGGCGTCTAAGGTTCTTAAATTGACAATCTTAATTTATACAAAATGTTTTGTACGGTTTAACTTTTTGTATACTTTTGTGCCTCCAATTTGAGGTGCTGTAGCTCAGTTGGTAGAGCATCGGACTGAAAATCCGTGAGTCGGTGGTTCGAATCCACTCAGCACCACAAATCAAAAGCCTTTCAGCAATGGAAGGCTTTTTCTTTTGTATACTTTCAACACAGAAATCGATTGCACAGCTCATAAACAAATATAATAAATGATGCCTAAATAGTATGCATGCATACTATTTTTTAATCTTAGAAAGTTCTTTATCTGTCAGAAAACGCCATTTGCCTCTGGGCAAATCCTTTTTAGTAAGGCCAGCATAAACCACCCGGTCCAGTTTCATTACTTTATATCCGAGGTGTTCAAAGATTCTACGTATGATTCGATTTCGGCCAATATGAATTTCTATCCCTAAAGATTTCCCATCAGGACTAACCACAGCCAAGTCATCTACAGGCGCTAGACCGTCCTCGAGCGTAATTCCCGCTCGAATGGCTTCAAAATGTTCCTCTGTTACGGCCTTATCGAGCGTAACTTGATAAATCTTTTTTATTTCGTGAGAAGGGTGCGTCAGCCTTTTGGCTAAATCACCATCATTAGTGAAGAGCAACAAGCCTGTGGTTGCCCTATCCAATCTCCCAACGGGAAAGATTTGCTCTTCACACGAATTCTTGATCAAATCCATTACCGTCTTTCGACCTTCTGGATCGTTTGTAGTCGTGATAAAATCCTTCGGTTTATTCAGCAGGACGTAAACAAGTTTTTCTCTTTTGAGTAATTTTCCTTGGTGGGTAACCCGATCTCCCGGCTTTACTTTGTAACCCATTTCGGTAACTACAACATCGTTTACCTTAATTTCTCCTTCTTCGATGAGTTTATCAGCTTCTCGTCTGGAACAGACCCCAGAATTAGAGATATATCGATTCAGCCTGATTTCGGAGGGAGAACTCAAACCCAGTTGAACGATCTTCTGATCATAAACAGGGGGAGTTTCGTTGGACTTTCCTTTACTTGTGAAGGGCTTTTTTGGTCTAAAATTCTTTGCCATAATAATGCAGTATCTCTACTGTATGAACGACAAAGGTACAAAAGCTTATTTATGAATTTTCTTCGCTCGGCTCGCCAATTTGATTTTCTTCTGTGGCAAAGTCCTTTGGTGTAGGTAGGTCCCTTAAATTATTGATCCCAAAGTAATCCATAAATTTATCGGAGGTGCCATAAAGCAGTGGTCTGCCCACATTTTCAGATTTACCTTTAATTTCCACTAACTCCTTCTCAAGTAATTTCTGAACGGCATAATCACAGTTTACCCCTCGGATTTGCTCTATTTCCGACTTTGTAACTGGCTGTTTATAGGCAATAATTGACAGTGTTTCTAAGGCAGAAGTTGATAGTCTCTTCTTGGATTGCTGCTTTAATAAAATACCAATGCTGGCTTGATAGGCAGGTTTGGTTAAGAATTGATAACCTCCCCCGGTTTTGACCAAAGAAAAAGAAAAAGCTTCGGAGTCAAACTTCAGCTCAAGTCTATTAATTGCTTCTTCAATGTCTGATACTGGAACTTCGGCCTCAAACATCTCGCTGAGACAAGTCTTTAATTCCGCTACTTTGATCGGTTTTTCGGCACAAAAAATAAGTGCTTCAATATGATTTCCTAAAAAATCCACTAATTACGTTGTGCCAATTTTGCTTCAATGGAATGCATGGTATGCGGAACAGCCTTCAATCTTTCTTTTGCAATCAATTTACCAGTGTCGATACAAATACCATAAGTTCCGTTTTTGATTCTGATCAGCGCATTTTCCAAGTTATTGATGAATTTTTGCTGTCTGGCAGCTAACTGATTCATGTTTTCCTTTTCCATGGTGTCGGCACCGTCCTCTAAAACCTTGGTTGAGTTATTGGTAATATCTGTGCCTGTATCACCACCTTTTGTAATGCTCTTTTTTAACTCGTTAAGTTCGTTCTTTGCCAGCTCTAACTTATCAAGGATGATCGCTTCAAACTCTTTTAGCTCATTTTCAGAATATCTTGTTTTCGCTTCTTGGCTCATAACATTGGGGATTTAAAAGTTGCGCTAAATTAGGCGACCTCCGAGAGAACGCAAAGGTTTTAAATTAATTTTTAGAAAGCTTCTTTAACTAAATATTATGGCCGTATCGAGATTCTAGTCAAAATTAAATTATAGTTAAATCTAATCCATCAGAATAAAATTCTGATTGCTATTTTGAAAAAGGCACAAAAAAAGAGATGGCTTGGGTTCATCTCTTATTTCTTTTTGGTGGGCAAAACATCAGTAGTTGAGGTTGAGCAATTGCATTCTTCTCGCCATTGAGAAATTGTCAATTTGCACACTGTATTTCATCCTGATGTACCTTTTAATCACTTCAATTTTTCTTCCCTTCCTAAGATGGGAATCAATCGCATTGTTAATTAAACAGTTCATTTAGTTGAATATTAGATGGTTCTCTGAATTTTAACTAAAAGATAAGAATAAAGTTGGGTAAACCTTAATGTGAGGGTAACATTCACGACATATTTTCATAAAGAAAATCTAATTCAAACTAAGAATGTCTAGGCTAATTAACATTTAGAAGCGCGTGCCGACCGCAACTGTTTCCTTTTGTAAGCTGACTTTACCACTTGGATCAATAATTTGTATTAAAATCAAATAATAGCCCAGTCTTGCCTTTTCGCCAGTAGTTGTGGTGCCGTCCCATCTAAAAAATCCAGTTGCGCCAACCAAGGTATTTTGCGATACTTCTTTGACCAAATTTCCATTTGCATCATAAATTGAAACCGTCAAAACATTCCCCGAGCGCTCAAAATCGAAATTGATCGATGTGAAATTTGCCCCTCCGACAACATCCGGTGCAAAAGCCTTTGGCTCGACATTAAAAATAGCTGCTGCTGTAGGAGTTGATTGGAATTGAGAATTTTCTAAGCCTGGCGTGGCGAAGCCCACTTGACTCGAGGCAGATTGCCAATTATTGGCATCATTGGTTGGTGCGGACAAGCGAATTCTCTCCAACGAAACGCCATCCACTGAATTCAAAAGTGGCGAGTGATAGTCCTCACTGTAATCAAATTGATCTACCTCAATGCCTGTTTTACTTACAATGGCCACACTACCTTGGTCTGAGGGAAGGCTTGGCAGCGTACTAATTACAACAATTGAAGCTAAATCCGTATTGGCATATTGATTCTTTAGAATTGTTGCATCTGTGGTAATGGTCTTGTATGTAAATGGCGCAAAAATAACATCAGCAGTAGAGATGACTCGGTCGTTCGAAACACCCTCTAATCGCCAATCTTTAAGGTTTATGTATTTATTGGAGTTGTTATAAAGCTCTACAAACCTGACTCCGCCAGCTCTAGGGTCAAATAATATTTCATTGATCAAAATGTTTGAAACTACTGCTTCTACAGCAATTACTACTGTCGCTTCTTTAGCATCTGCTAAAATGAGGTTTCCACTGCAATCCACTACATTTTCAACCTGAATTTGATAGGCAGTGTTGGACTGAATTGCACTTCCTAAATCAATAATAACCTCTTTTCCATCGACAGAAAGATTGACGGATTGCACTGTAATACCTTGATTTATTGTAAAGTTATTTGATTCGACAGACGCCCTGCTCAGCTTTTCGTCAAAGGTCAATTTCAGTTGTGTACTGTTAAGGGCTACTGCATCAATCAATGATGGGCCAATGAGATCTGGATTGCTGGCATTCACTGAATTAAAAGCACCAGGCGTTCCACCAATACTGGCTGAACTTGCATTCCAATTAGGTTGTCCAACACAGGGATAATTAATGTCGATTAATTCTAAACTAAAACCCCCTGCAGATTTTGCTGTCGTCCGATACCAGCTCAAATCGTAAATCACAGTGTGAATTTCTTGACTCCCAGAATAAAGGGAAACTTCATCGCCATTGGTATTTAAACTCGGCCAATTATTAACACCTAGAACATCGCCATAGGCTTCCATCTCGACCTTATCATTATTCGGAGCTAAGATCAAATATTGGTTTGGATATATATTGTAACTACTTAATGTAGTGGCACTTGTTCCATCTGAAAGGATGAGGCCCGACACAGAAATAATTCGGTTAGAAGTATTATAAAGCTCCAGATATTCGACATTCGGTAAACCTTGAGATGGGGATGGATTTGCCATTATCTCGGTAATGATGAGTTCTTGAAATCCAGGTTCATCCCCCATGTAGAAATCCAAGTTTGTGGTTGAAATGATATTTCCTTCGCAATCCCTCACTCCAGCAACAGTCAAAGTGTTTACAATTCCTCTTGTGATTTGAGTGCTGAGGTTGATAAGTATTTCTTTGGCAAAAACGTCTAATATTTGAAGATTGGCTACTTGCAAGCCATTTGAAAAGCTGAATGCCGAGGCAACCACTGAGGTAGCATCCATAGATTCATTAAAGATGAGCTTTAATTGCTGCTCTGACTCAACTGAAATGGATGAAACCAGAGGGGCATTGGTATCTGGTGTGATGTCGTAAACAGAATTTTGAGTTCCTGGCGTACCTCCCACATTACTATTTGAAGCCGTCCAATTGCTGTTATCGAAACAGGTTGCCTCTGGGTTGATCAATTCTATGCTGTAACCTCCATCGTCCTTAGCATCTGATTGATAGAACGACTTATCGTAGGCTACTTCAAAAACAATATTGCCTTGTGCATCCTTTATTCTAGCCTCATCCTCGATGGTTAATGTTGGAAATGAATTGATGGCCAAAACTTCTCCATAGCCGACTAAGGCATTGGCCGCAGAATTTCCTGCCAAAATCAAATAGGCGTCTGGTGCAATAGTCCTTTGAGATAGCTTATAACTTCCATCGTTATCGGCAAAAAAGAGACCTTCCAACTCGATTATTCTATTAGAACGATTGTATATCTCCACATATTCAGCCAATGGAAGTCCTTTACTCGGACTTGGCGTTGGCATAATTTCCGTAATAATCAAGTCATGATAATTTGGCACATCGCCCTTGATGAAATTGAAACTTGACGAAGACAATGCATTTCCGCTGCAATCAGCCACATTGCTGACAGTCAGCACGCGCTGAAAACCTTTTGTGAAAGGTGCACTTAAATTGAGTAGAACATTTCTGCCAAAGGGATCATTCATTTGAATTGAAGTCACCGTAATCCCATCTTGCAAACCAAAATGTGCTGGAATTAAGGTAGATAAATCCATCGCTTCGCTGAAAGTCAATTTAAGTTGCGAAGTTGTGATGACCTCAATAGCCTCCAACTGCGGAGAAGCAAGGTCTGCCAAAACACTGTAAACTGAGTTTTGAGCCCCTGGTGTTGCGCCTAGCGGGGCAATAGAAGCCGCATAATTTATAAATTCATAACAGGGTTTATCTGGGTTGATCAACTCAATACTAAACCCTCCAGATTGCTTGGTGACATCATTGTAAAAGGTCAAATCGTAGGCAATAGAGTCTAAAACAACACCATTCCTGCCTATCAAATAAATCGATTCTCCAGTATTCGAAAGCGATGGAAAGTTATTCAAGCCGATTGATTTCCCATAGGCTAAATACTGAGTAGCTGCACCTTGTGTAGTAACAGTTAAATATTCATCGGGAGCCAATACGGAAGCTAAAAAAGCAGCCGTATCACGTTTATCGGTAATCTTAAAATCTCTCAATTCAATATTTTGCGCCCCACGATTATAGATTTCTATAAACTCAGCATTTGGTAAACTTGATGATGACTTCGTATCAAAGTAAACTTCATTGATCACCAATTCTCTAAACTGAGGATTTATTGGAGCAACGAATGTGAAATCAAAAGTAGTAAGCACGATAGCTTTTCCTTGTTGATCTTGCACTCGATCTACCGTAAGCTGATAGGCACCGTTTGATAAATTCTGGGCAAAACTAAGTACCACTTTATTGGATGTTCCGGCCACAATTGTTGCAGATACAGGAATGCCAATACCATTGTTAAGAGAATAATGATTTATGGTTCTTGCAGTAGTGGCATTCAATGCTTCATTAAACACTACTTCAATTTCATTCAAATAATGAGAGTTGACGGCCAAAATAATTGGAGGAGTCAAATCATAAGTTAGTTTGGTTTTAGATGCATTTATAATCCCAAAGTAAAAGTCCAGCAAGTTTTGAACGGTGAGTTCATATTGAATTCCTTCAGAAAACGGCTTGTCAAAAAGCAAGGTCACTACTTTAAAATCAGTAGTACTTCTTACTGCGGTAATTGGATTGCCAATGCCCCCATTTAAGCTATAATTCGTAATCGTCTCAGCACTTGTTTCATCAAGCTCCTGATCAAAAGTAAGTACTAGCGTATTCTGATTTAAAATGGCAATGTCCACAATATGAGTACTATACACAAAATCGAAACTAATTTCATCGGATCGATTACCATCCAAATCCAAAAGCTGTTGCACCACTAAGCGGTAACTAATACCAATTTTAAGTGCCGTTGTAAGGTTTAATGTAAGAAGTGAAGCATTCGACTGATCTTGAACAACTGACTTTAGCCCAATGCCATTATCAAAACCAAAATTTGTAATGTCTTCTGCTGAGGTTTTATCCAGCAGCTTTGTAAACTTGATTTGAATAGTCGTATCATTCAGAATCGTAAAAGTGCCAAAGGTGGCCTTCAGCGATGAAAAAGTAGCCACTAAATTGACTGGCAAACCGTTTTCAAATACATCAGAAATATTGGCGATTGTTAGGGTATTGCTGGCATTATTACCCAGAGTGGTAAATGTCAGTTCAACAATATTCGTGTTTTCAGCCGATCGAATCGCAGAAATGGGCTGCCCAATGCCGTTGTCAATAGAATAATTAGCTTCGTTTTCAGCGATTGACTTAGTCACCTCCTCTGAAAAAGTAACCTCAATGGTCGTGGGGCCAGTAACCTTAATCCCATTAAGTCTTGGGGCAAGTCGATCATAAGTAAAATTCTCGTTCCTATTGGTTGAAATGGTATTACCTGACAGATCAGAAATGCCCGTGACCGTCAACCTATTTTCTACCTCCTGTTCGAAGTTTGTACCAAAATCGAGAATTACAGATCGCTTATCGGCTTGCAAAATCACCCGGCTTGGATTTCCCAATCCATTATTAACTGTATAATTATTGAGCGATTCAGCCGAAGTTAAATCAACAATTTCATCATAAGAGACTTGCACGGAATTTTCATCGATTACAACCACGGAAGTGATATCTGGATCATCAGTATCAAAAACAAAATTGGTGTTCAACAATTGCAAAAAGCTATTATTCGTTGCCCTAATATCCTTGAAGGCAATTGTTCGGCTAGTGTTTTCCGGAAAGGCTGTGTTAAATACCAAGTGCACCAATCTAGCATTCGTGTTGTCTTTTGAGGCTGAAACAGGTGATCCAATGCTCGAATTTACGCTGTATTTAGCGGCAATCTCTGCACTGACTTCATCAACGTCTTCTGTGAAATAGACATCTAGCAGTTGACTAGAAAGCACGATGACCGTGTCAATTTGATCCACAAAGCTAAAACCCAATTGACTCACAGCGATACTGTTACCTATTGTATCTGCAATATTTTGATAATTCAGTGTGTAGTTACTTCCTTCTAAGAGTGAAGTAGCAAAAGTTAAATTCACTCGGTTCTTTTCGATTAAATCGAAAGTTGAACGAGATGGATTCCCAAGGGCTGGATCTAATGAATAGTTCGACTCAGTTTCGGCAACGGTTTGATTAAGTTCTTCGTCAAAAATAATATCGATGCTTGTTGGTGTATTTAAAATTATTCGCTGAAACACTGGTGCCAGATTATCAAAGTAGAAAGTAAATTGATTATTCTCTATCGTGTTTCCAGCACAATCTGTTAAACCAGTAGCCGTAACGGTATAAAAATTCCCCGACACTAATGGCGAAGCCAAATTGAGTTGAACTGACTTTGAAGTGTTTGAATTCGCTACAAATGAGGTAACCCCAATACCATTATTTACGGAATAGTTGCCGCCATTCAATGAAGCCAAATCCATTATTTCGTCAAAAACCAATGTAATCTGCTGATTGGAATCTACCGAGCCTCGGGCTATGTTGGGCCTGGCTGTATCAGGCGAATTGTCATAAAGCGAATTCTGTGCTGCTGGAGTTGCGCCTTGAGCAGCATTTGAGGCTTGCCAATTGTTAACATCGCTGCATATTCTCTCTGGATTGATTTGTTCTAAAGACCAACCCCCATCTGACTTTGCATTGTCTTTATACCATGTCAGATCAAAGGTTAGGCTGTCTACAAGGTTACCGAGGTTGTCCTTCAACAAAATTTGCTCCCCTCCGTTCGTCAGCGTATTCCAAGACGTTACACCAACAACATCTCCAAAAGGTTGAAAAAGCGCAACATTGGAAGTTGAGGTTAAAATTACGTATGCATTAGGATGGAGCACAAAACTGCCTATTGTTCCACCGGTAAGGTCGAAACTTGCCAAATCAATCGCCTGAGTACTCGCGTTAAACAACTCAATAAATTCATTCGTGGTACCTGAAGGCAACGTTTGGGGATCGGGTTGAGCAGCACCCGTAGGGTCTGCAAAAATTTCATTGATGACGATATTTCGATAATTGGTTTGAACTGAATTCGTAACATTCGCCTGCCTGTTCATTGCAATAGCATTACCAGTGGAATTAGTCACATTATTGACCGTGAGCGTGTATGTATTATTCACCAACGAGTTGGTAAACGTCAGTAATACCTTATTCAATTCTGTGCCATTTCGAACAGCAGAGACTGGAGTATTGTACCCGTAATTAAGACTATAGTTCGAAGTCAAGTTTGCAGAGGTCGCATCAACATTTTGATTAAACTGAATTTGCAAAGAAGTGCTTGAGATTATAGATAGCCCTGAAATTTCTAGAGGTAAGTAATTAAAGTTTGTGATTAGGTTGCTTGATATGGCCAAAGTGGAAAAATCCTTCACTCCATTGATCGTGAGCACATAGTTTTGAGAGGCTAAGTCATTTACAAAAGTCAAGGTAACCTTGTTCTTATCGATATTATCGCGCACTGCCAAGCTTGGATTTCCTATTCCATTATCTACGGCATAATTAGAAATTGTCTCTGCTGTGGTTTCATCCAAATCCTGATTAAAGCTAATTTCTAAGGTATTTTTAGAGATCACGTTCGTGGTGTTCACGGCAAGCGGATTTACATAATTAAATCCTGCCGTAAGGTTATTGGCGGGAGTATTACTAGCAGCATCTGCCACCCCGTTCACAGTCAGCTGATAGTTGGCGTTTGCCATTGCAGTTGTACTCAGTCTAACTTGATTTGCCGCGATTCGTGAAGCTGAGTTCACCACAATTCCGTTGTTTATTGCATAGTTTGCGATGTTTTCTGCCGTAATCTGGGTTACTTCCTGATTGAAATTAACCACCACAGTTGTCGCGTCAGTGGCAGCTGCACTATTGATCGCCAATGGAGTTAACACCTGCTCAATTAAAAAATCGTCCATTACAAGCTCAGCAGCCGATCCTGCGCCATCACCTCGTGCCATCGTAATTTTTACAACCACATTGGATTGAGAAGCGGCTTGTGCAGGAGGACTATAAGTATATCTCGTATAGCTGGTGTTATTGTCGTTAGGGAAGGTGGTATTATCTCCAATCTGAACATTATCAAGGTAATTTACACCGCCATCAATTGAAGTTGAAAATGATAAAAGCACTGGCCTTGTGGAGGAAATTGCCCCATTTTGCTTGGAATAAGCGTAAAATGATATCAGTGGATTATTGTTGTTCGTAAAGTTGAGTGCAATCAATACCTCTCCTGTAAAACTGCTAATAGGTATCACATTGAGCGAAGCAGCCCCTGTTCTTGCATTTGCCCCCTGAAAAATTCTAGTTGAAGCCTGAACTTCATTTCCAGTCCAGTTAGTTATAAAAACAACATTTGAGCCCGTGGTAAACGGTTGTTCAAAACTTTCCGTAGAAGGAAAGCTGTTAATCTGACTTAAAGTTATATTTGCAGCCAGAATTAAAAGTAAGAATACGGTAAAGAAAAACTTTAACCTCATCTGGAAATTCTAAGTGTTTAGATTCAAGACAGTTAAAGTACGAAAAATATATAATTATTCTTGTTATCAGGCCAAAAAGAGGGTAAGAAAATTTAGTAAAAGATGAAAATTGCAGTTGTTGGCGCCACGGGTTTAGTTGGCGGAGAGATCCTTGAAGTTCTCAATGAAAGAAACTTTAAATTTGACGAGTTACTTCTTGTAGCATCCGAAAGGTCTGTTGGTAAAACGATGAACTATAAAGGTGTTGATTATGAGGTAATTGGATTAGAAGATGCTGTAGCTCAAAAACCAGAAATTGCTATTTTTTCGGCTGGGGGCTCAACTTCATTGGAATGGGCGCCAAAATTCGCAGCTGTAGGCACTTTTGTTGTAGACAATTCATCAGCATGGCGAATGAGCCCTGATCACAAACTCATCGTACCAGAAATCAATGCTAAAACATTAACACCAAGCGACAAAATCATAGCCAACCCAAATTGTTCTACCATTCAAATGGTCGTGGCCTTGGCTGCTCTACATTCAAAATATACCATCAAAAGAATTGTGGTTTCTACCTATCAGTCGGTTACTGGATCGGGCAAAGCGGCTGTTGATCAGATGATGAACGAGCGCAATGGGATCGAAGGTAAAATGGCCTATCCTCATAAGATTGACATGAATGCCCTACCTCATATCGATGTGTTCTTAGACAACGGCTACACCAAAGAGGAAATGAAAATGGTGAATGAAACCAAAAAGATTTTTGGCGATGATTCCATTCGAATTACCTCAACAACAGTGCGAATACCTACAATGGGAGGCCATTCTGAAGCTGTCAATGTAGAGTTTGCCATTGATTACGACCTGGCCGAAGTAAGAACCCTTTTGGAAAATACCGAAGGCGTAATCGTTCAGGATGATCCAAAGAACAATCTTTATCCAATGCCTTTGACGGCACATAAAAGGGATGAAGTTTTTGTAGGAAGACTAAGAAGAGACGAAAGTCAGCCGAATACTTTAAATATGTGGATTGTGGCTGATAATTTAAGAAAAGGAGCTGCTACAAATGCCGTTCAAATCGCTGAATATTTGTCAAAAAACATCATCTAATTGATTGAAGCGCTGTTAAAACCTGAGGTTCAAAAATTTATACGGGATCATGAAAACGATGATCCCGTTGCATTAATTCTAAAGGCCAAACAGTTCAAAAATATTCCCGTTCAAGAGGCTTTGGAGCAAATTCAGTCTCGAAAAAAAGCAAAAACAAAACTCCCTAGCTGGTACGCTTCAAATCAACTTATTTTTCCACCTCCGCTCTCAATCGAGCAAAGCTCTTCGGAACAAGCAGCAAAGTATAAGGCTGGACTTTTCAAAGGAGAAAGCTTTGTTGACCTTACTGGCGGAATGGGAATAGACTTTTCCTTTATTGGCGCATCCTTCAACAATAAATCTTATGTAGAACGGCAGTCCAACCTAACAGAGCTTGCGAAGCATAATTACCAATGCCTAGGTATTAGAAATGTAGAATTCCTGAATGAGGATGGGGGGCAATTTATCAAGAATACTGAAAAGCGATTCGATCTAATTTACCTCGATCCAGCGCGAAGAGGTGAGCACCAACAAAAAGTTTTTAGGGTTGAAGATTGCGAACCAAATGTGATTGCACTAATGCCTTTCCTAAAGGAGAAAGGCAAATCTATACTCATCAAAATGTCTCCATTATTGGACATTAAGGGGGCAATAACAGACCTAGGTGGAGCAACAGAAGTGCATATTGTTGCCATCAACAATGAGGTAAAAGAGTTACTCTTCATCCTTGATGCTGATTCAAGCCATGATCCACTGATCAAGACAATTGATCTGCATGATCCGTCAATCAATTTTCAGTTTAGGTATAGTGTTGAAGAAGAAGCAATTTCGCCATTCGGAATTGTTGGAAACTATCTTTATGAACCGAATGTGGCTTTATTGAAAGCTGGTGCATTTAAGAGTGTAGCAAATGCCTTCGGGTTGAAGAAATTACACCCGAATTCGCATCTCTATACTTCGGCAATCATTGTTGCCGATTTTCCTGGCAGAAGTTTTAAAGTTCAAAAGGAAATCAAATTCAATCAAAAGGAACTCAAATCATCCATTCCTGAAATGAAGACTAATGTCACAGTTAGAAATTATCCTGCCACGGTTGAGGAGATTCGAAAAAAGACTGGATTAAAAGATGGTGGTGCTCAATACTTATTTGCAACTACAGATCTCAAGGGAAGAAAACTTATCCTATGTGAGAAAATAGATGGTCAGCAGTAATAAGAACGGTATCCCGTAATATTTGAGAACAAGTAAGCGGTTTTGCCGACTCATCCACCAAAGCATTCGCCAAGGAGAATACAATCCAATAGCAATTCCGGCTGCCAAGACATAAATCAAAAACTTGAGTATAATATCCATTTCAAAATAAAAGCCATTCTAATCACTCAGAATGGCTTTTTAATTTATTTGGTAGGAAGAAATTATAGCTTCCTTTTTACTTCTTGAATTTCAAATCCTTCAATGATATCACCTTCCTTGATGTCGTTGAAGCCTTTAATGCTCAAACCACATTCGTAACCGAATTTCACTTCGGCCACATCGTCTTTGAATCGCTTCAATTGACCAATGTTTCCGGTGTAGGTTACAATACCATCGCGAATAACACGAATTTGATTGTTTCTCTTCACAAAGCCTTCAGTCACAAAACAACCTGCCACTGTACCCACTTTAGAGATCTTAAAGATATCTCTAACCTCAATATTACCAGTGATTATTTCCTTCTCAGTAGGCTCTAATAGACCTTCCATCGCATCTTTGATCTCATTGATCGCATCGTAGATGATAGAGTAAAGTCTAATTTCGATCTCTTCGTTTTCAGCAATTCTTCTGGCACCACTTGACGGTCTTACTTGGAAACCAATGATCACCGCATCAGAAGCAGAAGCTAACAATACATCAGATTCAGAAATCTGACCTACGCCTTTATGAATGATATTCACCTGAACTTCTTCAGTAGAAAGTTTCAATAATGAATCGCCAAGCGCTTCTACTGAACCATCCACATCACCTTTGATGATCACGTTAAGTTCTTTGAAATTACCTACGGCCAATCGTCTACCGATTTCATCCAAGGTAATGTGTTTCTTAGTTCTAACGCTTTGCTCTCTAAGGATTTGCTCTCGTTTGTTGGCAACCTCTCTTGCTTCACGTTCAGTATCCATCACGTTAAAACGGTCACCAGCCTGTGGAGCCCCATCCAAACCTAGCATTTGCACCGGTGTAGATGGTCCTACGGATTTAAGCTTGTTTCCACGATGATCAAACATCGCTTTCACCTTACCATAATGAGGGCCAGCCAAAAGTACATCTCCAATTTTAAGTGTCCCCGCTTGAACCATTAATGTGGTTAAGTATCCTCTACCTTTGTCCAGAGTAGCTTCAATTACACTTCCTGAAGCATTTTTATCTGGGTTAGTTTTCAATTCCAACAATTCAGCTTCAAGCAATACTTTTTCAAGAAGTTCATCTACTCCTTGACCAGTTTTTGCCGAAACCTCTTGGCATTGGTATTTACCACCCCAATCTTCAACTAGAATATTCATTTGGGCCAGCTCTTCTCTAATTCGTTCAGGGTTTGCTGCTGGCTTATCAATTTTATTTATAGCAATCACGATAGGCACTTCGGCCACTTGAGCGTGATTGATTGCTTCTTTTGTTTGTGGCATCACGTTATCGTCAGCCGCTACCACGATGATAACTACATCGGTAATTTTAGCTCCACGTGCTCTCATGGCAGTAAACGCTTCGTGACCTGGAGTATCCAAGAAAGCGATTTTCTTTCCATCACGAGTCATTACGTCATAAGCACCAATGTGCTGCGTAATACCACCAGCTTCTCCTTCTGTAACTTTAGAATCTCTAATAAAATCAAGCAATGAAGTTTTACCGTGGTCAACGTGACCCATGATGGTCACAATTGGAGCCCTGTCGATCAGATCCTTTTCATCGTCAATTTCTTCAACGATCTCTACATCTTCATCAGAAGTGGTAAAGCTTACATCAAAGCCAAACTCATCGGCAATAATAGTAATGGCTTCCGCATCAAGTCTTTGGTTGATGGAAACAAACATTCCCAAACTCATACAAGTAGAAATTACTTGATTGACAGACACATCCATTAATGAGGCTAAGTCGCTGGCCGAGATAAACTCAGTAACTTTTAGAATTTGAGATTCTTCATGTTCCTGAAGCATTCTCTCTTCTGCGGCTTCCTGAGCAGCATTTCTCTTGTCCTTTCGGTATTTAGATCGTCCCTTTCCTGCTCCTTTTCCTCCACTTAAACGTGCAAGTGTTTCTTTGATTTGATCTTGAATTTGTTTGTCGGTGAGTTCTTCTTTTGGAACTCTTTTCCTATTATCCGCAGGTTTTGCTGGAGCTCCTCTTCGATCTCCTGGAGTTGTAGTTCTGTTATCAGGTCTTTCAACTTTAGACGGAATGCGTTTTCTTGGACGCTTTTTCTTGTCTGCAGCCGATTGATTCTGATTCGTATTGGGGTTACTCTTATTGGGCTCTGCTTTCGGTTTTTCCTTCTTTGTAGGAAGTTCGATTCTCCCTAAAACTTTCAGACCACTCAGCGAATCTGCCTTTGCCTTTATGGTTTCAGTTTCCGCAGGCTCTTCTTTGACTACTTCTACTTTAGGCTCTTCTTTTTTAGGTGTCGCAACTGGCGCCTGAACTTCAGGCTTCTTCTTCGGCTCCAAATCGATTTTACCTACTACCTTGAAGGTGTGAGGTTTATCTTCCTCTTTTTCCTTTTTGGGTGCTTCAGCAGGGGCCACCTCTATCTTCTTTTCAACCTTTGGTACTTCAATAACTTCAGGTTTTGGCGCTACTGGCTTAGGTACTTCTTGAACAGGTTTTGGCGGTTCAATTTTTGGTTCTACCTTTTTGAGGACTTGTTCGCTTGAAATATTCTTGATCAGAATCTCTTGTTCCGACTTTTTAGGTTCAGCAGGAACTGGAGTAGGTTCTGCTTTCGGAGCTGGCTTTTCTTCGACATGTTTTGTGCCGATAGTTAGATGAGAGGCCTCCTCTTTTTCCGATGCGGATGCAGCATACTCCTTCGCCAACATACGGTATTGCTCATCCGTAATTTTGGAGTTAGGACTACTGTCCACATCAAATCCTTTTGAGGAAAGAAAATCAACGAGGGAACTACTTCCTACGTTCAGTTTTCTCGCCACTTGGCTTAATCTCATCATTCTTTCTTCTGCCATACTCAAATATCCCTTTTTTTAAGCGTTAAAAAAATCTTAGCCCTGCTCGAATTCCGTTGAAAGAATCTTGAAAACGTGTTTCACAGTCTCTTCTTCTAACTCGGTTCTTCTTACAATATCTTCTGCAGAAATCGCTAGAACACTTTTTGCAGTATCCAAACCAATTTTCTTCAACTCATCAATAATCCAATCATCAATCTCATCGATAAACTCTTCTAGATCAACATCCTCCTCTTCAAGCTCGGAAAGTTCTCTGAAAACGTCAATCTCTAAACCCACAAGTTTTGATGCCAATTTAATGTTTTGTCCACCTTTGCCTATTGCCAATGAAACTTGATCTGGTTTCAAATAAACTGATACCCTTCCCTCGGTATCCAATATTTTCATACTGGTGATTTTGGCTGGGCTCAAGGCTCTTGAAATGTATAGCTCTAGGTTATCAGTGTAATTGATAACGTCTATATTTTCGTTCTGAAGTTCACGTACAATCGAGTGAATTCTTGATCCCTTCATACCTACGCAGGCACCCACTGGATCAATTCTATCATCATAAGATTCTACAGCTACTTTAGCTCTTTCGCCTGGTTCTCTAACCACTTTCTTAATGGTGATTAGACCATCATAAACCTCAGGCACTTCAGCTTCAAAAAGTCTTTCAAGGAATTCACCAGACGTTCTTGATAGAATGATCTTCGGATTACCGTTGACCATGTCTACTCTATCAATAATTGCTCTGATTGAATCTCCTTTTCTAAATCTGTCTTTCGAGATTTGCTCTTGTTTTGGCAAAGAAAGCTCATTCCCCTCTCCATCAATTAAAAGCACTTCGCGACTTAAAATCTGGTAGACTTCAGCAGAGATTATCTCTCCAACCAAGTCCTTATATTTTTGATAAAGAATGTCTTTTTCTAAATCCTTGATTCTTTGAATAAGCGTTTGACGAGCCGTCATTACCGCTCTTCTTCCGAAATCAATTAATTTAATTTCTTCAGCAACCTCTTCACCAATTTCAAAATCTGGCTCAATAAGACGCGCATCGGTTAAACTGATTTTATCATAATCCCAGATGTCTTCTGAGTTATCGTCAACGATTTCTCTGAATCGCCAAATCTCCAAATCACCTTTATCTGCATTAATAATAATATCGAAGTTGTCATCAACTTCATATTTCTTCCTGATCATGGTTCTGAAAACATCTTCCAGAATTCTAATCATAGTTGGTCTATCGACATTTTTATTCTTTGCAAACTCTGCAAATGATTCGATTAATATTGAACTGTCCATTCTGATTACTTAAATGACACTAATACATTCGCTTTATCAATAGAGTCGAAGGCAATTTCTACTAATTCAGTAGTAGTTTTCTTCTTCTCCTTAATTTCCTTTTCAAATTTAATGGATGTTTCACCCACTTCTATAAGTTTACCCTTCTCAATTGTTCCATCGAGCATGACCAACTTCAACTCTCTACCCACATTTTTTTGATACTGTCTTTTGAACTTCAGCGGGTGATCTAAACCAGGGGAGGAAACCTCTAACACAAATGGGTCGTCAAAAACTTCTTCAAGTTCCATCTTCATCCCAATTGCTCTACTCAAATCAGCACATTCATCAATATTGACTCCATTGTCACTATCGAGCAACACCAATATTTTCGCTTTACTGGTCAATCCCTTAACAAGAACATCAACAATAAAATAGGACTCGTCTTTCAGACTTTCTAAAGCCGCCTTCTCCACAAAATCCTTTATGTCCATACAAATAATGTTAGATAAACAAAGAGGGGACTTTTGGTCCCCTCGTGGTTAAATCCCTTAAGTGATGCAAAATTAATGTTTTTTTTAATCAAATCAAATCTTTGCCTAACAGTTAAAAAAGGTGAAGCCAAGCCTCCTGATTCTTAAGCCCAAACCTGAGAGATATTGAATGGAAGCTACCTCTTGTACTAATTCTTCAATAAGCTTAATAAGTACTGGCCATAACCTGATTTTACCAAAGGAGAGGCTATTCTTTCGAGTTGATCTCCAGAAATAAATTTCATTCTAAACGCGATCTCCTCAATACAACTAATTTTGAAACCCTGCCTTTCCTCAATCACCTGAACAAATTGACCAGCCTGCATTAAAGATTCAAAAGTACCAGTGTCCAGCCAAGCCGTGCCTCTGTCTAGAATACTTACCTTAAGATTTCCTCTATTTAAATACTCCTTGTTTACATCTGTGATTTCTAATTCGCCTCTTGGGCTTGGCTTCAGGTTTTTCGCTATTTCTACCACACTGTTGTCATAGAAATAAAGACCAGGAACAGCATAGTTTGACTTTGGTGATATTGGTTTTTCTTCAATGCTGAGCGCGTTCATTTCCGCGTCAAATTCAACCACACCGTATCTTTCGGGATCAGAAACTCTGTATGCGTAGATTATCCCTCCATCTGGATCGGTGTTGGACTGTAGTAATTTTGGTAAGCCAGACCCATAAAAAATATTATCTCCTAATACCAATGCTACTTTATCCTCCCCAATAAACTCCTCACCTATGATAAAAGCCTGCGCCAAACCATCAGGGCTTTCTTGAACGGCATATTCAAAGCGGCAGCCTAATTGGCTTCCGTCTCCAAGTAATTTCTTAAAAGAAGCATTATCATGAGGGGTCGTGATTATCAGTATATCCTTAATTCCCGCCATCATCAATATAGACAATGGGTAGTAAATCATTGGTTTATCATAAACCGGCATAAGCTGCTTGCTTACCGCCAAAGTCAATGGATGAAGTCTTGTGCCCGAACCGCCTGCTAATATTATTCCTTTCATAACTCAGTTTTGATATTGTTCTGAATAGTAATCTTGATAATTGCCTGAAGTTACATTGTTCAACCAATCCTCATTTTGCAAATACCAATCTACTGTTTTTTCCAGTCCTTCCTCAAATTGTAATGAAGGTTCCCAGCCCAACTCAGCTTTAATCTTTGAAGCATCAATGGCATAGCGCATATCATGCCCAGCCCTATCGGTCACATAAGTAATTAGCTTTTCCGATGTCCCCGTTTCTCTTCCAAGTTTTCTATCCATTATGCTACAAAGTAACTTAACGATATCGATATTTTTCCATTCATTAAATCCACCAATATTATAAGTCTCTCCAACTTTTCCTTGATGAAAAATTTGGTCTATGGCTCTCGCGTGATCTTCTACAAAAAGCCAATCTCTTATGTTTTCTCCTTTACCATAAATAGGAAGGGATTTGTTGTGCTTAATGTTGTTAATGCACAAGGGAAGTAGTTTCTCTGGAAATTGATAAGGACCATAATTATTAGAGCAATTGGAAACAACTATCGGCAACTTATAAGTATTCTGATAAGCCCTTACAAAGTGATCCGAACTTGCCTTAGAGGCAGAATAGGGTGATTGAGGATCGTAACTTGTTGTTTCCAAAAAGTATCCTGTTTCACCTAAAGAACCATAAACTTCATCGGTTGAAACATGATAGAAAAGCTTGTCTTCAAGATTTCCTTTCCAAATTTTTAAAGCGGCATTGAGCAAATTAACTGTTCCGAAAACATTCGTTTTAACAAATGCCAATGGATCGCTGATTGATCGGTCCACATGAGATTCGGCAGCAAGGTGGATCACGCCATCAAATTGATGCTTAGAAAAAAATTCATCTAAGTATAAAGAGTCGTTGATATCTCCTTTTAAAAAATGATAGTTTTCAGATTGCTCCACATCCTTCAGGTTTTCTAGGTTACCAGCATAAGTCAAAGCATCTAAGTTGTAAACCTGATAGTCTGGGTATTTCTTGATAAACAATCTAACCACATGGTTTCCGATAAAACCTGCGCCACCCGTTATGAGTACTTTTTTCATAGTTTGAAACATTGATGACTCAAAGATAAAATTTTACACCTAAGCATTTTTGTTCGTTCGATGAATCTCATGTTTACTCTGTTAAAACAACCAGAAAAGGCTTTGAACCAATTTACCTAACGATCGTTTGTTCGGAAAACGATTTTAACTAATTTCGGGAAACTATAATTACCTATGGATTTTGAATTGAATGAAAACCAAAAATTGATCGCAAGCATGATCAAAAACTTTGGTGAAAAAGAAATTACCCCCTTTCGAAACCAATGGGACGATGACCAAACATTTCCCATCGAAGTAATGAAGAAGTTGGGAGAATTAGGTTTGATGGGCGTTGTCGTGCCACAAGAATACGGAGGATCTGGTTTCGGTTATGACGAGTACATCACTGCAATTTCTGAATTGGCCAAACTAGATCCTGGAATTGGACTTTCCATGGCTGCTCACAACTCACTTTGTACTGGGCATATTTTGCAATTCGGTAGTGAAGAGCAAAAACAAAGATGGTTACCCAAATTAGCTACCGCAGAATGGCTTGGAGCATGGGGCTTGACTGAACCCAATACTGGTTCTGACGCTGGAAACATGAGAACCACAGCTAAAAAAGAAGGAACAGAATGGGTGATTAACGGAACAAAAAACTGGATCACTCACGGTAAAAGCAGTGATATCGCAGTAGTAATTGTAAGAACTGGTGAGCTTGGCGATTCTCATGGAATGACCGCATTTGTGGTTGAAAGGGGAACTTCTGGTTTCAAGGCTGGCAAAAAAGAAAATAAATTGGGCATGCGCACTTCGGAAACTGCAGAAATGATTTTTGAAGACTGCAGGGTGCCAGAAGAAAATATTCTAGGAGAAGTGGGATATGGTTTCATCCAGTCCATGAAGGTGCTGGATGGTGGAAGAATTTCGATTGCGGCTTTAAGTCTTGGCATTGCAGAAGGCGCTTATGAAGCTGCTCTTGAATATGCTCAGGAAAGGCATCAGTTTAATCAACCGATCTTCAATTTTCAGGGAATCTCCTTTAAGTTATCCGACATGGCGACCAAACTTGAGGCAGCCAAATTGCTGACTTATAGGGCTGCACAGCTGAAGAACGAAGGAAAAAACGTTAATAAGGAATCTGCAATGGCCAAATACTATGCCTCTGAATGTGCTGTGGAATTTTCTAACGAAGCGGTTCAAATTTTTGGAGGCTACGGCTACACTAAAGACTATCCGGTAGAAAAATTCTATCGCGACTCTAAACTTTGCACCATTGGAGAGGGTACTTCTGAAATTCAGAAGCTGGTAATTTCAAGGGCCATTTTAAAATAATACAATCAATCATAGATCAATCGAACTAAGGGAATGGTCTTTCAACCATTCCTTTTTTTATGAAAGCCAGTGGATTATATTAAATTTTTAATACTTTTGCAGTCCGAATTTGAAGGGAGGTGTTTCAAGGATTATGATAATCATTAATGTAAAAGAAAACGAATCAATCGACAGAGCTTTAAAAAGGTTCAAGAAGAAATTCGAGCGCACGGGAGTTTTAAAAGAACTCAGAGCAAGACAAGCATTTGAAAAACCTTCAATTACAAATCGTGCTCAAAAAATTAAAGCTGCTTACAAAGAGAAAATGTACGCCAAAGATAATTACTAAGGCGTTCCTTTTTTAAGCATAAATCACTATGTTAGTACTGTGTGAAAATCGCAGTGCTAACATGGTTGATTCCTTCCTTAAGTATATATCCTACGAGAAAAGATACAGCCAACATACTGTCATTTCTTACCAGAGCGATCTAGCTCAATTTTCAGACTTTATTTTGAATAAATTCCAACTGACTGACTTAATACAAGTGAGCCAATTGATGACGCGTTCTTGGATTTTATCTTTAATGGACGCTGGGGTTTCTCCAAGAAGTGTCAATCGAAAGATTGCTAGTCTACGGTCTTATTATAAGTTTCTTCTGAAAAGGGAGATGATAGAAAAAGACCCGACAGCCAAAGTCAAACTGCTCAAAACTCAGAAGGATCTGCCAAGTTTTGCTGAAGAAAACGAACTCGTTTCTCTTTTAGATAAAGTGGATTTTACTCAAGATTTTGAAGGTTATCGCCAACAAATGATTCTGGAACTACTTTATGGTACAGGTATCCGTTTGGCGGAATTGATTGGCTTGAAAGAATCTGACATTAACTTTCATCAAGGAACAATCAAAGTTTTGGGGAAAAGGAACAAGGAAAGAATCATTCCAATTGCTCATTCGCTTCAGCAAATCATAAAAAACTATAAAACTGAGAAAAATCATCTCTTTGGAGATAATCTTAACTCATATTTGATCGTAAACAACAGTGGGGATAAAGCTTATCCAATGCTTATTTATAGAAATGTTAAAAGCTTCTTGAATATGATTTCTTCTACGGAGAAAAAAAGCCCCCATGCACTACGCCATACGTTCGCCACGCATCTTTTAAATAAAGATGCCGACCTTAATGCTGTGAAAGATCTTTTAGGGCACAGCAGTTTGGCGGCAACGCAGGTATATACACATAATTCGCTTGAAAAGCTGAAAGCAGTTTTTGATCAAGCGCACCCTAAAGCATAAGTTTAACTCTTAAATTTTTACAATTATGAAAGTTCAAATTCAATCAGTCCATTTCAATGCAGACAGCAAGTTGATCGACTTTATTCAAAAGAAATTAGATAAACTGGACACCTTTTACGACCGCACTATTGACGCGGAAGTAATTTTAAGAGTGAATAATGAAGGAATTGAAAACAAGACAGTGGAGATTAAACTAAACGTTCCAGGAGACCAACTTTTCGCAGAAAAAACTAACGGATCGTTCGAAGCCGCCACTGATCATTGTGCAGAGGCCTTAAGAAGACAAATCAAAAAACACAAAGAGAAGTCTTTAGCAGTCAATTAAATATTAAAGGATAAATCGAATGAGATGGCGTCTAAATGGCGCCATTTTTATTTAGTTGCCTTCACTAATTACTTCGAAAAGAGGCCTAAGCTAAAAGGGACTCTTCTTAATCTCTAGTATCTTCAACAGGTCTCCAACCTTAATTTGTCCCTCTTTGGTTGGGATAAAATTCTCCCCGAATAAGATTTTATTGTTGAGTTTTCGATAAGAAGAAAGTGTTTTGAGTGGTTCTTTTCCCTGCTCCGTAGTTTGAGGATCGATGGTCGTCAGCACACATCTGGCACAGGGCTTTACACCATAAAATTCAACCTCAGCAATTTGTACCTTCCTTATAGTATCCTCCTGATGCGGATTACCACCTTTGAAAACGATATTAGGTCGAAATCTCTCGATGCTATAGTCTAAACCCATTTTTTGATTCAACAGAATCATAGACTCTTCACTCACCATTAGAACAGGATAACCATCAGCAAAACTAACTTTATCAGCTTCATTGATAGCATATCGCTGGTCCGCTTGTCTTATGGATGTATCATGCATGTACATTAATCGACAATCCATTTCCAGCACTTTACTAAACCAGTCATTCGCCTCTTTGCTGACTTCCTTTGCGGGACAAGTATCGTCCCAAATAGTTACCATTTCTGATTCTGAATTAGGTGCTGAAAGAGAAATAATGATTGGTGAAATATTTAGCTTTCTGTGGCTAACAATGATGGATGATTCAGTAATTTCTGGCTGAAGCATCGCCATTTTTGGATGTTCTCTTTGGGTAATGAATTGATTGTTCTCATCTACAAGCATCCATCTGCGATCAAATTTCAAACCTCTACTTTCTACTTGAGAGTCCTTAAGCGAAATTCCGGCAAGTGACTTTATAGGATAAATGAATAATGAGGTAACGACTAATTCTGACATAACTACTACTTAAAGAGACACATAAATTAACGAAAAAGAAAATTTACTATCTCCAATATTGGTACCTACTTACCGAATCCAGCTTTAAGTTATAGCCATTCCAAGAGGTTTGCTTCAACAGAATATTTGGATAGTCTTTCTCAAAAAGATATTCGTTCATTTTTTCTCCGTCCAATTGAACTTCAACTTTCCAATTGCTTGACTCCTCTGAAACTAAAAATTCAGCTTGATAAATATTAGGCTTTCTCACCTTGGTATTCAGTTGTGATTCTACCACTCTATACTCAAAACTAAGTTTGTCCTCAAACTTCAATGCCCTTAAGGCGTAGCTCAATTGATCTTCCCAAAGTAAATTTCTTTCAGCAATCTGCATTTCGCCATCCCCTGAACCATCAAAATAGCTGTTGTAATCATATTCGTAATGATCATTATTCAGGAGGAATTGCTTGAAGGTATTGCCGCACCACTCCTGACCCGTGTGAGTCATTTTATATAACTCTGTTGGGCTTTCACGCTTAAAGAATAGGCTGGTTAAATAGTGATATGGGTAATTTTCTGTTTCAATTCTGGCAAACTTATTCACTTTCATCACGCTGAATAAATCGCTTCGATTGTAGTCATTAGTTTTCACATTCCATTCTTCGTTAAACTCTTCCTTAACGGTGATAAAGACGTTATCAAAATATCGGAGTTTACCATAAATCACCATTTCTGCATTGTAGTGAGCCACCTCAGCTTTACCGTCTTCCCAAATTTTGTCCGTTGCCCAATCATAATTGAAATAGGGACTTTTAATGCTTTCAACTCGTTGAGGTTTTGACTTTGAACAACCAAAAAAGAGACACACTAACGACACTAGAAATATATATTTCATGCACTTATTCATTTGATAATAAATCATTCGCCCAAGGCCCTAAATCCTCTTCTGTATCAACGTCATTCAACTTTGGCAATTCTGCATATGTCATTCCCAATTCTACAAAATCCTTTATTGTCGAATTATAAACCTCAGCAGTGCTCCATGCCTTATTCGCAAATATTTTAGGCAGCCATTGATTCATTCCCACCAAATAATAACCGCCATCTTTGGCTCCTCCAATTACAGTATTCTTGCTTTTGAGCACGTTAAAGGCATCGTTAAGAATTTCCGTTGTAAGCTCATAACAGTCGCTTCCAATAATGCAGATACGCTTATAGCCCTTCTCAAAAGACCTTTGAAAGGCGGTGGACATTCGCTGACCCAAGTCTCCTTCTTGTTGAAGATCTTTGGTAAAGCCTTTGGCGTTCCAAAGATCCTCTTCATCTAAGATTCGGTCATAGAAAACTGTCTTGTCAAAAGGCAAAGCACTGGTAATCTGTTTGGTTCTATCGAGCAAGCGCTTATAAATATTCAATGCTGCTTGGTCGCCCACGGTGGCAGCAAGTCGGGTTTTCACCCTTCCTAATTCTGGATTTTTAACAAAAATGATGAGTAATTCCTCGGTCATAACTTCACTTAACTCCTTCTCCTTTTTTTAACCATGTTCCAAAAAACCGATTGTAAACATGTACTTTTTCTGTAGGCTCCCCATTACTGTCTACTACTGCGAAGCCCTTGTTTTTCCAGTTGATAAGTCCCATGTCAATGTTTTTCACATTGGTGAAGCCCTTGTCTTGGAGTTCCTTAGCCAGTTTTCCGCTGCGAACTCCCACGGTGCAATAAACAACAATAGGTGTATCAAGTTCCAGACCGTTAACCAAATCAGGTTCATATCTTATGGCCTTTGCCAAATGGCTGACATCGTACTCCTCTGGATTTCGCACATCTAAAATCAAGGTTTCATTATTGAGAATCAATTCGTTCGCAACGCTGGGACTTATGTTAGAAATCTTTTTGGGGTATAAAAGGTGAATGGATTTTTGATTCATAGCTATGATTGCAGACAGTACAAATAATGAAGCCAACAGTATTAAAATGAATTTTCTGCGATTTGAAAGAGCCATTCAATTTTAAATATTTGAGTTGATTATTGCGAAAGCCAACGAGCCCAAGTTAAATAATTATTACATTCGAATGAGAAGATGGCGAAACAACCAAGACTTAGCATAAAGGAATATACGGAAGGCATTCTGAAGTCAGATCGTGTGATTTTGAGCCGAGCGATTACTTTGGTTGAAAGTAATCTGGCCACTGACATTGCGCTTGCCCAAGAACTATTGGAAGCCATTATTCCTTATTCAGGTCGATCCATTAGAATTGGCATTACAGGCGTGCCTGGTGTTGGCAAAAGCACCTTTATTGAGTCGTTTGGTGAATACATTACAAGGCAAGAAAAAAAATTGGCAGTACTCACTATTGACCCAAGCAGCCAATTGAATAAAGGAAGCATTTTAGGTGATAAAACTAGGATGGAAAGCCTCTCTCGCAATCCAAATGCATTTATTAGGCCATCAGCCTCTGGTACTACTTTGGGCGGAGTGAGCGGTAAAACGAGAGAAGTAATGCTGCTTTGCGAAGCCGCAGGTTATGATGTCATCTTTATTGAGACCGTTGGTGTTGGACAATCCGAAACCTTGGTTCATGGCATGGTTGATTTCTTTCTTTTGCTGATGCTAGCGGGAGCTGGTGATGAACTTCAAGGCATCAAAAAGGGCATTATGGAAATGGCCGATGCCGTGGTAATCAACAAAGCGGATGGCGAAAATATTAAAGCCGCGCAGCGTGCAAAAGTTGAATATCAAAACGCCTTGCACCTTTTTCCTTCATCCGACTCTGGTTGGATTCCAGAAGTCAAAACTTGTTCGGCACTGCAAGGGGAAGGACTATCTGCGATTTGGGAAATGATTGAAAAATATGTTTATCAGACAAAAGCCAGCGGTTTTTTTGAGCACAATAGAAAAGAACAAAACCTGCAATGGATGAAAGAGAATATTCATTCGCTTTTGGAACAAGAATTCTATGCTCATCCTCAAGTTCAAAAGGAACTAACTACAATTGAGAAAGCCGTTCAATCCGGTGAATTACCTGCTCTAAATGCAGCCAGAATACTTCTTCAAAAATTCAAAGGGCAATAAAAAACCCTGAAGAAAATCTTTCGACTTTACATCAGGGTTCTCTTAATTTAGTAATTCTTTATTCTCCTTTTCTGATGCTTGAAGCACCTGAGCTATCGGAGTTTACTGAAGGATTTCCTCTATATCTTATGCTCGAAGCACCTGATGCGCGAACATCAAGTTTATCTTTTACACTTACTTTAGCAGTTCCAGCACCTGTTACTCTAATATCAGCAACATCGCTTTCTAAATCATAAGCGCTATAAGTAGTTGCACCGCTAGTCTTCACTTCTTGCTCTTTTGCTCTACCTTCTAAAGTAATAACACAAGCGCCAGAAGCCTCTAAATAAAGATCATCAACATCTATTTCTAAATCGAAAACAGAAGCACCAGATACCTCAATATCCAATCTGCTGCCTTTTATAACATCTGGCGATTTAATTGATACCGCTCCACTAGCATTTATTGATTTTAATGACTTTACGGTCAAATAAGCCCTTGGTGTTTCTCTCAATCTATAACCTCTTCTTCCTGATTGATCTCTCATTTTGATAAACAAACGGCCACCTCTTACTTCAGTGATCACGTCTTGCATGTAATCCTCATCAATCTCTATCTCTAAAGATTCTTTATTGCCAATTCTTATTTCTACCGCAAAAGCATGGCTAACACTTAATTCTGTTACACCCGAGATCTCTCTTTTCTCTCTGGCCTGACCAAATGCACTTACTGACATTAAAACCAAAAAGGAAATCATCATTAATCGTTTCGAAATCTTGTTTAAAGTATTCATAACCCTATTGTTAAATATGCACTAAAGATATAAGGGAATTCAAAAGGTTGCACCAATATTAAAACATTGTTTCTAATCTCCACGGATTAGTAAAGTGGTGTAGATAATTCCTAAATTCCCTGAATCTTAAGTACAGGCATTTAGGATTTAAGAGCAGTTGTCTTAAAAATGACATCTACTGGCAACTAAAAGCACCATCTTAGGCATTATCCCGTCAACTATGCAACATATCGTAATTATAGGCAATGGAATTTCTGGCATCACTACGGCACGACACGTGCGAAAATTGAGCGATGCCAAAATCACAGTGATTTCTGCTGAAACTGACCATTTCTTCTCAAGAACTGCGCTCATGTATATCTACATGGGGCATATGAAATATGAGCATACTAAACCTTATGAAGATTGGTTTTGGAAGAAAAATAGGATTGAACTGAAGCGTGCTTATGTTCAATCAGTAGATACGAATGCAAAGTCTTTGACTTTTTCAGATGGTGAAAAAATGGCTTACGATAAGCTGGTAATTGCAACTGGTTCGAAATCCAATAAGTTCGGATGGCCAGGGCAGGATCTGAAGGGCGTTCAAGGACTCTACAGCTACCAAGATCTTGAAACCATGGAAGAATTCACCAAAGGAATTTCTAGGGCCGTGATTGTGGGTGGCGGATTGATTGGTATTGAAATAGCCGAAATGCTTTTGTCTCGCAATATTCCCGTTACTTTTTTGGTGAGAGAAAAGAGTTTTTGGAATAATGTATTGCCCAAAGATGAATCAGAAATGATCAACCGTCATATCCGAGAACACCATATTGATTTACGATTAAATCACGAATTGAAAGAAATTGTATCTGACGAAAATGGCCGAGTAAAATCGATTTTAACAGGTACTGGCGAAGAGATTCCATGCCAATTTGTGGGCTTAACGGCTGGCGTTTCTCCAAATATCGACTTCTTAAAAAATTCTGGAATCGAGACTAAAAGAGGAGTACTCGTTGATCCATTTTTAAAAACCAATGTCGATGATGTTTATGCCTTGGGAGATTGCGCTGAGTTCATCACTGCAAATGGAGAACGAAGACCCATCGAGCAAGTTTGGTATACTGGCCGAATGATGGGCGAGGCTTTGGCCCGAACGCTTTGCGGAAAACCAACTAAATATGAACCTGGACATTGGTTCAACTCTGCAAAATTCCTTGATATTGAATACCAGACTTACGGCTGGGTATGGCCGCAGCCGAAAGCCAATGAAAATGATTTTTACTGGGAGCATGAAAACGGCAAAATCTGTCTTCGACTGCGCTGGGATAAATCCACTGGGAAATTACTGGGCGTTAATAATTTCGGCTTCAGGCTTCGACACCATGCTTTCGACAATTGGTTCAAGCAAGAACGAACAGTCGAGTATGTGCTTGAACATTTAAAAGACGCTAATTTTGATCCCGAGCTGTTCAAAACATACGAGCAAGCAATCGTTGATCAGTTCAATGCCGAAAACAAAACCAATATTCAGCTGAAAAAGAAAAGCTGGAAGAGAATTTTAGAACTAGTATCCAATTAGAATCACCAAAAATATGTCATCAGTAGATCCAAGTTTATCTATAGCCAACCCTGACCCAAAGGATACAGATGTTATCCAAAAAGCGGGTTTGGCACTTGCCGGTTTGGGAGTGTTGGTACTCTTTTTATCATGGGGAAATGCAGGAATTCCAGCCACCATTGGATTGCCCGTTGCCATATTGGGCATTTTGATTGGCACAACCATATATTCCGCAAGGCTTTACCTTAAACAACCAGAAGGCATTAAAAACAACGGGGTTATGTTCAAGAGTTTGACCAGCCGAGGGGTTTTAGGTTGGATTACAGGCATTGTGCTAACTGGTTTTTACGTCATCCTCTATTGGTTTCCAGAATACATTGGCTTTAAAGCTTCGGGAAATGAAGGCTTTGTGGCCCTATTCGATCCTTTGAGCATGTTTTTTAAAGGCCAACCAGCAAGTCAATGGTTTCTATATGGCACACTTTATACGCTTTGTATTACATCCTTAGGTATTAAATTCCTCTTTAAATACCGTCATAACCGATATCAATTCATTAGAACGTTGGTGGTAATTGCTAGTCAGTTGTTTCTCGCTTATTTAATTCCCGAGATACTTGAGGGCTTAAATTATAATGGAGAGATTATAAATGGTCAAGGGGCGTATTATGATGCAGATATTAAGAACACTTGGCCGCTAGACTATGATTTCTTTTATGACTGGCATTTGGACGCAATGCAGCAGAAAGTCTACCAACCTGTGGGTATTTTATATCTAATTATTGGTATAGCTATGTTCTTGGTGGTTACTCCCGTCATTACCTACTATGCTGGCAAAAGATGGTATTGCTCTTGGGTATGTGGTTGTGGAGGCTTGGCCGAAACTGCGGGAGATCCTTTCCGTCATTTATCTTCTAAGAAACTAGGCGCGTGGAAGCTGGAGCGCTGGTTAATTCACTCAGTGATGGTCTTCGTTTTTGTAATGACTGCTGCCACGATCTATGGCTACTTCTGGAATACAGGAGAAGTTTTCGGCCTAAATGTTTACAAGAACTTTCAGCAGCCTTATGGATTTCTAATTGGTGCTACTTTCTCTGGAGTGATTGGAGTTGGTTTCTATCCAATGCTTGGCAACCGTGTTTGGTGCAGGTTTGGTTGCCCAATGGCTGGCTACATGGGCATCATTCAGCGATTCAAATCAAGGTTTAGAATTACCACCAATGGCGGCCAGTGTATTTCTTGCGGCAATTGCTCAACTTATTGCGAACAAGGTATTGACGTTCGGGCTTATGCCCAAAAAGGGCAAAATATAGTGCGTGCGAGCTGCGTAGGCTGTGGAATTTGTTCGGCAGTTTGCCCTAGAGGTGTGTTGAAACTAGAGAATGGCCCTGAAGAGCATCGCTACGATTTGCCTCCAATTATTATTGGCAACGAGAGTATTAAAGTGGCTGAATAAGAGTTAACAAAAACCATTTTGTTAACCGATTTGACAAAATGATTTTTGTCAAATCAGTCCTGCGCCAAAATCTCTTCAATCTGACCTAAGTGATGCTTTAGGTGGGCAATATAATCCTTGATGAAATACTCAAGAGTCGTGGGTTGATCTGCGGGCACCGCTTTCCAAGCAATTTTGTCCAGTCTATGTTGCTTTCTTTCTTTGGTAAGCACATGATCGGGAATTTGCTTGATCAGATAATCTAAGTGAAGATTGTACTGTCTCCACAGAATTATAAGGTCGTGCCACTGAGCGCCAGCATAATTCTGATTGGCCACCCAAGCTTCTTGATCATAACCTTCAAAAATCAGGTCATCGCTAAATTGAGCTTTTACAAAACGGGCATGATTATTTGCAGCAGAATCAATCAAATGACCTACAATTTCTTGAATCGACCACTTGCCTGGGCCCATTCTTTGATTTGCATCACTCTCGGGCATTAAAATGAATCTTTCGAAGGCGACAAGTACTGTTTCTCGTAGGTTGTTTTGCATAGTTGCTAGTTAAATAAAAAGCCCGACTCAATGAATCGGGCTTTGAAATTAAGTTTTGAAATATTTATAAACCGAAAGCGGCTTTTACTTTATCAACGTAGTCCAGTTTTTCCCACGTGAAAAGCTCTACTTCTCTTTCGTAAGATTGACCATCCGAGCCGATGAAGCTTTTTGTAACCACTTCATTTTTTCTGCCCATGTGCCCATAAGCAGCAGTTTCGAGGTAAATAGGGTTTCTTAGTTTCAATCTAGTTTCGATAGCATATGGACGCATATCAAATACTTTAGACACTATTTTAGCGATTTCTCCATCTGTCATATTCACATGAGACGTGCCATAGGTAGTTACGAAAATGCCCATAGGCTCAACGACACCAATCGCATAGGAAACTTGAACTAAAATTTCATCAGCCACACCAGCAGCCACCAAGTTTTTCGCAATATGGCGCGTTGCGTAAGCTGCGGAACGATCTACTTTTGAAGGATCTTTTCCAGAAAATGCTCCACCACCGTGCGCACCTTTTCCTCCATAAGTATCAACAATAATTTTTCTGCCTGTTAAACCCGTGTCACCATGAGGACCACCAATTACGAACTTACCTGTTGGGTTAATGTGGTATTTAATATCATCATTGAACAAAGCCTGAAGACTTGCAGGCAATTTTGCTTTAACTCTTGGAATCAAAATGTTGATGATGTCCTTTCTAATTTTAGCCAACATAATGTCATCAGCATCGAAATCATCGTGTTGTGTTGAAACTACGATACTATCAATTCTTTGAGGAACGTTATCGTCAGAATATTCAATAGTCACCTGAGATTTTGCATCAGGTCTCAAATATTTGATTTCGTCAAGCTCTCTTCTTAAATCAGCAAGCTCTAAAAGAATTTTATGAGAAAGGTCTAAAGCCAAAGGCATAAAGTTCTCGGTTTCCTTTGTGGCATAACCAAACATCATTCCTTGGTCGCCAGCGCCTTGGTCTTCTTTGTTCGCCCTATCTACTCCTTGGTTGATATCAGCAGATTGCTCATGAATTGCAGAAAGAACACCACAAGACTTACTATCGAATTGGTATTCAGCTTTGTTGTAACCGATTTTCTCAATTACTTGCCTGGCAATTCTTTGAACGTCTAAGTAGGTATTTGATTTAACCTCACCGGCCAAAACAACCTGACCAGTAGTCACCAAAGTTTCACAAGCCACTTTTGAATCTGGGTCAAAGGCTAAGAAGTTATCAATTAGCGCATCAGAAATTTGATCTGAAACTTTATCTGGATGGCCTTCTGAAACAGACTCCGAAGTAAATAGGTATGACATATTTTATGATTTGATTTTAATTAATAGGCCTGCAAAATTAGTCCTTTGATTTGATTATGAAAATAAAAGTTTTGATTACTACTTACTGTACAGCAGAAAGATAGCTGGCGTCTTTTTCATTTCAACATCGCTAAGCTTCCATTTACCAATTGACTTTGTAATTATTTGTTCCGAAGCGCCTGTTATATCCTTCGCTACACACAGAAATGTATCCTGACGGGCGGTTTTCAAGATATCATTCAATAATGACTCATTCCGATAGGGCGTGTCCATAAAGATTTGAGTGACATCCCGCAGGTTAGACTCCTTTTCTAAATCTCGAATGGCTTGTTGTCTTGCTTTCCTGTCAATGGGTAAGTAGCCATGAAACATAAATGATTGACCATTGAAACCGCTTGCCATTAGCGCTAGCAAAATGGATGACGGCCCTACCAAAGGATTTACTTTTACTCCAAATTGATGTGCCATATGGACCAATCTTGCGCCTGGATCGGCTACTCCGGGGCAACCTGACTCTGAAATTACTCCAATATTTTTCCCAGATAGCGCTGGTTGTATTAGATCAAAACAGGCTTCGAAAGTGGTTTTCTTGTCAAGGATTTCAAACTGTAGTTCTTCAATGACTAAGCCCAACTTTAAGGAGCTTAAATACCTCCTAACTGTCCTTAATTCCTCCACATAAAACAGATCGCATTTTAGAATGGCGCTTTTCACATGCTCAGGAATTACAAGATTCTGTGTGTCAGCGGCAATAATATTGGGGATTAAAAATATCTCTCCGTTAGGCATTTTCTAAGAATTTAGATGCGTTTTGAAAAAACTCATCTGGGGCTTCGGCATGCAGCCAATGCCCTGATCCAGCAATTGTTTCAACCCTAGAGTTCGTGAAAATGGAGTGAATCAAGTTAATATCTGAATCCAGAATGTAATCAGATTTACCACCTCTTAAAAAAAGAGTAGGCTTGGCATATGTAGCATTTTGATTCAATCCTTTGCCTACCTGCTCAATCTCTTGTGCAATTCCATTCAAGTTAACTTTCCATTCAAAGTCATCTCCATTTCTACCTAAATTCTTTAGGAGAAACTGACGCGTCCCAAAATCTTCAATAAACTTGGCGAGTTGATCGTCCGCTTCTTTGCGTGAGTCCAAAGTTTTGAGATTTATCGAAAACAAACCTTTCAAAATCGTGGCATGATGCACTGGATAATACTTAGGGCCAATATCTGCAATAATTAATTTTTTCACTTTTGAAGGTGAATTCACAGCAAACTCCATAGCTGTTTTTCCGCCCATTGAATGGCCGATAATATCAGCTGATTCAATCTTCTCGGCCTGCATAAAACCCTCTAAATCTTTGGCCATTGCAGCATAGGAGAACTCACTGCTATGAAAGGACTGTCCATGATTGCGTTGATCGATTAAATACACTGTATGTTTTTCAGCGAAGCGTTTGCCTAAGGTCAGCCAATTGTCAGAGGAGCCAAAAAGGCCATGAAGTATAATCAGTGGAGTTCCTTCTCCCAAAGTTCTAAAATAGAGTTGCTCCATTATTTTAAAGCTCTTAAATAAAGTTGAATAGTATTTTCTAGGCCAAGATAAAGAGCGTCACAAATTAGGGCATGACCAATTGATACTTCGGCCATAAATGGAATAGATTGCTTTAGAAAAGCCAAATTCTTTAAGTCAAGGTCATGACCTGCATTGATGCCCAAGTCCAATTCCTGAGCTTTTTTGGCCGCAGCAACATATTCCCGAACTGCTAACTCTTTATTTCCTGAAAATTGAGAAGCGTACATTTCAGTATAAAGTTCAATTCGATCGGTGCCAACCGCTGCCGCACCTTCAACCATTTTGATTTCTGGCGCAACAAAAATAGAAACTCTTACCCCAACCGATTTTAGCTCTGATATTACTGATTTTAGAAAATCAGCATGTTCAATAGTATCCCATCCGGCATTTGATGTTAACACATTTGGCGGGTCGGGAACGAGCGTTGCTTGCTCAGGTTTTACCGATTTCACCATTTCAATAAATCGTTCATCGGGATATCCCTCGATATTAAATTCAGTGTTGACTACCTTTTTGAGGTCATAAACATCCTTAGTAGTAATATGCCTTTCGTCTGGCCTAGGGTGGATCGTAATGCCTTGGGCACCGAAACGCTCGCAATCCATTGCCACCTGAACAACATTAGGGTTATTTCCTCCACGAGCATTTCTAATTGTGGCTATCTTATTGATGTTGACGCTAAGCTTGGTCATCTAATATTTTTATTTCTCTAAATTGCATGCAAGTTAATGATTTCATTGATCGTAAAAATTTTGACATGAGCCTGAAACAACAAATAGATGCAGATATTAAATCTGCAATGCTTGAAAAACGCAAAAATGATTTAACAGCTTTAAGGGCGATTAAATCAATGATTCTTTTGGCCGAAACCGAAAAAGGCAATAACGAGGGAATTACAGAAGACGCTGAAATGAAGCTTTTGGTAAAGGCTGTAAAACAACGTAGAGACTCTGCTCAAATTTATAAAGACCAGAATAGAGAAGACCTTTATGCCATTGAAATGGCCGAAGTTGCTATTATTGAGCAATATCTTCCGAAGCAATTAAGCGAGGCTGAATTAGAAGCTGCTGTAAGGGATGTAATTGCGCAAGTTGGTGCCAATGGACCTCAGGATATGGGCAAAGTAATGGGTGCTGCCAGCAAAGCGCTAGCAGGAAAAGCCGATGGCAAAGCCATCTCAACCGTTGTTAAAAATTTATTGAGCGCATAAAGTTTGAAAACCCTAGATATCATACTACTGATACCGCTGGTCTTTGGGGCCGTTATGGGTTTTAAAAAGGGTTTATTGCTCGAAATAATTGGTATCCTAGCATTTATTCTCGCCATAATTGGTGGGTTTAAGTTGATGGAATTGGGCATTGGTTATCTGCAAAAGCATATTGAAGGCATGGATCACTGGCTGCCTTTCATTTCTTTTTTAATCATTTTCCTGGTCATCATTCTTTTGATCAATATGCTGGGTAAAGTCTTGAAAAAGATGATCGATATGACTCTCCTAGGTGGTTTCGATAATTTTGCAGGAGCGATTGTTGGCATTGCCAAGTGGGCAATTGGTCTTAGTATAGTGCTTTGGCTTTTTGCAAATTCCGGAGTAGTACTGCCCGGCCAAGATGAAGATTTAGTGCTTTACCCCTACTTAGCCGATTTAGGCCCTAATATCATAGAAGCATTGAATTTTGTGCTTCCGTTTGCTCAAGAAATGTTAGAGTCTATAAAAGAGATGGTCTCTCCTCAAATCCCTTGATCCTGATTTTCGATAATTACGACTCATTTACCTATAACCTTGTTGACTATTTTGGGCAGATAGGAATTAGGACTGAGGTCATCAGAAATGATTTCCCTTTGGCAGAAATTGATTTCAATAAGTATTCTGGCATTGTATTGTCTCCTGGCCCAGAAAAGCCATACGATGCAGGCAACTTGATGAAAGTGGTCGAAAACCAAATCGGTAAAAGGCCAATGCTGGGCATTTGTTTAGGCCATCAGGCAATTGGCCAATATTTGGGGGCAAAACTGGTTAAAGCAAGTTATCCAATGCATGGGAAGCTTTCTACTATTCATGTAGAAGGGGAAATTCTTTTCAAAAGCTTACCTTCAACTTTTAATGTTGTGAGGTACCATTCTTTGGTCCTTCAAAATTTACCCAGTGCTTTGAAAGCTGTAGCCTATACAAAACAGCAAGAACTGATGGCTTTCGAGAGTCATGAATTCAAAGTAGCAGGAATTCAGTTTCATCCAGAAGCTATTTTAACAGAGTATGGATTAGAAATGCTAAAAAATTGGGCGACTTTTTATAATATTGTTTAAATCGTTAGTTAAAACCTATAGAGGAATGGCGTTAGAAATTAAAGAAGACAAGGGCTATCAATACATAGATGAAGGACAAGGTGAGGTGATTGTCTTGCTTCATGGGCTTTTTGGAGCTTTAAGCAATTGGGAAAGTGTAGTCAATGCCTTTTCCTCGGAGTACAGGGTAATGATCCCTCTCCTACCCATTTATGAAATGCCAATTAAGCAAGCTGGGCTCGAAGGCTTAGTACAACACTTAGAAGGCTTCGTAAAACTCAAGAACCTCAGCAACATGAAGTTAATGGGTAATTCTTTGGGAGGCCACGTTGGTTTGATTTACACTTTAGCCAACCCTGACAAAGTGAATGGCCTTATTCTCACAGGTAGTTCTGGGCTTTTTGAAAACTCCATGGGAGGTAGTTTCCCTAAACGAGGAAGCTACGAATACATAAAAGAAAGAGTAGAATACACCTTCTACGATCCAAAAACAGTTACTCCTGAATACATTCAAGAAGTTTTTGATACAACAAAGAGCATTCCTAAGTGTATGCGCATAGTTGCCATCGCCAAATCTGCGCAAAGGCATAATATGGCTAAGGAAGTTCCTAATATTAAAGTACCCACTTTATTGATTTGGGGACTGAACGACACCATTACGCCACCCCTTGTCGCACACGAATTTGATCGTTTGATCCCAAATACGAAACTTAGGTTCATAGATAAGTGTTGTCATGCACCAATGATGGAACATCCTGAGTTGTTTAATGAAATACTGAAAGAGTTTTTGGACGAACAAAAAGCAGCATGATAGCAGCAGAACTGATTAATGACCTTATTCCCCCTTTAAAATTGACCGATGATGGCCACAAAGCGATCGTTTGGATGGAGGAATTACGCACTAATCAGCTGCCTGTTGTTGAAAAAGGGCGTTTCTTAGGCTTCATTTCCGAAGAAGTGATACTTGAAAACAACGACTCATCAAAAGCAATCAGTGAATACGATCTTTTTTCCGAGGACTGTTTCGTTTTCGAGGATCAGCATTTTTATGATGTCATTAAATTGGCGCACGATCACGAAGTTCAGTTGGTGGCTATACTGAGTCGAAATGGTGCATTTTTAGGCGTAGTAACAATTGAAGATACCATTTCAGGTTTTGCGCAGTCCATGGCTGTTCAAGAACCAGGGGCAATTCTTATTGTCTCTATGAACCAAAGAGATTATTCTTTGGCCGAAATCAGCAGAATTGTAGAGGGGGAAAACGCCAAAATTTTAAGCAGCTGCATCACCAATGATTATATGGATGCGACCAGAATTAAGCTTACCCTTAAGATTAATAAACCAGACCTATCTCACGTGGCCGCTTCTATCGAAAGATTTGGCTACAAAATCATCGGCCGTTTTCAAGAACTCGAGATCAAATCAAACGATCAAGAACGATACGACATGCTGATGAAATACCTTAACATTTAAGGTGAATCATGAAAATCGCACTACACGGTAAGAACATCGCAAAAGAAGCAATCCCTTGTGTTCAGGATTTAGTCCATATTTTGGATGAAAAGAAAATTGAAATCGCTCTTACCCAAGATTTTCAAAAACAACTCAAAAAGGCAAAAATCGAAGTAATTTCAACCGAAATCCTTGAGCCTGGGGATGACATGTCTGGAATCAACTTTATCATAAGTTTAGGTGGAGATGGTACCATGCTGGATACCATCACCTACACAGCAAAGTACGAAACTCCCATTGTAGGCATCAATTTGGGTCGGCTTGGGTTTTTAGCTACCACACCTAGAAGCGAAGTAAGAATTGCGGTAGAAGCGCTCATTGATGGAAAATTTGAAGTAGAAAGTCGCTCTTTGATTCATGTGGATTCCTCCGAACAATTATTTGCGCCCTACAACTTCGGATTGAATGAATTCACCATCGTCAAAAAAGAAACTTCATCGATGATCGTGGTACATACTTATGTAGACGATGAATATTTAAATTCCTATTGGGCAGATGGCTTGATTGTATCTACTCCAACAGGATCAACGGGATATTCATTGAGCTGCGGAGGACCATTGGTGCATCCGAGGCTCAAGAACTTTATCATTACCCCAGTTTCGCCACACAACTTGAATGTGAGGCCAATAATCGTTTCGGACCAAAGCAAAATCACCTTCGAAATTGAGGGAAGGACCAACAAGTTCATGGTTTCATTAGATTCCAGATCATGCAGTGTAGACGATAAAGTAAAAATATCCGTTAAGAGGGAGTCTTTCGAAGCAAAACTGATCCGTTTCGATCATAATAAGTATTTTGATACCTTAAGGCAAAAGTTGAATTGGGGGGTAGACGCCAGAAATTGAATTAACAATATTTAACTGGCCATTTTTGAAACTGAAACACAATGTTATCTAGCTTGCGAGCATATCATAAGGATAAATCTGTAGTGTCTAAACTATGGTTTCGTTTATCAATTTCGGTAATCATTTTAATCGCTTTTGGTAGAGTCCAAGCGCAAAATCGAGAAATAGGTTTTGAACTTGGTTCATACAATTACCTTGGTGATGTTGCCCGAAGTTTTGACCTGGCGAACTCAACATTAGGCGCGCAGTTTTTCGTTAGAAAACACATTAATGATGGACTGAGCACACGCATTTCGGCTGGGCTCGGAAAACTTAAAGGCGTTGATAACGAAGCATTTGACGTATTTTCAGCCAATAGAAAAGCTTCGTTCGAAGGCAATTTTATCAATATCGATTTTCTGTTTGAATATCACTTTCTGGATTACAGAAATGAAAAACTTCAACAATATTGGACACCCTACTTACTTTTTGGGGCTGGTGTTTATCGGCTTCAAGGTACTGATGGTTTGGGAGCATCTTACGAATCTGGATTGAACCTAAGATTGCCCGTAGGTTTCGGAGCAAAGTACATGATCGATCGAAGGTGGACCTTAGCCGCTTCAGTGTCGGCAATCAAATCCAATAGCGACCAATTGGATAATGTATCTTTGGACAATCCTGCGATCAAAAATTACAGAGGTGGAAATCCAAACGATGATGACTGGATTTTTTTTACCTCTATTTCTTTAAGTTACACCTTGTATAAGATCGTTTGTCCGCAAGGAAAGTTCCGATAGCCTGATAAAGAATGAATTAGGGTTTAAAAACAACAAGCATTTTCTTACCTTCGCACTCGCTTTTTCGCAAGGCGCTGCTAATGAAGGATAAAATCATACTCGGTTCTCTACCAAAACACATTGCCGTAATCATGGACGGGAATGGCCGCTGGGCTAAAAGTAAAGGCGCAGCACGTGTTTTTGGCCATAAAAATGCCATAAAAGCAGTCAGGGAAACCACAGAATCTTGTGCTGAATTAGGGATTAAGTATTTAACGCTTTATGCCTTTTCTACCGAGAATTGGAACAGGCCAAAAAGAGAAGTAAATGCATTAATGCAGCTTTTGGTTTCTACAATTAATAAAGAAATTAAAACACTGATGGACAACGACATAAAGTTAGCAGCCATTGGTGATATCAAAAGTTTGCCCTTGGCATGTCAGAATGAGCTGAGCGAAGCCATGAAAACAACTGCCAATAACAAAAGAATGACTTTGGTTTTGGCCCTGAGCTATAGCGGAAGGTGGGACATTGCCAATGCCATGAAAACCATTGCTGCTCAGTGCGAAGAAGGAAAGCTAAAAGCTGAAAATATTACTAATGAATTGATAGAAAGCCATTTGTCAACATCGGGCATCCCAGATCCTGAGTTGTTGATCAGAACAAGTGGCGAACAAAGAATAAGTAATTTTCTTTTGTGGCAATTGGCCTACACCGAGTTTTTCATCACTGAAACGCTTTGGCCAGACTTTAGAAAAGAACATCTGTACGATGCAATTGTGTCATATCAGAATAGGGAACGAAGGTTTGGAAAAACCAGTGAGCAGATAAAGATTTAAACCTGAGGATGAAGAAATTAATATTACTCCTGATAATTGGCCTTTGTGGTTTATCTGAGCTATCGGCCCAAGAAAGATTTGGGTTGAATACTGCCGAGGGCGTTCAAATAGACTATACCAACCCGAAAGTCTTCGAAATAGCAGATATTCGTTATACTGGCCTAAGCACGCTTGAAGAAAGGGCTTTGATCGGTTATATAGGCATCAAAGTTGGAGACCAAATCAGCATTCCAGGCTCAGAAATCTCTGACGCCATCAAGAAATTATGGAAGCAAGGCTTTATAGCCGATGTTCAGGTTTGGTTGAATAAGATTGAAGGCAATCGCGCTTTTCTGGAAGTGCGTTTGGTGGAAAGGCCCAGGATTACAAAGTTTGCCATAGAGGGGGTATCTGGAACGCAGGAGTCTGACCTCAAAGAAAAGATGGGGATCATCGGAAAAGTCGCCAGCGCACCTCTACTAAAAAACACCGAAACCGTCATCAAAAAATACTTCGTGGCCAAAGGTTATTTGAATGTTAGCGTGAACAGCATTCAAGAACAAGATTCTGTCGTTGGCGATGGTTCAAGATTGCGCTTTGTTGTCGACAAAAAGTCGAAAGTCAAAATCAATAAAATTGAGTTCGAAGGCAATGAGGCCTTTTCAGATGCCAGGTTGAAAAAGCCACTGAAGAAGACGCATGAAAAACCAAGGTTCTGGTTGATTTCTCAACTTTTCAATCAAATTTTTAAGGCCAGCCCTAAAAACATCATCAACCTTGTTGACTCCTCTTATCAAGTCTCTGATACGCGACTGAAAGATTTTATATCCAACAATGTCAAGCTTAATTTCTTACAGTCTTCGAAATTCGTACAAACTGAATTTGACAACGATAAAGATGGCTTGGTCGCATTTTACAACTCGAAAGGATACCGTGACGCTGCTGTTGTTGACAGCAAAATCGATAAACTGAATGATGACTACATTAACTTAAAAATCAAGGTTGATGAAGGCAACAAGTACTATATCCGAAATATAGATTGGTCGGGTAACTTTAAATACACCGATGAACAGCTCACCAAACTTCTCAACATCAATAAAGGAGATGTTTATAATCGGGAGCGAATCGAATCTAGAACTTCATTCGATGGCCAAAATGGCGATGACGTTAACTCCCTATACATGGATGATGGTTACTTGTTTTTTAGGTTGGAAGTTGTTGAAGTAAGGGCCGATAACGACTCTATTGACCTAGAAATGAGGATGTATGAAGGCGAACAAGCCACAATCAAGCGCATTATTCTTAAAGGAAATGACAGGACCAGTGACCATGTTATTTTAAGAGAAATCCGAACATTGCCAGGCCAAAAATTCAGCAGAAGAGAGTTGATCAGGACTACCCGAGAATTGGCACAATTAGGGTATTTCGATCCTGAACAGATCAATCCTCGCCCTATTCCGAATATTGCAGACGGTACTGTGGATATAGAATTTACTTTGGTAGAAAAATCCTCGGATCAAATTCAACTTTCTGGAGGTTTTGGTGGGCCATTCGGTTTTGTGGGAACGGTTGGTCTACAATTGAATAATTTCTCTGCCAAAAACATTAACGACTTCAGCAAATGGCGACCTTACCCTTCTGGAGACGGTCAAAGATTATCCATTCAAATTCAATCCAACGGTAGAAGATTTCAGAATTACAGCATGGTCTTTTCTGAACCTTGGTTGGGTGGTAATAAGCCAAATAACTTCTCTGTAAGTTTAAACAGAACAGTCAATAGAAGTTTCACTGACTTTCAGGGTACAACCCTAAGCGGATTTCTTAAAGCCTCAGGTTTTACCATTGGTTTAGGTCGTAGATTACAATGGCCAGATGACTATTTTAATATTTCAAATAGCCTCTCTTACCAGTTTTATGATGTCTTTAACTTTGGAAATACCCTCGGCTTCTCCACAGGACAAGCCAATAGTATCACTTTCAATACTGCCATTTCGCGAAGCAATATTGATAACCCACAGTTCCCGAAATACGGCTCTCAATTCTCGTTGAACATCAATTTAACCCCTCCTTATTCTCTGTTCTTGGATAGGTTCAATAATAGCGATGCGAATAGTTTGAATTCCAGAGAGCGCTACCAATTCATTGAGTACCATAAAACCATCATGGATGCCTCTTTCTTTATTCCATTGCCTGCTAAATTCGTGATCAACACCAGGGCTCACTTTGGCTTTATAGGTTCTTATGCGAATAAAACCGACACTGGGCCATTTGAAAGATTCTTTTTGGGAGGTAACGGTTTAAATGGTGCAAACAATTTTATAATTGGGCAGGACATTATAGCGTTAAGGGGATATGATGACAACAGTATTGTCCCAGTAGACCCTAAAACAGGCTTTAGAGGAGGTTTGATTTTTAATAAGTTTGTTGCCGAATTGAGATACCCAGTATCGCTTAAACCCACTTCGACCATTTACTTATTGGCCTTTGGCGAAGCTGGTAATGCATGGAATAACTACGCTGATTATTCCCCTCGAGATTTGTTTAGATCGGCAGGGGTTGGAGCAAGAATATTTTTGCCAGCATTCGGTTTGTTAGGTCTTGATTGGGCGTACGGATTCGATTCAAATGCAGCTTTGGGAATCGAAAGTGGTTCGCAAGTGCATTTCACAATTGGACAACAACTACGATGACATGCATAAATATTCGCCCGTAATAGTATTATTATTTGTAATTTCTAACTTTGCGCTTTGCCCAAAAGAAAGCGTGGCCCAAAAGTTTGGCCATTATGACTCTGGTTTCATTTTTGGGAAAATGCCTGAGTACGCAGAAAAAAATGAAGAGCTAAACGCGCTCTGGAAAGAATTTGACAAAGTGGTACGGAGTTTGCAAAATGACGCGGAGAAGATGCGCGCAGAACTTCGTTCAAAAGAAATTTTGTTCACTCCTGAGATGATCAAGGAAAAGCAAAAGGAAATTGAACTCAAGGAACAAGAAGCCCTGAACAAATCAACAGAGCTTTTTGGATACGATGGCCTAATTTATAAAAAGCAAGAAGAGCTTTTAAGGCCGCTAAGACAGAAGCTTTTTGATGCTGTTGAGGTGGTGGCAAGAAAAAACGGCTTGGACTATCTTTTCGACAAATCATCGGATTTGGGAATTGGATTTTCAAACCCAGTACATGATTACACAGAGTTTATTCTTGAAGAATTAGAGCTTTTAAAAAAACAGAACTAAAACATTAAATTGAACATAAAAGTCATGAATCGTAAATTAGTAGTAGCCCTTTCATTGCTCTTGTTAGCAATGACAGCACAAAGCCAGGATTTTAAAATTGGATACACCAGCATAGACGCTATTGTATTTAATATGCCTGAAATCCCTGGAATCCAATCTGAAATTGAAACTTTTCAGAAACAACTCTCAAGCCAAGTCACCAATAAAGAGGCTGACATTCAGGCTAAAATAGCGGAATATCAACAATTGGCTCAGCAACCAAATGCAGCCCAAATTGTGCTTCAAGAAAAAGAAGGCGAAATCAGAAGATTGCAAAGCGACCTTCAGGCATTTTCTCAAAAAGCGGAGCAGGCTTTGGCCAACAAAAATGCTACTCTTTTCAATCCTGTTTATACTAAAGTGCAAAATGCAATTGAAGCAGTGAGAAAAGAAAAAGGTTACGCCATGATCTTAAATGCAAGAACAGGTTCGGGCGATGGTATTGTTTTGGCCGCTAATGACGAAGACAACATCACTAAATTCGTTTTCGAAAAATTGGGCGTACCAATGCCAGCTGTTGAAGAAGGAGCTCCAAAAGCCACTAACAACGGAAACTAAATTTTTCGACCCAAGATTTAAAACCTCTTCAAATGAAGAGGTTTTTTTATTTTAGCCCTATGAGAGTTCCACCACTTTTGCAAAAAGGAGATAAGGTTGCCCTTGTAGCGCCAGCCAAAAAAATTCAAACTCAGCTTGAACCTGCGCTTGAAATAATCAAATCATGGGGAATGACACCTCAACTTGGCGAGCACGTGCTAGCTGTTGACAATTACTTTGCTGGTACAGACGAACAACGTTTAGCCGACCTGCAATGGGCATTGAATGATCCCGAAATCAAAGCCATCATTATTGCAAGAGGCGGTTACGGCACCACCCGAATCATTGATCAAATCGATTGGGCTGAATTCGACTTGAATCCGAAATGGATTTGCGGCTTCAGTGATATTACCTCGCTCCTCGCTTTACTTAATAACCGAAATGTCGCCTGCCTTCATGGCCCGATGGGCGTTACAATGACATGGGATGAACAGTCGACCAAGGCATTGCAAGAATTGTTTTGTTCAGAAAAATACGAGTATAAAATTTCCTCTCATGAGAAAAACAAACTCGGTTCAACAAGGGCAGCACTTACTGGTGGCAACTTGTCTATCATTTGCAATTCCATTGGCACTGCCTCTGAAATACAAACTGAAGGTAAAATTCTTTTTTTAGAAGAAGTAGGTGAATACTTATACCACCTAGACAGAATGCTCATACAGCTAAAGCGAGCAGGAAAACTTGATGCTATCAAAGGGCTTCTTTTGGGAGATTTTTCATCCATGAAAGACCATCAAGATAGTTTCGGGAAAGAGGTAATGGATATTATTTTAGAAAGTATTTCTGAGCTTGAGATTCCTGTTGCCTTTGGTTTTCCGATCGGCCATGAAACCAAGAATTTACCCTTGATTTGTGGAATGGAAAACGACTTTGAGGTGAATAGCAACGAGACCCTGCTTAGACACCTTTAATAAAGATTCCTGCCAGCAGGCCCGCAAGAATAATAAATGGAGGTGGTATTTTCGTGTAGGTGAGCAATACAAAAGTGCCAATGATCACTGAGACATTCATTACATTATTTTCAATTGGCTGAAAGAGCGTAAAAGCAGCAGCGGCTACCATGCCCGCACTGGCTGCATTAATTCCTTCCAATGAAGCCCTGACTACCCGATAGCGCTTAAGGTCTTCCCAAAACCGAATTACAAAAAATATCAAGAAGGTACCCGGAAGGAAAATACCACAAGCCGCTATAAAACCCCCAAGGATTTGAGCCCCCAAACCTAAATCACGCACTGCTAAAGCTCCCACAAATGAGCTTACCGAAAACACTGGCCCCGGCACGGCCTGCACCATGGCCAAACCCGTCAGGAATTCTTCTGAGCTCAAATAATGCTTAAACTCCACAAATTCGGTATGTAGGAAAGGAATCAGCACCTGACCCCCTCCGAAAATTAGACTTCCATTTCGATAGAAATTTTCGAAAAGCAGGATGATTCTGTCATGGGTAATTGCACCTAAACCGGCAGCCGTCACTAAAACCAGTGCCCAAAGCGTAAAATTTCCCCACTTGATTTTGATTTTTTGCTTTTCCTCGGGCTCTTGTTGTTTGTATTTGAAAGCGGTAAGTACCCCTGCAAAAACGAGCACCAAGGGCAAAGCCACTGGCTTGGAAATAAAATAAGTAACTATTGCTGAGAGTGCCATTAAACCGCCTGCCGTTCTGGTAGTGACCACTTTTGAGGCAATGATATAAGCGCCATAGCTCACAAAGCCCACAGCCATTGGTTGTATAAAGCGAGTAAACTCCAAACTGAAATTCTTGGTCTGGTAAGAATCAACCAAAATTGCCGCGGTCGTCATGATTGAAACCGCTGGCAACATCCAAACCAACAAAGTAAGATAAGCCAAATTTGGTCCCCCGATTTTGAAACCAATCGCTGTAATGGTTTGAGTAGAAGTGGGGCCAGGAAGTATTTGGCAAAGCGCGTTCAGTTCGATGAGCTCTTCTTCTGTAAGGTAAGCCCTCTTCTTCACCATTACTTTCAAAAGCATGGCAAAGTGAGCCTGTGGGCCTCCAAAAGCCGTAACGGCCAATAGAAGCACATCGCGCAGATAAATGTAGTATCGAATTCGCTTTATCAAAGTATTCGATTAGGATTAGCCTATTTCTTCTTCAAACCAAGCTCAATGAGCCTTTCATTCAAGAACTCACCGGCAGTAATATCCTCGTAAAGCTTGGGGTGTTCAGCATCGATACAGCTTTCCAAGCATGTCAAATCCATGTCTGACCTAGGGTGCATAAAAAAAGGAATTGAAAAACGAGAAGTCTTCATCAATTCTCTAGGTGGGTTAACCACTCTGTGAATTGTTGATTTTAGCTTGTTATTCGTGTGACGTGATAGCATGTCGCCTACATTCACGACCAGTTGCTCTGGCAATGCCGTAATTGGTATCCATTTTCCGTCATTTCTTAAAACTTGCAAGCCATCAGCACTTGCTCCCATTAACAGGGTGATGAGGTTGATGTCACCGTGCTCTGCCGCACGAACAGCATCATCAGGTACTTCATCTGGGTTTTCAATTGGGAAGTAATGTATAGGTCGCAAAATGCTGTTCCCATTTTTTACCTTGTCATCGAAATAATGTTCGTCCAAGCCCAAGTAAAGTGCTATGGCCTGAAGCATCTTAATACCTGCCGCCTCTAAAGTCTTATAAACCTCTAAAGCGATGCCTTCCATTTCTGGAATTTCTTTCGGCCAAATATTATCTGGGTATTCGTTTTTGATTGGGTCTCCATCGGTTACCTCTTGCCCCACATGGTAGAACTCCTTTAAATCACCAGTCTTTCTGCCCTTTGCATGTTCTTTGCCTTTACCGATATAGCCACGCTGACCTGCCAGTTCTGGCACTTCATATTGTTGCTTCACCTCGTCCGACTGCCTAAAAAACTTCTGAATGGCATCGTAAAGCTTCTTTGTTTGCTCTTCGCTCAAACCATGATTTTTAATGGCAGCAAAGCCTATATTATTATAAGCGGCACCAAGTGCATTGACAAAAGCTTGCTTCTTTGCGGGGTCGCCCGAAGTAAAATCTGCAAGGTCTAAAGATGGGACTTCATCATAAAGTTTTTCACTCATCACTCTTCAATTAAAAACAGCTCAATTTATTAAATAATCATTAGAGACTTTACTAACTCAATACCTCTTTCAATACAACCAGCGATTTTATTTCATTCAGGCCCGAAACATGAATTTGGTAGAACTTAATGATGTGAGAAAGAATGTCTCTCCGCAATTGTCCGCTGACCACGATATCATCGCCTAATGGTCGATTCATTAGTTCTGAAATAATAATCCTTTCAGCTTCCAATGTCCTAAAGTGAAGCCCAAATTCAGCCAGTTCTTCGATAAATCCCTCAGCTGATTGTGGTTCAAAACCCAAATAAGCACTGCATTTCATCAAGAATTGCAAATGAAAATTACTGACATTCTTATCTAAATGATCGAAAATGGTGATGGCTTGATGAATGAAACCATAAAGTTCTCTGTTCTCGGATTCTTCGCGCAACAGCTTGTTCATGATTTCGGTAAGAAAAATACTGATCCCAGTTTTGACGGGGTCGAAAGGAATAGATGAAAAAGCGTAACTGAATTTAGCTTCTGAAATGCGCTGGATGTCCTTGCCCGGCTTATGATAGACCACCATTTCTAATAAACTCAATGGTTGATAAAGGGCCATTTTACCACGGCCTTTGGCTGTTCTAGCACTATTTACAATATAGCTTTGAACACCAAACGCTTCGGTAAATATTCTAACAATGATCGAAGTTTCGCCATACTTGATGTAATTGAGCACTATTCCCCTCGTATTGTGCAGCATTAGATGATTGCGATTTTTCCAACAAAGGTTTCCGTTCCATCCGCATTCGAGCTAAAGACTAAGTAAATACCTGCTTGCACTCGGCTTCCACTTACGTCTCTTGCATTCCAAGTCGCAGTAGCACCATTGGCTCGTGTTTGCTTCACCAATTTCCCTGAAACATCGGTAATTTTTACAATCGCATTATTGACCAAGCCATTAATCACAATTTCTCCAGAGAAACTTGAGTTCACTGGATTTGGGTAAATTTCTACATTCTGATGTGTTAAAGTGCCCTTTGTGGCATCACTTCTAAAAGAGACTAATCCTTTATCAGTTCCTATAAAAACTTCTCCTGTTACTTCTTCAACAAAAATACTCGTAATTGAATTTGAAGGTAGTGGGCTGTTTTCTGCTGTGAAACGCTGCACTAATTCCTCGCCTGTTTCGCTAAAAAGCCAAAGGCCATTATTTTTCGTCCCGAACCATTTTCTGTTCGCTGGGTCAATGGCAATTGAAGTGATAAATTCATCGCGAAGCAATAATCGATTTTCGAAAATTGGCACGCTCGCGGTCAAGGCTTGGCCATTGAGCACAGCATCGGGATTAGGGAAAAAACAAATGCCTTCATCAGTTCCCACCCAAAGGAAAAGGTTATCGTCAGTGGCCAAGGAAGTTACATAGCTTCCAGTCAAACCTCCCTGCCCGCCATTGGTATTTAAGTAGCGCTCTGTTTGGGTGACTTCGTCAAAAACCAAAATACCTCCACCTTGATTGTCATCAATGGGCATCCACTTATTTCCGTTGGGTGCAACAAAAAGGCCGATAGGAAATCTTCCCCTTGAATTGGACAAGGTATATCCTTGCCAAGTGTCGTTTGCAAAATTCCATTGATGGAGGGAAAGCGCACTACCGTAGTTGGTAACCCAAAGCGCGTCATTGTCTTTTGCAAAAGCCGTTAGCCTGAAGTTACTCGTCAACGAAGTATTGGGTGAAACCTCAGCTATGGTTAAAACCTGCAGTTCATCAACTTTAAAGAGGCCCTGCGTATGAGATGCCATGAATGTCTCATTGCCATTTCCATCAATTTTTTGAATGCCAATCAAATCCCCAATACTATCGCCATTGGAGTTAACCATAAGCCGAGAACTCCAGCCGTCAATGAAGTTGAAAGTTGAAATAAAAGGGGAACGCTGCTCTGCGGCAATATTTTGATTGAATCCTCCAGCAAGTTTGACCAAATCATTTTCCAATTTCGACAATGACCAAGTAGGATCAGCCGCAGGGCCAGATGGTAAAAAGGAGGTTTCATTCCCACTAGTCACGCGAAGCAAGCCTGAAAAAGAATCTCCAACCCAAAATGAATTCTGATCAAGCCTAAACCGATTTTTTGCTATTCCGCTTTGCTCAAAAGTATGAACAGTCGCCAATTGATTATTCTGAAGGCTTTGAATTTGGTTCGAGGTCAAAACAAAAAGACCTCCCGCTACTTCTAAGTCTTGAATGTTCTGGCTTGTTGAAGTCAAGTATTGCCAAGTGTTGTCTCGGTTTGAAAACAAATCCGCACCTGAACTGGCAAAAAGTCCATTTTCAGTGATTTCTATGTGTTCAAAATCAATCCCTAGAAATGCTCTTTTCCAATTATTGAAATCTTGCCTGTTGGTTTGGGCATTTAATGCAGCCGATAAAATGCCCTGAGCACTAGCTGCAAAGATGCTATCAGCAGAAAAGGTCACTTCTGAAATGCGTACATTTTGACCATTCTCCCCAATATTTAGGTAGGATTCAACGATCTCATCACGGCTCAAATCAATCACTATAATGCCAAGATCGCCTGTGAGATAAGCCAATCCATCATTAAAGCTTATGCTGCCAAACATTTTATTCACAGCAATTGGGGCCTCCAAAACCGTCCTTATATTCTTAATACCATTGCCTCGGAGGATATCAATGTTGCCGTTAGAATAGCCTATCAACAAAGCATCTTGATCGGCATTGAAACCAATCGCTCCAATATTGACGGCTGAAAGCCCATTAGATTTGGTCAATCGACTCACTGAATTTTCTTCCAAATCGACAAAAAACAATCCATTGGGCGAAGCTGCATAAATACGATTGCCTGCCAGCGCAATATCAATGACCTGATGATAGCTGGTGTGTGATCGCCATGTGAACAAAGGCGCTTGACCCTGGGCAAAACCGACAAGAGCTGCCCAGCTGAGTACAAAAACCAAGAAAGTCTGTCGGTAGGGCCTCACTTTTTGTTGAGCTTCTTCTTTTCTTCTAGTCCTTGGTAAAAATATTTTCTGTTCCGTGCTTCATAAATATCTGTTTCACCCAGTTCAACGGTTTTTTCAGAATCGGAAAGCCTATAAGAAAACGAAGCCAGGCTTCCGCTTACCGTGCAAATGGCATGTAGTTTTGTGACAAACTCCGCAATCGCCAACAATTGCGGCATTGGGCCGAACGGATTGCCTTGAGCATCCATATCTAATCCCGCGATAATCACGCGCTTGCCGTTGTTGGCCAAAGTGCGACAAACATCCACAATTTGATTGTCAAAGAATTGTGCCTCATCTATGCCAACAACATCGCTTTCTCCTGACAGCAGCAAAATATCTGAGGCAAACTGCACTGGTGTAGACCGAATAGCAGTTTTATTATGAGAAACTACCTTCTCGTCATCATAGCGCGTGTCAATAGCTGGTTTAAAGATCTCTACATTTTGCTTAGCAATAGTGGCCCTGCGAAGCCTGCGGATAAGTTCTTCTGTTTTGCCCGAGAACATACAGCCGCAAACCACCTCGATTGATCCCGAGGCGTGTTCACCTGCTATATTTCCTTGAGGCTCTAAAAACATGGTTAGGCGGTGTATTCCATATGAGGAAATTTGTTCTTCTCTGCTACACGGACTTTGATATCGCCATGAACCTTGGCCTGACAAGCTACTCTTTCACCATCCATTAATTTTCCAACTTCAAAAAGCTTCTGCTCCACTTCACCAATTGGTGAAAGATTTTCAGCCCCCTCCACTACAATCAACTTACAAGTTGTGCATCGCCCATTTTTTCCGCAAGCGTGCATCCAGTCGATTCCATTTTCATGAATAATATCCAATACCGATTTAGAGTTATCCGTACTAGATACTTCTTTATTATTCAGGTTTTCAATAATGATCTTCGCCATAATTTTATATTTACAAATCAAAAGAAATAAGCAATGAGCCACAAGCTAAAACAAGAATCAATCTCCAGTTTTTCCCTTCAAATTGCCGCCTTAATTTGTTCAAAATTATTCACAAACAACGAAAAAATTGATGGCCGTAGTTTAGTAAGTCTAACTCGCGTTCCGCAAATCAATGCCTTTGTGGTCAAATCCTTGTTGGCCAAATGGCATCAAGAAATGCAAAAGCTAGAAAGTCCTTATTTCGATTTCAAACATAAAGAAGTTCAAAAGGCCTTAAAAGACTTTATGAATGTACTTTCCAATCACATCAGCATAGGAAAAACAGAACTTGAGCCACTTTTGACTAAAGCCATTGAAGATACTTTGCTATTCAGTTTTGAGCCAAAATTGTTTTTGATTAAAGCATACAAGGCGAATCCTAATTTCTTAGAAAGCGAGCTGAAGTATTTTAAAACACATGCGAATGCCTTGAATGACTTATCAAAACAAGGAATTCAAAATTTAGAAAGCCAACTTGATAAGCTCAGCCCCAATTTTGATAAAATATTGGCTGCGGATTTTCTAAATCAATTAAATGCTGAAAATAAGCTCGAATTCTTATTTGAGAAGGTTGAAGAAAAAGAAGCAACTCCAATAACTGTAACTACAGAACCCACACCAACCACCAGAAAAGAAAACGTCTATAAAAAAGTAGATGAAACTCCTGAAAAACCTAAAGAAACGCTGAACGATAAATTCAATACCAATACGAGCGCACCAACTTTAGCCGAGAAGCTCCAGAAAAAAGTAACTCAACCCATTGACAAAAGCCTGACCTTGAACGAAAGGATCATGTTCACCAACTCCCTTTTTAGAGGTGACAAGGACTTATTGAGCAACGCTCTGTCTCAAATCGATACAGCCAACAGTTTATCCGAAGCGGTCAACATTGCCCTCACGTTCAATCAAGGATGGAAAATGGACAGTGGCGAAATTGAAGCCTTTATGGAGGTGATTGAGCGAAAATTCAATTAATCTTCCTGAACGATGATTTTTTTAAACTCATTGCGGTAAGCGGATGGGCTTTTACCGGTAAACTCTTTAAAGAGTTTATTGAAATGCGAAAAGTTATTAAATCCGCTTTCAAAGCTAATTTCGGTAATGCTCATGGAGCTTTCGGCCAAAAGTTTCGATGCATGTACCACCCTGTATTCGTTGACGAACTTGGTAAAGGTTTTTCTCGAAATCTTTTTGAAATACCTACAAAAGGCAGGAACGGTCATGCTTACTTCATCGGAAATTTCGTCAAGCGAGATATGCTCTTTGAAATTCTCTCTTATGTATTGATAGACAGCATTCATTCGATCGTTGTCTTGTAAATCAACTGCCATAGCAACGCCCTCTGCGTTCAGCACTTCATAGTCTTCGGTAAGCGCCAGTTCTTTGAGCACCGCCAACAATCCGAGCAGTCGGTCATATTGATCGAGCCAAGTCAAAGCCTCGATTTTATCGCCTATTCGCTTTTTTGCATCACCGTGAAAAGCAATTCCTTTTTTTGCCAAGGCGAAAAGCTTGCGAATGGCATTCATTTCGGGTAACTGAAAAAATTCTGCGCCTAAAAAGTCCTCCCTCATTTGAATTACGGTTTCGGAACGATTACCCGTCAATCGGTTTGTAAAGCCATAATGAGGTAAGAATGAACCCATTAAAACCAAGTCGCCATCATTAAAATAACCAAGGTGTTTACCAATATGTCGCTTTCCGCTGCCTCCATTTACATAGATCAGTTCCATTTCAGGGTGAAAATGCCAATTGGCCAATTCATTTTCGCACGATTCGGAATAACGCCTGACAAGAAAAGAGCTTCCAAATGCTGGGCTTATTCTCTCTAATGACGGCTTCCTGCTTTTCATAGCTAATGATTGAATAATAATTTTAAGGCCTCTATTTATCCTAGCGAAAACCAAACCCTTCTGTTTGTTCTATTCGCCCGGCCTCCACAAGGTTAATATGGCAAATAAACGCTCAAGTAGGTAATCTTGTTCTATACTAAATTAACCGATATATGTGTAAAATTAACTTTTAGGCTCTAAAAGTTAATAATGGGGTTAATATAGAACATATAGTTGCCAATTCAGGCGTAGTGGAGGCAGCCTCCACCATATACCTTTGTATCATAATTAGTTTTAAACATTTAAACTAAGCGTTATGAATAACTTGAAAAAAGTAATGTTGATCGCCATAATGGTTATGGCGTCAACCATGAGTTTTGCAAATGGTGATAAACCAAATGTGAAAGTGCAATCTGTTGGAGCAAAAACAATCGCTCTTACTGCAAGCGGGTTCGGAACAAGTGAGACTCAAATCAAACTTAGAGACGAAAAAGGATCGATTTTACATACAGAAAGAATATTAGGTGAAAATGAATATTCTAAAAAATTCGATTTGAATTCTCTGAAAACCGGAACCTATTATATCGAGGTAGAAAATGAAACAAGCTTCAGCACTTTGTCTGTAGAAGTTTCAGCAAAATCTACCAATGTATTAAACAACAGCAAAGTGGTGATCATGAAGCCTGTAATCCGCAGAAACGGTGACTTGCTAGACATCCTTATGCCGTCTGAAGACAGTACCTCTGTTGAAGTGTCGATTTATGACAGCAATTTCAACCGTGTGTTCAAAGAAACTGTAGCTGGAAGCAACGATTTGAGAAGATATGATCTTTCTCAGTTGGCCCAAGGCGATTACAGAATCAAAATGAACGCAGGAGGTAGAGAGTTCATACAATTCGTAGCGGTGAAATAGTGCAATCTAGTTACGTGGGAAAGGGGCTGATGGCCCCTTTTTTTATGTCGTTTTGAAAGGTATAGAGTAAAAAACGGGTTAATGTTATCCTATCTGAAGCCAAAATGATTTTGTCTACACACCCAAATACAATTCATAATAATTGAATGCGTGATTCGGTCACAAGAATAAATTACCCACAATCACTATAATTCTGCCTATTACATATAGTAATTAGTTACATACAATTATCTACTAATTATTATTACAAAACACTTTCTCCTTAATAAATTTTATTTTAGTTTTATTCAGTTTTTTAATCATTTGCAAATGATACGCACTCGTTACACCTAAAAAAAAGGGGTCATGTCCATTCAGGATTATTTCAATTTCAAAAAAGCCACGTATTTACCAAGACTTAATCTATTCTTACAATAAAGGCGTCTCTTGACCCCTTCAAAGTGTCGGTTAAACAGGTAATTAAGGGCAATAAATTTTAATCAAAATCAAATGAAAAAATAGGGTTACTTATTTAGTTCTCAACTACTTG
>PCUU01000044.1 GCA_002786855.1 Cytophagales bacterium CG12_big_fil_rev_8_21_14_0_65_40_12
GTCTAAAGTCTAAAATCTAAAGTCACAGGCGCATTCAGGCCATCATCGCAGGAGCGACATATTCTAAAGCAAAAACCTTATGATTGCCTTGTTTACCTTTTACTTCAATTTCGTATTCACCGCTAATGGTACACCACTTTTCGAACTTCTTATAAAGGGCTTCTGAAATTAAAAAGCTGGTATTCAATGTCTTATTTGCCTGTTCGATGCGCGAAGCAAAATTAACAGTGTCGCCAATGGCAGCTTCTTTTTGCATGCCTTCAATACCAATCGTTCCCCAAATTACTTTGCCTGTATGGGCACCTAGTCTAATTTTGAAAGCTGAATTCACCAAGCTGTGAACTTCGGTATCGAATTTTTGGATGGCCATTTGAAGTTCAAAACCAGCATTGATCACATTGCGGGCATGGTCTTTATTCTCTTCTAACCCAAAAATTGCCAACAGGCCATCGCCATAATAATCAATTATGCGCCCGTGATTCTTTTTGATAATATTGCCCGCAATGTAAAAATAGCGGTTCAGGATGTGCACGACATCATAGGCTGGAGTCCGCTCCGTAAAGGCGGTATAGTCGGCTATATCGACAAAAAGTACTGAGGCATCGATTACTTCCCCAAGGCTTCGGGGTTCTTCCGCTAAACCTGAGGCAAAAATCATATCCCTATCGATATCGTCAATGACCAGCCTTCTCGCTTCTACTTTTCCACAAACCGTAGTTTGGCAGGCCAATCTGATTTCGGGACTAAATTTCAACTTCGTGGCCAGCTCTTGTTCGGCTTTGTTACGAGGGTTTACATTTTCTAAACCCTTATCTATAAAAACACGACAAGTTGAACATTGTGCATGACCACCGCAGGCATGCGCATGATTGATGCCTTTTTTGAGTGATGCATGAAGGATTGTTTCTCCGCTTGCACAATCCACCTTAATTTTGTCCTTATCAAGTATTAGTTCTGCCATACCTTAAATAAACTCTGAAAGCTCTAACCAGCGCAATTCATGTTGCTCTAACTGATTATTGAGTCTTTCGAGTTCCTTAGCCCAAAAAATAAGTTCATCATGGTCAGATGAACCACTATTCATGCGCTCAATGAGTGCTGATTTTTCGGCTTCGAGTTTTGGCATCTCTTTCTCAATGGTCTCGAATTCTGTTTTTTCTTTAAAGCTGAGCTTTCTGCGCTCCTTTTCAACCACAGGAGTTGGGGCCACAACTTTTGCTTTTGGGCTCTCTTTCGCTTTGGCGACTTCCTCCAAACGCCAATCGGTATAATTTCCGTTGTAATCTCTGATATCGCCAGCGCCATCGAAAACAAAGAGGTGATCTACCAATTTATCGACAAAATATCGATCATGAGAAACCAAGATAATACAGCCATCAAATGATTCTAAGAAGCTCTCGAGTGTGTTGAGCGTGATCAGGTCAAGGTCGTTGGTTGGTTCATCGAGGATCAAAAAGTTCGGGCTTTTGATCAAGATTTTAAGCAGCTGAAGTCGCCTTTTTTCTCCCCCACTAAGCTTACCAATAGGCTTGTATTGCACCTCGGGTGGAAACAAAAAGCGGGTTAAAAATTGCGATACTGGTATTAATTGCCCTTTGCCATATTCCACGAATTCGGCAATTTCCTTAGCAAAATCAATCACGGTTTGTTCGTCATTGAAACGTAATTCTTGCTGGCGGTAATAGCCTATTTTTGTGGTTTGACCAGTTTCTATCGTACCGCTGTTGGCCTCAATCTCTTGAGTGATGAGTTTTAAGAAAGTGGTTTTTCCGCTGCCATTGGCACCTACGATCCCAACTCGATCTTTCTTAGGAAAAACGTAAGAGAAGTTTTCGATCAATTTATTGTCACCAAAGGCATGGCTCAATTTTTCGATTTCCATCACTTTTTTGCCTTGGCGAGAAGTCGTGGCATTCAAATCTAAACCTGCAGTTTTTTGACCAGAGAAGGCCTTTGTTTTGGTGTCTTCGAAAGCATCTACCCTGTATTTGGCTTTTGTGCCACGGGCTTTGGGCTGTCTTCTTATCCAGTCGAGTTCCTTTCTATAAAGGTTTTGCGCTTTATCGATCGAGGCACTTTCAGATTCTTGTCTTTCGAGTTTCTTTTCTAGAAAATTGCCATAATCCCCCTTGTACCTAAAGATTTTGCCTTGCTCTAATTCAACGATTTCGTTGGTGACCTTTTCAAGGAAATACCTATCGTGGGTCACAAGGATCAAGGCCATATTGGCTTGGCTCAAATAGCCTTCGAGCCATTCAATACTATCAATGTCGAGGTGGTTGGTAGGTTCATCGAGGATAAGCAAGTCTGGTTTTTGGATCAGCACTTGCGCCATGGCTACCCTTTTTTGTTGGCCTCCAGAAAGTTGGGTCACGTCTGCTTCTAAGTCTTTTAAGCCTAATTTTCCCAAGATCTGTTTCACCTGACTTTCTTGGTCCCAGGCATTCAGCGCGTCAATTCTTTCGATGACTTCTTGCATTTCGTCATCAACTGATTCGCCTCTTTCGGCATGGAGCATTACTTTTTGGTAGCGGTTCAACAGTTGAAGGGCTTCGTCATCACTGTCGAAAACTGCATCTAAAACGGATTTGCTGGTTTCAAATTTAGGGTTCTGCACCAATGAACGGACCGTGATATCGTTTCTGAAAACCACTTCTCCTGAATCAGGGCTTTCTAAGCCTGTGATGATTTTGAGCAAAGTAGATTTACCCGAACCATTCACGCCCACAAGGGCAATTTTTTGACCTTGGTCTACTCCAATGGAAATGGAATTGAGGATTTTACGGTCACCGAAGGATTTGGTAAGATTTTCTAACGAAAGGTAATTCATGCAGCTATTTTCAAACCGCGAAGATAAAACAATTCAAGTCTGGAGTTATTCATGGGTAGATATCTTTTGATATTGCTCAACTCTACAAGTTCGTGAATTCACCTTAACCGTTTTTAGGGATTTTAGTAAAGCAACTACAATATGCTCTTATTGAGATGTTTGTAGTTTTGTTTATTTAGTTCAGAAGTATTTAATGTTATGACATAATATTAGTTAATAGAAAAAATATAGAATAAATATTGCAAAAAAACTTTTCATTTTTTTCTTTTGAAAAAAAATTGTGAGCTATAAAAAACATTATGAAGACAAAAAAAGTAATAGTGCTGTTTGCGTTCATGTTATTGATGGCCTGTGAAGAGAATTTCGAAGACAATGAACCTGATTTAATAAATCAAGAAGTTTTGAAAGTGCAGACTTGGTATGAATCTTCGATGGATAGAACATTTGTTCAAAAATCTGGCAAAGCACTATTTGGACAGAAGGAAGAAGTCAAAACTCCTGATTGGGAAAAAGCCATTGTAACTGATGTGAAAGGAAAAAGTTTCGTGAATTTACCAGTGCGGTTTTCTAATGGAGGTTTGGTTACATCCGAAAAGGCAAATGAGCCGTTGACCGAAAATGGAGTTCCTGTTTTTCGCTCTTTTTTAATATCACCGAATGGAGACGGTTATTCATTGGCTGTAATTAATGTAATTCCAGACAACCCTGATCTAATTAGAAGCGAAAATGGTTTTGTTGGCTATTTTGAGTTGATTGAGAATGGTTTTTCGGGAAGAATGATTTATACCGATTGGTCTGGTAATTTTGGGGGTGGTCATGTGTTCAAGGATGGAAAGCCAGTAAGTATAATAGATGACTTAAGTATGGAAGCGGATGGAGAAGATGATGGATCCATCGCATTTGCGGCCAATGATGGAGGTAACATAGACCCAGGAGGCTGTGTGACTCAAATACTTACAGTGTATGAAAGGTATTGCTATAATGATTTTGGCTTTGTAGAATGTACGGAATGGGAACCAATTGGAACTTATTCTTGGATGGAATGTGATATTGAATACCTAGAGGAAGGCTCAGGAAATGGGGGGCCTGATGGCGGAGATATTGACATATATTCTTTTATTGACAATCCTTGTGATTGGATGACGGCACTTAAGGATTCCGTTACTGGATTTCAGGGAAGGCTTAAATACCTGAAAGACCATGTTGATTGGACGGTGGAAGAGGGTTATTATTATAACTCTAACCAAGGTAATGGCGGCTTTATTTTTAATTATATACTTGGGTTACCAAGTCAACATTCTATAGGTTTCGGGATACCTGCTGGTGATAAAATTGACGGTTTCATGCATTCTCATTTTGCTGGCGGTCTCCCTGTTTTCTCCCCTGCTGATTTAATAGCTTTTTATCAAGTATTTCAAGATGGACTTGTTCGCGATATAAACACTTACAGCATGCAGGTTATTACTAACCAAGGAACGGTCTATTCATTGTTAGTGGATGATGTAACTAAGTTCTCCAATTTTGGAAGTAATAGTTTAATATCTGAGAGTGCGCTATCTCTTCTATTTAGTGTGTATGGCATATCGGAACTAGAATCAGTTGGTCAAAATGAAAAAGGGTTACTGCAACTGTTTAACCTTAATGGTGGTTCAGGATTAAAGCTTTTTAGGGGTGATACCACAAATTTTAATAATTGGACACCACTGAAATTAAATTCTAACAATAATGTTGTGAACGATGGGTGTAATTAAAATAAAGGGTTTCTTAAAGTATTTGTTACTTGTTTTAATACTTTGCGTTTATGGTTGTAGTAATCGATTTTCACATAATGATTTCTCTCAACAGTATAGTTTGTACGGCCAATGGACATGGTCCAACGGAATAGATTCGATTTGGGTTGAGTTGGAAGAAGGTCGTTCAATTGATTTATCTGATTTCCGTTATCAGGGTAATGATACCACCTTTACTTTTGTGATTGGTCGGTATAATCTTTATAACAACGGTAAGTTGACTTCGGGTAATCATGAAGAAGAGACAATTTCAGGAGTGCTTAGTGAATCGGGGGTTCATAGATTTATTGTGAATGATCAACCTGAGCCAGATACTTACCTTAAAGTTTATGTGACTTTATCAAGTCTCTCAAAGAATAAACTGAAATGGGAGTTAGGGACAGAGCCTATCGAACGAATTTTTATCAATAAAAAGCCCAAGCCAATTGAAGGTTTTGATTTACCAAATAATATTGTTTTATCAAGAATTAAGGATTGAAATGTGTTTATAGCGACATCATAAATTTGAATCATGCCTCAAGTCACGAAAAAAACATTTAGTTCTGTGGGGTGTTGCGTTCTACTTTGAATGGGTATCGCGCATAGATGATCTTGCCATTTTCGCTTACTCCTTGAATGATCACCTCGTAATTGCCTTCAACATCGGAGGTATAAAAACTCAGTTCATTTTTGTCACCTTCTAATTTCATTTCTGGATTCCAGTACAGGGTTTGTCTAAAGTCAGGGATGTTGGAGGCATCGCTTGTCTGGCTGTAATCTGCATTGGGGTAGATTTCGGGTACGATATAGGTGTTCCGCTTCAACATTTCGCTATAATCTATCCTAAAAGGGTTGGTTGCCCCTGGCTTTAAGTGAATCACCACAATGCCGCTACCACCAAAGTCTCCAAAGGGCCTAACTTCACGGTTATATTTTACCAAACCGCTGGCCTTATGATCTTTGATTACGCCCGCGCCAATAACATCATCAATAGGGATTTTCAACACGGTTTCAGTATCTCTTGTCGGAATGCCATTCACTAAAAATAAAGGAGCATCGTGATATACGCCACCAACAAAGGCCACTCTAACATCCTGTTTGCCATCTTTTTCGAAAGTCCTTATGCCCGTTACGATCTCGTAAAGGAACTCGGACATGTTGTCCATGACCTCATAATCACTGGCTTTTTTATAAAAAAGCGGAATATCCATCATGGCATCCGTGGCCAGCAATGGGTTGTTTGTAGGGATACTCTCGAAACTGCCAGAGGTAATCACCGAAGTAATAATGGACTGTTGCCAAGTGTATTTTAAAACATGCGGAGTGTAAGCAGGAGTAAGAAAAGCTATGTCTTGAAGCACTGAGCCAAAATCTTGGGTATTTTCTGCCCACGAAAAACTTGGTTCGTTCTCGAAATAGGGCACGAGGTTGTCTTTAAAAAGGTCTTTTTCATAATCCCAGGCCGCATTTGGAGGGATATAGGCTTTGAAAGAGAACTCACTAAAGTAAAAGGATTTTATTCCTCCTGGCAAGTTACTCATGTCCATAGTGTAAATGTCATTGCTCACCTTGAAAAAGCCTTTTAATTGTTTCGTTTCTGGAACATAGATGGAAGTTCTTAGGCCTTCTATCACAGGCGAATTGCGTACCAACTGATATTGCAAAGCATTGTGGTCTGCCAATGTTTGGAAGTTTAGCGTTTTGAATGCGCGGTAATTTTGCCTTTCGAATAAATCTGAAGGTTCGGCTTTAATGTGGTCAACATCGGCCGAATAAGGCCTTACCAAAATGCTGACATTCGCATTGTCTGCATTCAAAAGTCCAAGGTTGAGTTCCACTTTTTCTTTAAACTCAAAGGTGGTTTTTGTTCCTTTCAAGCTAATGTTCTCATTAAAGCTTTCGAGTTTGAGGTTTTCGGGAGAAGAAAAATCAAGGCTACTGCTATTGGCTGTTTCCATGGCTTCTGGCCTATTGTAAATGCTCAATTTTGTTCTGAAAACAAATTGGTCCGCTGCCTCTCCTGCAAAGCCAACATGCACTAAATACTCGTCTGTTAGGAGTGAAAGGGGAAGGATAAACTGCCCTTTTGACCTTCCTTTTTCTACTTTGATACTTTCCTGGATGATTTTCTCGCCCGAACGATTGAGCAAAGTGAATTGCATAAAACGTGTTTCGCTCAAAGGTCTTAGGGTAGTTGATCCGTAATTGAAAAGACTGAACCAAACTTTGTCTCCACTAAGATAAAAATCACGATCGAATTGAACGAAAACCTCTTGGTTCAGGGCAACGGAACTGCTATAGCCTTGGCCAAAGGAGTTTAGGCATATAAAAGCTAAAAATATGAGTAGGGAATGTTTCATTGGCTAGTATTGCCACCAACTCGGTGGGCGATTTTGATAATTTTCAGCGAAATTGTTGTACAATCTACAATCTTGGCAAGGCTGTGGCGGAGGGTTAGGGCTTTGGCTTGGAATAACGGTGCAATCGTTGGTTACGAGCGAGATTCCCAAGCTGGTCTGCGTTAGAATTTTTCGATCAACCGTAGCCCTGTAAACGCCAAAATAACCCAAAGCCCTTTCTGGCTCTGCATCTCCAATGCGATCTATATTCCCAATTACAGAATATGGGGCGGGGTCGAATAAGCTGCCAGAACTCTTAGAAAGGTTGTCAATGCCCTCCCAAAACGTAAAGGCCTTTTCGTCCATCTCTAGCATATAGGATTCAATGGCAAATTGATGCTCGAAATCTTTACTGAAGGGAATGAACTGCAAGGGCTTTGTGTAGGCCGTGCCTGTTTGACTACCGTCAGAGAAGTCCCTTTGAAGGTACAATTCCTGAAAAGGGTTGTTTTTCACAAAACAATAGCGCAATGCCGTATCACTTGCGGTTTTTTCCTGCTCTAATGTTTTATTTGGTCCTGAATCCGATTCAATAATCAAGTACTGATTCACTTCCCATCTGTAAAAGTGGGTTTGGGTGCCCTTCCTAAGACTAGTGTTCAGTGCCAAACCTTCTACTTGCGTAGTGTTATTATCTACGATCAACTCCTTGGTAGCTATTTCATAGCTGATATTGGAAATTTCAGGGCTTTTTTCAGGTAAAACTTCAAAGCTCGATTCGTAGGTAGTTCCATTAATTAAAACCACCCGCACTTTGTAATTCCTGCCATCTTCTGCCACTGCACTTTCATCAGTTTTATAAACTCCGAAAGTCGTGTGTGAAAGTGGGATGATCCCGCCCAAATCATCTACAATCGATACTCGGGCATTGATCACATAGTCAATCTCTACCCCAAAACTATCGCCTAGTTTGGTGGTTTTAGAAACCCTAACTTGGTGAACTCCTTGAAGATCAGATAAATATCCTTCTATTGCTATGCCTACATCATCAATTTCACCATACTCAAAATCGTAGGGTTCCACACATGTCGAAAACATGAGCAGACAAAAAAGGATGAAAAGTATATTTGTTCTTTTCATTAAAAAATAAAATTATAGCTAATGGATGGTACAAAGCCTAGCACGGCCAATTTGTATGCTCTTGAATTATCGGTAAAATATACCGAGTATGCGTTTTTACGTCCGTAAAGGTTATAAATGGAGAAATTCCATTGGCTCTTTACTTTTCTTTCTTTCTTAAATCCCTGATCGAAAGTAAGGGAAACATCTAACCTATGATAGTCAGGAATCCTAAATTCATTCCTTCGAGAGAAATTTGGAAAACCTCTGAATGGCCCTATTCTATATACAGAAGATGGAATTGTGATCGGGCGTCCAGTACTGTATAGAAAGTTAGCGTTGAAAGTCACTCGCTTGCTCAGTTTTTGGGTCATCACCATGCTGAGGTTATGTGGCTTGTCGTAATTGGCGGGGTAGTAATTTCCACCATTCACACTTTCTTGCGGAAACTCACTCACCGCCCTGATTTCGGTGCGCGCATAGGTATAACTCACCCAACCCGTAGTTTGACCTGTCTTTTTCTTGACAGAAAACTCAATTCCTCTTGCGCGGCCTTCGCCTTGCAATAAATCAGCTTCCAAAAAGTTGTTGAGGAGTAATTTTGCACCGCCTTTGAAGTCAAGAATATCAGTAGTGGTTTTATAATAAGCTTCTACTGAGGCTTCAATTTCATCGTCATTGAAGTTTCGGAAGTAACCGATGGTAAACTGATCACTGACGGCTGGCCGAATATGAGTGTTACTCATTTGCCAGAGATCGACTGGGGTTACAGCAGCCGTGTTGGATACTAAATGCATATATTGTCTCAGACGATTATAGCCACCTTTAATCGAACTTGAGCCATTGAGCGAAAAGCGAAGGTTGACTCTTGGCTCAAAACCGCCATAGGTTTTAATGGATTCTCCTTTGCCATAAGTCAGTGTACTGATTACACTTTCTTCAGTCATAGGAACACCTTCTTGATAAATATTTACTTCACCCTCGCCAATGTTGTTGAACATGGAATAGCGAAGGCCAGCACTAACACTCAAATTATCGCTTACACGCCACGCATCCGAAACATAAAAGGCCGATTCAATTCCTGTTTGCTGGGGTATATGCACTTCTAAAACATTGATTGAGTTTTCATTGGGCACCAAATCGCCTTGATTTATTTGATAGCGAATGCCCTTGGCACCAAACTTAATCTCATGATTTTCTATCTGGCTGTAAACAAATTCTTGCGCTACCGAGGCATAATTGATTTTAGATTTCATTAAAAACCTATTGGTGCCCTGTTCGTCTTCAATATTGCTGTAATAACTTCCAATTGAGGCAGTTGTAGCCGAAAAAAACTTGTCTGAGAAAGCATGGTTCCATTTTAAACTGGCAAGTCGGGTGCCATAAGTGAAAAGGGTATCGCTGGCAAGTTTAAAATAATCTTCGCTTACATAAGTCGAAATATCTAAATTGTCCTTAGGAGTAATTGCAGTTGAAATTTTTAGATTGAAGTCAGAGAAACCCGCTTTGCTTCGTTGCAGGTCAATGTCATCATATTGCTGCAATAGCCAGTCTGAATAGGTGGTTCTCGCACCAAAAGAGAAGCTGCTTTTTTCTTTGATGATTGGCCCTTCTATGGCAAAGCGACCCATCAATGAACCGAGCCCGCCTTTGCCCTGTATTTTTTCCTTATTTCCACCGCGCATGTTCACGTCCAACACAGAAGACAGTCTGCCCCCTTTGTCTGCTTCAATTCCACCTCCTTTATAAAGGGTCAAATCTTCGACCAAATCGGGATTGAAGGCAGAGAAGAAGCCGAAGAGGTGAGAAGAGTTGAAAAGCTCTGCGCCATCTTGCAAGATGAGGTTTTCGCCAACACTGCCCCCACGAACATTAAAACCCGCAGCACCTTCGCCCACAGTGGTCACACCAGGTAAAAGAGTTAAGCTTTTGACTACATCGGCTTCTCCCAATAAAACGGGAAGCCTTTTTACAGTTTTTATATCGAGGCTTTCGACCCCCATTGAGACAGATCTGATGTTTTCATCCGGTGCATCAGCTGTAACTGTGACACTGTTCAATACTGTGATTTGATCATAAAGCTCCATATTATGGGTGCCACTTGAAAGGACATTGAGGTTACTTACTCCATTTTCATAACCGACATAGCTCACCCTGAATTGTTGCTTGCCCAAAGGCACTTCAATCTTATAAAAACCGTTTTTATCCGTATTTACGCCCTCGCCAGAACTCACCGAGAAAACACCCGCACCTGCAATTACCTCTCCTGTTTTACCATCATAAATAAAACCAGAGATTGTTGCAGAAGCACCTTGAACTGCCATGGCATTGCCGACAGCTATGATTTCATCGGTTGAAGGGGGGCGATCTGCTGTTGCTAAATTCTGCGGCCGAAATCCCTCTTGCGGTAGGATGATAAAAGTCCTGTTATCAAATCTATCAGCTTTTAAGCTTAGCGGAGTCAATAGGTTGTTGAGCACTGAAATGAAAGGCTGATCACTAAAATCGCCTTGGAGTTTTTGGTCTTTGAACCAGTCCTCGTTAAAAAAGACCTTAATCCCGAACTTTGATTCACTCTGACGAATAAAATCAACTAAACTGACGTCATATTTTCCAGTGATAAGAAAATCGTTTTGGCTTTGCGCTTTGCAAAAAAAAGTCAGTCCAAGAAGTAGCGTAAAAAATAAAAGTTTAGATGTCATTTAGGTTTGAGGGCATAAAGAGCGTCCAAATATTATGTTATAGTTTGGCTCGTTCATGATACTTTATGTTTAGTCTTATAGGTTTTCCAGATGAAAGTAAGGAAAAATTAATTATCAAAAGAATATTATCGATTAACGGCCGAAATGAATTTTGAAATGATTCATTTTTAATAAGTTAGTTACAAGACTTTTTTTTGCCTTCATATCGATTGATGGTTTCAGCCTGATTGGCACTCACCCTACCTTCTGATTTTCCTTTCAAACTTTTATGGGATTGGCTTCATCCTCTAACCTGTACAGAAAAATAAGTCTAGATGTAATGTTTAAGCACGCTTGTCGTATTCTTTAAAGTGTTCTCATTTTCTTGTAATCAATCAGTAAGGAAAATTAGTTTTTAAAATTTGTTAAAATATCTTTAAAATATTGTGAAAAACTTTTTTTAGACACCGTTTTAACTAGATTTGTAGTTCTTCAAACTCAAAAACAAACAACAAAAAATGAAAAAGAGGAATATTCTTATCGTGGTCGGTGTCTTTGTAGCCGTCATTATTTTTTTCATCACCAAGGTCAATGAAGGTTCTTCAGACACCAAAGAGGTTTTTGCACAGGTTCAAAAAGGTCAGTTCAGGTCTGAAGTGACGGCTTCTGGCGAGCTCTTTGCCAAAAGCTCGGTGGAAATCATGGGGCCTGGGGGAATGCAAAGCGCAGGCATTTATCAAACTACAATAGAGCATATTATTGAAGAAGGCAAAGTGGTCAGTGCTGGGGATTATGTGGCTAGGCTTGACCAAACAGAATTGGGCACTAGAATGCAACAGCGCAGGAGCGATTACACGGTCAGCACTTCAGAATTTACCCAAGCGAAATTGGACAGCGCCATAGAACTACGAAAGGCCAGGGACAACATGAGCAATCTGGAGTTTGAGATTGAAAAGAAGAAATTGGTGCTCAGCAATTCGCAATACGAACCCCCTGCAATCGTAAAGGAGAAGAAAATGGACCTTGAAAGGGCCCTGAAACAACTTGAGCAAGAAAAGGAGAACTACGAATTGCAAAGGCAAAAATCAGTAGCGAAAATGCAAGCTGCCGAAGCCAAAATGAATGACGACAAATTGAAACTGGATAACCTCCTGGATTTGCAAAGGCAATTCACCATCATGGCAACGGAGCCCGGTATGCTCATTTACAAAAGGGATTGGAGAGGCAATAAAATGGGAGTGGGCTCGCAAGTTTCCGCTTGGGATCCTGTGGTAGCTACCCTGCCTGACCTTACCAAAATGGTGTCCAAAACTTTCATCAACGAGGTGGACATCAACAATGTTAAAAAGGGGCAATATGTAGACATTGGTTTGGACGCTTTCCCAGATAAAAAATTAACGGGTTTGGTTTTGGATGTAGCCAATATGGGCCAGCAAAGACCCAATTCTGACTCTAAGGTTTTTGAAATCACCGTAGAAATAAACGAGTCAGACACGACCCTAAGGCCGGGAATGACCACAAGCAACAAGATTGTAGCCGAGGTTTTAGAAGACGTAATTTTCATTCCGGTAGAAGCCGTCCACAGCCAAGGAGATTCTATTACTTATGTGGTGGCCAAAGATGGCATCAATATGATCAGACAAGAAGTGGCATTAGGGAAATCCAATTCCGATGAAGTAGTGGTACTGCAAGGGTTGACAGAAGGTGTCACATTGTATTTATCCGATCCAGAAGGCTTGGAAAGTAAACCCTTGAAACGTTTAGCCATTAATGAGAAGTCTATCGCCAAAAAGGACTGATCATGCTGAAGAAGTTATTTTTAAATCTCTCAATTGCCTCAGAGGCGGTTTTTGCCAATAAAGTACGTTCGCTCCTCACTGCTTTGGGCATTATTTTCGGAGTGGCCGCAGTAATTGCCATGTTGGCCATTGGCTCAGGCGCTCAGCAAGAAATCCTCGAACAGATAGAGCTAGTGGGCGTTAACAATATCGTGATTACCCCAATCATAGAGCAAAGCGAAGGCGAGGTAGAAGGTGCAGAGGGTGCTGTGGGTACGCAACAGGACAAAAAGAACTTATCACTAGGACTTAATTTCTTGGATGTGCAAAGCATCAAAAAACTCGTGCCGGGAATCGAAATGATCAGTCCAGAGATTGTATTGGATTCAGAGGTTTCGAGACAAGGCTTTAGGCGAACCGCTAAACTGGTCGGAGTAGAAAATACTTTTTTTGAAATCTCAGGCTTTGATTTGAGCGAAGGCGAATTCTTCAATGATGAGCATCTTAAAAAAGGAGTGCCTGTTTGTATTATTGGCAAGTCCATCAAATCTAAGTTTTTCAGCAGAGAAGAGCCCATTGGTAAATACATCAAAGTAGGCAGGCATTGGCTCAAAGTGATTGGCGTTTTGGAAGAAAGGGTGATTTCTGAAAAGAGCATTTCCAATTTGGGGATTAGGGACTATAATATGGACATATACACGCCTCTCAGTACTGCCCTGATCCGCTATGAAAACCGTGCCATGGTCACCAATTCCACGATTCAGGAGGCAAGGCGTAACCAGAATCAAAAAGGGCCTGCCGTTAATTACCATCAACTGGACCGACTAGTGCTAAAGGTGGAGAATACCGAACAAATGAGCTCAATCGCTCAGGTGGTTTCCAAAATGCTGGAAAGAAAGCATAGCCAAACCGTGGATTATGAAATCACCATTCCAGAACTATTGTTAAAGCAACAACAGCGCACAAAGAACATCTTTAATTTTGTATTGGGGGGAATTGCAGGAATTTCGCTTTTAGTGGGCGGAATTGGCATTATGAATATCATGTTGGCTTCGGTGCTAGAACGTATTAAAGAAATTGGGCTACGCATGTCACTTGGCGCTACTAAAGTGGATATCATTTATCAATTCTTATTGGAGGCGGTAATGATCAGTTTTTCTGGTGGAGCAGTAGGGGTGGTTTTAGGCTTATTGGCAGCCATTGGGATTGCCGAATTGGCCGAAATTCCGACAATCGTAAGCACTTTTTCTATCTTCCTTTCCTTTGGAGTGGCCGTTACGGTAGGAATTATTTTTGGGATAGCCCCTGCCAAACGAGCCGCAAGCCAAGATCCGATTACATCGCTGAGGTATGAGTAGGAGGGGTACTATATTAAATTGAGCTCGTGCTTCTTA
>PCUU01000074.1 GCA_002786855.1 Cytophagales bacterium CG12_big_fil_rev_8_21_14_0_65_40_12
ATAAAATATGGATTCATGCCATTTGGGCAACTAAAGAACGAAGGCCGCTGATAGCAAATGAAATGGAATCTCGGTTTTTTGGTTTTATACATGATCAATTTCGAGAACTAGGTTGTCCAGTTAGAATTATCAACGGTATGCCCGATCACATCCATTGCCTATTTTTGCTAAATCGTCAAAAATCTATCTCAGAAGTAATTAAACAAATAAAAGGCGCTAGCTCGCACTTTGTCAACAAGAGTGATATGATTGCAGAGAAATTTGCTTGGCAGACTGGCTATGCAGCTTACTCCGTTTCTGAATCCGTAATTGAAAAGGTGCATCTATACATTCAAAATCAGAAGCAACATCATGCTAAAAAAACATTTGAAGATGAATTCAATGCGTTTATTAAGGCCAATGGCTTGGATGTTTAAAAATGCGATTTTAAAATGTAAAATGGTTAAAACCATTCCTAAAATGTGATTTCCATAAATTGCCCACGGTTTAAACCGTGGGCTAAGTTTAAACCGTGGGCAATTCGGTTAATGATGAATCGTACGAACCGTTTTAACGGTTTAGGAATCTCAGGGCTCATCCTTTTTTTAAAAGAAATAGGGGCAATGGAACAAATAGCAGACGTTCAACTGTTCGATGAATTGTAAACCCCTATACTATGCTTACTCCCTTTGAAGCCAGTATTCACGAAACCTTCTCGAAAAAGCAGTATTCCAAAATCTCCTTTTTCAACGAATACAATGAGTTCAATACCGTAGACACACTGATAAAATCAATCCTGAATTCTGAATTAGGAGAATCCATCGAACTAAACTCTGGCGAGATTATCCCCATAAATAAAGTGGTGAGCATCAATGGCCAATATTCTGATAGCTACAAACATATCCAAGATTTTACCTGCGATTGTTAGACCTTGGCTTGGGCGGCTTCAAGTTTTTAGAGAGCTTTCTGTAAATTGGTTAACTTTGGTACTGAATTTTAATTTTAATTTGATTCAGAAAAATCATCTCCCGTGATCAAGAAAATCTTACCCATTTTTAATTGGCTTCCAAATTATCAGAAGGAGCATTTCAATGGAGATTTGTTCGCGGGTTTAGCAGTAGGCGTAATGCTGATTCCACAAGGAATGGCCTATGCCATGATCGCTGGATTGCCGCCAGTTTATGGCTTGTATACTGCCATTTTTCCGCAATTGATTTACGCCATTTTTGGAACATCCAGGCAACTTGCCATTGGACCTGTGGCCATGGATTCACTTTTAGTCGCAGCAGGAATTTCGTTGATTGCCACCGAAGGCACCGAAGCTTATTTGACTTTTACGATTCTACTCGCCTTTTTCGTGGGGCTGTTTCAATTTGTTTTGGGTATAGCCAGAATGGGCTTTATTACCAACCTTTTGTCAAAGCCTGTCATTTCGGGATTTACAGCAGCAGTAGCTTTTATCATTGCCATTACTCAGTTGAAAGACCTCATAGGTGTTACATTGGTGAAGAGCAATAGAACTTATGAGGTGGTTGTTTCCGCATTTGATAATATTGGAAAAACGCATATGCTCACGTTGCTCATCGGAGTTGCTGGCATACTGCTCATTTATGCACTTAAAAAATGGAACAATAAAATTCCAGGTTCATTTATCGCACTGATTTTGGGCATCGCGGCTGTCTATGGTTTGGGGCTACACGAACAAGGGGTGGAAATAGTTGAGGAGATTCCCTCTGGATTGCCTCAGTTGATATGGCCAGATTTCAGTTTAGACGCTTTTAGGCGATTGGCGCCATTGGCTGGTACTTTAGCCCTCATTTCGTTTATCGAGGCCTATTCCATAGGAAAGGCCATGGAGTCGAAAGAACGCACTTATAAAATCATTCCCAATCAAGAATTGATTGCTTTGGGCCTTTCAAATATTGTTGGAGCTTTGTTTCAGGCCTTCCCAGCTACTGCGGGTTTTTCGAGGACTGCAGTTAATTACAGTTCTGGGGCCAAAACGCCATTGGCGGCCATATTCAGTGCCTCGGTCATCATTTTGACCTTGCTATTCTTGACACCATTTTTTTACTATTTGCCAAATGCCATTCTGGCTTCCATCATCATGATAGCGGTCGTTAATTTGATTGAATTCAATTATATCAAATACCTATGGAAGACGAACAAAATCGAATTTGCACTATTGATGGTGACTTTTTCGGTCACGTTCGCTTTTGGAATGGTAGAAGGCATTGTAACGGGCGTAGCATTGTCAATTCTTTTGTTGATTTACCGAGCGGCAAATCCGCATATTGCAGTTTTAGGGCGGATCAAAGGCTATACCGAATACAGAAATTTAAAGCGCTTTGATGATTTGGAATCATGGAGCCATCTATTGATCATTAGAATAGACGCGCCATTTGTTTTTGTAAATATTCAAACCATCAAGGACAGAATTTTAAGCGAGGCATTAAAGCGAGAGGGCAAATTGAAAAGGGTAATTATTGATGCTGGGCCAGTTTCTTATATCGATGCTACAGGTATTGAAGGCATTCGAGAACTAATTGAAACCTTGAGAACTAAGGAAATTGAAATGTTGTTCTCCGAGGTAATAGGTCCGGTTCGTGACGTTTTTTCTAAGAATAATTTATTCAGTGAAAAGGCTTCTGCTACGTTTTTTCTAACCACGGACGAGGCGGTGAACTATTGTTTGTCAGAAGAAAATAAGAACGATCATATTAGCTTTGCAGTGCAGGCGAGCAAGATTGTGTAACAAGAGTTACAAATTGAGTGAGTATTTTCAGCCAATTTTGAGTTGAAAATTAAGGTTTTAAAAAATACTAAGAGATGAAGATAGATCAAATTTATACAGGCTGTTTAGCGCAAGGAGCTTACTTTATTGAAAGTAATGGCGAAGTGGCAATCATCGATCCGCTAAGAGAAACTCAAAATTATATAGATAGAGCTGACAAAATAGGAGCGAAAATCAAGTACATTTTCGAAACCCATTTTCATGCTGATTTTGTTTCTGGGCATTTGGATTTAGCCAAAAAAACCGGGGCAACCATCGTTTATGGGCCAGGTGCTAAAACCAGTTTCGATATTCATGAAGCAAAAGATGGCGAGGTCTTCAACTTGGGAAAGGTGCAAATCAAAGTGCTTCACACCCCAGGTCATACCCCAGAAAGCTCAACGTTTTTATTGATTGATGAAAATGGAAAGGACCATGCAATATTCAGTGGTGATACACTATTCATCGGAGATGTAGGTCGACCAGATTTGGCTGTAAAATCCGACTTGACAAAGGAGGATTTAGCCAGCATGCTTTTCGATAGCCTTCGCAATAAAATCATGACTTTAGCAGACGATGTCATCGTTTATCCAGCACATGGTGCAGGTTCCGCTTGTGGTAAAAACATGAGCAAAGAAACTACCGATTTGTTGGGCAACCAGAAGAAGGTAAATTATGCCTTGCGCGCTAACATGACGCGCGAGGAATTTATCAAGGAAGTAACCACAGGTATTTTACCTCCACCTCAGTATTTCTCTAAAAACGCAATGCTCAATAAAACAGGCGTTTCTGGTTTGGACGAAATTTTAGAGAAAGGCGGTGTTGCTTTAGATGTCGATACGTTCGAAGCCATGGCCAATCATGAAGGGGCTTTGATTTTGGATACAAGACATCAAAATCAGTTCAAAAAGGGCTTTATCCCTAATTCAATCTTTATCGGTATCGATGGAAGCTTTGCCCCGTGGGTGGGTGCTTTGATTACCGATTTGAATCAACCCATCATCTATTTGGCAGATGCGGGCAGAGAGCAAGAAGTAGTGACCCGACTTTCAAGAGTGGGTTATGACAATACACTCGGTTATTTAGAAGGCGGTATTGAAGCATGGCTGGCCGCAGGCAAAGAAGTGGATACTGTAGAATCAATCCCTGCTACGCAATTGGCCGAAGAGTTTAAATCAGGTGAATTGAACATTCTTGATGTACGTAATCCAACAGAATTTTCAGCAGAGCATATTGATGGCGCTCAAAATGTTGCTTTGGACTACATCAACGATAACATGGAGCAAATCAGCAAAGACAAAACTTATCATGTACACTGTGCTGGAGGCTATCGCTCAATGATTTTCTCGTCAATCCTAAAATCACGTGGCTTCGAAAACGTAATTGATGTTGATGGTGGATTCAAGGCAATTGCTGAAACCGATCTGCCAATCACGGCCTTTGTTTGCCCTTCTACTTTAAAGTAAGCGTAAAAATTACCAACCTTTATTGAAAGCTTCAGTTTAGTATATTCGCTAAACTGAAGCTTTGTTTTTTTATACAAGACCAATTTTATGAATGATATTATCGACTTTTTAAGTCAGCCTTGGCCGTGGTGGGTGGCTGGGCCAGTCATTTCCTTACTCATGTTTTCCCTGATTTACTTCGGGAATAGCTTTGGGTTTTCAGCCAATTTTAGAAATATCTGCTCCATTTTAGGCGCAGGTAAATCATGCGATTACTTCGATTTTGACTGGAAAAAACAAGTTTGGAATTTGGTTTTTGCGGTAGGGGCAATTCTTGGCGGATTCATCGCGAGCCAATATTTAACTTCTGACATGGCCATTCAACTTTCAGAAGCCACAGTCACCGAATTGCAAGACTTTGGGATTGAAAATCCAGGCGCGGATATAGTGCCGATGAGCATTTTCAACTTTGAATCATTACTTACATTGAAAGGCTTTGTATTCATTGTATTAGGAGGCTTTTTCGTGGGTTTCGGTACGCGCTATGCGGGTGGTTGCACGAGCGGTCATGCGATATCAGGCTTGAGTGATTTACAGCCAGCCTCTCTTATTGCCGTGGTTGGCTTCTTTATTGGTGGTTTATCAATTACCTATTTTGTGCTTCCTTATCTTCTTCCCCTTTAGCTTTAAATCAATGAAATACTTTAAATATTTAATCCTCGGAACGATTTTCGGAATCACTTTAACCAAAGCAGAATTGGTTTCTTGGTATAGAATTTATGAAATGTTCAGGTTCCAGTCTTTCCATATGTATGGCGTAATCGGCTCGGCCGTGGTGATGGGGATCATCATTACCCAGATCATCAAACGCACCAATATGAAAACTTTAAATGGCGAACCCATTGTAATTCAACCTAAAAAGCTATCGATTTGGAGGTATTTGCTTGGAGGAATAATTTTTGGCTTCGGTTGGGCTTTGACAGGGGCTTGCCCTGGTCCAATGTTTATTTTGGCAGGAAATGGCGTAATCGTTATTTTTGTCGCTATTGCATCAGGGCTTTTCGGCACCTATTTATATGGCCGTCTAAGACATAAACTACCGCATTAAACTCAACATTTTGAAAGCTCGGATTTCAGTATTTTGCTTGCTTTTGCTCTTTTCAGTCTCCCTGACGGCTCAGGAAAAAGAACCGAGGCTGTACTCCACAAACCTGTTGAGCACCCGCTTTATGCAAACTACCAATCAAGGAACGGCTGAAGACTTTTCCATTTTGGTGACATGGATCAAACCGACTTTCCATTACCGCATTACCGATTGGCTATCAATTCATGGTGCATCGGTGGTTTTATTGAATTACGGCACCAATAGTATAAAAAAAAGGGATGCAGCTACAGGCGAAGGCCCGATCTACGAAGGGAATTTATGGAATCAACGGTTAATGGATGGTGCTGTAGCTTCAAGTTTGCCCGAACTTCATTTAGATTTTTCCTTCGGAGCTCATTTTTTCAGAATAGGTCGGTTCGTAGAAAATACCCCAGCCATCAATGTTGAGGCTTGGCCTTTCCCTAATGCCTTAGAAGGAATTTGGTACAAATTTGAGCAGGAGCAAGGCCTCAAAATTCAGTTGGGATTGATCGATAGAATGGCCCCACGCTTCGGGGAAGATTTCTTCGATATTGGCAATAGCATTGGTGTTGGGCCAATTGGGGTGGGGTTGGACGGATTGCCCAGCCAATACCGAGGGAATGTTAATTCCAATTACATGGCCATATTGAATTTGGCCTTTCCAATCACACAGGGGATGACTTTAGCATTTTGGAATTATCAGGTAGAAGAGGTAAACAATACACTTTTTGTAGAAACAAAATTCGACCTGAATAAAGAAAAGGGATTGAAGTTGGCCGTGCAATATATTCGACAAGACCAATTAGGCGATGGAGGAAATATCGATCCGATGTTAAGCTATTTTACCGATAAACAGGCAAATTCCTTTGGATGGAGCATTTCTAAATCCTTAAAGACCCATGAGTTTAGCCTCAACTTTACAAGAATTGGCAACCAAGGGAGATTGCTTTTACCAAGAGATTGGGGTGTGGAGCCTTTCTATACTTTTCAGCGCAGGCACAGGGTGGAGGGCATGAGAGATTTGACTGCCCTTATGTTCAAGTGGCAAACTATTATTGAAAAAGAGAAGCATGACCTTAAAATTTTCTCAAGTATTGCACATACTTGGGCAAAATCGCCAGCTAAGCCTGAAAACAATAAATATCAGTTACCTTCCAATCTCAATTGGGATGCTTCCATTAAATACATGCCCAAAGGGAAGCTCAAAGGGATTTCTGCTGAGCTTTTTATGGCCTACCGTTTTTTGACCGATAAGGACAGCGATTTGCCGATTTATACAATCAACCGCGCTAATTTTTTTCATTCAGATGTGATTGTCAGCTATGTTTTTTAGCATCTTGTGGCCATGAACTTTCCAAAAGGAATCAGCACCATTGTGGATATTTTGAAAATGCTTTTGGCATTGATCAGCCTATTGGTACTTTTTCTTATCGTTATCAGTGTAAATCCTGACCTGTTGGTTAAAAAGGCAAAAGACACCGGACCTTGGAAACCCAAGTCTGTTTTAACGGATTTGGAAGGGGAACCAAAAGCTGCACTGATTAAATTTGGCTTTGAGCTAATTACCAAAACCCCTCAGCTCATTGGCCCAATGAGTTCCAATCCTAACAAGCAGTTTGCTGGCAACAACCTTACCTGCCAAAACTGCCATTTGGAAGCAGGCACAAAACCGGGCTCAGGCTCGTTTGTCGGGGTCTTCAACCGCTTCCCTCAATTCAGCGGACGCGAAAACAGAATGGGTACTTTAGAGCAGCGAGTGGATGGCTGTATGCAACGAAGCATGAATGGCCAGCCTTTGCCCAAAAACAGCTTGGAGATGAAGGCCATCATTGCCTATATAAAATGGCTTAGCGAAAATGTTCCCGAAGAAGAAGAGGCCAAATACAAAGGCTATGCAAAGGTGAAGCTGCCTGAAGTTGCTGCCGATCCGTTGCTTGGGAAACTTACTTTTGAAAAGCATTGCGTGGTTTGCCATGGCGATAACGGCCAAGGACAAAGACCAAGCGAAAATGCTTTATATATCTATCCTCCCCTTTGGGGAAAAGACACTTACAACCATGGAGCAGGCATGCACCGTGTGATTACCGCTGCGGAGTTTATCAAAGGCAATATGCCATATTTGCAAGCCACTTGGGACAATCCAGTATTATCAGACGAAGAAGCCTACCATGTAGCCGCTTATATCAATAGCTTTGATCGCCCATTAAAATCAAATCCCGAAGCTGATTTTCCAGAGAAGCACTTGAAACCAGTTTCTACTCCCTATGGCCCTTGGACAGACGACTTTACTGCTGAGCAGCATAAATACGGCCCATTTCAGCCGATAATGAAATTCTACAACGAGAAGTACGGGATTAAGAAGTCGAAGTAAATATCCTTTCAGAAACTAAACCCCGCTTTTTTTTAAACAAATACCCTCTTTTTCGATTTTAAAGAAGATGAATCCCGCAGCCCAACTTTCTATCGAAGAAATTGACCGCATTATCGAAATGGCATGGGAAGACCGCACGCCATTCGATGCCATCGAAGCGCAGTTTGGATTGCCAGAAAAGGAAGTGATTAAACTCATGCGTAGAGAAATGAAAGCCAGTTCATTTCGCATGTGGCGCGAAAGAGTGCAAGGCCGAAGCACCAAACATGCCGCTAAACAAATCTCAGATGTTTTTAAATGCAGCCTTCAAAAACACATTACCCTGAATAAAATCAGCAAGCGTTAAACCCTGACGCCTTTGTTGGCGTTCTTCACCAACTGACGCCTTTGTTGGTGTTCTTCACCAACAAACCCAAACAGTCCCAGTACAGCCCTTTTTTTGGCCAGATAAAAAGCCCATCAGATCGTTAGGATATTAATACCTCAAAAAGTACATTGAAGTAAAAAACATCTGTTTTAATTACCAAAAACGCTTATGGCCATAGGCGATATAAACGTAATGGGTTTATATGGATGTTATGGGCAACCTTAAAGAACGACAATGAAACAAATGTCAACCATATTAATATTATTTTGTCTATTGACACTAAACAGTTGCAACGGACAAGAAAAAAAAGAGCCTTTAAGAATTACGGACTTCGAGTTCAAATCCATTTTTGGAACGACTACCAAAGAGCCAAAAAACATTTATTGTTTGCTTGGGACAGGTTTTTTTAGAGCACCAAGTTCTGACAACTCTGACAGTTTGATTAATGAGTGGATTAAATCTCATCCTAATGCTTTTGTCATTCCTGTATCTTCACTTGGACAAGTTGAAATCAAAGACCCAGAATCGACAATTACTTACTGTTGGGTTATTGATAATAAAGACACTTTGAATAATTACTTAATAAAGAATGGTTGTTACCCAGGTGGGACAATGATGCGACCAAAGACTTGGAATGAAATGGAAAAATGGGAAAAGGAATTATATGAAGATACAGATGAAAAACCTGATGTAAAGGTTTTTGTGGACAAGAAAACGTATGACAATTTTATAGAACAAATAAAGATTGCTGAACAATTTGCGAGAGATAATAAACTTGGAATTTGGCTAAAAGACACAGACGAATGACAAGAAAGGCAGCCCATAACAGGCGTTTGGCTCAATGGCGGGTGAAGTGGTTAATTGAACATTCTGCCTCGCATCAACTTTTGTGCTATGTTGACAGTTTTGTGCTCCGAAATCCGCCACTGCGCCAAGCGCCAAAACGTTAGTGGTAATGGCAGGACGACCTTACAAGCGTCAAACATTCGTATTGACAACGGACTAAAAAATACCCCTTCAAAAAATAAAAAAACTGCAACTCAACTCACAGGATGTGACAGTTGCAGTACATTTTTAAACTTTGGAATTTTGAGAGTCGAAAACTAATTTCGTTTCTGAATTGGTCTGACTTCTACACTACCGTCTTCATTCAAAATCGGACAACCTTTAGAAATTTCAACGGCATCGCCAATGTCATTTGCATTTACGATTAAGTAGCCGCCAAGCATTTCATTTCCGTCAGCATACGGACCATCTGAAACTACTTTTTTGAACCCCTTCACATGCTTACCAGATACTTGAAGTGCATCACCTCCAGCAAGAACTCCTTTTTCGGCAAGTCCTTGCATCCAATTATCCCACGTTTGAATGACGTCCATTGCGGCTTGTGAATTAGCAGTGGAAATATGAGTATTGCCACCTCTGAAAATTAACATAAATTTTTCCATTTTGTCTTTTTTAAATTGTTTCAATTACATTTATACTGCAAGTATCCATTGTATAAATTTTTTAAACAAGTAGGACATTTAAACGAAGTAAGTATGAATAACAATACTAATGTTGATAATCAAAATGATAAGTCAGAAAATAAATTAGTTTTTGATGAAAATTCTTGTCCTGTAACGGCTACTATGAAAGTTTTGGGCGGAAAGTGGAAGTCAATACTCATTAATGCCATTTATCACACATCGCCAGCTCGTTTTGGTGAATTAAAACGGTCTGTAATAGGAATAACTCAATCTATGCTTACTCAACAGTTGCGGGAATTAGAAGATGATGGGATTATTAGCAGGAAAATTTATGCTGAAATCCCGCCAAGAGTAGAATATACATTGACTGAATTTGGGCTTACTTTATCACCAATTATTCAATCAATGGCAGAATGGGGAAAGCAATTCAGACTTAACAACAAAATGAAAAAACCTGCAAATCAACACCCAAAGACAAAAATTGATAAATCACAACCTTGACAGAAAAACCACTACCGTTAACAGCACCTATACGCAAGCAGGGGGGGCGTGCTTCGTAGGACAGTTTTGCGGTTACAGAAAGTTCAGTGCAGGTTGACAGTTTTGTGCTCCGAAACCCGCCCGAACGCAAAGCCCGAAAAAGTTAGTGGCAAGCGCTGCGAATCCTGTAACAAAAAATATCATATCGAGTCTTACCTAAAAAAGTATAAATGAAATCGAATAATAAGACCATTAAAGATTTTGAAGATTTTAAAGTAAATGTTCGAATTAAGCTTTCCTCACTTTGGACTTCAGTAACTCTTTGCTATTTATATGGCGATTATTTTGAACTGTATGTTCCTCAAAAAGCTGAAGGACTTGTTAACGGTGATAATTTGTTAGACAGTCCAACTAAATTATTTTTAGCCTCTGTAATGCTAGCAATTCCTGCAATTATGGTTTTCTTATCAATATCACTTAAAGCTAATGTAGTTAGATTATTAAATATGATATTAGCATCATTTTTTACTTTACTAATGTTGTTCATTGCGATTACTTCTATAGAACCATGGCGAGCATTTTATATATTCTTAGCAATTACTGAAAGTTTATTTACTGGTACAATATTCTGGTATGCATTCAAATGGCCAAAAAAGGAAGTTAGTTAAAGATAAATATGCCAGCCACTAACAAATGTTAAAACTTCTTGGCTGGTTTTTCGGTAAGTTGTTGGTTTCTTGTTCCTAACTTCACTCCTCCTTGATGGAAAGAACTCGCTTCCCAAGCCGCCACGTATTGGAACGTTACAAGCCATTTTAAAGCGACAGAATCGAGCGATTAGACTAAATTTTTTAAATTCGGGAAGGATTTAGACTAAAAAACATGTACAACACTATAGATATAGACAGAAGCAATCTGACAATAATGGGAGTTAAGTTTTCGGACTTAAAAACCTTAGAAAGTACCGCAAATGCCTTGGGAAGTAACATGTTTGAAGGATTTAAACCCATCTCAAAAGGTATTGAAATCATAAGGGACTATGTGATTGGTAAAATATCACTTACAGAACTTGTGGTTTTTGCCAAACAAAAAGCTTATGTCTAATTCCTACAAATATATAGACCCTGACTTCACCTACACTGACCTGAATACAGGACTATTAAGGAACTTACAAGACATTACAGAACCCGAGATATTGCTCTTCGTAGAGAGTAGTGCAGTAACAAAACGGCTTCAAGAACTTTACGAACCCCCCATAAAAATTAAGGGCGTTGACAGCCTATTTGAAATTCACAGACATTTCTTTCAAGACATTTACAGTTGGGGAGGCAATCTTAATACTTAGCTTTCTGATTTATGTTTATTAACTTCCTCTTCTCGTTGCCGAGTGCAGGGACGGAATTTACAGCAACAATATTTGCGTAAAACGTTAACTTTAAAGCAAATGAAAATGGCAAGCATGAATATCGCGGTAAAAAAAGTCGAATTGATTGAGTGGCTGGTTGGGGTGGAGGATACATCACTTTTAGAGCAGGTAGATAGCCTTAAAAAGAAGGCCATTGCATCGGCATATGAATCAAAGATGAAGCCGTTGAGCTCTGAAGAATATAAATCAATGCTGGATCAAGCAGAAGATGATCTTAAGAAAGGACGCGTGACATCACAAGGAGATTTGGAAAAAGAATCCCTGAACTGGTAAGGATTAGCCATGCAAATACTTTGGTCTGATCAGTCTAAACATCAACTTAAGGAGATTTACATCTATTACAAAGAAGTGGCTGGCACTAAAATAGCCAAATCAATTAAGGACAAAATCATAAGAAAACCTCTGCTTTTAAAGAGCCATCCTGAAATAGGCCAACTAGAAGATAACCCTATAGTGGCGGGCAGGGGATTTAGATACTTAGTAGAAGGTCATCATAAAATTGTTTACAAACGATATCCCGATCAGGCCATCATATTGATAGCAGCGGTTTTCGATACTAGAATGAACCCGACTAGCCTTAGGTTGTAAACTTCTAGACTGCTATTTAGCTCTTCTTCTAGCACAAGAAACTAAACAATTGGGTTACCTGAATTAGACTGTTGGAACGTCATTGCGATGAATCCGAAGTGAAACGCAGGATGAAGAAGCAATCTCTAAGGCATTTCTGCCTTAATTAGTGTCCTTCAACAGGCAAATAGAAAAACACTTGAGCCCATTCACCACAAAGGGCAGGGAGTTGCGCAAAGGTCTTTGAAGCACGTCTCTATACTTTTAAACCTTGCGACCTTGGCGTACGTTGAGGTGATTAATACTTCAGCAGTATACTTGATGTATATACAAAATACATATACCTTTGTGGAGTAAAAAAAGCATTATGAAAACGGTATCTTTGAAAATAGACGATTCAATCTTTGGCGAGACTGAGAAAATACTTGCAGGGCTAAATAAGCCAAGGAACCGATACATAAACGAGGCGATTGATTTTTATAATAAAGTACAGCGCAAAGAGATACTTGAAAAAAAGTTGAAAAAGGAATCCAGAATTGTAAAGGTCGATTCAATGTCTGTACTGAAAGATTTCGAGGAGATTGATTATGCCGATTAAGCAATTTGAAATTTGGATAGCGGATTTAAACCCGCAGATTGGGACCGAACCCGGTAAGACAAGACCAGTTTTGATTATTCAAACGAATTTGCTCAATCAGATTCCCCATCCATTAACGATTGTCTGTCCGATTACCACAAACGTAAAGAGGGATGCTGAGATTTTAAGGGTGCATCTAGAGAAGGGGATGGCAAATTTGCTCCAGCCTTGTGATATTATGATTGACCAAATTAGGGCGATTGATAATAAAAGATTGACAAAAAGACTTGGGGTTTTACCTGATGATCTAATTTCGTTAGTAAAAGAGAATATACAAATTGTGCTGGACCTAACATAATGCTTAAACTCATGATGTCGAGCATTTGGTATAGAGCGGTTTACCGTTATTTCGTGCTTTTCCGCCTTTATTGGTGTTCTTCACCAACAAACCACTGAGGTACATTCAAGAGATGGTACATTCCTTTCGCTCTTCAAGTGTTCATGCGTGAGATTGCTTCCTCCAAAATTCTTGTTATCACTCAAATTTTGTTCATCGCAAAGACGGTGACCCAAATTCGCCTGTTCGAACGTCATTGCGATGAATCCGAAGTGAAACGCAGGATGAAGAAGCAATCTAACTGCCTAGATTTCTCGAAATTGTTTGTTAGCTTCAAAAGCTAATTAGAGGCGGATATTTGAGGATTAGAATGAAAAGGGATTATAGGAAAATTTGGCTTGCCTTCGTTCAAATCAAAGCAGAACATGGGTATTCATTTAATGAACTCATAGATTTGGAGATTGAAAAGAGTAAAGAGCAAGAATATATAGGTGCTTGGGCGAATTTGTTAATTAAGGCAGACTCCATAAATGACGCTTTGAAATTCATTTCACTAGGATTAAATGAGCGAAATTTTGAAACTGTTTTTATAGATAAGATTGAGAATTTGAGTTCTTTAGTAGAGTATAGTGAGATCGATGAAAAGGTTATCAAGGAGGCAAATTGGTTAATAGATAGTAGTTATGTTTTTATAATTAGCGATAAGGTTTTTCCATATGTCGAATAAATTTCCCTTGATTGATAAAGCCATCTCAGCCCCACTGGTTTTCACTTAGCCACTGCTGTAACTAGTGCTTGCCTTTGGCGATTACCTATCTTGAGCAGCACTTGTAGTGCGTTTGGTACAACCAGATTGCTTCCTCCAAAATTCTC
>PCUU01000043.1 GCA_002786855.1 Cytophagales bacterium CG12_big_fil_rev_8_21_14_0_65_40_12
GCATATTTATAATCATGTCAATGTAATTATAAACTGCTCTTAAACAAAATTAGGAAGTCGGAAGTCGGAAGTCGGAAGTCGGAAGTCGGAAGTCGGAAGTCGGAAGTCGGATAAGGCGAACTTAATTATCGAAAAAGGGTTATGCTATCGACCAATTTTTAACCCAGTTCCCTAATCAACTTTTTTACTATTTTCCTGAGCCCACTGATTTTCTGTTTTCCTGATCTCCCATCTCACTAATTTACTTCACTGCATGAAGCCCACACTCCTTTTGGCTGGCTTCCCACCACCAACGGCCTGCTCTTGGATCTTCACCATCTACGATCGCTCTGGTACATGGCTGGCAACCAATACTGATAAATCCTTTGTCATGAAGTGTATTGTAAGGCACATTATGAACCTTTAGGTAATCAATCATTTGATCAAATGACCAATTGAGTAGAGGATTATACTTGATCACCTGGTTGGCATCATCCCATTCCAGCAGACCGAAGTTTTGTCGGTTCTCAGACTGCGAAGCCCTTAATCCGGTAATCCACACTTTGGTGTCCTTTAATGCTCTTTTAAGTGGTTCTACTTTGCGGATATAGCAGCATTGCTTTCGGTTTTCCACAGACTCGTAAAAACTGAAAAGTCCCTTTTCGTGGACCATCGGCTCTAAACTTTGTGGAGAAGGGTAATAGGTCTTTATATTTTGATTGTAGCGCGAGCGGGTTTTTTCGATTAGCTCATAAGTCTCAGGAAAAAGTCTTCCTGTATCGAGCGTAAAAACTTCGACCTCCAACTTATTTTTAAAGATCACATCCGTAATTACTTGATCTTCTTGCCCAAAAGCACTCGAAAATTTCACAGCGTTTGGAAATTGTTGGGCGAGAAAGGCCATTGCCTGCTCAATTGATAAATCAGCAATTTGTGCCTCAATTGATTTTAAATCTTCTTTCATAATCTATTTTTTTAGCTTGATAGATGTCCAAGCCCTTTCATGAAAATAATAGAGTATCAATTTGCTAAATACCTCAACAGAGCCAATAGATATGGCCATAGAGACTTCTCCTGTCACAAAATAAGAGATCATGATCGTATCTAATGTACCGACAATACGCCAGCTGATCGTTTTTAAAACGCTTTTAAGATTACTATCCCCCTTATGCTCCTTCTCTATCCTTCCCTTTATAGCTGTATCGAAAAACATATTGATCTCAGTTATTGTAAAACTTAACTCAGGCAAAAATATATAATCCCTACCATTTTAGTAGACTAATAACGGAAAAAAATATTTATCGTTCCCTCAACACATCCTTTAGACTTTTATTCTCTAAAACTTTCAGGGTGCTGTCCCTTACTTCGCTCATTACTACATTAAGCCCACAGATGTCCTCTTGGCAGTTTTCGCACTTCTCGTAGTAGTTCAAACTTACACAAGGCAATAAAGCAATTGGCCCGTCCAGCATGCGTATAATCTTTGCCAAAGGAATTTCCTCGGGTGACTTGATGAGGTAATAACCTCCCCCTTTGCCTTTTTTACTGCCAAGAATTCCAGATTTTTTTAGCTCTAAAAGGATATTCTCCAAAAACTTAAGTGAAATTTTCCTCTCGTCAGAGATTTCTGAGATCAAAATTGGGCCTTTGTCCATATTTTCGGCCAAATAGGTCAGTGCATGAAATGCGTATTGTGTTTTTTTCGAGAGCACGGCAGCAGGTTATAAAAACGAATTTATTAAAAAAATAGACTTTAAATAAAAAAGGAGCGCTGAGCTCCTTTCATATTTTCATTAAATGTCGATCGGCTTAGTAATTATTCAGCATTACTGGCATAACCAACATCAAGATGTCTTCATTGTCATCCTTATCTCCCGGAATCAAAAGACCCGCTCTATTAGGTGCAGACATTTGTAGCGTGATTTCTTTAGAATGTAGATTACCGAGCATTTCCACCAAAAACTTAGCATTAAAGCCGATTTCAATATCCTCGCCATCATGCTCACAAACCAAAGTTTCCTTTGCTTCATTCGAGAAATCAAGGTCTTCGGCAGAAACAGTCAATTCGCTGCCAGTAATTTTCAATCTGATTTGATGGGTCGTTTTGTTCGCATAGATAGAAATCCTTTTCAACGAACCTAAGAATTCATTTCTATCGATTTTCATTTCGATAGGGTTCTCAGTTGGGATTACGTTTTCATAATCAGGGAAACGCTCATCGATCAATCGACAAATCATTCTGATGTTATTGAAATGGAAGAATGCATTTGAAGCATTGTATTCCACGACTACATTCGAGTTTTCTGATGGCAAAGTTGACTTCAACAAGTTCAATGCCTTTCGCGGAATAATGATCGACATTCCTGTATCCGAAGCCACATCTACCCTTCTGTATCGCACTAACCTGTGACCGTCTGTCGAAACGAATGTTGTATTGGTTTCTGAAAGCTTTACATACACCCCAGTCATAGCAGGCCTAAGCTCATCATTGCTGGTTGCGAAAATCGTATTGTTGATAGCCCCGCTCAACACCTCAGTCGACATGTCAACCTGGTAAGCATCTGTTACATCGGGTACCTTCGGGAAATCCGTTGCGTTCTCACCGGCCAATTTATAGCGACCATTGTCGGAATTGATCTCTACACTATAGGTGGCGCTATCGATTGTAAAAGTGACTGGCTGCTCTGGCAAGTTTTTAAGCGTGTCTAATAAAATACGAGCAGGCACCGCAATGCTTCCATTTTCTTTGGCTTCAACATCAATTTCAGTGATCATTGAAGTCTGAAGGTCAGAAGCGGTAATGGTCAACAGACCATCTTTAATTTCGAATAAAAAGTTTTCAAGGATCGGCACCACAGGATTGGTTGTGATGACTCCATTGATATTGGATAGGCGTTTTAGCAATTCTGCTGAAGAAACGATAAACTTCATAAAAACCGGGTTTGTTACTGTGGGAATTATAAGCGCATAAAGTTAAAAATAAAATCAATATTGAGAATCAATTCAGTGCTTTTTAGCCTTGCCCAACAATTCCATCATTCCTGCACTTTTCTGAGCATATTCTGCGAAATCCGAACCTGAAACTTAACCGTCTTGCCGCCAATAATGAATCGTTGATTGGCCAATTGACAAAAGCCACAAATCAAAGTAGGCCTCTCAACCATTCCAATCTGGTTTTATCGCCTTTCCAGAAAAATTAAAAACAGCATGGAACCTTTTATAAATTATTACCCTACTAAATTGGTAGATTTTATATCCTTTTGATTTACTTTGCGTAATCAACAGCCTTGGCCAAATAAAAAGAAAAAAAGATTTGAGATGAGCTTGAATATTTCAACCAAAGTGAGTGCAGCAGCGAAAAGAGACATCGTTCAGCTTCAAGAGAAAATTAAAAATTTCGAAGCCGGAAAAATTGAAGAAGATAAATTCAAACTCTTCCGTTTAACCCGTGGTGTTTACGGCCAACGCCAGCCAGGCGTGCAAATGATCAGGATTAAGCTGCCTTATGGCAAAGTAACTCCTCAACAATTGATCAAAATTGCAGATGTTTCTGATAAATACGCGACAGGAAATTTACACCTGACCACGCGACAGGACATCCAGCTTCACTTCGTGAAATTAAAAGACTCCCCAGCACTTTGGGCAGAATTAGAAGAAGAGGATGTGACCTTAAGAGAAGCCTGTGGCAATACGGTTAGAAATGTCACCGCTTCACCTGATGCGGGCATTAACCCCAATGAACCTTTTGATATTTCGCCCTATGCCCATGAGCTTACACACTATTTCTTGCGCAATCCCATTTGCCAAGACATGGGTAGGAAGTTCAAAATTGCCTTTGCTTCAGATGAATTTGATACGGCCTATACTTATTTCCATGACATTGGATTCCTGCCTAAAGTAAGAATCGAAAATGGTCAAGAAATAAGGGGATTTAAAGTGGTACTGGGCGGTGGTCTTGGTGCTGTGGCCATGACAGCACAAACAGCGCATGAATTTCTACCTGAAGATAAATTCATCCCTTTTACAGAGGCGGTTATTCGTGTTTTCGATCGCTATGGCGAAAGGGTCAATAGAAGTAAAGCCAGAATGAAATTCTTGGTAAAGAAAATTGGCTTCGAAAAGTTGATGCACCTAGTTGCCGAAGAGCAAAAAGCGCTCAAAACCACACAGTATATTGTGGATAGGCAGATTACACCAACAAATATTCCTTCCATAACTCAAAGCCCAGACATTAACATTGAAGATTGGCAAGCCTTTGAAGATTGGAAACGAACCAATGTTTTCGAACAAAAGCAAAAGGGATATTTCGGGATTTGGCTGCGGGTTCCTTTGGGCGACATCCATTCTTCGACTGCTAAGAAATTAGCGCAGTTAGTGCAGGAATTTGCTGCAGATGATATCCGAGTAACGGTGAATCAGGGGCTTTTGATCAAGTATGTTTTGAAAGAACACCTGCCCCTATTCTTTCAAACTTTGAGCGAATTGAATCTGGCCAAACCTGGCTTCAATTCTACGCACGACATCACCGCTTGCCCTGGTTCTGATACTTGTAATTTGGCTGTTACCAATAGTACAGCGCTCACCACTAAGCTAGAAGAAATGCTTCAATCTGATTTTAAACACTTGATCGATGAAGCTTATATCAAAGTAAAAATCAGTGGTTGTATGAATGCCTGCGGCCAACACATGGCAGCCAATATTGGTTTTCACGGCAGCTCGATAAAGAATGGCAACTTGGTAATCCCTGCCATGCAAGTAGTGATTGGAGGAGGAATATCTCCTAACGGAGAAGGTTTTATAGCGGAAAAAGTTGTGAAAGTACCCACCAAACGAATCCCGCAAGCCCTCGCTACGGTATTGAATGAATATGAAGCAAAAAGTGAGGAAGGCGAATATTTCAACGACTTCTTTTTAAGGCTCGGTAAAATGCATTTCTACCACTTGCTTAAGCCACTTGCGGATGTTGAAACCTTGTCCGAAAGCGATTATGTGGATTGGGGTAAAACAGAAAATTTCATTCCTGAAATTGGTGTAGGAGAATGTGCCAGTGTTACCCTAGATGTAATTCAAACTGTGCTTGAGGAAGCTCAAGAAAGGCTTGAATGGTCAAAAGAAGGACTCGAAGAAGGTATTTATGCAGACGCCATTTACAACAGCTACAACACTTTCGTAATTGCTGCCAAGGCTTTGCTTTTAAGTGAAGATGTAAGTTGCAATACGCAAATAGGCATTCTCCAAAGCTTCGATGAAACCTTCGTGAACAAGGGAATCTTTACGTTCGAAACAAGTTTCGAAGCACTCGTCCTCCAAATCAATAAGCAAGAGCCTTCCGAAGCATTTGCCCTTTCTTTCTATGCTTTGGCAGCAACTTTCTTGCAGCAGGCCAAGTCATTCAGGCTTGCTCAGGTTTCTCAAAATAATGGACTCGATAAAACGGTCATTTCTAACTTTTACAAAGCCTAATGCGACATATCAACCCAAGACTCACCCTAGTAGGTGCCGGCCCAGGAGACCCTGACTTGATCAGTGTCAAAGGCATTAAGGCAATTGCTGAAGCCGATGTAATCCTTTATGATGACCTAGTGAGCAAGCAACTTCTGGCTTATGCCCCTAAAAGAACAGAAAAAATCTATGTAGGCAAAAGAGTGGGAAAACACAGCCATAGTCAAACAGCTATCAATGAGCTAATTGTATACTTCGCTCAAGAAAAGGGTCACGTAGTCCGCCTCAAGGGAGGCGATCCGTTTGTATTTGGTCGTGGATTCGAAGAACTGGCCTATGCACAACAATTCGGAATTAAAACCACAATTGTACCTGGCATTAGCAGTGCATATTCAGTTCCTGCCATGCAAAACATTCCCTTGACTTCCCGCGGCATCAATCACAGCTTTTGGGTGATTACCGGCACCACGAGTGCAGGAGATATCTCACCCGATATTGCTATTGCTGCACAATCTTCGGCCACCATCGTGATATTAATGGGCACCAAGAAACTCAATAAAATCTGCGAAATTTTTGAAAACGTAAACCGAGAAGAAACGCCAATTGCGATTATTCAAAATGGTACCATGCCCAATGAAAAAATGGTAAAGGGTAAAATAAATAACATTCGTCAATTGGCAGAGGAAGCTAAGATTGGCTCTCCAGCAGTCATTATCATAGGCGCAACTGTGAACGCCTACGATGAGCTTTTGAGCGAACTACTTAATGAAAAATCTATCCCGTTGGCATATGGCGAATGAACTTTACCCCATATTTCTCAAAGTACATAGTTTTGATACGCTAATCGTTGGTGGAGGGGAAGTAGGATTGGAAAAACTAAGCTTTCTTTTAAAAAGCAGCCCCAAGGCCAAGCTCACTTTGGTAGCCAAGGAGATTAAACCCGAAATAAAGGAACTGGCAAAATTGCACAGCTCGGTTAAACTGATTGAGCGAGAATTTTTCAGCGAAGACCTTACTGAAATGCAAATGGCAATCATCGCCACAGAAGATCGCGCACTCAACCTCGCCATTAGAAATGAAGCCAAAGAACGTGGCATTTTGGTCAATGTGGCCGATACTCCCGATTTGTGTGATTTTTATTTGGGGAGCATTGTCACCAAAGGAGATCTTAAAATTGCCATTTCGACCAACGGAAAATCGCCAACCATCGCCAAACGACTTAAAGAACTGCTTCATGATGTGCTTCCCGATGAAATCGATGATTTACTCCAAAATATGAAGGCTGTCCGCGATCAACTCAAGGGCGACTTTGGTCAAAAAGTAAGAAGATTGAATCAACTCACCGAGGCATTGGTCGTAAAACCGAAAGACCCAGAAATAAGGGATTAATGGAAAAGAGAAAATAAAATAAAGCGGTGGGGGTATATTTAATTAAATTAGAACGACCAAATAGAAGATCATAAAACAGCGTATGAAAGAAATCACAGTAAAAGAACTTGCGGCATTAAAGGCATCAGGAGCTGATTTTCAGTTGATCGATGTGCGAGAGCAAAACGAGTTTGAAATAGCAGAAATTGGTGGAGAATTGATCCCAATGAACACCATCCCCGGAAACGTAGATAAAATCAGCCGAGACAAACAGGTGGTTGTGCATTGCAGAAGCGGCAAAAGAAGTGGTGATGTAATCAATTGGTTAGAAGCCAACCACGGATTCGAAAATCTATACAACCTCAAAGGTGGGATTTTAGCCTATGCTGACGAAATAGATAACAGCTTGACAAAATATTAGAGAGTGCGCTCAAAATCGAGCGTACTTTCTTCTTCTTACCCAATCTCGCAATACTCCAAAAAGAACGATCAACACAATTGGCAACGCGAGGTTGATCAGTTGCCATTTGAATTTTTCTTCCCGCACTTTAAGCCTGTCGAGCGGTCTTAATTTAATCTCCTTATTCCGAGCGCTGATTAAACCATTGTCGTCTATAAGGTAGGCAAGCGAGTTTGAAAGAAAGTCCTTGTTCGCGAAAACTCTTTTTTCAGCGCCTTGGGCGAATGGATTTAAGCCTAAATCTAAAGGCTGTCCTCTTTGAATTTCATTCCGAATAATATCGCCATCGCTTATCACCAAAATCTTGGTATGGGGACTCTCATCTTTAAAATTTGTGGTTTTCACTCCATCTTTTGGCAATACCCTATTCTTGAAATTGCTACTAAAACGGCCTTCGAGCAAATATGCCCAAACCTGCTGCCCACCTTGGTAAATACTCGGGTCTGTTTCAGCGGCAATCGCTTCGAAAGAAACAGGAGCTGGTGCATTAAAAATTTTGGTATAGGCCGAAGTAAACGCCAATGGCATTTTTCTTATCCCCTTTGAGGCCACCGTGTCTAAACTGCCTGCAAACCTTAAATATACCGCGTCTAGGTTCTTTGTAATTGGGTGATCGCTGAATTGTGAAGCTCCAAAAAAGTAAGGCCAGCGCAGATTGGTTATAGTACCAGAATTATCTGTGATCACAGGATACCTACCAAAATTCTGCACATCTAACACCACATTCTTTTCAAACCTTACCCCATATCGAAAAAAAAGATCGTCCAAGTCAAGGTCATAAGGCATCGCAAATGTACCTGCACCACCCGCCTGCGTCATGTCCACACCAAGAGCGTCTAACATGAAAACCGCCTTTCCGCCCCGCATAATGTATTGGTCTATCTTATACTTATCTTCTCTTGAAAACATTTCCGTAGGTTTGGCCATGATAATTGCATCGTAATCCTTAATTTCTTGCTCGTCTTTCAGGTAAACGGGCTCGATATCATACGATTCAATAAAATCGCGCACAAACCAATAGATGGACAAAGAATCTAACTCGCCATGGCCTTGAAGAAGCCCAATGCGCTTGCGATTGATGTCCGCAATCCTCTGAATACCAGTGGCCAATTCGTACTCAATTCCTTCAATGGACTGGTTAAGTTTTACTTCTGAAGAAGCCCCTTGATTTCCTTTCAGCAATAATATCCCAGCGCTTCGACCTTGATAGCGCAGCACGGCATAAGGGAAAATCAGCTTTTGCACTTCTTTACCATTGTCATTATCAATGATTCTAGTGGGCGATAGTCCCAAATCCATCCAGCCTTGGTAGTTCTTGTTGCGCTCAGCTTCCGTACTGGCTCCACTTGGGTCGTTGATCGAATAGTAAATGGGCTGACTACTGTACATCCCAAATTCTTCTACTGTTTCTATAATTGATTTCTGAAATCTTTGAAATTCGGTTGGTAGGTCATTCCCAAGCAGGAGCTCTATGGTCAAAGACTCATCCAATTGGCTTAATAAGTCCTTCGTTGATGCTTGAAGTGTATATCGCTGTTCTTCGGTCAAATCAAATCGCTTAAAGTAATTAGCGGCAATCACATTCGCCACAAAAACCAGAAGAATACCAAGTGCAAAAACCTTCAACGCTTTAGCCCTGTGAGGTTTAAATGACATTCTTCGCGCAGCGAATTTCAAAGAAGTTAAAAGCAATACTACGGTGATAGTGCTAAAAAAGAAGACGAGATTCCGAGTATCAATAAGTCCCCTACTCATCGCATCATAATGATATGAAAGACTCATTTCTTCAATATAAAGGGATGTTTGGCCCGAAAACAGACCAGCAATTGCACTCACCCCAGTAAACATGAAGAAGCTAAAAAAGACTGCGAAAATGAAGGCTACGATTTGATTCTCGCTCAAAGCAGAGGCAAAGAGGCCAATCGAAGTAAAAACGCCCCCTAACAAGGCCAATCCAATATAAGATCCAATGATACCGGGTGAATCAATATTGCCAACTGGATTCCCTAGCTGACTGACTGAAAAATAGTAAACCAAAGTGGGAATAAGCGCAAAAATAACTAGGCTAAAAGCAGCTAAGTATTTGCCCAAAATAATTTGTATATCGCTCAATGGACGCGTGAGCAAAAGCTCCATGGTTCCATTTTTCTTCTCTTCCGCCAGCATTCTCATGGTAATTGCTGGAATGAGAAACATAAAGACAAATGGCCCAAGCGTGAAAAGTGTCTCTAAATCGGCATAACCGTAATTAAGCACGCTGGTTTCTGGAAAAACCCACATCAACAAACCAATACCTGTCAGGAATACTCCAATGACCACATAGGCAATCAGAGAATTCAGAAATTGCCTGACCTCCTTATTGTATATCGCCCACATCGCTCTTTCGATTTGTCAAATTATAAAAGATTTGCTCCAAGTCTTGTTCAATTAATTGCATGCTCAAAATCACCCATCCCTTTTCAGAGGCCAGTTTGAAGAGCTTTTCTCTAATATCTTCATTCAAACTAGCTGAAACCTCGTACTTAGTTCCGCCCAAAGGCTTGAATTTAAATTGCTGCTGATCTTGAATAAAACCGGCTTGAAATGAAGCTCCAAACTCAACATGAAGGGCCTGACTTTTTGTGGAAATTAATTTTTCTACCAAATCATCGGCTACGATTTTACCTTGATCAATAATGATCACCCTGTTGCACAATGCCTTAACTTCTTGCATAATGTGCGTAGAAAGAATGACCGTCTTATTTTTGCTGATTTGTTTGATCAAGCCACGGATTTCGGCCAATTGATTGGGGTCTAAACCAGTGGTTGGTTCATCCAAAATCAAAACCGAAGGGTCATGAATCAGCGCTTGTGCAAGCCCTACCCGCTGCCGATATCCCTTTGATAACGATCCAATTTTCTTGTTTTGTTCTAAAGTAAGCCCACATAATTGAATCATTTCGGCTATTCTAGACTTTCTTAGATTTCCCTTTATATGATGCAGAGAGGCAATAAACCCTAAGTATTCGTGAACATACATGTCTAAATAAAGAGGATTATGCTCAGGTAAATAACCAATCACTGCCCTCGCTTGCTTCGATTGCTTCACTATATCGAAACCATCAATAGTTACCGATCCCTCTGATGGAGGAAGATAGCCAGTAGCAATCTTCATTGTTGTTGACTTACCAGCACCATTTGGCCCCAAAAAACCTAGAATATCACCTTGATTGACATCAAAGGAAATATTATCTACAGCTTTCTGTTTGCCATAAATCTTGGTGAGCTGGTTGACAACTATTGACATTGGTTCGTAAACGTACCTTTAATTTATTTATTGGGTTTGCCATTCGGCCAAAGTGGGCGAACTTCTAAGTCCACCACATGATAATTGGCATAGGTTTGTACTGCCTGAACGATACTCGTTGCCACATCTTGAGGTCTCATCATATTTTCATTGGCATTCGCAAACTCTATATTATCGAAGAAATTTGTATTCGTAGAACCAGGGTATATCGTTGTCACTTTAATGCCGTGTTCACGCAATTCCAAAAATATGGAGTGTGAAATTCCAGTAACGGCATGCTTTGTGCCAACATAGCCCGACATCGTCTTCACCCCACTGGTGCCAGCAATTGAAGATACATTCACAATATGCCCTTCTCCAGCAGCTATCATTCCTGGCGTCACTATTTTGATGCAATAAAACAAGCCATGAACATTAATATCGAACATTTCTTTCCATTGTTGGACATGCATTTCATGAATAAGGCCTTGATGACCTAAACCTGCATTATTCACCAAAACAACTGGAACACCAATTTTGTCCACTGTAGCCTGATACGAAGATTGAACATTTTCCCAATCAGAAACATCTGTTTTGATGAAGGTAAAATTAGTATGAACTAAATCAGGAGCACTTCTTCCCCAACCCGCAACCAATGCACCAGCATCTAACAGCTGCTTTACCGTTTCCAGTCCAATTCCTTTGCTCACCCCCGTGACTACGGCTACTTTTTTATTTAAATCCATAAGGTGAAATTAACATGCTTTGCTTGAATAAGGAACATTTGCTTAAGCTTAATCTAAGGAAGCGATGAGTTGCTGAATGATCGTAGTCATACCCCTTTCCGCTTTGGCAGCAGCCGCTAATATCTTAGAAATCTCAGCAACTTCTAAATGATCTGGATCGCACAGGTCAGTTATGGCCGAAATAGCAAAAACGGGTAAATTCATATGCCTAGCCACTATAACTTCAGGTATGGTTGACATGCCTACCGCATCGGCTCCAATGGTACGAATAAATCGATACTCAGCTCTTGTTTCAAGATTTGGCCCACTTACACCAGCATAAACGCCTTCATGACAACGAATCCCAGATTCCTTTGCTATTTCCAGAGCTTTATCGATCAATTTTCGGCTGTATGGTTCACTCATATCAGGAAAACGTCCTCCGAATTCATCTAAGTTCTTTCCCGTTAATGGGTTTTCTTTAGTAAGATCAATATGATCTTCTATCACCATTAAATCGGCTACTTGGAAGCTCAAATTAACCCCACCAGCAGCGTTTGAAACAAAAAGAGTTTCAATCCCGAGTTGCTTCATAACCCTTACAGGAAAGGTAACTTGCCTCATATCATAACCTTCGTAATAATGAAACCGACCTTGCATGGCCACAATTCTCTTACCTGAAAGCATCCCGAAGATCAACCTACCACTATGACTTTCAACCGTAGATATTGGAAAATGGGGAATGTCCTTATAATCTAAATGGAATTCTACTTCAATCTTTTCTACCAGTGCTCCAAGGCCTGTACCTAATATTATACCCACTTGTGGCTTGAATTGAATTTGCGATTGAATATAATCAGTGGCATTGTTAATCTGAGAGATGTAATCCATTGTTAAAATTAAGTAGTTTCAAACTGTTAACTGTTAAAAGAATCCGCTGTTCTCGAGGAACTATTGATCAGAAAATAAGTTTCATGTACATACACGAACAAAGCATTGAATAAACTTATGCTTCTGAACTAAAGAATTTAACTTCGACATAAAATTAACCCAAATGATAACAATTGTTGTAGGCACGAACAGAAAATCATCTATGAGCCGACAAATAGCGAATTACTATCAAATATTACTTGAACAGAAAAACACACCTTCCCAAATAGTTGATTTAGCTGACCTTCCAAAGGACTTTACTGAAAATGCGCTTTACGAGAATAATGGGAAGAACATGGCGTTTAATATCCTTCGAGACAGAGTGCAGGCGTCTAATAAACTAATATTCATCGTTCCTGAATATAATGGTTCGTTCCCAGGGATTCTCAAGACATTCATAGATGGATTCAAATATCCCGAAGGTGTTCGCGATAAAAAAGCAGCATTAGTTGGACTATCCTCAGGGGTTCAAGGGGGTGTTTTTGCGATGTCACATTTGACAGATATTTTCAATTATCTTGGGATGCATGTTCTGGCCTTGAAACCCAAATTAGCGGGTATTGAAAAGCATTTCACAAATGGCAAAATAACCAATGACCTATATAATCAGCTTATTGATACCCAACTTAATAAGTTTATTGAGTTTTAGACGGATTAACTCAATTGACGATCAATACCAAATAAGGCTCGAAAATAATTTCTGAGCCTTATTTTTTTCCTAATATGACTAGACAATGTTAGACGGTATTTGATGGGGGGTGGGGTATGATATTTTAAGGGCATAAAAAAACCCCGAGCAAGTGCAAGGGGTTTAGATAAAGGAATGGCAGCGACCTACTCTCCCACCGGTAAAGGCAGTACCATCAGCGCTGGTGGGCTTAACTTCTCTGTTCGGAATGGGAAGAGGTGTGCCCCACCGCCATAGCCACCATAAGGCTTTTGTCCCCCTAGTTTTCACTTAGGTGAACCTGATTTCTTTGGGCAGTCCGTCCATGGACATCATCCATAAACCGACTGCCAAACATGACATATTTACTGTAAGAGTATCACACAAAAAAGGGCTTCAACGGAAAGCTTACGGGTAATTAGTACTGCTCAGCTATGACATCTCTGCCTTTACACCTGCAGCCTATCAACGTCATCATCTCTGACGTCCCTTAAAAGAAATCTCATCTTGAGGTGAGTTTCGCACTTAGATGCTTTCAGCGCTTATCTCGTCCCAACGTAGCTACCCAGCAGTGCCCCTGGCGGGACAACTGGTACACCAGCGGTTGGTCCAACCCGGTCCTCTCGTACTAAGGTCAGGTCCTCTCAAATTTCTTACGCCCACAACAGATAGAGACCGAACTGTCTCACGACGTTCTGAACCCAGCTCGCGTGCCACTTTAATGGGCGAACAGCCCAACCCTTGGGACCTTCTCC
>PCUU01000003.1:0-58887 GCA_002786855.1 Cytophagales bacterium CG12_big_fil_rev_8_21_14_0_65_40_12
CTCGATAGGCTTATCGAAAGATGTGTAAGTACAAGCCCAATCACTAGAAGAGACATAATTCTTGCGACTTAAATGAGTAACCCTATATTAAAATTTCTTAACCCTATGAAAAAATACTTACTACTTCCCATAATCTGGGTTCTGGGTTCTGCACCCATTTGCGCTCAGACTGATGCCTATCGGAATGCTATCAATCCTGTTTTTCAAAATTTGGACAAAACCCCAATTACCACAGGCCTATTATTAGAATATGGAGTAAATTTAAGTGAGCCTGAGGTCTACAACGGCATCCTTTCTGTTGGCAATATAATGACGCGTACAGAATGGGGTTTGCTCTATGCTACCATGGTGACTGAAAAAATAAAAAGCACTCCCTACACGCTTTCTGCACCGAATGTGGTAAACAACGCCATAAGATCTTATATGGCATCCGAAAGTGATAAAATCAATATCAGTACACTTTTTTATGAATACAATAAAATAAAGTCCAATGCCTTAAGTAGTAATTTACTATATATCAGCAATAATAAACTTTACGATGTATCCGGTAGACCCAGCACGCCTTACGAGAACAAAATCACCTTTGCAGCCGCCCCTACCCTAAATGAAGTAAGCGGAAGTATTCAAACCTTTAAGCTTCGATCGGCCCTGCATTACACAAATACTACGAAAACCCTATCAAGCCGACAGGTAGATTTAGATGATGGATATGGCTATCGTACCTTGGCTTGGGATGGAGAAGCTTTATCGAACTATACGACAGATGGAGAAAAAACAATCAAGGTAAAATTCACTTATACTGACGCTACTGTGGTTTATAGTCATTTTAAAATTATGGTCACCAATACTTCTACAATTGCCTTACAAGCCCCCGGCACAACTCCCTCTGGAAGCTTATTCAATTGTGTATTTCCACATCCCAATGGGAACTACACCCCACAGGCGTTTATGGGTGACTTTGCCCGTGGCGTAGTGACCGTTGACCTAGCCGATGGTCATACAGGGATAGTAAAACCATTGATCATTGTAGAGGGCTTTGACCCTACTAATCTTTTTAATTACATTAATCTTACTCGTGATGGTTTACAAGGTTTGAATATAGATTTAGGCACAGATTTCCTCTACGAAACTCTTCAGGATAATCCAAATAACTACGATATTGTCTTTCTTAATTTTGCGGATGGTGCCACATTTATACAGCGTAATGCCTTTTTGTTACAACAGGTAATCCAATGGGTAAATGCAGAAAAAGCGGCCAATAGCAGTACAGCAAAAAATGCGGTAATGGGCTTTAGTATGGGTGGTTTGGTAGCCCGATATGCCTTGGCCGATATGGAAGATAGAAATATTGATCATCAGACAGGGCTTTATGTTTCTATGGACACCCCGCACCAAGGGGCCAATGTACCAGTTGGTTTACAAGCAGCCTTTCGCCATTTATCCAATATCGAGTTCAAAGTAGGTATCTTAGGAGTTACCCCGACTACGATAAACCTCAACGATTTTGTTGACCTAAACGAAGCAAGGGCCATATTTGATTCTCCAGCCGCACAACAACTTTTGAGGTATTATGTTCCTCAATCTACTTCTAGCTTGACCATTGTATCAACTGAATATGATGCTTTTATTCAGGACTTAAAGAGCCAAGGATTATCGGGCTCCAATGGCTATCCCTCGCGATGGGGAATCAGAAATGTAGCCATAGCCAACGGGGAGGAGTGTGGTGGTGGACTCGACTTTAGTGCAGGAAGCTCTCTAATGAATTTTAACCAAGCTGACTTAGGCGTAGCCGGGGGCTTGGTCAACTACCTCCTTACATTTGTCTCCCTAAATAGAAGCGGTAGGCTAATTAGTTTGACAGATTGGCTTTCTTTAGGGCGTGAATTAAAGTTCAGTTTTTCGGCAAGAGCACTGCCCAATCAGCAAACTTCTCAGATATATTCTGGTAATATTAAAATCAAGAAAAAAATCTTAGGATTGATCAATCAAACTACAACTCTTACAAGTGCAAGTCTGAATTCCCAAGCCTCCATTCTTCCTTTCGATAATTCAGGAGGAGGTATTTTTAGTCTTACCACTTTTGGAGGAGCACAGATACCACAGCAAGTACTGGACTTTGTTGATCAAGAATCTTTTAGCTTTATTCCACTTACCAGTAGTTTGGATATTGGAGGTGGAAATACAGCTTTAAATTCCTCAGATTTGTACCGGGCCTATGAGCCACAAAACCCTCCAAGTGCACCAAAGAATTCTCCGTTTAGCGATTTCACCACTGGTTTTGGCACCAATGAAAATCATACGCAACTTACTTACAGAAGTGGTAATTTCCTTCTTGACGCTCTTATGGGAGGTACTATTCCTGTAGAGTGTCAAGGCTTCTGTACTTTACAAAGTGCCGAGATTAGCGGTTCAAATGTATTGTGCTCTACGGCTTCCACTTACTCTCTTCCATCCTTGCCATCAGGAACCTCCATTAATTGGTCGGGTGGGCCAAATATTCAAATTGTTTCCAGCACTGGCAACTCCGCTTCAATTAAAACGCAAGGCATAATTTTGGGCGGAAGTTATCAAACGCTTAGTGCTCAAATAATTACTCCTTGTGGTAATATTAATATCTCAAAACAGGTTTGGGTAGGTAAGCCACCCGTATTGACTGCGATTAGCTATAACTTTATGGTGGATGTTCCCTCAGAAATCTGCTATGGCCCAGGCTCTAGTTATGGTGATTTTCTAGCTCAAAATTCACTCTTTGGAACTGAGACTATTGACCATTATGAATGGCAAACTGATGCGGGTATTTTGTCAGCAAGCACGAGTGTTTACCCAGCAACAAGTGTAACATTCAACAATGCAGGCAATAATAGATATATTAGAGTTCGATCGGTAAACATCTGCGGTGAGGTATCGGCTTGGTATACTAAATATTTTAATTTGACCTATAACCCTTTTGGTTGCGAAGGTGGTTTTGGTTTTGGCTTTACTGCTTACCCAAATCCTACTTCTTCAGAATTCGATGTGGCAATAACCTCTAACGAGGAAACCAAGAAATCAAATTCAGAAAAGGTCACTGAGTTCGAATACAGCCTTATCAATCAAAACCAAAAAATAGTATTCACGAAAAAAACAACAGAAAAAAATATTAGAATTCCAGCACACAAATTCCCTGATGGTTTGTACTTCCTAAGAGTGGTATACGAAGGAAAATCAAAAACAAAACAGGTAATTATCGGTAGGTAAGCAAATCATCAAAAAAGGAGAGGGTAACAAGCACGTTATCTCTCTCCTTTCTCCTTTAAGCAATCGCCTTCAAACTCTTATAATTTGCCTCAATAATTTGGTCTGCAATGGCTGGGGTAATGGCCGCTGAAATAAACAAAGATTCAAACTGAGAAGGCGCCAAATACACGCCATTATTCAGCATCTCCCTGAAATATTTTCCAAATAACTGCGTGCTGCAGGTCTTTGCACTTTCGAAATCAACTACTTTCTGATCCGTAAAGAAGATGCTGATCATAGAACCAATGCGGTTCATGGTATAAGGCAAGTTAAGTTCATCCAAATTCTTTTGGAAACCTTGTTCTAACTTCAGTGTAATGGCTTCTAAATCCGTGTAGAGACTCAGATTTTCGTTCAACTGGTGCAACATGGCCAAGCCCGCAGCCATCGCTACTGGATTTCCGGAAAGTGTCCCTGCCTGATAAACTGGCCCCAATGGCGATATAAAATCCATGATTTCTTTCTTACCACCATAAGCGCCCACTGGCATTCCTCCACCGATTATTTTACCTAGTGTAGTCAAGTCTGCCTGAACACCAAAAAGGCCTTGAGCACCAGCTTGCGAAAGTCTGAAGCCTGTCATTACTTCATCAAAGATCAAAACCACGCCATATTCTGTGCACAACTTTCGTAAACCAGCCAAATAACCTTCTTTAGGCAGAATACAGCCCATATTTCCTGCTACAGGCTCAATGATTAAAGCGGCAATTTCCTGTCCTGCTATTTTCATCAGGGCTTCTACTTTTTCTAAGTCGTTGTAGGGCAAAGTAATGGTATCAGCCGCAGTACCTTTAGTCACCCCTGGGCTATCTGGGTCGCCCATGGTCATTGCGCCAGAACCTGCTGCGATCAAAAATGAGTCACCATGGCCGTGATAACAGCCTTCGAATTTAATGATCTTGTCTCTGCCAGTATAGCCTCTTGCCAACCGAATGGCTGACATGGTAGCTTCTGTGCCAGAGTTCACCATTCTTACCTTTTCGATTGAAGGCACCATGGCACAAATCAACTCTGCCATATCCACCTCAGCCGAAGTGGGCGCTCCAAAAGACAAAGAACCCGATATAGAATTTCTGACCGCTGCTTCGATCTTCTCATTAGCATGGCCTAAGATCATTGGCCCCCAAGAGTTGATCAACTCAATGAATGCATTATCGTCTTCGTCATAAATAAAGGCTCCTTTGGCCCTTTTAATGAATAGCGGATTTCCACCAACAGCCTTAAAAGCACGCACTGGTGAGTTTACCCCCCCGGGAATAACACGCTGGGCTTGATCAAATAATTTTTGACTGCGTTGAGTATTGAGCATTGTGTCTTAAAATCTTAATTGTCTGAATTTTGAACTTTAGAATCGACCATTTTTAAAATTGGGATATGTCGATTGTCGTTGGTTAACCTGTAGTCGAAGGCTTCGGTTAACTCACCAGGGACTTTTTCTTTGGATTTAATTCCAAATTGAAAGTATTTCCCATGCTTATGCAGCAACCTGCCATAGGTCAGCATAATATCGTAGCCCAAATAGGCATCTCCTAGTCGTTCTTCCTTCTGGGGGAAGGATGAAAATTTATCCAAAAAACGCTTCCTGAATTCCTTGACAGACGCTCTCTCGTAATCAATCCAATTCGCCCCAGTGAAAATCGCTTCTACCCTTTCTAATTGGGCAAAAGAAATGGATTGTTCCGAACTCAGCCATCTGGAAGAACCGATGTAATGAATAGTATCTTCTCGAACATCAATTCCGCTTATGGCACTTGCCGAAAGTGAAGACACATCGGAGGCTATAAAAATGTGACCTATACTGTCTGGAAGGATCCTAAGGGTATCATACACAAAATCCTTTTCAGAATAAATCTCCCAATCCTCCACCCCAGCAGCCAATAGCGAATCCATTTCCGCAATCATACCTGCCACTATAGCAGAATCCTTATCGGTTTCTACCTCTTCCACCAACATTTGCTGAATTTTAACCGATTCATTGGGACGTACCATTTCGTAAATCACCACGTTGAAAGAATCCTTTTCAATGATTTTTCGATAGAGGTCAGCTCGGAGCCTGTCTGCTTCATTGGCGTAAAAAATGGCTACATTCTTATTTTTTCTGAAATTCGCCTTCGCATATTTCGCAGCCTCAATGGCCAAAGATTCATTGCTTGGGTAGTATAAAAAGGCAAAAGGGTTATTCAACAGAATTTCGCCATTAGACGATAATGGATTGATGAAATTGATCTTATTCTCTTTTGAAAAACGTACCACTTCGGCTATTGGTCCTTGGTATGCTGGCCCTACAATTAAGTCAAGTTCTTTTAATGCGGGGTCAGCAAGGATTTGTTTTGTTACTTGAGCAGATGCCCTAGTGTCAAATGTCATCAAATTGATATTGATGTTTTCTTCGGCCAGTTTTTCCAATCCAAGTTTCATCCCTTGCAGAAACTTTACTGGCCAATCGTTCATCATTCTTACGAAACCTGTAGAATCACCTTGGTATTGAAATGGAAAGAACAACCCAATATTGTACACTTCCTTTTTAATGGTTTGGGTAACTCCTTCAATCACCACCTCTGGGGCAATATCATATTCAGCAATCAGCTGATCGATGAGTTCAAGGTTTTGATTGCTGACCTCTATCTTCAACAATTCGGCTAAAAGATGTGCAGCAATAACTGTGTCTCGGTCTTGTTGTGTCCATGACCATAGTTTATTCACGTCATCAATTTGACGTATAAATTTGGTCTTCAGTGCGTTGACATCCTTTACAAAATCAGTGCTTTCGATCTTTTTGAGATAATCCAGCCCGATTCTAGTATTTCCCTCTTCTAATTCAATTTTAGCTAACCAAAAATTGAGTTCGTCTTTTTGAGCCCATTCAGAATATTTCCTCTCTATTTGAAGAAAAAGGGCTTTGGCCATTTTGGAGTCGCCCGAATGATAGGCCGCAACCGCCTGGTAATAAGTAGCATATTGCGTGAGGTCATTCTCTTGTGGAGCTTTGCGCACTTGATCAAACTTTAGCAATGCCAAGGCATATTGCTCTTGGTCCAGTAAGCTTTTGGCTTCATCGAAGACAGCTCTTATACTTTGCGCTGAAAGCGAAAATGAGAGGCTACTGATCCATAAGACGAGAAAAACTCGGGTAACGAAATTCATTTTATTCCCATTCAATGGTGGCAGGAGGTTTAGAACTGATATCATACACCACCCTGTTTACTCCTTTTACCTGATTAATGATCTGGTTAGAAACATCTTGTAAAAATTCGTAAGGTAAGTTACACCAATCTGCCGTCATTCCGTCAACGCTGGTGACCGCCCGAAGGGCAACTACTTTTTCGTAAGTACGCTCATCGCCCATTACTCCAACGGATTGAACTGGGAGCAACATTGCTCCCGCTTGCCAAACATCATCGTAAAGTCCCTTGTCCTTAAGTCCATTGATGAAAATGGCGTCAACCTCTTGAAGAATTGCCACTTTTTCTGCGGTGATGTCTCCTAATATCCTAATGCCTAATCCAGGGCCTGGGAAAGGATGACGGCCTAAAATATTTTGATCAATTCCTAAAGTTCGACCAACGATCCTTACTTCATCCTTGAACAAAGTATTGAGCGGCTCTACAATTTTGAGTTTCATCTTTTCTGGTAAGCCTCCAACGTTGTGATGCGACTTTATTGTGGCAGAAGGTCCTTTAACTGATACCGATTCAATGATGTCGGGGTAGATAGTGCCTTGTCCCAGCCATTTTACATCTGTGATTTTGTGCGATTCTTGGTCAAATACTTCGATGAAAACACGGCCAATGGCTTTTCTTTTCCCTTCTGGGTCAGAAATTCCCTTCAAGGCATCGTAAAACTGATCTTTGGCGTCAACGCCCTTTACGTTCAAGCCCATGCCTTTGTAGGACTCTAAAACGCTTTCGAATTCATTCTTGCGCAAAAGTCCATTATCTACAAAAATGCAATGAAGGTTGGCACCGATGGCCTTATGGATAAGCACCGCGGCCACAGAAGAATCCACTCCGCCTGAAAGGCCGAGCACTACTTTATCATCTCCTAACTTGGCTTTTAGCTCTGCAACAGTCGTTTCTACGAACAAATCTGGAGTCCAATCTTGTGAACAACCAGCAATATGCACCACGAAATTCCTTAGTAACTCTTTACCCTCAGTAGAATGTGTTACCTCGGGGTGGAATTGAATTCCGTAAGTAGTTTCGTCCTTGATTTTGAAAGCTGCTACTTTTACACTTGGCGTACTGGCAATAATCTCGAAGTTATCTGGCAATGCGGAAATGGTGTCACCATGCGACATCCACACTTGAGAATCTAGGCTAATTTCTTTGAGCAGATGGTCATGACCATCAACATGGCTTAGTTTAGCACGACCATATTCTCTTATTTCTGATGGCAAAACATTGCCGCCAAACTTCTGTGCCATAAGCTGAGCTCCGTAGCAAACACCCAATAATGGGATTTTGCCTCTGAACTGATCTAAGTCCAAATCAGGAGAGCCAGCATCCCTTACGGAGCAAGGACTACCCGAAAGGATAACTCCCTTGATATCGTCAGTGATCTCTGGAATGTGGTTAAAAGGGTGGATTTCGCAGTAGACATTTAGTTCTCTTACCCTTCGCGCTATTAGCTGCGTGTATTGAGAACCGAAATCCAGAATAAGTATCTGTTCAGCCATGCGCAAAAATAATATTCAGGCCGACTAATCACTAATAATTCGAGACTAATTGTGACAGACCTGCAAAGATCAAATTGTGAGCTTTCAAAAAGATTTGGTGGACTAAAAAATCACCTACCAACTAGCCAATCGCTAAAACCAACCTCCAATTTTGTTTTCAGTAATTTGCGAAAGGATCATGGGCAGATACTGACAAATTACGTTTATAATCCGTCCTAAATAATCTAAGAGCGCAATAACGCGTAAATTGTGATGAAAGCTCTAATATTCGCAACTCTAAAAGTCATAACGTTATTTTTAATTTAATGCCCAACTCTTTCAAAAATCAATAAATTTAAACTGAAATAGTTTGAAAATGACGAATGAACCTAGAACTAACTTGATATACTATATTATTGATATAGTAATTAAACTAACTCTTCCACTAGCAATAGCATATTTTGGATGGGTGTAGTATAAAACAAATCTCTCTTTTCAAACTTCTAGATCAGATAAAGAACTCATGCTGAAGTTCATAGAAATAGCTTGGACATCATTAAACAGTGATGATACTACGCAAATCCGTAATTCAGTAAGATTATTAGGAACTATTGACCCAAAATACTCCTACCAACTCCTGACAGTATTAGCAGAAGACAGCTTAAAATATGGGTTCTTAAAGGATGAGATAGCTCCAATAATAGCTTCCACACAACTTGAAGTTGTGGATAAACTTTCAGTAAAAATAGACTATACCTCTAATAAGTATGAATCAGAGGCTAATGAGATCAAATCTAGACTGATGTCTGAGACAAAATTAAAGTATGGCGACATAAGCTTGGCCTCAAAAAGGAGATTAAACAACATGACCTGCTTCAATGTAATTCACTACTCATCTAAAACAGATTTCAACAAGATTAAAGCCCTACAGAACTACTTAAATTCGAATCTCAATTCCGAGCTTTACTTTTCGCTAATGCTGAATGAGAACATGAAACAAAATGAAATTATTCTTATCCTATGTTAGGATGTCTTTTGTCCTACAGTTAATTAAGAAGCTCAACAACATTGATTCTATACCCGATCGAAAATGTATTCCAATCCCAAGTTTTGACGCCCACATTGTAGCCGAGAGAAATTTCTCCTCCTTTAATATCTCTGATCATATTGAACCTGAGAAATCCCGGATAGTCGCGATGGCCTTGGTAGCCATAGTAACCTGAGAAATCGGTGTCGAAATGCCAAAGGCCCGTTTCGTATTCAAGGCCAATTCCATAAAGGGGTGCATCGTTTTGCCGAGAGGTAGATCCATTGATCAGACCATTGATGTTGGTTTGCCAAGTGTAAAAGCCCAACATCGCTTTGGCCAAAAAATGAGACCGATCTGTCTTGGCAAATGTCTTACTGAAAGTACCTTGCCAATGAAACATACTGGCATCACTGAATCTAGCGTTGGCTACATTGCCACCAGTGGTTGTCTTGCTATGGGCAGTCATCGAAAAGTTAAATGGCCACTTTAAATTTTCATCGAAAATTTTGTAAACCAAGCCAAATGAAATATCCCCTGTAGTTCTGCCTTTGCCAGAAAAATCCATCATCCTGCGTTCATCTCGGGTCTCAGTAGTCACTTCGTAGCTCTCTATGGGAATACTATTCACATAGAATAGCGCCCTGCCCTTTTTTATAGGAAAGTTGAATTGCAAAAATGGATTAATTGTCTTGTCCCCATTTCCCTGGTGGTTTTCGAATCGAATATCAAATGATATATGATCTTCAATGATCACGTTACCAAGCAGGGGCATTCTTAGCGCGTTTGGCCCCATATAACCTGGAGCAATCACTATATAATCGAGCCGATCTGGCCCTGCTGCATTTGGGTAATTATGCAAGGCATCCCACCAATCAAGATTTTGGGCTTTAAGAGAAAAAATACTTAAGGATAGAAACAGAATAAAGAAAGGCTTCATAAAAGCGATCAACCGAAATTAAGGGTTAAAGTTCCATACCAACGAAAACTGGCTTTTGACTGGTTTTCAAAACAAGCTAAAATCGTTGAAAAAACCTCATAAGATTATCTGATCCATTCAAGAGTTGTCGATTTTAATCGACTGTTGGTCATCAAAATTTCAGTGTTAGTCTAAAAACAGGTGAGTCTGGTTTACAGTCTCGTGCGACAGGGAGTCTTGAACGAAAGAAGAAACCATGAAAAGACTAACAGATTCAAATTTCAGGAAACCAAGTTCGATATTGTACAGTACGCTGATTACCCTTTGCCTTACCTTATTTTCTTCCATCCACCTAATTGCTCAAACCAGTGAGGGTAAAAAAGAAACGACAATCTCAATATCGACAGAAAAACTAACCAGCTATACTGGAGATTATGAAATGAATCCAGGTTCATTTCTGAAAATCCTTCTAGTGAATGATACCTTAAAAGCACAAGGACCAGGCTCACCTGCCATGGAACTCATTCCACTTACTGAAAATCGATTCTTTCTCAAAGTATTTGGAGTAGACATTGCTTTTGTAGGGGATTCAACGGGTAAAATCGAAAAACTGCTTATGATTCGCGATGATGGCCAAACCTTAGAAGCCAAAAAGGTGATCAAAAAAGACGATTAATTTTAAAGCCTTCACCTTCACTTCGTTCAACAAAATTCCATTTTGGTAGTTGTTCCTTTCAATGAAGAAAGGACAATTACCGACCAAAGTTTGTGCTGTTTGCAATCGCCCATTTGAATGGCGCAAAAAGTGGGAGGCATGCTGGAATGAGGTGCGCTATTGCAGCGAACGTTGCAGAAGAAATAAATCGCAAGTGATTTGAAAACCCTTCGACTCTTACTTGGCGATCAGCTCAATGAAGCCCACTCTTGGTTTTCGCAGATAAACCCAGAGGTTACTTATGTGATGATGGAATTAGGTCAGGAATTGACTTATACCACCCATCATATTCAAAAAGTCGTTGGTTTTTTCCTTGCCATGCGGGATTTTTCTCAAAGGCTTCGTTCAAAAGGTCACAACTTCATTTATATTTCCCTAGACGATCATAATAATTCACAAGACCTTTGCCTGAATCTCAATCAGCTCATTGCAAAAGGCGGCTACCAAAATTTTGAATACCAATTGCCAGATGAACATAGGCTCGACCAACAGTTAATTCAGTTTTGCAATTCACTCACTATTGCCTCCAAAGCTTACGACACACAACATTTTCTTTCGACAAGAGAAGAATTAAACCAACATTTTAAGGGAAAGAAAACCTTCATTATGGAATCCTTCTACAGGATGATGCGCAAGAGGCATAACGTTCTGATGGATCATGAAACTCCGGTTGGTGGACAATGGAACTATGATGCTGAAAATCGTAAAAAGCTACCGAAAAACGTTTATGTCCCAAATCCATTTTTATTCGATAATGACGCGAGCGAAATTTTAGCCTTGCTAAAAAATAGAAATGTTAAAACTATTGGAAGTATCAAGAACAACGCACTCTTATGGCCAATCAATAGAGAACAGGGTTTACAGTTATTCGAAGTATTCTTGAATACATTTTTACCCCATTTTGGCGATTTCCAAGATGCCATGACTGAAGAACATTGGTCGCTTTTTCACTCAAGAATTTCGTTTGCTTTGAACATCAAACTCATCAGCCCAAAAGAAGTGATTGATAGGGTAGAAAATTTGTACAGAAGCAATTCTGATCAAGTGCCACTCTCTTCTGCCGAAGGCTTTATCCGCCAAATACTAGGCTGGAGAGAATTTATGAGAGGTATCTATTGGAAATTCATGCCTGAATACGCCAGTATGAACTTCTTCAATCACCAAAGAAAACTCCCCAGCTGGTTTTGGACAGGCAACACAAAAATGAAATGCCTGAGCCATAGTATTGGCCAATCTTTAGACTATGCCTATGCCCATCACATTCAGCGGCTCATGATCACAGGCAATTTCACACTCCTGGCAGGCATCAACCCAAATGAAGTCGATCAATGGTATTTGGGCATTTATATTGATGCTATTGAGTGGGTCGAAATCACAAACACCCGAGGTATGAGCCAATTTGCCGATGGTGGCATTGTTGCCACAAAACCCTACATCTCTTCGGCCAATTATATCAACAAAATGGGGCATTACTGTACTAAATGCCATTATAACCAAGCCCTTAAAACCGGGCCAAAAGCTTGCCCTTTCAACAGTCTTTATTGGAATTTTATAGACGCTAATCGTGAGCATTTAGCCAACAATCCCAGAATGAGCATGATGTACAAAGTCTGGGATAAAAATTCCGTTGAATCGAAAAACCAAATACTAGAACAAGCCGATTTGTACTTGAAGCAAATTGAGGAATTATGAGAAGGGCTTTGTATTGGTTTAGAAATGATTTAAGAATCAACGACAACGAAGGTTTTGCCAAAGCTGTCAATGAAAATGATGAGGTTTTACCCATTTTCATACTCGATGATCAGTGGTTTTCTAAAGATCAATTCGGGATTGAAAAGATGGGGGCGATGAGGCTCAAATTCTTGCTCGAATCGCTGGCAGACCTCAAAGATCAACTTCAAAAAATAGGGTCGGATTTAAGAATACTCAAAGGCGATTCTGTTGGCGTCCTTATCAAAACCTACAGGGAATTTGACTGTGCATGCCTGTACGCCCAAAAGGCCTCGTCTTTCAATGAAACACAAGAAGAAATCAAGCTCAGCGAGCAATTGACCACTGATTTTATTTGGGGCGAAACGCTTTTTCACCTGGATGACCTTCCTATGGAAATCGAGGAATTACCCGATGTTTTTACCCAATTCAGAAATCCAGTTGAGAAGAAATCAAAAGTAAGACCACTTATAGAGAGCCCTGAATCCGCTAAAACACCAGAAGGCTTTGGAAGTTCATTACCAACTTTAGAGGAACTAGGTTTAGAAACACCAAAAAAAGACCCTCGATCTCCTATGCCTTTTGAAGGTGGAGCAAATGCCGCCCACGAAAGACTTCAATATTACTTATGGGATAAGGAGCTACTCACCAATTACAAAAACACCAGAAATGGATTATTAGGAAGTGATTTTTCAAGCCACTTTTCCCCTTGGTTGGCCAATGGAAGCATATCTGCCAAGGAAATTTATTGGCAGATTGTGAAATATGAAAAGTATGTAGTGAAAAACAGCTCTACCTATTGGCTGATATTTGAATTATTATGGCGTGACTATTTCCATTTTGTGGCACTGAAAAATGGCAAGAAAATATTTTTGAGAACAGGAATTACTGGCGAGGATAAAATAGAATGGAAATCCGATAAGCATTTCGGTTTATGGGCCAATGGCAAAACCAAAGAGTCCTTTATTGACGCCAATATGCACGAGCTCAACGCCACTGGGTTTATGAGCAATCGAGGAAGGCAGATTGTGGCTTCTTACTTAATCCACCAAATGAACATTGATTGGAGAATGGGCGCTGCCTATTTCGAGAAAATGCTCATTGATTATGACCCTTGTAGCAATTACGGCAATTGGGCGTATATCGCTGGCGTTGGCACTGACCCACGTGGAGGCAGAGAATTCAATATTGCAAGGCAAAAAGAAACCTATGATCCAAAAGGTGAATATCAGGCCTATTGGAATTGAGTTCAATCACACACTATGGCGGTAGTGGCGGTATTTACTTTCGGGCTTAGGTAGGGAATTCCCAAATTCATCCCTCGCAAAATCAGTATTAAACCAACGAGTACGAGCATTTTCGGCATGAATCTGATCCACGCCAAGTTAAACCGCCCCTTAAAGGTAACGCCAAGAAACGCAGCACCGATCATCATCGGAAAAGTACCAAGCCCAAATAAAGCCATATAGGCAGCCCCTCCTGCGATGCTTCCCATGGATAGCGCAGCAACCAAAGCCATATAAACGAGACCACATGGCAGCATACCATTGAGTATGCCAAGCGTAAGATTAGATTTTAAGTTGTTCGACTTAAGCAAGGAGCCAATCCTCATTTTAATGAAAAGAAAGGCCTTTTGGGCGGGTTTAAAATTTAAGGAAGAAGGCAATTTACCCTTCAATAAAAGTGCTCCTACAATGACGGTGACACCTGCCAAAATAGACAGCCATTGTTGAATGCCCGCAAATGACAGTAATTCGCCAAAAACACCAACAAAGGCCCCTAAAACACTGTAGGTCAATAGCCTGCCAGAATTATAGGCCAATCGATTGAAAGCCCAAATGCTACGTTTCTTTTCGTTTTGAGGAACAGCCCAAGCGATTGGTGCACACATGCCCAAGCAATGCAAGCTGCCCAAAAAACCAAACACTATAGCCGTAGAAAGCAGCATTAAATCACAATATTGAATTCTTTGTAATATTCCCTACCCGAGGATTTCCATTCAATTTTAATTTTCCAAGCGCCAGAAGTAAAATCCTTTAGATCAAAGCTTTGAATTCCATTTTCATCCAACTTAATTGGAAAAGACTGGTCTAAATTGGCATTTGAAGCTCGAACAAATGAAACTGTGCCTTCATTGATCCCATCAACCATGGCCACAGGAAAGGCCAATTTTGCGTTTACCTCGCTTCTATTCAAATCAAGAGTAGGTTGTTCGTTAAGCCCATTGGCATTTTTAATGCGTTGAATCTGCTCTTCGTAAGCCAATTCTTGTTCATAGTAATTATCTGCCACCAAGTAAAAATCTGTATTCACGCTGATGTACACCAAGGTGGAAATCATCCCTATAAAACAAATGAACGCTACAATGATTTTATTCCCCCAGTTCATAGTGAATCGATTTTAATTGGCCCAAGAAAGTTAGACTTTACTTCATCAATGAGTACTTCTCCTTGATAAATCCCCAAAACTATCTCATTCTTATTTCCTTTCAACGCTGATTCGGGGAAACGCACATAAAACACTGCATCGGATTTGCCTGATGGCGCTATGGTAATCGTATGCCCACCCACCACTTCGATTGAACCTTCGCTTTCCATCAATTTAATATTGATGGTCATTTCTTCGGTAGTTTTATTGATCAACTGAATGTTGTACAAATTCTGAATTTTGTCGCCTTCTACCCTTTGGTAAAGCATGCCAGGCACCCTCAGAATTGTCGCTTGAATATCTGATCTAGTAGAAACGAAAACAGTCAGCAAAGTAATCAACACCACTAAAACTCCGGTATAGCCCGCAACGCGTGGAGTAAAAAGCTTTTTCTTACCTTCCGCAATGGCATTGTAAGAGCTGATTTTGATTAAACCTTTAGGCTTATCAATCTTGGTCATTACATCATCGCATACATCAATGCAGGCAGTGCAATTGACGCATTCCAGCTGAGTACCATTTCTGATATCGATCCCCGTTGGGCAAACATGGACGCAGAGTTTACAATCAATACAGTCACCTTTATCTGCTTGCACTTGGTCCTTCTTCATTTTCCCCCGAGGTTCCCCTCTGATCCAGTCGTACATTACGGCCATAGAATCCTTGACCAATAATACTCCCTGAAGCCTACCATAGGGACAAATGGCGATGCAGGCCTGTTCTCTGAGGTAAGCAAAAACTCCGTAGAAAATAAAGCTAAAGGCTACCAATCCTAAAAAACCTGCCATGTTTTCGGCAGGCGATTGGGTCGCGATTTCCTTCACTTTTTCTATGCCTATGAGGTAAGCCATGGCAGTATGCCCAATCAGAATCGCTATTAATCCAAAAATGGAATGTTTCAGAAGTCGCTTTCCAATCTTTTCGGCATTCCAAGGTGATTTTTTAAGTTTCCTTTGTTGGTTGGCATCGCCTTCAATCAAATACTCAATCCTACGGAAAACCATTTCCATAAAGAGGGTTTGGGGGCATGCCCAGCCACACCAAACCCTTCCAAAAACCACCGTAAACAAAATTATAAATACAAAAAAAGTGATCAGCCCAAGGGCGAAAATAAAGAAGTCTTGAGGCCAGAAAACGGTACCCAAAACCACAAACTTTCGTTCGAAAATATTGAGTAATAAGAAGGGTTGACCGCCAATTTTAATGAATGGCCCAGCGAACAAAATCGACAGCAAAATGACAGAAACCAGGGTGCGGGCGTTATAAAACTTACCTTTCGGTTTCTTAGGGAAAACCCAAATGCGTTTTCCCTGTGCATCTACCGTGGCAATGGTGTCGCGGTATTCTTCGTCATATTCGTAAAGCTCTTTCATAGCAAATCTCCCCTTCTATACTCCACACACTAATTATTCACTCCTTCTTTTTCTTCGACATAAAGTGCTCCGTCAGGAGGCAGTGCGCCTGCCGGGTTTGTTCCTCTTAAGCTTTTAACATAAGAAGCAACTTCGCGCAGTTTGTTGGGATTCAACTTAGATTCCCAAGGAATCATTGCCGTACCCTGAACACCGTTTTTAATGACCGTATAAATGTCGGTCATGCTGCCCCCATGCTTCCAATAATCATCGGTAAGGTTTGGCCCTGCAAGTCCACCCCCATCCGCTTTATGACAAATGGCGCATTGCGATTCGAAGAATTTCTTTCCAGCCATTAAGGCTGCATTATCATCGTTGAAAGTGACATTGCTTTCATCAAAATCAACGATTACCGTAGCGGTCTGATTTACCTTTATTGCTGCTGCAGCAGCCATTTCCATCTCGTACTTTTCTTCTTGAAGTGGTGAAGTTTTGAAAACGTGAAATATCAATAAGTAGATCACCGCATACACAATTGAGCCATAGAAAAGGGCTTTCCACCAAGGGGGAAGGTGATTATCGAGCTCCTTAATACCATCGTAATTATGGTCGAGCATGATATTTTCCTCTTCTTCTAAAGGTCTGAGGTCATTCCATTTGTCCCAAGTTTTAGCCCACCAGCTGGGTGCGGCTTCTATTTTGGCAAGTGCTTCTGGTGACATCTCCTTTTGCAAAACCGCTTTCAGGATCTGCATCAAGTAAATGGCCAGAATGAGCACCAAAAAGGCCACTACCAATACAAGACCAATGACGGTGTAGAAAACTACTTCCTGAGAAATACCCGAATCACTAGTTTGAGCAGCCAAAGGACTGGCAAAAAAAGTCAAGACTAAGATCAAGGCCTTGCCCCTTATTTTTTTCGAAAATGATTTGATCCATTCCATGATGCTAAAAGTTTTCAGGTTGAAAATCAGATTTTGTTTTAAGGTTGTCGGACAGCGGCAAATCGGCCATTTCGCTGATGTATTCCTTTTTCATTCTGGCCACGTAAATCAAGAGGCCAACAAAAAAGACGAAGAAAATGGAGAGCGAAATGATGGGCCAAACCTCCACATTATGTATTTGTTCGAAATAATATTTAAACATGGCTTATTGGTTTTGGGCTGTAGGTTGAACTTTAATATCTGTGCCTAGTCGCTGCAAATAGGCGATAAGTGCCACGATCTCTGCTCCTTCGGAAATTTCTACATCTCCTGCTTTGAGGTCATTTACAATCTCCTGTGCCTGAGCTTTCAAATCTTGATTAGCAATATCCTCGTAGCCTTCCGCATATGGTACTCCCACTGTTCTTAAAGCCTTAATTTTTCCGGCTGTAAGTTTTGTGTCAATCCCCTGAGTAAACAACCATGGATATGGAGGCATAATGGAGCCTGGCGAAGTGGAGTTAGGATCTAACATGTGGTTGAAATGCCAAACATTATTGTATTTCGCTCCAACTCTGTGTAAATCTGGCCCCGTACGTTTCGAACCCCATAGGAACGGGTGATCATATACAAATTCTCCCGCTTTAGAGTATTCGCCATAGCGTTCGGTCTCCGATCTGAATGGGCGAACCATTTGCGAGTGGCAGTTATTACAACCTTCTCTGATATAGATATCCCTTCCATGCAGTTCCAGTGGTGTATAAGGTTTTACGCTAGCTATGGTTGGAATATTAGATTTGATCAAGAAGGTAGGCACCATTTCGATGACCCCGCCAATTAATATGGCAACCAACACCAAACTGGTGAAAATGACTGGTTTTCTTTCTAAAACACTGTGCCAGTGGCCACCCATGATTTTTCTTTTCTCCAATGCAGGGGCTTCGGCCGCCTCACTAGGAATAAAGCTTCCTTGCTTGGCTGTTTTGATCAAGTTGTAACTCATCATCACCGCTCCTGAGAAGTAAAGCAAACCACCTACAGCACGCATTGCGTACATTGGTACGATTTGGGTAACAGTTTCTAAAAAATTAGGGTATTCTAAAAAGCCATCTGCATTGAAATTTTTCCACATTAAGCTTTGCACCACACCAGCAGTGTACATTGGCAATGCATAAACGATGATCCCTAGCGTACCAATCCAGAAATGCACATTGGCCAATTTGGTAGAGTATAATTTAGTGCCCCACATTCTTGGGATGATCCAATAGAGCATACCAAAGATCAAGAAGCCATTCCAACCTAATCCGCCAACGTGAACGTGAGCTATGATCCAGTCGGTATAGTGCGCAATGGCATTGACGCTCTTAATAGAAAGCAATGGACCTTCCAAAGTAGACATACCATAAGCGGTTACGGCCACTACCATAAATTTCAGAATAGGATCTTCTCTTACTCTATCCCAAGCTCCGCGAAGTGTCAATAGTCCATTGAGCATACCTCCCCAAGATGGCGCTATCAACATGATAGAAAATACTGTTCCTAAAGATTGTGCCCAGTTAGGTAGCGAGGTGTAAAGCAAGTGGTGAGGCCCTGCCCAGATGTAAATAAAGATCAATGACCAAAAGTGAATGATCGAAAGTTTATAAGAATAAACTGGTCGATTGGCTGCTTTGGGAAGGAAATAATACATGATTCCCAAGAATGGGGTGGTTAAGAAAAAAGCTACTGCATTGTGGCCATACCACCACTGCACTAAAGCATCTTGAACCCCTGCATACCAAGAATAGCTTTTGAACATGGTCACTGGGATTTCAAAAGAATTCACCAAGTGAAGCACTGCCACCGTAACAAAAGTGGCGATGTAGAACCAAATGGCCACGTACATATGCCGCTCTCTTCTTTTGATGATTGTACCGATCATGTTGATACCAAAAACCACCCAAATGATTGTGATTGCAATATCAATCGGCCACTCAAGTTCGGCATATTCCTTTGAGGTGGTCAGTCCCAAAGGAAGTGTAATGGCCGCGGCCAGAATGATAAGCTGCCAGCCCCAAAAATGTAAGTAGCTCAAAAAATCGCTGAACATTCTTGTTTTGAGCAAACGCTGCATGGAGTAATACACTCCTGCAAACATGGCATTGCCCACAAAAGCAAAAATAATTGCATTGGTGTGCAGTGGCCGAATTCTACCGAAGGTGGTGTATTGCAAACCAAAGTTTGCCTCAGGCAGAAAGAGTTGGGTAGCGATTAATATCCCAACTAACATTCCCACGAGTCCGAAGATCACGGTGGCAATGATGAAATATTTGACAATCTTATTGTCGTACTTGAATTGCTGAAGTTCCATAGTTATAAGGCATAGTGATTCCTAAACCTTTGCAAGGTACTGGCAGCTCATTTTTTACGACCTGATACGAGTTAGATAAAAAGATGATATAAATCAGGTTTTGAATTGGGAATTGGGGGTATTGGTCATTGGTGAATTGGTCATTAGACACTGGGGGTTGGTGAGAATTACTATTTTCTTCCCTGAATGACGAAGGATCTGAGTTCCTTCTTCGGGTGCTTAAGAGCTCTCGGGATAGAAAGCAAAACCGCCAGCGCGGGGATTATGAATGCAGTAAGAAAGCCAATGCGCTTGATCCAAGTCATAACGAAAAATATGCAATTAAATAGTGGGTTTCAACTAGCTGCGAGTGGAAAATTGAGAGGTTAGTAATTAGGTTTAGTGTAAAAAATTCATACCCCATTAAAAATAGAACCTGCACTTTAGTACAATCGGTTTGACCCCTACAATTACCTTATAAGGAAACTAAAATTTCGCCTTCTTTAAAACCCTAATTATCGGCAGTAAAATTACTTTGTTGCCAAAATATAGTTTATCAACAAGTAATTAAATGACCCCGTTCAACCGCTAAGATCAAGTGTTTTTGGCTGAAGTAGTAAGCCTCGTTGAGCAAGTGCATGGGCTTATGAAATTGATTGATAACTGTACATTTTAGACTCATATTTACTCATAAATAGTCAAGACATACCAAGCATTCAATTATCATGAGACATCTCTCTTCTAAAAAAGCAGATTTACATACCTATTTTACAATTATGGCTTTTGATAAGATGAAAAACTCGCTAGATTGATAAAAATATAATGGGAGTAAATACCCCAGGGTTTACACAATTGTTGTATTCGATGCGAAAAAAAGCCAACGCACAAATAGCACATTTGGTTTTTGCCGACACACGGGCAAACGCTGAAAAAACCAAAAGAGCTATTTTTTTGCCAACGCTCGACAGAAACATATAGAGACAGAAAATGAAAAATGAAGCTCATGCAAGAATTAAAATAAACCAACTGCTGACAGAGGCGGGATGGAGATTCTTTGACAATGAGGAAGGAAAAGCGAACATTCTGCTTGAAAATCATGTGAAAATTACACAACAAGAAATTGACGCATGGGGAAACGACTATGAGAAAACGAAGAATGGTTCTTTAGACTTTTTGCTTGTTGACACTGACAATAAACCAATTTGTGTACTTGAAGCAAAAAAGGAAAGCCTTCACCCTCTTGTAGCAAAAGAACAAGCAAGAAAATATGCCAAGACAGTTGGAGCAAGATATGTGATTCTTTCTAACGGTATTGTTCACTACTTCTGGGACACGACAAAAGGAAATCCAAAACCGATTTACAAATTCCCTTCACCAGAAGAAATTGGAGCAATAAAAAACTGGAATCCTGACAGAGATTCACTCGCAAATGAAGAAGCAACGGTTGACTATATCGTTAAAGTCCAAATGCCCGATTATGCAGAAAGACCTGAATGGAACGGAAGCATAGAGTCAAGTAAAGATTTTATTTGGTCAAACGGACTTAGATTTTTAAGACATTACCAACTCAAAGCAATTCAGGCTTTACAAGGTGCTGTTGCCGAAGGTAAAGACAGATTCCTTTTTGAAATGGCAACGGGAACAGGTAAAACTTTGACTTCTGCGGCTGTAATTCGATTGTTCCTGAGAACTCAAAACGCAAGACGGGTTTTGTTTTTGGTTGACCGTTTGGAATTGGAAGACCAAGCTTGGAAAGCGTTTACTCAATACCTTAAACCCGACTACAGCACTTTCATTTACAAAGAACACCGAAGCGATTGGCACAAAGCGGACATTGTTGTGACCACCATTCAATCGCTGATGTTCAATGACAAATATCGTTACGATTTTTCTCCAACGGATTTTGATTTGCTCATTTCGGACGAGAGCCACCGTTCGATTTCAGGAAACGCCAGAGCCGTTTTTGAATATTTTCATGGCTACAAATTGGGCTTGGCCGCCACACCAAGAGATTACTTAAAAGGCGTTGACCCTGAAAAGGTAAAAGAAAACGACCCACGAGAAATTGAACGAAGAATGTTGCGAGATACCTACTCAACCTTCGGTTGTGAAGGTGGCGACCCAACGTATCGTTATTCTCTTTTGGATGGTGTAAAAGACGGTTATCTCATCAATCCAAAGGTGTTAGATGCCCGAACTCAAATTACCACACAACTACTTTCTGACGAAGGTTACGCTGTTGTTGTGCCAACAGAAGAAGGTGAAGAAACGGAAACCTTTGTTTCCCGAGATTTTGAAAAGAAATTCTTTTCTGAAAAAACGAATAGTGTTTTTTGTCAGACCTTTTTAGAAAACGCATTGCGTGACCCGATTACCAATGAAATTGGCAAGACCATCATTTTTGCGGTAAGTCAAAACCATGCTCGCAAGTTGACTGAAATGCTCAATGAATTTGCTGAGCAACTATTTCCAAAAAAATACAACTCTGATTTTGCGGTTCAGGTAACTTCTCAGGTTGGAGATGCTCAACAAATGACCATCAACTTTACGAACAACAACCTGAGCGGAAAAACCACTTGGTTAGAAGGTTACAAATCGTGTAAAACAAGGGTTTGCGTTACGGTTGGCATGATGACCACAGGCTATGATTGCCCTGATTTATTGAACATCTGCATGATGCGACCAATTTTTAGTCCTGCGGATTTTGTGCAGATAAAAGGAAGAGGCACAAGAAAAAATACGTTTGAATACACCTTCAAAAATGAACTGAACGAAGAAGAAACCCAACGGCACGACAAGGAAATTTTCAAGCTGTTCGACTTCTTTGCCAACTGTGAGTATTTTGAAGAAAAGTTCGACTATGACGAAAAATTAAAACTACCCCAACCCAAAAAAGGAAACGGTGAAGGCGGTGGCGTTGACATTGATAAATACACCACGTTTCTACCTGACCCTTTATTGAGTTTGGTTGAAGAACCAATTGGTCCAGAAGGAATGCGGATTGATAGAGAACTTTTTAGAAAGTTTGAAGACCGTATTATCATGGACGACATCATCAAAAAGAATGTTGAACTCGGAAATTGGGAACATGTAATCAGCCATATTCAGCAAGAGATTTTCGATAAACCCGAAGAATACTTCAACCTTGAAAAACTAAGAAAAGCAGCTAAGATTGACCGCAAAGTTTCTATTCGGGAAGTGGTAGAAAAGGTTTTTGGTATCATTCCAAAATTTAAATCAAAGGATGAATTGCTTGAAGAAGAATTCGACAAATTCATTTCCATTTATCCACCCGAAGAAGATGTGAATTTGAGAGCCTTAAAATACTTTTTCAAAGCCTACATTGTTGACCAAGACATTCGGAAAATCATTGCTGGAAAAGATTTCCACGCCCTGCAAACACACCCAATGCTTACCATTTCGCAATTCAAAGAAGTAGCAGCAAAATATAGGGAGGTAATCCCTGTGTATATCAACGATTATGTTCCATTAGAGAAATTTGCTGCCTGATGTTAGAAAAATTCATGGGAAAATATCGAAACGAATCTGCCCGATTACAAAATTGGGATTATGGTAATGATGCAGCCTATTTTATTACCATTTGCACAAAAGACAGGGCATATTATTTCGGAGAGATACAAAATGGGAAAATGCAGGTTTCGCCTGTAGGCGCCATTGCACACGTGCTATGGTTTGAAATTAAAAACCATGCGAAAAATATCGAATTGGGCGAATTTGTGGTGATGCCAAACCACGTTCATGGAATATTGATTTTAGATGGGAATAATGACGTAGGGATAGGGCATGACGTAGGGACAGGGCATGACGTAGGGACAGGGCATGACGTAGGGACAGGGCATGCCCTGTCCCTACGCGATAATAACCCACCGCATGTAGGGTCAACGCATGCGTTGACCCTACAATCCGATAATGAAACGTTAACCCCAGGACAAAAACGGTTTCAAAATCAGGGAAAAAATTCTGTTTCATCTATTATTGGATCTTATAAATCGGCCGTAACCAAATATTGCAACAGATTGGAATTACCTTTCGCATGGCAATCTCGATTTCACGACCACATTATCCGTAATGATGAATCATTTCATCGCATTTCAGAATACATTAAAAACAATCCTGCCAATTGGCAGGATGATAAATTTTACTAATTACAATCTCGTATGTACGGACAAGGCATGCCTTGTCCCAACGGCCTTGTCCCAGCGGCATTATTCCGACAAATAGGATAAAAAAACATATATGTTAGATACACAAACAAAGAAAAGAATAGATGACTGCCGAGATATTTTGGTAGGCAAACTGCCTGACCCGAAAGCTCAAATTGAGCAAATTACAATTGGCTTGATTTACAAGTTCATGGACGACATGGATAAAGAAGCCATTGAATTGGGCGGTACGGCTAAATTCTTTTCGGGTAATTATGAAAAATACGCTTGGGACAAACTCTTTGACACCAAAGTAACGGCTGCCGAAATGCTTCGCTTGTATTCGGAGGCCATTGAGAGTATGGAGAAGAACCCGAACATTCCGCAACTGTTTCGGGATATTTTCAATAACGCCTATTTGCCTTATCGTGACCCTGAAACACTGAAACTGTTTCTGAAAACCATTGGCGAATTTGAATACACCCACAGCGAAAAATTGGGTGATGCTTTTGAATACCTGCTTTCGGTGATGGGTTCGCAAGGAGATGCAGGCCAGTTTAGAACGCCCCGCCACGTGATTGATTTCTTAGTGGCGATTATTGACCCTGACAAAGGCGAAACGATTCTTGACCCTGCTTGCGGAACAGCGGGATTTTTAATTTCGGCTTACAAGCATATTTTGCTCAAGCATACAAAAGCCAACAAAGAAGGTTTGAATATTTACGAGTACAACAAACTCGAAAAAAAGCCTTTCAACAATTTAGGCGACCAACTAACCCCTGACGACCGCAAAAAGCTGATTCAGAATTTTGCAGGCTATGACATTTCGCCCGACATGGTTCGATTGAGTTTGGTGAATTTGTATTTACACGGATTCTCTGATCCACACATTAACGAGTACGACACGCTGAGCAGCGAAGAACGTTGGAACGAAAACTTTGATGTGGTGTTGGCCAATCCGCCATTTATGAGTCCGAAAGGTGGCATACGACCGCACAAGAAGTTTACCATTAGCAGCAATCGTTCGGAAGTGCTGTTTGTGGATTACATAGCTGAACACCTTAACCCCAAAGGCAAAGCGGGCATCATTGTACCCGAAGGCGTGATTTTCCAAAGCGGAACGGCTTACAAAGACCTGCGAAAAATGTTGGTAGAGAATTATCTTTATGCCGTAGTGAGTTTGCCAGCAGGTGTGTTTAATCCATACAGTGGCGTAAAAACATCCATTTTATTGATGGACAAAGCCATTGCCAAACAACGCAATGAAATTCTGTTTGTGAAAATTGACAATGATGGCTACAACTTGGGAGCACAACGAGCAGCCGTAAAAGGCAGCCAATTGGAAGAGGCCATCCAAATCATTCATGATTTTGGGGCCGTAGGGACGTTTCATGAAACGTCCTTACAATCAACCATTGCCCATGCAGTTTTGAAAACTGAAATAGCTGCAAATGGCGATTATAATTTGAGTGGAGAACGATATAAGGTATATGAAATTTTTAATTCTCAATTCGAACTCAAAAAGCTCTCAGAAATTTGTACTGTTCAAGCAGGTGGTACTCCGAGCAGAAAAGAACCTAAATATTGGAATGGGCACATACCATGGGTTGGGTCTACTGTTTGCAAAGATTCCTATGTCAACGAAGCTGAAGAATTTATCACTGAAGAAGGGCTAAAGAATTCTTCTACTAAAATATTTAAGAAAGGGACTTCATTAATTGCTTTGGTTGGTGCTACAATTGGCAAAACAGGTTATCTATCATTTGATTGTTCAACAAATCAAAATGTGGCCGGCTTGTACCCTTTAGATACTAGCGTTTTAAACACAAACTATCTGTTCCTTGCTTTAAAAAACCTATACTCTCAGTTTTTGACTTTAGGAGAGGGAAAATTTAGAATGGCTAACCTTTCTTTTGTAAGAAACCTTCAAATCCCCCTTCCCCCCTTATCCATTCAGGAAGAAATAGTAGCCGAAATAGAAAGCTACCAAAAAATAATAGATGGTGCCAAAGCCGTAGTAGCCAACTACAAACCCAAAATAGACATTGACCCGGATTGGGAGATGTCAGACCTTGGTATAACTGCAAATATTAAGACAGGTAAATTGAATGCTAATGCTGCTGTTGAAAATGGAAAGTATCCATTTTTTACATGCTCAAAAGGAATTTATCACATAGATGATTACGCTTTTGATTGCGAAGCTCTAATGTTAAGTGGTAACAATGCTTCAGCAGTTTATGACGTAAAATATTACAATGGAAAATTCAATGCTTACCAAAGAACATATGTAATTACAATCAAGTCGGAATATTCTGAAAAACTGCTTTATCCATTTGTCCAGAACATGATGGAACAACAATTAAATGACTTAAAAAATAAGTCTGTTGGAGGATTAACAAAGTATTTAACTCTTCCTGTGGTAAAAGAAATTCGTGTGCCACTTCCCGATATTGAAACCCAACGCCAAATCGTAGCACAAATCGAAAAAGAGCAGGCATTGGTGAATGCCAACAAGCAATTGATTGAAATATTTGAGCAGAAGATAAAGGATAGAATTGCTAAGGTTTGGGGAGTAGAAAAATCAAAAGAAGAGACTTTGAGTATGGCTGCTGAGCCAGTGGAGGAATATTAAAAGGCATAAAAGCAATAGCGGGTGAAGTGGTAAATTCAAGGTCTCCCGCCAAGTCGGGACAAGTTGTGCATTTAATAAACTTTTGTGGTGGCGGACAGGTAATTGCCTTGAAATCCGCTACTGCTCTTATACTTGGTCGTTAAAACCCCAATCACCCCTTCAACTCCTCATAACTTGGCACTTTCTCCAAAAATACCAGCTCGGAAGTAGCGTGATTGCATGAGTAAGTATAATGCTCAATGCCATTGGTAACGATCAGTAGTTTGGCTTTGATAGTCTTATTGTAGACAGAAATCTGATCAAAAACAGCTTGGCTTAGCTTGATGTGGGGCGCCTTGCACTCTACAATCACCAAAGGATTCATCTCCTGATCATAAAAAACAATATCGGATCGTTTACGGAGCTCATGGTACTTATTGCCCAACTCTACTCCCATTCTGCTCATTGGATAGCCGAGGTGTTTACAGAGGTAATTCACAAAGTGTTGCCTCACCCACTCTTCTGGGGTAAGCACAATAAACTTTTTCCTTATCGGATCAAAAATAACTAATTTGCCGCCCCGCTTTTCAAGTCGATATTCATAGGCAGGTAAGTTGAGCGAGTCCATCGAACAAATGTAATTGAACCACAATACTATACATGAAAACCAAACAGGAAATTGTTGAGAATTGGCTACCGCGTTATACTGGCGTGCCCAATGAAGAATTCGGGGAGTACATTCTCCTCACTAATTTCATTAACTATGTCGATATGTTCGCCAATCAATTTGGGGTGGAAGTGAGAGGGAAAGATCGGCCAATGCAATCGGCCACGGCTGAAAACATCACCATTATCAATTTTGGAATGGGAAGCGCCATGGCAGCCACAGTAATGGACTTGCTTTCTTCCATTCAACCAAAGGCGGTGCTCTTTCTTGGTAAATGTGGTGGTTTGAAAAAGAAAACTGAAATCGGAGATCTCATTCTACCTATCGCAGCCATTCGTGGAGAAGGCACCAGCAACGACTACATGCCACCTGAAATTCCAGCACTCCCCTCTTTTAGACTGCAAAGAGCGGTTTCATCCATGATCAAAAAACATGAACGCGATTACTGGACAGGCACATGCTACACTACCAATCGCAGGGTTTGGGAACATGACCGCGCCTTCAAAAAGTACCTCAGAAAAATAAGAGCAATGGCGGTTGATATGGAAACTGCTACGATTTTCACGGTTGGTTTTGTCAACCAAATCCCACACGGAGCATTATTGTTGGTTTCTGATAACCCAATGATCCCAGAAGGTGTTAAGACCGAAGAAAGCGATAAAAAAGTCACGACTGGTTTTGTCAATGCCCATTTAGATATTGGTATCGATGCTTTGAGAGAACTCAGAGATTCAGGTGACTCCGTTAAACATTTAAGATTCGAATGATGAAGAAAACACTCATGATAGCAATCCTTGCATTGGCCCTTTGGTCATGTGGAGGTAAAATAGAAGCTGATTTGATTATTCATAATGCAACGGTATATACAGTAGACGATGCCTTTAGCACCGCAACTGCTTTCGCAGTAAAAGACGGTAAGTTCATTGGCGTTGGCAGTGATGAAGAAATTTTGGCTGGCTTTGAGTCGAAAGAAACCATCAATTTAGAAGGCGCTCCTGTTTACCCTGGCCTGATTGATGGCCATGCCCATTTCTATCGCTATGGCCTTGGGCTTAAAAATGCTGATTTAGTTGGCACAAAATCATTCGAAGAAATCGTTGAAATCCTTAAGGCGCATCGCGCAAAATATCCTGATGAAGAATGGATTTTAGGCGGTGGCTGGGACCAAAATGATTGGGAAATCAAAGAATTTCCGACCAAAGACAAATTGGATGAAGCCTTCCCTAACACGCCTGTTTTAATTTCTAGAGTGGATGGTCATGCTGCTTTGGCCAATAGTGCCGCTTTAGGGGAAAGTGAAATCTTTTCGAAAGCAAAAGAAGTAAATGGAGGGAAAATCTACTTCGACAAAAATGGTAATGCCACAGGTCTGCTTGTCGACAATGCCATCGACTTGATTGCTAAATTTATTCCTGCTCAAACTAAAGCCGACCAAGTAGAAGCCCTATTAATGGCGCAGCAAAACTGCTTCGAAGTTGGCCTTACTTCTGTTGTAGATGCCGGTTTAGAAGTAGAAACTATTGAGTTGATCGACTCCCTCAACAAAACTGGCGATCTCAAAATGAGGCTTTATGTAATGGCTGCCCCAACCGAAGAAAACATTGATTACTTTAAGAAAAAAGGCAAAATCAAGACTGATCATTTGAATGTTCGATCATTTAAAGTGTATGGCGATGGTGCTTTAGGCTCAAGAGGCGCAAGTCTATTGACTGATTACTCAGACGATCCAGGAAATGACGGTTTCTTGCTACAAGAAGCCGCCTATTACGATCAACTGGCAAAAACCTTTTATGATATGGGTTTCCAAATGAACACCCATTGTATTGGTGATAACTCCAATCATGTGGTCCTTGATATCTATTCGAAATACCTTCCAGAAGACAATGACCTTAGATGGAAAATTGAACATGCTCAAGTAGTTAGCAGAGACGATATTGATAAGTTTGGCAAATACAATGTTGTGCCCTCTGTTCAACCTACGCATGCCACTTCGGATATGTATTGGGCGGCAGACCGACTAGGCGAAGAAAGAGTAAAAACAGCCTATGCGTTCAAAGATTTATTAGATCAAAACGGTTATATCGCGCTCGGTAGTGATTTCCCTGTGGAAGACATTAACCCAATGTATGGTTTCCATGCCGCTACCGCGCGTCAGGATGCTAAAAATTGGCCAGAGGGTGGATGGCAACCAGAAAACAAATTGAGCCGTGAGGAGGCCCTAAAAGGGATGACCATTTGGGCGGCTTATTCCAATTTCGAAGAAAAGGAGAAAGGAAGTATTGAAAAAGGGAAGTTCGCTGATTTCATTATCGCGGAAAAGGATATGATGAAAGCGCCTGAATCAGAATTGAGAAACCTCAAGGTAAAAGCTACTTATTTAGACGGAAAGAAGGTTTATTAATATAAACCTTGCAGCTAAGTTTTCACCTGACCTTGAAAAACCGTTAAAACGGTTCACGTCCTTTACTTTAACAACAAAGCCCACGGTTTAAACCGTGGGCTTTGTTTTTTGTGTCTAGTTCTTCTCTCCTTGATTATTCTTGAATAAGCACTTTCAAAGTGTAGCCTTTATTGTCGGTGATAATCCGCATCAGGTATAATCCGGGTACAACATTGCTCGCATCTACTGACGCCATCACCCCGTTTTGCAGAAGCTTGGTTAAAACCACATTCCCATTCAAATCATGCATTGTGATTTGCTTCACTCTGCCTGGGATTTCACCTTTGAAGTTGATGATGCCATTCGAAGGATTAGGGTAATAACTAAAATTCGGTAGTTCATCTTCTATACCTGTGACCACTCCTGGGATATCGTAAATGATATCTCCATTTTGTATCACTACCCCATTTTCAAAAGCACCGGGAGTTCCCTCCCCTTTTTTAGTACCGTCTCCATTTCTGAAAACCATGGTCAGTCTTCTCGCACTAGCGCCCCCCAAGTTGTAATAGCTGGCTGGCGTAAATGTGATGACCCACTGATTCGGATTTGAAGCACTCTGCGTTAGCTTGCCTACCCCGTCATCTTGACCCCAATTACCGACAACATAATTTGAATTGAATGCAGTTTCCGTAGGAGAAAGGGCCACACTTGAATGCATATAGACTTTATCGACTCCCACCAAACCCTTGTTCCCAAAACGGGCATCGAAAGTCAAGGTGATTTCAGTGTTCTGATCGAAAGAAGCAGGTGTGATGGTAATGAGTTTTCCTGCAATTTCTAGGTCGAAGAATACCACGGAACCTCTAAATCCTTTTCCGAAATTAGTATTGGCAGCATCTCTGAAAATCATGCCTATTCTCACCGCCTGGCCACTCGTGATATTGAAGTAAGCCGTTGGAGTAATTGAAATTTGCCACTTATCTGTTTCCCCAGATACTTTTGTCATTGCACCAGCAGCTCCGTCTACAACGTTCTGAAGATTCACTCCATTGACATCATCGAATACCACACCAGCATTCATAAACACTTCGCTTGCGCCTACCAAACCAGCAGTTCCATCAGGGTCTGCCTTAGTGGCATCGAAGGTAATAGTGATAGCATCATTCACAGCAAAGGTTGTAGGGTTGATGGTTACTGGATTCTGATACACTTGCACCACATTAGGGAAACCTACAGACTTACGCTGAGAGGTATAAATATGAAATTCACCCGGTTGTAAAGTCACAGTCGCAGTTGTTGAGGAGACATTGACTTCATCACCAGAGAAGAAATCGAACCAAGTACCCGTAGCAGTGTAATTTGGTGAAATTGATGCTTCTTCCAATCCGAAATTTCCAATTATTGAAATATCCAAATTCGGCCCATCAATTACGATTCGCCTTTCTGGGCCGGAGAAATCATAAGAATAAGTGGCGGCATTAAACTCGGCTAGATTCTCCGTCTTCAATTTTATTATTGCGGCAAATGCATCACGTGTAAATCTTCTAATCGGATCTTCGTAATAACCCAAATGGAAATCTCCTGTTCCCCATGGAAAAGGCTTATTGCCTACTCTATCGTTAAAATTGATATCAATATCATAACCTAATTCACCAAACTGCCACATCATTTTCGGGCCAGGCAAAGTGTAGAAAAAGGCTGCATTCATCTTTAATCTTTCAAGCGCGATCGTGGTGTCTCTTGTATTGTAAGTTCCTAAAGCATCTCCATCTTGAAAAACCTCATACAATTGTCGCTGTTCATCATGACTTTCTATATAACTGACATGAGTCAGGGCTTCAGCGCCTTCAAATGACGTTGAGGTATGTCCGCCTAGGGCTTGATAATAGTCATAACCTTTGTTCCTCCATGGAATCATGCCTTCAGCAGCCAAGGCTGTTTCTTCTTGATTATCACCAAAGTGCTCTAAAATCACGTAGGCATCGCTTTTCACCTCTTTGATTTTGTTATTCATTCTTTTTAGAATGTCGACCCGAGATTGATCAAATGCCGACCAAGCTCCAACATCATTAACATTATTCTTTTGGGTAAAGCCCTTTGATAAATCGAATCGGTAACCATCAATATGATATTCTGTCAACCAATAGGCATTTACTGTATCGACAAAAGCTTGAGTATAAGTGCTTTCATGGTTGAAGTCATAACCGACATTGAATGGATGAGTTGCATCAGGGTTGAACCAAGGACTATCCGTGGATGGTTTTCCCCCATTAAAATACATCATCACCATAGGGTTCTGGCCAAAAGCATGATTGAGCACCATATCCATGATCACTGCTATTCCATTTTCATGGCAAGTCTGAACAAAGTTTTTGAGGTCGTTCTTTGTGCCATAATACTTATCCGGTGCAAGAAAATAAGATGGATTATACCCCCAAGATTCATTGCCTTCAAACTCCATGATGGGCATCAGCTCGATGGCATTGATGCCTAAATTCTTCAAATAGCCGATGGTATCAATCAGCGTTTTGTAACTGTGGGTTTCTACAAAGTCTCTTACTAGCAACTCATAAATCACTAAGTCTTTCTTATTGGGTTTCTGCCAAGTGGCTTCAGAAGCAGCCCAAGCAAAAGGAGTTTGACCTGTTTGGAAAGTAGTTGCTATACCGTAATCCGTTTTATCATAAACAGGTAAATTGTTGTGCACTGTATTTGGAATAAACGAATCATTATAAGGATCAGCCACTTCATCCGCCAAAGGGTCACCCACTTTGATTGTTCCTTCTACCCAATATTGAAAAACGTATTTCTGATTTGGGGTTAAGCTAGAAAGCTCGATCCAAAAGAGTTCGCCATCAGGGGTTTTATTCATTAGATTTTCAGCCTTAATTGTCCAATCGCTAAAATCGCCCACTGCATAAACAAAATCCTTACCTGGTGCCTCCAACACAAGCGTCACTTTAGTTAAATCACTATGGTAGTTGATCCCTTTTTTCACACCAGCGGGTAAAGCCATGGTCTGTGTGTCTGAGACAAAATTAACAGAGATGGTTTTTGAAACGTCTACACTTTCACCAGCAATGGTGGCCTCTACCTTAATCTCGGCTATTACAGACTGGGTTGGAGAGTAAGTATAAGCGATTGTTTTCCCAGTAGTAACACTCGCTTTTTCAACAAACCCACTGCCCTCATTTATTGAGATTTTCATTGAGGTGACATTCGCTGATGCTGTTGCAGCGACAGGAATTGTCTCTCCATTCTGAAGGAAATAATCAGAAGCCGTTGGCGAGTCCAAAATGACAAATTTCTCAACATTTAAGTTGACAAAAATATCTCCATTGCTGGCCACAGCACCACCTTGAAAAGTACCAGGAGTACCCGCTCCTTTTTTGGTGCCGTCTGCATTTCTAAATACCATTGCCAATCTGAAAATATTTGTACCGGCATCTACTTTATAGTACTCACGAGCAGTTGGCCCCAAGGTAATTTCCCATTGATCGGTCTGGCCTGCTACTTTGGTCATTACTCCAATGCCATCATCTTTACCCCAGTTTCCGATCACATTATTGAATTCTGTGCCACTTGGTCCACTGGTAACAACGCCAGAATGCATGTAGACTTTGGTTGCTCCTACTAATTCCTTAGTGCCTTGAGTGGCATCAAATATCAACTTAATTTGCTGATCGCCATTGGCATCTGATGGCTCAATCTTAACGATTTGAGCGATCGAGTAGTTGGAGATTAATATTGATAAGAGAAGTATAAGTTTCTTCATGAATGGCTATTTTCTGAACTGTTGTGAAGGCGGTATTTCGCTAATTTAAAAATAGGCGATTTAAAAGACAGAACTTTCTATTTCGTCATTTTCTTGAACTACAAACGATTGCAGAAACTTCACTTTATACATAACTCCAATCAAAAACATAAAAAAAGGCGACCAGTTTTGGTCGCCTCCTCTATTCTTATTCCTATTATCATCAATTATCCTCGTCCGTTTTTTGCGGAGTAGCATACATGATTTTTCGTGCATTAGCATTTCTCAATTCAGTCTGAATATCAACAATGATTCCCATCTTAGTTTCCTTGTCTACTTTCAGAGAAATTGTGATCTGATCTCTTTCCGCTTCTGGAAGTCCATCTTTCTCTTGGTTAACCCATTGCACAATTCCATCAATCCCAATAAAGGCATCGTTTGCCTGAATCAGAGACTCAGTACCAAATTGTTCCTCTTTCGGTTCTCCAACATAAAGGTAAGTTACAAGTTTCTTCTTCTCCAGCTTCACCAATTGCTCAGCTCTCGGAATATCTTGTTTCACCTTAATTTCTGTTTCTCTTAACACGGTTGTCACCATGAAAAAGAAAAGAAGCATGAAAATAATGTCTGGTAAGGCTGCGGTTGGAATATCCTGACTCGCATTACTTTTCTTTTTAAACTTTGACATATCAGCCTCCTACTTTAGTTGGTTCTGCAATTGAAATCGCTTTAGGAATACCACTTCTGGCCCTATCATATAAATCCAAATCTCTAGGATCATTTCTGTTCAACTTTCTGAATTCCTCAGCAGTCAAACCTACTCTTTCGCCATAGACTCTGTTATAAGCAGCATTCAACTGATCTAAAATATCAATAAAGATCTCATAACTACTTCCACGGTCAGCCTTAAGAGAAACAATCGCAGTGCCTGGGCCGTCAGATGACTCTTTTGAGCTCAGACTGTTTCGAATGTAATTCTTCATGGTGGGTGGAAGAGATTCAAAGGTTTCTCTATCGCTTACTTTTTCACTTCCTCTTTTTACATCTCCGGGGTTACCAAAGTTTATGATAAAGTCATAAACCATGTCACCAATTTTAGAAACGTCATCTAGTGGCTCATCTTCTACCAACAGTCTATCAAGTGAGTTCACCTGAATTTTAAAGATGTTCCTTTGCTGTTGCTTCACCTCTATAGGTTCATCATCTTCCTGTTTTGGAGGAAGCAGCAAAGTAAGTCCTTTGTTGGTAGCAATTTGAGTAGTCACCAGGAAGAAAATCAACAGTAAGAATGCGATATCGGCCATAGAGCCGGCATTCACTTCTTGACTTCCGCTGTTCTTACTTCTTGCCATAATCTTTTATCTTACAACTCTTGCGACTGACGAATAAATCAAACCTACAATTGCTACTATTAAAAGCACCAATGTTGTAGTCATAGCACCACCAATAAGTCTGTAAGTGGTTAATGTTGAAGCTGCTGAAGGATCTACCTTATTGGCTTCAAATGCTCTTTGGCTCACCATATCAATTTCTGTTGGTGCCATAGAATATCCAATGAAGAAAATCACCACTAATGCTACAATACCTATTCCGCTTTTAACCAAGCTTTTAGGGTTATTGAATGCATTTACAAAATTCATTCCTATGGCAGCGACTGCGGCTACACCCAACAGGATGTATGAGGCGTAAAGTCCTAAATCAATTAATTGTTCCTGATCCATAATAATGTGTTTTCAGGTTAATTACTTAGACAAATTGTGCTTAACTAATAAATCAACTAGTGAGATAGAAGCATCTTCCATTGAGTTAACAATAGAGTCGATTTTAGATACACAATAGTTATAGAACAATTGAAGGATAATCGCAACGATCAAACCAGCAACTGTAGTTAAAAGGGCTACTTTAATACCACCAGCAACCAAAGAAGGAGAAATATCACCTGCTGCTTGGATAGCATCGAAGGCACCAATCATACCGATTACAGTACCCATGAAACCCAACATTGGCGCCAATGAGATGAAAAGAGAAATCCAAACTAGACCTCTTTCTAATCTACCCATTTCTACAGAACCGTAAGCGATCACTGATTTTTCAACCATTTCGATCCCTTCTGACATTCTCATCAAACCTTGAGTAAAAATTGAAGCTACAGGGCCTTTTGTGCCTTTAGTTACTTCTTTAGCGGCTTCAACGCCACCAGAAGCCAAAGCATCTTCTACTTTGCTTAAAAGTTTGTTGGTGTTAGTGGTTGCCAAGTTAAGGCTGATGATTCTTTCAATAGCAATGGCTAAACCAAGGATCAAACAGATTAATACTGGAGACATAAAGGTTGGGTCTCCTTCAATAAATTTTTGTTTGATAACTTGATCGAATGAGTCTGCTGGTTCAGCTGCCAAATCTTCAGAGTAATCTGCAGTTTCAGGATAAGTGTCTACAACTGCCTCAGTAGCGGTCGTATCTGTACCATCCTGAGCGTATGCATTGATACCAATCGACAGCGCGCCTAAGATCATCAATAGTGAGAATAACTTTTTCATAGTCTAGTTTTGATTAATAAAGGGTTAAAACGGTTTCTAAATTATTAATAATAATGGTTAAAAGAAATTTATACTTAAAATTTTAGTTGATATGCGGAGAGAGAGGGATTCGAACCCTCGATACCCTTTCGGGTATACACACTTTCCAGGCGTGCTCCTTCAACCACTCGGACACCTCTCCTTGGATAATGCGCATCTCGCAAGGTGACAAATAAATCAATAAAATAACCTTTATGCAAGCGCATTTTTGTTTTTGTATGCTTATAAAATTAGTTCATTTCGCCAGAAATAGAATGGATCAGACAATCCCTAATTTCATCTATGCTGTTATAGCTGCCAAAAGCATGCATCATTTTGGTAGTTGCCGCCTCCGTGGTCAAGTCTCTTCCACTTATTACACCCAGCTTATTGAGCGCACTGCTAGACTCATATTTTCCCTGAATGACATTCCCTCCATTGCATTGCGAAACATTCAATACCACAACTCCCTTGTTCACAGCACTTTCTAACAGGTTGAGGAACCAAGGCTGATGCGGAACATTCCCCGAACCATAACTTTCCATCACGAGTCCTCTTAAATTTGGCACGCTTAAAATATGAGCAACCGTCTTCTCGTTAATCCCCGGGAAGAGCTTTAATACCACAATATCATTCGATAATTCGGGGAAAAAGCGTAAAGTGTTTGCAGCCTTATAGGCCTTTAGGGCAGTGAAATTATAATCAATTACGATACCTGCTTCAGCCAAAACGGGATAATTCTCGGACTCAAAAGCATCGAAATGCCGACTTTCTACTTTTTTTGAACGGTTGCCACGAAGCAATAAGTGGTTAAAGAAAACGCAGACTTCTGAAATAATAGGAACTCCTTCTCTTTTATCCGCAGCAATCTCAAGTGCGGTAACAAAATTTTCTCTGCCGTCTGATCGTGGTAAGGCAATTGGCAATTGAGCTCCCGTAAAAATTACTGGTTTATTCAGGCCTTGTAGCATAAAACTCAGCGCAGATGCTGAATAGGCCATGGTGTCCGTTCCGTGCAAAACAATGAACCCATCAAACTTTTCGTAATTCTCTTCAATTAACCTTCCGATCTGAACCCAATGCTTTGAATTCACATTGGAAGAGTCGATTGGCGGACTAAAAGAAGTGACAGAAAGATTTATATTCAGTTCCTTCAATACTGGAACTCGCGCCACTATTCTTTCAAAATCACAAGGAACGAGAGCACCATGCTCATTATAATCCATACCCAAAGTACCTCCAGTATAGATGATTAGGATAGAAGCCCTCGGATTTGTACTAAAGTCTAAAGTCGAAATCATTGTTTTACTTGGAATAATGAGTTTGCATTTTCTGTGGTCATGGCAATTATCGCTTCAATAGGCAGTTCCTTTATATCGGCAATTTTCTGAGCAATCAGACTCAAATAACTTGGTTGATTACGCTTACCCCGGTACGGAACAGGCGCTAAATAGGGACTATCCGTCTCCAGCACAATATGTTTCAAATCAATAGTAGGAATAACTTGGTCCATTCCACTATTCTTAAATGTAACCACACCTCCTAAACCGATGTAAAACCCAAGTTTTGTAATGCGCTCTGCCTGTTCTGCAGTACCATTAAAGCAATGGAATACTCCTGTTAAATTATCATCCTTAAGGTGCTCCACCAACTTTATGGTCATGTCGATGGATTCTCGGCAATGAATAATGATTGGTTTTTTATAGTGCTTGGCCAAGGCCACTTGAATTTTGAAAGCTTCAACTTGCTGATCTAAAAAGCTCTTATCCCAATAAAGATCAGTCCCCATTTCGCCAATGGCTGCAAACTCCCTTTTGCCAAGCCATTCTTCAATAATATAGAGTTCTTTCTGAAAATCACCTTTGACAGAACATGGATGTAAACCCATGGTGGCAATACAAAAACCTGGATGCCTCTCTTCTAAAGCCAACATGCCATCAATCGAAGTGTGATCAATATTTGGCATGTATATTTTCTCAACTCCAACCTCTCTACTGACATCCAATACCTGCTCAATATCGTCTTTGAATTGTTCTGAGTAAATGTGAGCGTGGGTTTCTATCATTTCTATTTGTTTCTGTTTTTCCAAATCACCTTTGGAGACACCATCAAACTTAGCAGGGCAAATGTATTTAAAAGGGCGATTAATATTTGATCAACCACAATAGATAATGGCCTCAAGTCTCCTTTTAATTTAAAAACTACTTGATAAACCTTCACAAACTCCAGCAAAATCATTAGGAGCATGGCAATACCCAACCAAGCCACTTCTTGACTTTGGTTTAAAACAGCATACATGAAGGCTATTATGACTACTAAAATCGTTAACCTTTCGAAAATCAAAATGATGCTTAAAAAGGGATTGTATTTGAGTATCCCGCTTAACCAGCGCTTTCGCTGAAGCAGTAAGTCCCAAAAAGATTTCATGGGTTCAGTTGTCGCTTGACAGGCGAAATCCATGATTTGAACATGCTTTAGTCCGGCTTTCCTGAACGCAATGACCATTTTTAGGTCCTCTATCTTGGTCGGGCCAAGGGCCTCGAAGCCTCCCATACTTTCATAGGTTGATTTTCGCAACATCATATTATTTCCCAATGCGCTCACGGGAAAGCCAAAATCAGCCGCGACTTTCATTAAAAACAAGGTACCTATCCAATCTACGGCTTGCATTCTATGCAGCCAACTATTCACCCTCACCACAGTATAGCCACTTACTAGGTCAGCCCCGTCTAGCATTGGTTTTACCATTCCTTGAAGCCAAAGTCTTGAAACTGTATTATCGGCATCTATAATTGCCAAAAACTCTCCTTTTGCCGCTTTGGCCAATTGTGCAATTACATTCGACTTGGCAATTAGGCCTTTATAATCTGATTCGATTTTAATTGATGTTATTCTCGAATCTTGAAGCAGCAGTTGATCGATGATTTCTTGAGTGGTATCTTCAGAATCATCATTTCCAATCAGTATTTGAATTTTCTCCTTTGGATAATCGAGCTCAAGAAGTGCTTGAACGCAATTCCGAAGATGCCTCTCCTCATTTCTGGCGGCAACCAAAATAGAAACAAATGGCCACTCGAATGCCTCGGAAAGTTGATCGTGGTTTTTGAAATTAAATTTGAAAAGTAAAATGAGCGCAGCATTGATACTTATAATGAACCCACAAATGACCAGAAGCACTGTCATAGCGCATGAAATTCGTAGCCCAATTGATTGAAATGCGCCAAATATCGTGGCAAAGCATATTGCAGATTGCTCATCGCTTTTTGGCTATCATGAAAAACAACAATAGAACCGTTCCGCGTGTACTTAATACTTGCAGCAAGCACTTCCTCTGGTTTCGTTTTTATAGAAAAGTCACCTGAAAGCACATCCCACATGATGATTTGCCTAGAACTCAGTTGCTTGATCTGCTTAGGAGTAATTCGGCCATAAGGTGGCCTGAATAGATTGGACTTGATTCCATTCTTTTGAATTTCTTCCTCACAACTTAAAAAGTCCTTGAGATAAGTTGTATTGTCTGTTTTCCATCCATTCAAATGATGAAAAGTATGATTACCGATGGAATGTCCCTCTTGAATCACTTTACTGAAAACATCGGGGTGTTTTCTGATATTATCCCCTACGCAAAAAAAAGTAGCCTTTGCATTATAATCTTTCAATTGCCCTAATACCCAAGGAGTAACTTCTGGAATTGGCCCATCATCGAAAGTGAGGTAAATAATTTTGGCATTGACTTTCTGCTTCCAAACCAAATTTGGATAAAGCCATTGTGCCAACCGAGGAGTTTTATGCAGTAACATTGTTTACTCTGCAAGATAAGAAGGTAAGGTCATCTGCAAAGGAATTTCCTTTTTTGAAGCCTTCCAATTCTGCCATCAGCAGATCATGTGTTTGCTGTAAAGGGTTATTTCTATTCGCAATCAAGAAGTTCTCTAACCGATTGGCGCCAAACTCTTCTCCATCCGAATCAAAAGTTTCTGTGAGTCCATCGGTGAACATAAAAAGCGAAAATTGATCTATATCTTTAATTTCACCCATTTGAAGGAACGGAAGCGGATCGAAGGCACCAAGAATGGTGGTACCTTGATTGAGTGATGTCACGCCATCTTGAGAAATTAATATGGGGTGATTGTGCCCGCAATTGATATACCGAAGGTTCTTTTTATCGAAATCATAAACGGCCAAGAAGAAAGTAATGAAGTTTTCTCCACGGGCATTTTGATAAGTTTGATAATTCAATTCGCGAATCACGGCTTCTGGGCCTTCGGCATTTCTACTTAAAGTCCGCAGCACTGCCTGAAAATTAGACATCAAAATCGCTGCGGGCATGCCTTTTCCTGAAACATCGGCTATACAAACCATGAACTGATTGTGCCCTGCTATGGGGATATAGTCATAATAATCGCCCCCTACAGTTTTGCATGGTCTGTAAAAGGCTTTGATTTCGAGTTGTTCAGTATAAGGTAGACTATCTGGAAAGAGGTAATTCTGCACATCACGTGCAATTTCCATTTCGCGCTGAACGGCTTGTTGCTCTAATTGCTTTCTGGCTAAACGCTTATTTTCAATAGCCACTAAAATTACATTGCTGAGCGCTTGGATGAAGGTGGTGTCTACTTGATTCTCGTCATCTGAGGTTTTAATGAAAAGAAAGGCAAGAAGCTTATCCTTGTGCGTTACAGGTATGATAATGTCGAATTCATTGAAACAGCTAATACTCAAATCCGCCTTAGATACTTTGGTGATCTTCTTTAAATTAAGGCAGCCTGTGTCTAATGGGGTTTCATTAAAATTCTTAGAAGTGCCGAATTGCACTTTGCATTCCCAATCTTCGTCCTTGACATACAGCACCATTTTGGAGAGTTGTAAGTTGGCCCGAAGCGTAAACTCATAAATTTTATAAAGGTCCTCTTCAGGCATGTTGTCATTCACGGCCTGAGTAATTTCAAGCAGTGCGTTGACTTCCATTTCTTTGCGATAAAACTTGCGCTGAAGATTATTTTCCATATTTATTATCGGCCATTATGTGCCAAAAGACCTTCTTTGGTGGCCAAGTAAAAGTATGCCAACCAATCTTCCCCTAGTGACTTTTCATCAATCGGATCTAAGGCTGGTCGGTCCGAAAAACATTTCACCCAGCCTTTTTGGATTAGGTTTTTCAAAATTGAAATCAAGTTTTCTGCTGACAGGTTTGTTTCTTCTTTCAAAAAATCAAAAGACTGCACAAAGTACAACTCATCCAAAACATCAAACTCCTCGTCCGTCATAATAAATGTTAAATCTTGAAACTCCTGCCCTTCCATTGGAAGTTCCCAAAATTAGAGACCAGACCAAAATAAAGCACATAAAAAGGATAAAAGGTTTGTAACACCAAAAAGTGGACGAACGAATATTTTTGTTCTAGAGAACTAAAAAAGCCCCTGATCAACAAGAATTCTACAAAAACCTTAAGCCCAAGCGCAATGAGTAAAAGGTTGGCCATACTCCTATCCGCCAACATCCAACCGATGATCGACAAATGAACAATTTGAAAAAGATAAACCATTATAGCCGTCAGTATGGTTGAAAACCTTTTGCCAACTTTCCATTTACTTGCCCATCTTTTCCGTTGCTGCACAAGATCGCTCAAACTTTTTACCCCAAAGGTATGGACAACGGATGTCTGCGATTTAACAAAGAAAACTGCGTTTTTAAACTTTCTGGAAATCTTCATTAAAAGCAATTCATCATCGCCCGAAGGAGTCTGATCTATGCCTTCAAAACCATTCACCAACTCAAAGGCTGATTTTCTGTAAGCCAAATTTGCGCCATTGGCCATTGCTGGCATCTTTGCCCTTACCAAAACCGCGGAAACGACCATGATCGCTCCAAATTCGATTCGTTGGCATTTCTGTAGAAAAGATTTTCCCTCTAAAATTACTGGCCCAGTGACCATTTGAATGGTCGCGTTAGAAAAAGGCTGGACCATTTGTTGTACCCAGCGCTCGTTGAACCAGCAATCAGCATCGGTGGTTAGCATAATCTCACCACTACTTTTGGCTATACCTTCTGCAATTGCAGCCTTTTTCCCTTCCTTATAAATTAAGTTCAAAACTTTGACATCAAGGTCTTTTCTTGATTTATTGATCAAAGCTTCTAACTTTTTTAAAGAACCATCACTAGAATGATCATTGACAAAAATGACTTCAAAGTTGGCATAAGTCTGGGCCTGAAGGGCATCGAAAATTGTTTCTATATTCTTTACCTCGTTTCGAAAAGGAACAACGACTGTTACCTTACCCGAGAACTGATTCAATCCTTCCACATCAGCTGAAATACTACTGTATATGGCAGATACGATCATCAATGAAAGTATGCCGAACAAATAAAACAGTCCTAATGAAAAAAGCATCCGCGAATAACGTTCAAAGCAACTGGATTTTAAAGCAACTCAAGGACTGAATGAAACGAAAGCTTTTTATCTTGCACCCATGCCTTTGAACAAAGCGGTAGCGCAAGAAAAAATCATTTTAGGAATCGACCCAGGCACTAGTGTGATGGGTTATGGGCTTATTTTAGTGAAAGGCAAAAAACTGACATTGCTGCAATACGGTGTGATTCATTTGAGCAAATACAGTGGGCACGAGCTTAAATTAAAGAAGATATTTGAGCGGGTAACTTCCGTAATTGAAGAATTCCACCCGGATGAAATGGCCTTGGAAGCTCCTTTCTTTGGAAAGAACATCCAATCGATGCTAAAGTTGGGGAGGGCGCAAGGCGTTGCCATGTCCGCTGCTTTGGCCAGAGAAATTCCGATTACAGAATACGCCCCTAAAAAAGTAAAGCAATCCGTAACCGGGAACGGAAATGCCTCTAAAGAACAAGTAGCGGCAATGCTGCAGACTTTATTGCAAATTGAAACCCTACCAAAACTATTGGATGCTACCGATGCACTGGCTGTGGCGGTTTGCCATCACTTTCAAGGAGGCAGTCAGCAAAGCGGTAATAAAAGTTGGAAATCCTTTTTGGCAGATAATCCGGATAGGTTGAAGAAAACCTAAGCCAGAAAATTACTTCTAATCTTCTCAGCCGTTTCGGCCATAACGCCTTCTTCTAAATTCAATTTAGGCTGGCTAAAGTCGATATCAGAAATATTCTCTAACGGAATGAGGTGAATATGTACGTGGGGCACTTCCAAGCCAATCACTGCGACACCAATTCGCTTACAAGGCACAGCAGCCTCCACAGCCTTGGCTACTTTTTGGGTAAAAGCATGCAGTTTTAAATAAGCATCTTCATCCATATCAAAAATATAATTCACCTCTTGTTTAGGAACACAAAGTGTATGACCAATTTTAAGTGGCCTAACGTCTAAAAAAGCGATGTTATTCTCATCCTCGGCTACGATGTAACCAGGGATTTCTCTATTGATGATTCGGGTAAAGATGCTTGCCATTTTACTCTAAAGTAATGTCTAAAACTTTGAATTCCATTTTACCCGCAGGTGCAATCACCTCGGCAACTTCTCCTATTTTTTTATTCATCAGGCCTTTTCCGATTGGCGATTCGTAAGATATTTTACCTGACTTTAAATCTGCTTCTTTTTCCGAAACCAAAGTGTATTTCACTTCCATTCCGTTTTTCATATTCTTGATTTTGACGGTAGATAAAATTGAAACCTTAGAAAGGTCTACGTTTTCGTCTTTCATGACCCTGGCATTGCCCAGCAAAGCTTCTAATTGAGCAATTCTCATTTCCATCATGCCTTGGGCATCTTTGGCCGCATCGTACTCTGCATTCTCGCTTAAGTCACCTTTGTCTCTGGCCTCGGCAATTTGCTTCGACATGTCAGATCTACCCTTCGTTTTTAGATGTTGAAGTTCATCCTTTAAATTCTGCAAGCCTTCTTCAGTGTAATATGAAATTCCAGCCATAATTGTATTTGTTTATTCTGTTAGCGCTATAAAAAACAAAGAACGGCTTCGAAAAGAAACCGTTGCTTAAAACACAAAATCGCCCGCTAAGGCGATAAGATGCTTCAAAATTAAGTAAAATTTATGTAGTCTCCTAGCTTTGGCCTGAATGAAGACTAAAGTCAAAAAGGGTCAATTGATCGAAAATGAGCAAATATATCAGTCTATAATGGCTATCCGAAAGGTTTGAATTGACCTTGGTTAAGCCTGCTCAATCTCGCTTAAAATACGAAGCAATTTTACCCACAAGCACCTCATTTATTCTTTTGTAAGAAGAAAATGTCCAGCCTCCTACATGTGGGGAAAGTATTACATTTTTTCTTGAGAAGAGATTTGTGAAAACCGCTTTTTCTTGCACCGTAAGCTTGTCAAATTTCTCCTTTTCCAGCACATCCAGCGCTGCGCCTTTTACCTTACCGCTGTCCATTAAATCAAGCAAATCTTGGAGAGGCAACACTTCGCCTCTAGCAGTATTGACGATGTAAATGTCTTTTCTAAAATTCTGAACAAAGTCCTTATTGATCCATCCTTTTGTTTCTTCAGTAAGAGGGACGTGAAGGCTTAATATATCCGCCTTTTCGAATATTTTGGCAAGACTGGCCTCTTCTACATTCTTTGTTCCGAAGCCCTTTTTGAATTTATCATACACCAACACTCGGCAGTCGAAGGCCCTAAGTCGTTGTACAAAAGCTTGCCCCATATTTCCATAGCCCAAAATAGCCACCGTTTTGTCACTCAATTCGGCTCCGCGATTGCCTTCTCTATCCCAAATCCAGTTGCGTACCTCAGCATCGGCCTTGTTCAAATTATTGAGCAAGGAAAGTAGCATCCCCATCGCATGCTCTGCCAAGGCGTCCCTATTTCCTTCTGGGGCGTTCAAAATCTCTATGCCTTTTGTTTCTACATAGGCCACATCAATTTTATCCAGGCCTGCTCCTGCCCGACCGATAAATTCGAGCTTGGTGGCAGCATCAATCAATTCCTTATCTACTTCGGTTTTACTTCGGATTAAAATCCCCTCATAATTGCCAATGATCTTCAAAAGCTCCTCTCTCGATATGAAAGGTTGATAGTTGGCCTCTATGCCGAGTTCTGAAAGCAAAGGAATAATGCTTTCGTGCATGTCGTCTACGATGATACATTTTTTGTGCATTCGCTTAGATCAATAAATTGGCGATTAATAAATAAACAGTGATACCAAGAATGTCGTTGGCGGTGGTGATGAACGGTCCAGAGGCCAAGGCAGGATTGATCCCAATTTTATCGAGTACCAAAGGCGTGACCGTTCCCATGAAGGAGGCCAATAAGACTACAGCCTGGAGGGCAATTGCCACAACAACGCCTAAATAAGCTTCGGCATACAGGTTTACGAAAAGGAAACTGATGCTCCCCAAGACCAGACCTGTGCACATGGCCACAGCCACCATCTTCAATAATCTTTTGACTAGTGTATCTGTAAAGACCGATTTATTGGCCAAACTTTGAACCACAAGGGTGGAGGATTGAATCCCTACATTTCCTCCTGTGGCCATTATCAGTGGGATAAATAAGGCCAAACCGACCATATTCTCCATGTCTTCTTCAAAACCTTTGATCACAAAAGCGCCAACAATTCCACCAATTAACCCTATGATCAACCAAGGAAGTCTTGCCTTTAAAATGGCCCAAATCGAATCATCTTCCTCAACATCTGAGGATAAACCAGACATCAATTGCCTATCCTCCTCGGCTTGGTCGGTGATGACGTCCACAATATCGTCAATGGTAATTCTGCCCACTAACTTGCCTTGAAGGTTGACCACCGGAACAACATCCAGATCGTACTTTTGCATGATTGTGGCCACTTCCTCTTCATCCAAATAAGTTTCGACAGCAATTACGTCATCATCAAAAATATCTTTGATCAAAGTATTGTCGTTTGCCAACAGGATGTCTTTGACAGAAACCTTCCCCAATAACCTTCGCTTGTCGTCCACTACATAAACAGAGTAGATTTTTTCGACATTTTCGCGCTGCCTTCTAATTTCTTCAATGGTTTGAACGATGTTCCAATTGACATTGGCAACGATCATCTCCTTTGCCATAAGCCCACCAGCGCAATCTTCGTCATAGCGCATCAGTTCTTGAATGTGGGCGGCCGTTTCAGGATCGGTAATTTCAGAGATTACCTCTTCTCGGGTTTTTGGAGGCAGGTCGTTGATGATATCTACGGCATCATCAGAGTCCATTTCTGTGATGTAATCGGCCACTTCTTTTGGACTGAAGTTCCCTAAGAATTTGGTCCGAGTATCTTCTTCGAGATCTTCGATGATTTCTGCCCCGACCTCATTATCAAGGATATCAATTACATACTTGGCAAAGTCATGATCAACTTCATCCAATAAGGCAGAAATATCCGCAGGATTTACCCCTTCCATCGTTTCACGGATGAAGGCATCATTTTTCTCTTCAATGGCGGTTTCAAGCGCCTGAAGATACTCCTTGGACAGTTCAAATTCCTTCACGATTTCCGACACGAGGTAATTAGATTGGTCAGTTCAACATATTGCTCAACGGAAAGTGTTTCGGCCCTAAGGTCCAGCACTTTCTCTTGCATTAATTCTTCGGGCAAATTTATTGGTTTTAATGCGTTGCGCAACGTTTTTCGCCTCATTTGAAAGCCCGCTTTCACAATAGTTTTAAAGAGTACTTCATCGCAATCGAGTGCAGCGACATTGTTCCTTTTGAGCCGAATTACTGCGCTATTTACCTTAGGGGGAGGATTAAAAACTTCTGGCCCAACAGTGAATAAATATTCAAGATCGTAATACGCCTTTAGGAGTACGCTTAAAATCCCATAGTCCTTGTTTCCAGGAGGTGACACCAACCGATCCGCCACCTCTTTTTGAATCATACAAACTACCTCGGGCACCTTATTTCTTAATTCTAAAACCTTGAAAAAAATTTGAGAAGAAATATTATAAGGGAAATTTCCAATGATGGCAAATGACCCTTCGAAGTGCTTTTCGATATCCATTTTAAGGAAATCGCCTTCAATTATTCTACCCGACAGTGATTTAAAATGTTGATGAAGATAAGCAACAGATTCTCTATCAATTTCTACCACAGAGGTTTCAAACTTATCCTTCAATAAAAATTGCGTTAACACACCCGTTCCTGGGCCTATTTCCAAAACCTGATTGTACTCTCCATGCCCCGAAAGTCCTTGGGCAATCCTTTCAGCAATACTCATGTCTTTAAGAAAATGCTGTCCTAGATGTTTTTTTGGCCTTACGAATGACATGGGAATATCTGTTAGAAAAACGTTAATTTGCGCAAAGTTGAGAGTTTCGATGGAGAATATGCCTATTCAGATCAATTTCTCTTAACGCTTCAAACCTAATTCAAAATTCTTTACAGCGAACAAAAGGCTTAAATTCTTTATTGTATGAATCAGCAGACTGAAGAAGGAAGATATAGACCTACTATTGGAATTACCATTGGCGATATAAATGGCATTGGTCCGGAGGTAATCATTAAAACTGTGGTAGAGCAAAAGCTTTTTGATTTTGCTACCATTGTGCTCTACGGGCATGGCAAAACCTTTTCGCATTACAAAAAGCTGCTGGACATTAACAGTTTTGCATTCTATCAATTCAATAAGGGCGATCACTTCCACGACAGAAAGTCCAACGTTATTAACTGTTGGAACGAAGATGTAGCAATCAAGCCCGGAGAAGAAAATGAAGACGGTGGAAAATGCGCTTTGGCCGCTTTGGAAAAGGCTGTAGAAGACCTAAAGAATGGCGTCATAGATGCCGTGGTGACTGCCCCAATTAGCAAGCACAATATTCAGAGCGAAAAATTTCAATTCCCGGGACATACCGAGTTTTTCACTACGACTTTTGGCGCCAAAGACAGCCTAATGTTCTTGTGCAACGAGAATCTGAGGGTTGGAGTAGCTACAGGACATATCCCGTTGATGAAGATTAAAGAAGAATTGACTGCGGAAAGATTGAAAGGAAAAATCGCTCTCATGCTATCTTCCTTAAAGAAGGACTTTGGTATAAGAAAGCCTCGCATTGCCATCATGGGCTTAAACCCTCATGCGGGTGAAGATGGGCTTTTGGGTTCAGAAGAAAAGGATATGATTTTGCCCGTAATTCAGGAATTGAAAAACAGAGGTGAACTTGTTTTTGGGCCATATCCAGCAGATGGTTTTTTTGGTAATGGGTCATACAGTCAATTTGATGCCGTTTTGGCCATGTATCACGACCAAGGATTGATTCCATTTAAAACGATCGCATTCGAAGACGGTGTGAACTTCACTGCTGGATTACCAGTGGTACGTACCTCGCCAGACCATGGTACTGCTTTTGGCATTGCAGGGAAAAATTTGGCAGATCCAAGCAGTATGAGGGCGGCTCTTTTTATGGCGATTGATATAGTTCGTACTAGGAGAAGCTGATTTCGGCCGATCCCAAATGCCCGTTTTTACAAAATTCAGGTTTTCATGTTATTTTAAAAGTTCTAAATTTACTTCATGCTCAAAAAGCCATTCCAAATAGTGAAAATCAGAAAGGCCTTTGCTATTGGCTTTTTATCGATTTTTATTTTGGCTTTTTTTACTCAAGCCATGGTGGTATCTAAAAGTTACGATCTTCAAGAATTGGTGGATGCTGGAGAAGAGAACGAAAAAGAAACCGAGAATTCAAAAGAATGGAATGATGATTTCATTACTTCCAATTTCTCCTTTCATGTCCTTAAAATGAACGTATTGCTCACCTACCAAAATCATGTTTACACTGAATTTGGTCAGTTGATGTCGATTTTCAGCCCACCTCCAGATTTGATCTGATATTTATCTACACTCCTTCCAAGGATCAAATCAATTTTTTAACGCAAATCAGGACACCTGACTTAATACTTTTTTCTTATGAAATCCGATTTTTTACAAAACTTAAACAAAGATGCCCCGGCAGGCCTTGTCGTCTTTTTGGTGGCAGTTCCTTTATGCTTAGGAATAGCCTTGGCCTCTGGCGCACCTCTCTTCTCAGGCATTATTGCTGGAATGGTTGGCGGCATTATCGTTACCGCTTTTAGCGGCTCAGATTTGGGTGTTTCTGGCCCTGCTGCTGGACTTACCGTCATTGTATTGAGCGCCATAAGTGAGCTGGGCTCTTTTGAGATTTTTCTTACTGCCGTAATGATCGGGGGTTTGCTTCAAATCGTCCTTGGCTTGTTGCGGGCAGGTATCATTGGTTATTACTTTCCTACTTCTGTGATCAAAGGAATGCTTTCAGCTATCGGGATCATCATCTTCTTAAAGCAAATTCCGCATGCCTTCGGCTATGATAAAGATTATGAAGGGGACATGGATTTTATTCAAGCAGATGGAGAAAACACTTTCTCGGAGCTCTCTAACATGTTGGATTTTATCACCTCTGGAGCCATTGTAGTCTCCGCTTTGTCACTCATCATTCTTATACTTTGGGAGCAAAAATTCATGAAGAAAATTAAAATTTTCAGTGTGATTCAAGGCCCGTTGGTGGTGGTGATTGGTGGTATAGTTTTAGGGAAATTATTTTCGGGCACTTCTCTTGAAGTCAGTCCCGAGCACATGGTTTCCATTCCTGTATCGAGCAGTTTCGAAGGATTTTTAAGCCAATTTACCCTCCCTGATTTCAGCCAAATTACAAATCCAGAGGTTTGGGTCGTTGGATTTACGATTGCCATTGTTGCCAGTTTAGAAACCCTACTTTGTGTAGAAGCCACAGATAAACTAGATCCCCATAAGAGAATTACTCCAACTAATAGAGAATTGCGGGCACAGGGAATAGGCAATCTAGTTTCTGGTTTAATTGGGGGACTACCCGTCACGCAAGTCATTGTTAGGAGCTCGGCCAACATTCAATCGGGTGGGCAAACTAAGGCAGCCTCATTTATCCATGGCTTATTGATTTTGATTTCGGCCATGATTATTCCGAACATCCTCAACCTTATTCCTTTGTCCAGTTTAGCCGCAATACTTTTTATAGTAGGTTTTAAATTGGCAAAGCCATCTATTTTCAAACAGATGTACAAGGAAGGGCCAAAGCAATTCATCCCATTTGTGGTTACAGTACTTGCCATTATCCTTACTGACCTTTTGGTAGGAATCGGTATTGGGTTGGCGGTTGCCGTTTTCCTAATCCTCAGAAAAATCTATTTAAGCCCTTATGTGCTTAAAACCACAAAAGCGGACAATGATGAGCATTACCGAATCGTACTGTCAGAAAATGTGACCTTCCTTAATAAAGCAGCGATCTTAAAAGAACTGAACAATATGCCGAACAACAGTTACGTCTTGATTGACGCTTCCAAAACCATTCATATTGAACACGATGTTCTCGAAATCATCAATGATTTTATCATTGCTTCGAAACGAAAGAACATTCAACTCAATATGACCTGTTCTGAACATTTAGATTTAAACGTATTTGAAGCAACTATCAAGGAAATAATGATTTCGGATGCTCAGTTAAGTGAACTTCCCAAAGGAAATGACTTAAAAGTTGTAGCGTCCATCAATTAAAAGGACTTTGATACCTGATGAAAGAAATGATGCTAAGTAGTCAACAAAATGGCTCTTCGGGCATCAGAATATTTATTCATGAAATTCACGAACACACTTTCACGATTACAGCTTATTTTCTTACCTTTGCAGTCCTGATTTTGAGAGGGATACTTGAAAGTACTTAGAAAATATGAAATTCAAATCTTCAAGCTCAGCAATGGGCTGCACGAATTTGAATTTGATTTAGATAAGGAGTTCTTTGATTTGTTTGAAAATGAGATCGTTAACAAGGGGTTTCTCCAAGCTAAGGTTTCATTAGAAAAGTCCGAAACAATGATCCAGACGACCTTCATCATTCACGGCTCAGTAGAGTTGGAGTGTGATAGATCGCTTGATTTGTTTGATTTTCCGATTGATTTGGAAAGGGCATTCATTTACAAACTTGGTGATGAAACCAATGAATTGTCGGATGAAGCGATGGTAATCCCTCGCGACACCCAAAAACTGAATGTTGCTTCCATCATGTTTGAATTCATCGGACTTGATATCCCAATGAAGAAACTACACCCTCGATACTCGGAAGAAGATGACGAGGAAAACGATGATGAAGTGTTGTTGATTTATTCTTCAGAAGAAAAAGACCAAACAGAAGATCAGGAAAACGAAGAAATGATTGACCCGAGATGGGCATCTTTGAAAAAATTAAAAAACAAATAATGGCTTCGGCTATAAAATCGTAGAAAAATGGCGCATCCTAAGAGAAAAACCTCCAGAACCAGAAGAGATAAAGGTAGAACTCATAAAAAATTGAGCGAAAAAGCATTCGTGATCTGCCCAACAACAGGTGAATTACACATGCCACACAGGGCTTTCTGGCACGAAGGAAAACTTTACTACAAAGGTAAAGTAGTGATGGAAAAAGAAGTTTTAGCCTAAGCCTAGCGCTAGACTAAGGAATGTTTGCTCCTGAATATCTATTCAGGAGCAATATTTATTTATAGCCACTTCATTTAGCCTATGGAGCAGCTTTGAATCGCAGAATATTTGAATCTGCGAGTGTTACCCCCTATATTGGCCAACTATTTAGCAATGAAGGATGGTAGTTTCCATCTAAACCGCACTGAATGACTAAAATTAGAGCAAAAATCTCAGGAGTGTATGGCTGGGTGCCAGACTACGTTCTCACCAATAAGGAACTTGAAACCATTGTTGACACTACAGATGAATGGATAACTTCCAGGACTGGCATCAAAGAAAGAAGAATTTTAAAAGGCGAAGGCCAAGGCACTTCTGTGATTGGTATCGAAGCCGTTAAAGGTCTTTTGGCCAAAACCAATACCGACCCAGCAGATATTGATCTGCTGATCTGCGCCACCACCACTCCAGACATGCTTTTTCCTGCAACTGCCAATATCATTGCAGATGCAATAGGTGCCAAAAACGCCTTTAGTTATGATTTACAAGCAGCTTGTTCAGGCTTTATTTATGCCCTTACCACTGGTAGCCAGTTTATAGAGACAGGAAAATACAAGAAAGTGATCATTGTTGGGGCCGACAAAATGAGCTCTATCATTGATTATCAAGAGCGAACCACTTGCATTATTTTTGGCGATGGCGGTGGGGCTGTTCTTCTAGAACCTACTGGTGAAGAATTAGGCATTATGGACACTATCCTGAGGTCTGATGGTTCAGGAGCGCAGTATTTACACATGAAGGCTGGCGGAAGTAGGAAGCCTGCCACGCACGAAACCATCGACAACCGAGAGCATTATGTTTTCCAAGAAGGATCAGCAGTTTTCAAATTTGCGGTAACCAACATGGCGGATGTTTCAGCAGAAATAATGGAGAAAAACAATCTCACAGGAGAAGATGTGAAGTTCCTAGTTCCTCATCAAGCCAACAAAAGAATCATCGATGCTACCGCCCGTAGGATGGAAATAGGTGAAGAAAAGGTAATGTTGAATATTCATAAATATGGAAACACTACTAGTGGGACCATTCCTCTTTGTTTGTGGGATTATGAAAGCCAACTTAAAAAAGGAGATAATTTAATCATTGCCGCTTTTGGAGGCGGTTTCACTTGGGGATCCATCTACTTGAAATGGGCCTACGACCCATCGTAAAAATACTCTCCATCAAAAAAAGTAATTTTATAACTTAGCTTCAAAAATAGACATGGCAAGTACAGCAGATTTTAAAAACGGTCTTGTAATCGAATACAACAACGACCTCTATGCAATTACTGAATTCCAGCATGTTAAACCCGGAAAAGGCCCGGCTTTCGTAAGGACCAAGCTTAAAAGTATGAGAACAGGGAAAGTATTGGACAATACTTTTACCTCAGGACATAAGGTGGTGACCGCCCGAGTAGAAAAAAGACCTCATCAATACCTCTATAAAGACGACTTCGGTTATAACTTCATGAATTCCGAAACCTTTGAGCAAATTGTGGTTCAAGAAGAATTGATCAATGCTCCACAGTTTATGAAAGACGGACAAGAGGTCGATATCTTTTTTCATGCCGAACAAGAATCAGTTCTTTCGGTAGAATTGCCTGCTTATGTAGAACTTGTTATAACTTACACCGAACCAGGAATCAAAGGAGACACCGCAACCAATGCTTCGAAAGCAGCCACTTTGGAAACTGGTGCGATTATTCAAGTTCCATTGTTTATTAACCAAGACGACAAAATCAAAGTAGATACAAGAACAAGTTCATATGGTGAACGCGTGAAGTAGTACTCCTTAAATCAAAAAAATCGAATTGCTATGAACCAGAAAGAAATAAAAAGTATGATTGAATTCATCGCTAAGTCAGGCTTAGCTGAGGTGAACATCGAAACCGAAGAATTCAAAATCAAAGTAAGAAGAGATACAGAAGGTAGAATTGTAGCGGCACCATCTGTGGTTGCTGCGGCTCCTGCACCAGCCCCCGTTGCACCTGCTGCAGAAGCAGCCCCTGCTGCTCCTGCTAAGCCAGCAGCCAATAGTTATGTAGAAATTAAGTCCCCAATGATCGGCACTTTCTATAGATCACCTAAGCCTGACCAACCATCATTCGTTAACGTTGGCGACCAAGTGAAAGCAGGTGATAAAGTGGGTATTATTGAAGCTATGAAACTTTTCAACGAAATTGAATCTGAGGTTTCTGGTACTATAGTAAAAGTACTGGTAGAAAACGCTTCGCCAATCGAATACGATCAGCCTTTATTCCTAGTAGAGCCTGCGTAAGCACAAGTCAGGGGATTCCCCTATTTTATTTTTAACCTAAATTAGAAATAGCAGTGTTTAAAAAGATATTAATTGCCAATAGAGGCGAGATCGCCCTACGGATCATCAGGACTTGTAAGGAGATGGGAATCAAAACTGTTGCAGTGTATTCCACAGCCGATAAAGATAGCTTACACGTTCGATTTGCAGATGAAGCCGTAAATATTGGCCCAGCCCCATCTAAGGAATCCTATTTAAAAATACCTCATATCATTTCTGCTGCCGAGATTACCAATGCCGATGCAATCCATCCTGGCTATGGCTTCTTGTCGGAAAACGCTGAATTTTCAAGGGTATGCGAAGAATACGGCATCAAGTTTATTGGCGCTAGCCCCGATATGATTGATAAAATGGGAGATAAGGCTACGGCCAAAGACACCATGAAAAAAGCTGGGGTACCTACCATTCCTGGGTCAGACGGCCTGTTGACTTCAGTTGAAGAGGGTATTAAAATAGCCAACGAAATTAAATATCCAGTGATTCTAAAGGCTACTGCGGGTGGTGGTGGCCGTGGGATGCGTATCGTAAAAAACGATAGCGAATTCCAAAAAGCTTGGGACGATGCAAGAATGGAATCTGCCGCTGCTTTTGGCAATGATGGATTGTACCTAGAAAAATTCGTAGAAGAACCTCGCCACGTAGAAATTCAAATTGTTGGAGATAGCACTGGAAAAGCTTGTCACCTTTCGGAAAGAGACTGCTCGATCCAAAGAAGACATCAAAAGCTGGTAGAAGAAACTCCCTCTCCTGCCTTGAATCAAGAATTAAGAGAAAGAATGGGTGCAGCCGCTGTTAAAGCTGCCGAATCAATCAAGTATGAAGGTGCTGGAACCGTTGAATTCCTAGTAGACAAACACGGTGATTTCTTCTTTATGGAAATGAACACCCGAATCCAAGTAGAGCACCCAATTACTGAAGAGGTAACTGACTTCGATTTGATCAAAGAACAAATCAAGGTAGCGGCAGGAGAGAAAATTTCTGGAAGAAATTACTTCCCAAAATTGTATTCCATGGAGTGTCGTATCAATGCGGAAGATCCTGCGCATGGCTTTAGACCTAGTCCTGGCAAAATCACCAATTTGCACACTCCCGGTGGACACGGTGTAAGGGTGGATAGCCATGTTTATGCTGGATATACAATACCTCCAAATTATGACTCAATGATTGGTAAGCTTATCGTGACCGCCCAGTCGAGAGAAGAAGTTTTAGTAAGAATGAAAAGAGCATTGGAAGAATATGTGATCGAAGGGGTGAAAACCACTATTCCTTTTCATATCAAATTGATGGATGATCCTATCTTTAAATCAGGACATTTCACAACTAAGTTTTTAGAGGATTTCGATTTTAGCGGATTATAAATTCCGAGAAAAAGTAACCTAATTATGAGGCCATTTTCAACAGAAATGGCCTCTTTTATTTCCCTTCAATCTCATTACAGAGCTCTTGGTACCAAGCCTCACCATATTTTCTGATCAACGCATCTTTCAAAAACTTATAAACAGGCACGCCCAACTTTTTGCCCAAAGTGCAAGCAGCAGAACAGATAGACCAACGATCATAATTCAGCGCTTCGTAATGATCGTATTTTGTAATTCGAATGGGGTAAAGTTCGCATGAGATGGGTTTCTTGAAAGTAGTCTTACCATCTCGATAAGCTTGTTCTATTCCACATTTCAGAATTCCTTTTTCATCATAAATAGAAAAAGCACATTCTCTATTACCAATGGTTGTGGTAGAATAATCACCTTCAAAATCAATGATGTAGGGACCTTCCTTTTCTATTGCTTTCAAGCCTTCCTCACTTAGATACGGCTTCACGGCTTCCAAGGCGTCTTCCAGTTCCTTGAGCTCATGATCTTCAAGCGGTGCACCTAAATCACCTTCGACACAACAAGCCCCTTTACATTTTTCAAGATCGCACACAAAGAATTGTTCTTTGATGTCGTCACTGATTACTGCGTTCTCTACTAAAATCATTCGAATACGTTTGGACTGCAAATATAACCAACTAACAGCTTCAATCAGATCAAAATGCTAACTTTGCGACCAACGTTTACAAATGAGAGAACCGGTTAAAATTTCGGGGGTTGTCATTACCCATAATGAAGAGAAAAACATTGGTAGATGCTTAAATTCATTAATCGGTATATGTGACGAAATTTTGGTGGTCGATTCCTATTCCACTGATCGCACCAAAGAAATCTGTCTGAAACTTGGGGTGAGGTTTATCCAAAACGCTTGGAATGGCTTTTTAGCTCAAAAGAATTTTGCGCAAGACAAAGCTGAATTTGATTACGTGCTACAACTAGACGCGGATGAGGTCTTATCTCCCGCATTGGAAAAATCAATTCTTGGCGTCAAAGCCAATTGGCAATTCGATGGCTATTACTTCAACAGGTTTACAAATTATTGTGGAAAGTGGATCAACCACTCTGGCTGGTATCCTGATGCAAAACTTAGACTTTACGACAGGCGCAAGGGTAAATGGGAAGGTCTTGACCCGCACCCCTCTGTCCATTTGATTGGCGCTGCTCAACACATCAAGGGTGATTTACTCCATTATTCATACACCAGTTACGAAGATCATATCAATCGATCGGCCAATTATGCCTTACAAGCCGCAAAGGCAATGCACCAGTTGGGCAAAAAGCCCAGTAATTTTAAGCTGGTCTTTAGTCCAGCATTTAAATTTGTTCAGACTTACCTGCTTAAACAGGGTTTTAGAGATGGCTTTGAAGGATTGATTATTTGCAAAACGTCCGCATATTATACCTTCCTAAAATACATGTACTTAAAACTCATCACCAAGGGAAAAACCGTTTAATGAAAGGTTTATTAAAATTACTCTCGCTCGAAGCAGATCATCAAAAGCAGGTTGTGTTTTTAATGACCCTCATTTCGATACTGTACCTTTACAACTTCAGCATAAACGACATTTGGACGCCAAATGAGAGCTTTTATGCTGAGTCTGTCCGTGAGATGTTTGAAAGTGGTAATTTCTTGGATATTCAGTACAACTATGAACCGAGATACAACAAACCTCCTCTTACCTATTGGTTGATTGCCGCGAGCGCCTCCGTTTTCGGGCTCAATGAATTCGGAATAAGATTACCAATTATACTGCTTACCATTGGATCAGTATGGCTAACGTATCTTCTGGGAAAGAAGCTTTATGGCCAAAGGGGTGGAATTTATGCCTTGGTGATCATGGCTGTGAGTGTTCAACTTATGGCAGTAAAACAGTATGCCTCACCAGAAATCCCTTTAACCTTCTTTTTTACGCTAACACTTTATTGGTTTATCAAAGCCTATCAAGAGAATAAAACCAAGTATTATTATTTGGCTTATGTTGCCTTAGGCCTAACTGTGTTGACAAAAGGCTACCCTTATATTGTAGTCATAGCAGGTATTATTGGTCTATTTACCCTACTCGATAACGGCTTCAACCTTAAAAGTACTTTTAAGAAGACCGGCCAATTCAAGCTGCATTTTGGAGTTCCTATTGTCTTAATCATTGGTTTGAGCTGGGTCATTTATATGTATCTAAATTTTGGGAGTGATTTCTGGGAAATCTTTCAGCGCGAAACTTTCGATAGGGCCTTTACTCGAAATGAAAAAAGCATGAGGCCATTTTTCTATGTTGAAGTCATTTCTTGGACTATCCTCCCCTATTCTTTGGCCTTTTTCATCATTCTTGGTTATTATCTGTTCAAGTTCAAAAAAATCAAAAAAGAAATTGCGCTTGCTTTCTCATGGTTCATAGTCATGTTCGTGATTTTTACCGCAGCCAAAGGCAAAATCCCCACCTACTTTATTCAGGCGCATCCTGCTATAGCGCTTATGATTACCGCTTTTTTGCTTAATCCAGTACCTTATAATTCAACATTGAAGCGAGTAATCCGGGTGCCTCTTATAGCCATTGGAGTTTTGATAATGGCAATCTCCTTTTATACGGTTCACTTTCTTGAACTGAGTTACGTCTGGTACCTTTTACCCATAATTTTCACTGGGGTAATCGTTCTGATTTTTATTAACAAGAAAAGGGGAGATGAGATTTCTACCCAAGTTGCTATTCCGTTCTACGCAATTCTATCTGTCTATATTTTAGTGGCCGCATTCTTGGTACCGATAGAACAGTTCAGACCTTATAAAAAGATTGGTTCGGTAATTAAGGAAAGGAATACTATCAATGACAAAACACCCATCTTAATTGAGAAAACGCTTATTCACAACATCCCTTTTTATGCCGAAAGGAGAGCAATTCGTGATCAAACCATTGGCGATATTCAAAACTATTCCGGACAAACTTTAGCGCTGGTAAGGCATGATACAGCATTAGAAATTGAAGGTTTCGAAACCTTATGGTCTGGTTTAATTTATGATTTTCCTAGTGAATCACAATTTGCAAAATTCGTTATGGCATGTTTGAAAGCCAAAAACGGAGACTTATCACAATTTGAAGAATATTCCCTTATTTTAAAGCAATGAATGCTCCAATAAAACCCTTTTCTAAAATCACCTTTTTGTTCAGAGCTCTAAAGTATCGCTATCGAAACGATAGAGAGGAATTGCAATACATCATGAAAAATGTAAAGCACGGGAATACTGTATTGGATATTGGCGCTCATAAGGGAGCCTATTTATACTGGCTTCGAAAAGCGGTAGGGCCGAAAGGCCAAGTCATAGCTTTAGAACCGCAGCCCACTCTGTTTCAATATCTTGAGACCGCCATTTCAAAATTCGGATTCAAGAACATAAAAATTCACCATGCTGGCGCTTCATCTGTTAAAGATACTTTATCGCTCTTCATTCCTAAAGCGGAGGGAGGAACTTCCCCCGGAGCCACCTTCGAAAAAAGAGAAACTACAGAAAACAGCCATTTGATTGAAGTTGAAGTCATCCCGTTAAACGATCTTCTCAAGAACCGAAAATCCAAAATTGACTTTATAAAGATGGATGTTGAAGGGCATGAATTAGACGCCTTTAAAGGAGCCTCAGATATACTTTTAGAAGATCGACCTACAATTCTTTTTGAATGCGAGAATAGACACCTCAAAGGAATTACCATCTTTGATGTGTTCGCATACCTCAATTCACTAGGTTATTCAGGCTTTTTCTTTCTCAATTCAGTGCTCACTCCACTAGAACAATTCGATATAGCAATTCATCAAGCTACCCATGAGGGTGAAATTATTGATAAGAAAAAATACATCAACAACTTCGTTTTCAAAGTGGCTTAAGCAAATGGCAAATCTCAAAAGAATTATAAAAAACATCGCCAACGGAGCCTATGCTCCTATCAAGGCAAAACTGAAGAAGAGCTACAGACCTAAGCAGTATATAAAAAAATATGGACAAGTAAAGGGAATGGAATTATATCATAAATTCCACTCAGGGCCTGAAGGGGAACTGGTTGAGTATGAAATCCCAGGTTATCTTTCACCATTGTTTTTGCGAGTTGGCACATCCGATGAGCCTACTTTCAGGCAAGTTTTTATGAATGTTCGATATGAAATTGATCTTCCTTTTTCGCCAAAAACCATTATTGATGGAGGTTCTAATATTGGGTATGCATCCGTTTTTTACGCCAATAAATACCCGCAAGCTGAAATTCTGGCCATTGAGCCCGACAGTTCCAATTTTGAGATGGTCATAAAGAATACATCCA